>CAYXFU010000016.1:0-80870 GCA_964464375.1 uncultured Hyphomicrobiales bacterium
ATTATTTGGGCTAAAGCCTTACTTATCAAAGTATCATCATTTTCCACGACTTAAAAGTCGTGGCTATTCATTAGTATTTTTTAACTTTTATAAAAATATTAATTACAATATATTCAACAACTTAATCCGGTTGAGTAGTTACTGATCCTGTAAGTTATCGGATCTGTCACTCCCGCTGATAGGAAGCCTCTGAGCCTCAGAGCGCATGAATCACAGACACCGCATGCTTCAGCATCATCAGAGTAACAGCTCCATGTTAAGTCAAAGGGTACATTTAGCTTGTTGCCTTTAGTAATAATGTCCTTTTTTGTGTCATTGATAATCGGAGTAATTATTTTTATATGTGTTTCCGGTTTTGTTCCAAGATTAATAGCTTTTTCAAATGCTTCAAAAAATTCTGATCTGCAATCAGGATATCCGCTTGAATCCAATTGCATAGCACCTATGTAAAGTGCTTGGGCATTAATCACTTCAGCCCAACTGGCGGCTATTGACAGTATGTTACCGTTTCGGAATGGGACATAACTTGATGGTATGTTCTGTCTCTCAAAGTCTGCTTCCTCTAATTCTATTCTCGTATCGGTAAGGCTGGAACCACCTATCATTGTAAAGTGGCTTACATCCACAACTAACTTATCCTTCACATCGAAATATTTACATAGCTTGTGGAAACAATCTAACTCTTTGCTTTGAGTTCGCTGACCATAATTCAAATGTAATCCGGCAATCTCATAACCAGCACTTTTTGCAATAGCGGCACACACAGCAGAATCCATTCCTCCGCTAATCAAAACAACGGCAAGCTTCTTACTCATTTATTTTCTCCGATTATGGTTGCAACTATATTTCTTGAATGAGCAGAATTTCGATGTTCGCAGAGATAGATTCCCTGCCATGTCCCTAATGCTAATTTCTTATTGATAATAGGTATTGAAAGTGAGCTGCCGATGATAACATTTTTTATATGAGAAGTCATATCATCAGTTCCTTCATCAACATGCCGATAATATGATTCATCCTCCGGAACAGTTTTATTAAAATGTGTTTCAAGGTCGATTCGTACTGTTGGGTCAGCATTTTCGCTTATTGACAGGCTTGCACTGGTATGATGAATAAACAGATTTAGTAGCCCTGCGTCAATAAGCTTGAGTTCAGGTAAATGTAATAGAATCTCATCGGTGATAAGATTAAAACCACGTTTACGTGGAGACAATTTAATTTGTTTTTGAAATACTGACATGAATGATATTTATTTTTATTTAACAAATTTTTGTTAATTTTCAATATAATCAAAAAATATTAACACAGAAAATACTATTATGAAAAAATTAACTGAAAAACCTTCGTGGATCAAATTAAACAATCACTATTCTGTGATGTCCAAATCATCGATGAATCTCATGTTTGATGAAGATGCTGACCGGTTCGATAAGTTCAGCATTAAATTCAATGATATTCTATTGGATTACTCAAAGAATATAATTAATGAGCAGACATTGGAATATCTGACTGAATTATCAGACGAATGTCAGCTAAAAAATTGGATTGAAAGCATGTTCACCGGTGATAGTATCAATTTCACCGAAGGGCGTGCAGTTCTCCATACGGCACTCCGCAACCGTTCCAATAAACCCGTATATCTTAATGGGAAAAATGTGATGGATGATATTCATCGGGTTCTCGAACAAATGAACAGATTTTGTGCTAAAGTTCATGGCGGAGAATGGCTCGGATTTAATGGTGATAGAATTACTGACATAGTAAACATAGGTATTGGAGGTTCAGATCTTGGTCCGGCAATGGTTTGCAATGCTTTGAAGAGTTATGCGGTCAAAGGTATGAGTGCTCATTTTGTATCAAATGTTGACGCTACCCATTTGGAAGAAACACTGAAAAAGCTCAATCCGGCAACTACTTTATTCCTGATAGCATCAAAAACATTTACAACACAGGAAACAATTACAAATGCTAATTCAGCAAAAGACTGGTTTCTGGCAAAATCGAATGGTAATCATTCCGATATAGCAAAACATTTCGTAGCCCTTTCGACAAATGAAAAAGATGTTACGGCATTCGGAATAGATAAGAATAATATGTTTGAATTCTGGGATTGGGTTGGAGGCAGATATTCTCTCTGGTCTGCAATAGGTCTGCCAATAGCACTATATATTGGTTTCGATAAGTTCGAGCAACTTCTTCAGGGAGCATTCGAAATTGACGAACATTTCAGAACTGCCCCACTAAAGAAAAACATTCCGGTAATATTGGCTCTTTTGGGCGTCTGGTACACAAATTTCTTCAACTGCAAAAGTCACGCTGTGATTCCGTATGATCAGTATCTGGAATTTTTACCTGACTTCCTTCAGCAATTGGATATGGAAAGCAATGGTAAATTTGTTACCCGTAGCGGTGAGATGGTAGATTACCCAACAGGTCCAATCATCTGGGGTAAACCTGGAACAAACGCGCAACATTCTTTTTTCCAGCTTATACATCAGGCAACACAGATAATTCCGGCAGACTTTATTGCTCCAATAAAAAGTCTTAATCCAATCGGGAATCATCATGATATACTTATCTCTAATTTTTTGGCTCAGACAGAAGCATTGATGAAGGGTAAATCCGAAGAAGTTGTACTCAAAGAATTACAATCACAAAATCTTACAGAATCAGAAATAAAATCAATTTTACCCCACAAAGTTTTTATGGGAAACAGACCGACTAATACTATCTTAATAGATAAACTCACTCCCAAAAATCTCGGCTCGATAATTGCTATTTATGAACATAAGGTTTTTGTACAAGGCGTTATTTGGAATATCAATTCATTCGATCAATGGGGTGTTGAACTTGGCAAACAATTAGCAAAAGCAATTCTCCCACAATTAAAAGCCGAAAATGATGTCGATAACCATGACTCTTCTACAAATAGCCTGATTAATTATTTTAGGAAGAACAGGTAAAACAAAAAAAGCGATAATTATGACAACTGAAAATCATACAGAGACAAGAATCAATCTAAAGTCTCCGGAATACTATTTTAACAGGGAATTGAGTTTTCTTGAATTTAACAAGAGAGTTTTGTCAGAAGCAGAATCTCCTGAGCATCCATTATTGGAAAGATTGAAATTTATATCGATCTATAGTTCAAATCTTGATGAATTCTTCATGATACGTGTAGCTGGTCTAAGGGATCAGATACAAGCCGGAGTAATAGATCTGTCATCCGACGGAATGACTCCAAGCCAACAGTTGAAGGAAATCAGGAAACGACTAGTATCAGAATATTCCCGACAGGAAAAGATATTAATGGAAGATATATTTCCTGCTCTTGAAAATGAAGGCATTTATTTCCATAGCTTAAGAGATCTTAAGAAAACTGAGAAAGATTTTTTGAAGGATTATTTCTGTAATTCCCTTCTTCCTGTTCTTACTCCCTTGAGTCTTGATCCGGCGCATCCATTCCCGCGGATCATCAACCGCTCACTAAATATTGCTTTTTCCCTTATCGATAAGCAAAAGAAGACTGTTGAAAAGAGAATTGCTATTCTTCAGCTTCCTTCTCAATTAACAAGATTTATAGAAATTCCCCGTGTTGATGGACAATATCATTTTGTCAGGCTCGAACAAGTTGTCAAGGCTTATGCCAGCATTCTTTTTCCCGGGCTGGAAGTTGAAACCGCTAATACTTTTCGGGTGACAAGAGATGCAGACATCGAAATTTCTGAAGATGAAGCAGAAGATTTACTTCTGGAAATTTCTGAGCAGGTAAAACACCGTAAATGGGAAACTGCAGCAGTCAGGCTTGAAGTATCTGACGATATGCCGGCATATATGGTTACAAGTTTGATGAAATCTCTTGATCTTAAGCCGGATGATGTTTATTCACACAACAGGCCTCTTCATCTTCCTGATTTAATGCAATTAATGAAACTGGACATTCGCCATCTGAAGGATACACCATTCCAGACCAGAACTCAGAATGCTCTTCTGAAAGACGGACCGGAGTTATTCGATCTTCTTCGCAAGAAGGATATACTTGTTCATCATCCTTACGATTCATTCACAAATAGTGTTCTAAAGTTCCTGACAACATCTGCAACTTGTCCTGATGTTGTTGCTATCAAAATAACTCTTTATCGTGCAGGCATGAATTCGCCTATTGTTGCCGCGCTGAAGCAAGCCGCTGAAAATGGCAAACAGGTTACTGCTTTTGTTGAATTGAAAGCACGTTTTGATGAGGAAAATAATATTATCTGGGCTAAGGAACTTGAAGATGCCGGTGTTTATGTTGTTTATGGTGTTCTTGGGCTAAAGACACATTGTAAGATTGCAATGGTAGTTCGTCGCGAAGGAAAAACACTTAGAACTTATGTTCATCTCGCAACAGGAAATTATAACAGATCTACTGCCAGATTATATACAGATATTGGCTTCTTCACTTCTAACGAAGAATATGGGATAGATGCAATACATTTGTTCAACTTTCTAACAGGTTATTCCTATCATAAAGATTGGAATCATCTGATAGTAGCTCCCAACCATCTCAGAAAGAAAATCGTCGAGCTGATTGATCGCGAAGCAGCTATGCATACAGCGGAAAATCCAGGATTTATTTTTGCTAAGATGAATGCTATCGCTCATGATGAAGTAACTCAGGCTCTTTATCGAGCTTCACAAAAGGGAGTTAAAATTCAACTTGTAGTTAGAGGCATTTGTTGTCTCAAACCTGGTATTCCGGGAGTCAGTGAAAATATTGAAGTCAGAAGTATATTGGGAAGATTCCTTGAACACAGCAGAATATTTTATTTTCAGAATGCCGGTGAAAGCGAAATATATCTTTCAAGTGCTGACTGGATGACTCGCAATCTTCACAGAAGGGTGGAACTTATGTTCCCAATTCTTGATGGACATTTGAAGAAGAATCTTTTTGATTTGCTTCAGCTCTATTGGCAGGATAACAAGAAATCCTGGAAACTTCTTAGCAATGGTAATTACGAAAAAATTGAACCACAAAATGAAGAAGTTCCTTTCTCTATTCAGGATCATTTGATTAATGAGGTCAAAAAATATAAAAAGAAGAAGCAGAAAATTAGTCCTTATATCAAAAATTTCAGTTAAGGTAATTTGTTAATGAATTTACCATTTAGGATTGCCGTCAGATATATCTTTACTATCAGAAGTTTTCACTTCATTACTTTCATAACAATCATCTCAATAATAGGTATTGTTATCGGTGTGGCTGCTCTGATAATTGTTATGTCTATCTTTAACGGTTTCGGCGAATTCACAGAAAAGCAACTTATCGGACTAGACCCCCATATCCGGATTGTTCCATCGAATGGTGCCTGGCTTGAGAATTATCCTTCTTATGAAAAGAAATTAGCTAACTACAAAGATATCGGAGGCTATTCTCCCGTTGTTCAGGGAAGAGTTATAGCTGTCAAGAGCGACAATATGAAGGTTGTGCAGATTAGTGGTTATAACTCCAAGCAATTTCCAAATGTTTCCGGGATTGGCAATAGTAGTGTTTCCGGTAAGTTTTTCATTGGTGAACATGAAGGGAAGAAATACATTGCTCTTGGATCAAATCTCGCATATTCCTTGAAAGCAGTTCCCGGCGATAATATCTATCTGATGTCATTGAACTCGGTTGAATATTCAATCAAATCAATGTCTCGTCAGCAAGGTGTTGAATTTACTGTTTCGTCAATATTTCAAACAAATAACCCTGAGTACGATAACACTCTTGGATTAACATCAATAGAACTAGCGTCAGTCTTGCTCAGTACTCCTCTAAACACTGCATCAGGAATTGATATCCGATTAAAGAGAGTTGATGATTCAGAAAAAAATAAATACTTACTCAAGAATGATTTTAAAAACTGTGAAATTCTGACTTGGTATGATCTGCACAAAGAGCTATACAACATACTTCAGTTCGAGAGAATATCAGTGTTTATCGTTCTAAGTCTGATAATCGTCATAGCAGTTTTCAATGTCCTTGCATCACTTGCCATGACAGTATTTGAAAAAAAATCAGACATCGCTGTAATGAAATCACTTGGATCGACCGATAAATCTATTTTAAAGACTTACCTTTATCTTGGAATGTTAATCGGATCAACGAGCACATTCCTTGGCACTGTCATAGGGCTTGCATTGTGTTATGGTCAGATTCATTTTAACTGGTTCGAACTCAATTCGGCTCAGTATCTAATCACGTCACTGCCGGTCGAAGTCAGAACATTCGATGTTTTGTTAGTAATAGTCGTTTCGCTCGGTTTGTCATTCCTGGCGGCACTTTATCCGGCAAAAAGAGCATCGAAACAAAATATAATTGATTCTATACGTAATGAATAATTTAAAATTTAGAATAAATATTGAAAAGGGTAAAATGTATAAAGTTCTTCTTTGCATATTTTCTATTTGCTTCTTCCTGGGTCTTTCAGGGACTGCACAAGCTCAAAACGGGAACAAAACAGTTATACTTCTTCAGGGTAAAATAACTGACCAAAGCGGTCAGATCATAAGTACAACTATTAGTTTTCGTGATATCAACGGAAAGAAATCCTCCACAAAGTCTAACTCAAAGGATGGAACCTTTCAGCAGGTAATGACTCCCGGCATGACATATTCAGTTCTTTTCAGAGATTATATGGTCCTGGGTGAAGAATACATGTTCACTCTTCCTTTGGTTAAAGAGTACACCGAAATGACACAGAATTTCAAAGTCAAAAAGATTGAGACAGGTCTTGACCTCATGAAATTCAAAGCCTTCAATTCCAATCAGTCTGAACTTAGTGGAACTTACAAGCCATTCTTCGATGACCTTAAGGATTTTCTGAACAATAACATCAAAGCCAGTGTAATAATCACTGTTCATACACATGATTCCCAATTCAAGGAAACAACTAAGAATGTACAGGTAGCCGACAAAAAAGGCAAGATGAAGACGAAGAAAGAGAAAGTTACTATTGCTCATCAGGCGGAACAACTGGTCAACAGCAGAATAGATGCCATAAAATCCTATCTGAAGTTAATCTCTTTGCCAGAAAAGAAAATTACTTTTGAGAAAGATATGGTTTCTGACAATATTAAAGTTGAAAAGACCAAGTCCAAAAAAGATACAAAGAAAAAAGGAAAAGAAAAACCGGTTGAAACCCCGAAATCCGGCAACACAAATAATGTTTATGTTAAAGTAGGGAAAATAGCGAATCTGTAATAGAATCATATTTTTTGTTACTTTTGCATCGAAGATGCTAAATTTCAATAACCAAGGGCTTTAGAGTCTGTGTAAAAAGTCATTTCTTGATGTCATTCCGAACGAAGTGAGGAATCCATGTATTTGTATTTTTCCTGTAAAAAAGCCTGGATGCGCTTCGCAGTCCTTCGGAACTCACGGTCGCTACACTCCCTCAGAATGACATGATCGTAGTTTTTACACAGCCTCTAAAGCTCGTGGCTATTGATTCCATAATCTTTTAAAGAGAACGAACTAACTCTCCTCGCTCGCGGCAGGGTTGGTATATTCTTCTATCTTTTGATAATAGCCGAGATAGTTGTTTTCAAAGGATTGCTGTTAATCTGCAATAAATATACACCTCTGGGCAGATCCAAATCTTTGATTGATACATTGTTAATACCCGGGTGCAAATCACCGTGCCAGATTTCGCTCAACAGAGCATATTGATAATCAAATAGCTTGATAGTCGATTCTGGCAATCCGACCACACAATGAATATTTAATGATAATATTTTATCAAATGGAATACAGTTGATATGAGTTACAGATAGTCTATTATGTTTATCTTCGCCAAGATAGATATCAGCTGTTTGAATTTGCTTATTATTCTTCTCTGTAATAATGGTATCGTTGTTTACGATCTTTACATCAAAGAACATTTTTTCCAGAATTTCTTTTTGTTCCAAAGTAAGAAATTCAATCAAAGGTAATTTATCCGGCAGACGACCTGTTGTGGTTTTAACGCTATCGCAATATAGAAGCGACTCATTGAAGAATTTATTGAGTAATTTTCTAGTAAATTCTTCACTTGCCACTTTTGAATTCAATAATCCTTCATTTTCAGCTAAAGCGGACTTTGAAATCCAATGAGGAACTGTTCTCATTGTCAGAGACTTATTTGTCCTGCCATATCGGATTGGTTTAACTCTAATGTAAACATCCTGATTCGCAAATTCGTTTGGCAATCTTCTAATATGATTGATTTTATCTGGTTTCCATCCATATCGCGGAGCTACTACCTGATCGATATTTTCATCGACTCCAACGCTGTCGATAACATAGATTGAGCTTGGATCATTTACCTTTACAATCTCCATTAAAAATTCTGTCTGATCCTTTATGCTATTCTTTGAAACAATCCAATTATTATCATATTTGGATTCATAGTCGTTCTCTGCTTCTTGATTAGGGTTATTCATCAAAGTGTTCTGCCCGTTTAGTTCAGACAGGTACAGTTTTCTGAGGAACTTAATATGAGAATTTGGTTTGAACCTGAATGTGTTAGTACAGGTTTTAATCAGTAAAAAGCTATCAATACCCTGTGACTTGATCCCTTCTACTGCATTTTCCTCATTTATCCGGTTAGTGAGCGGAACAAGCAATTTTGCTCTAACATTTATTATTCTGATTTCACCAAACAAATAATTCACCGAGGCAGATTCGAATTTATTTTCTAAGTGGAAATAACGCAGATAGCCAATATTCTTGGCATTTGTTCCCAATACGGCATCAGATGCGTCATAAGCATATACTTCACCCAAATTAAAGATTATTGGCAAAATAATAAATGACGCTATGCCAAGAGTGCGGGAAAATCTATGATAAATGTATTTTCGCATGATAAAGTAATTAATATTCGAAAATTCTAATTTTTTCATTAATTATGTAACAGAACGTTGATGACGGCGAAAATGTTCCTGCTTTTACAACCAAAATACTATTTGTAATTATAGGCACTTTTCCGTATGCTAAATAACCGAAATAATCTGATAATATCAATACCAAATACTACGTATTTTTTTTACTGTTTCTACTTATATATAATTAACTTATGGAGGAAATGAGGTTGAAGGGAGAAATCATATTCCAAATAATGCATTTGGTATTGCTCCCTCCTCGCTCGCGGCAGGGTTGGTTCATTCTTCTATCTTTTGATAATAGCCGAGATAGTTGTTTTCAAAGGATTGCTGTTAATCTGCAATAAATATACACCTCTGGGCAGATCCAAATCTTTGATTGATACATTGTTAATACCCGGGTGCAAATCACCGTGCCAGATTTCGCTCAACAGAGCATATTGATAATCAAATAGCTTGATAGTCGATTCTGGCAATCCGACCACACAATGAATATTTAATGATAATATTTTATCAAATGGAATACAGTTGATATGAGTTACAGATAGTCTATTATGTTTATCTTCGCCAAGATAGATATCAGCTGTTTGAATTTGCTTATTATTCTTCTCTGTAATAATGGTATCGTTGTTTACGATCTTTACATCAAAGAACATTTTTTCCAGAATTTCTTTTTGTTCCAAAGTAAGAAATTCAATCAATGGCAATTTATAGGGAAGATGACCTGTTGTTGATTTAACGCTATCACAGTATAGAAGCGATTCGTTGAAGAATTTATTCAGCAGTTTGTCTATATCTTTTTCTTTAGTGACTTTTGAATTCAAAATGCTGTCATTTTCCGCTAAAGCAGACTTTGAAATCCAGTGAGGAACAATTTTTAACGCAAGAGTATTATCTGGTCTGCCATAGCGTATTGGCTTGATGCGAATATAAACATCCTGATTTGCAAATTCGTTTGGTAATTTTCTGCTGTGATTTATTTTATCTGGTTTCCATCCATATCGCGGAGCTACTACCTGATCGATATTTTCATCGACTCCAACGCTGTCGATAACATAAATTGAGCTTGGATCATTTACCTTGACTAGCTCCATTATAAATTCTGTACGATCCTTTATGCAATTCTTTTCTACTACCCATTTATAATCCTGTATAGAGCTTCCTTCAACTTCCTGTCCTTCGATGGAAGGATCGAAAGGAGGCTTTTGTCCCTTGGGTACATTAACAGATAACTTTCTAAAAAACCTAATGTGTGAGTTTGGTTTATAACTAAAGTTATTAGTTCCTGATTTTGTAAGTAATGTGTAATCGATTCCCTGAACTTTTTCCCCCTTCAAAGAAACATCTTCATTTTTTCGGCTGGATAGTGCCACCATTAATTTTGTAGTCCCATTAATGATCCGAACCTCACCGAAAATATAGTTTAAAGTTACAGCATCAAATTGATTTTCATAGTGGATGTAACGCAGGTAGCCAATATTGCCTGAATTAACTCCCAGTACTACGTCAGTAGGATCTAATGCTCGCAATATAAAAGTATTCGCTACTATTGTCAGGCATATCGCTATCCATAATTTAGAACAGCATAGTCGTATCTTAGGGTTAGTTTTTCTCATAACTTTAAAATATTCAATAATAGAAAATTGTTTAATTACAATGTAATGATATAAAAATGTGCTTTTCGTCAATCTTTTTTTTAAATTTATAAATGTCAATAATTAGCTAACTAATTTTCACAATTCACCAATTGAACAAAAGGATATATTTTACATTTAAAGCAATCTTTATAATCTTGTGGAAAATTTTCAGACGATTATTCGTATTTTTATTCTTTGTTAAAAAAGACATTTTACTGAATGTATAAGATCAGACTGCCAAATTTTGAGGGTCCATTTGATTTATTGCTTTATTTTATAAAGCGTGATGAAATCAATATATATGATATTCCTATATCCAGGATAACTCAGGAGTTTCTCAACTATGTCCGTTTGATTCAGTATTTTGATCTTGAGCTTGCTGGTGAATTTCTTGTTATGGCTGTGAATCTTATGATGATTAAAACTCAGCTGCTGTTGCCCAGGACTGAAGATGAGGATGGTGGAGTATCTGAAGATCCGAGAACTGAACTTGTAAACAGGCTGCTCGAATACAAGCAGATGAAGGAAGCAGCGCGTGAACTTCAGGTTATATCCGACGATCAAAAATATATCTATTACAGGAAGATGTTCGATCAGGATCTGCAGTTAGCTCAGGATGCGACAGGAGTAGTGTACAAAAATGTTAGCCTGATAGACCTTCTCAATGCTTTTAGAAAAGCGGTTGATAAATCAGAAAAAGTAGAATCTTTTCATCTTGTATCACTTGCGGCTGTAAGTACCGAAGAACGTTCAGATTGGATTATGAAAGAAATGCGAATTAAGAAAAGATTAGGCTTCTTTGAGTTGATCAAGGATGAATCAAGAACGATGATCGTCGTTACTTTCCTTGCTATACTCGACCTGATTAAAAAAAGCTTGATTTTCATCATTCAGGAGGAACTTTACGATGACATTATCATCAGCGAAAAACCGATTTTAAATTTGAATTAATAAAGATTAATCCCTTTAAATTATGGAAAATATAAGACCATTATTCCTTCAGTTGCCCAAAGACGAGCAAAAGTCAGCTATCGAAGCATTGATATTTGCTTCTGAGGAGCCGCTTACCCAAAAATCTTTATATAATATTCTCATTACCGGCAACTATGGCGGCATTACAAAGGTAAAGAAACAAGATTCCCCTGATTTACCATTAATTGAGGCAGAGGATCCAGGAACTTATGAGGATGAAGCCAGAAATAAATATAATTTTTCAATTGGTTTGTTTGATGAATTAATAGCTGAAATCAACCACGAATTGATCCATTCCAACCGACCGTTCCAGATTATCCGAGTCGGGAACGGATATCAGTTCTGTACACGAAGAGAATACGGTGAACTGATTCATCATTTATCCAAAACACGTGCAAAAAGACGATTTTCGCAGGCAGCATTGGAAACATTAGCGATAATTGCATACAGACAACCAATCACAAGACCTGAAATAGATCAGATCCGTGGTGTTTCATCCGGTGAAATTGTAAGTTCTCTTCTTGATAAAACAATAATAGAAATTCAGGGAAGAAAGGAAGCTATCGGTAAGCCATTGCTATATGGTACTTCTGTGGACTTCCTCAAAATGTTTGGAATTAACGCAATTGACGAACTCCCCAAGCTTCGCGATCTGGAAGATATTGCAGAACAGTTAAATTCCGAATCCTCCGGTGAGGATATTTTGATTGATGTGAGTGAACTCCCTCCCGATCTCCCTCCAGATGTAAAGATTGAAATTATTGAAGATTATGATGAATTGGACGAAACCATCAACCCAAATTGAAAAATTGGGTCTAAAAACATCCACTCCTCCGCCATTTGAATCTAACTGTATTTTTTGCTTTTACACAGCAGATAAGTAAAAAATGCAATGACCACTCATACCACAGGTTTCACCCGCAGTTATTCAAAGTAGATTTAATATTTGTTTTGATATTTTGAATTGTGTAATTTATATGTTTTATTGCGGTTAAAGTTAAATATCTCAGGAAAACTATGGATTCTCCAAGTGAAACAATTGAGATGATGAATGAAAATATAAGTAATTTTGAAGCCCATATAGATATAAGTACATCAATAGATCAGGTTGAAACTAAACAAACCGATAACGGCTTTTTAAAAAATAATCATAATCATCCAAAAGAATATAAAATTATATTGACTTCTCAGAAAGTAATTCTGAATGAACAGGTTAAGGAAAGTTATTCGGTAGCTGACGCTAAGTATAAAGATGATTGCCATTGCGGTTCCACAGTTTATGCCGAAGTCCTTTTGAACGACCTTCATAAGAAACTGTTCCGAAATCCTCATAGCATTAATTTCAAACTTTTCCAGTATGTTATTATTCAAACAGAAAGCGGGATTGACTCAGGTACTATTATTGCTTGCGGCACCGATGCACTTGAAAAAATGAAGTGTTGCTATAAAAATGAAGAGCCCGATAACGTAATAATCCGTGCGGCTAATGTTGAAGACATGGAACAAATCAAGAGGAATAAACAAGATCAGGATTCTATAATTGATAGAACAAAGGTTCTGGTTGCTCAGCACAAGCTTGAAATGAAAATAACTGATGCTGAATGGCAATATGACCGTCAAAAACTTACAGTTTTTTTCACTGCTCCCCAGAGAATTGATTTTCGCGAACTTGTTAAGGACTTAGCAAGAACCTTCAAGTCCAGAATTGAATTACGTCAGATATCCACAAGAGAAGAAGCACGCAGAATTGGAGGCATGGGACCATGTGGTTTGAATCTATGCTGTTCATCGTTTGTTAGTGAATTTTGTCATGTAACACTTGATCACGCCAGACATCAGCATTTATCCAATAATGTTGCTAAGCTAAGCGGATACTGCGGACGACTGAAATGCTGCCTGCTCTACGAGCATGATATATACATAGAAGTATATGACAAATTCCCAATGATGAATTCCAGAGTTCAAACAAAAGAGGGATTAGCATATCTAAATAAGGTTGATGTTTTCAAAGAAATTGGAATTTTATATTATCCTGAAACCGGATTATATCGTCATATTCCTTATGAAGAACTGCAGACACTTGTCAAAACCGGCAAAGTGACACCTCCGCCTGAGGAAGAATTAAAAGCAAAAGAAAGAGAACTCTTCGATAACGAAGAATTGAAGATACTCGAAGCTGAATTTTAGAATCAATAGTTTGTAAAAATAAAGCCGGTAAAAGTTAAGTCTTTACCGGCTTTAAATCTTTGTAATAAGCATAGTTCCCCCCTATGTATTATATTTTTATCCCTTTATTAGCTGTAAGAAAGCCTGTGGATTTGCGTTTGCCTGTGTTAATGAAATCAATGATGCTTGCTGTAAGAATTGTGATTTTACAAGTTCAAGCTGTTCTACTGCGACGTCGGCATCTTCAATTCTTGAAATTGCAGTATTATAGTTAACTATCTGATTCTTCAACAAATCTTCCTGCGAGCCCAATCTCTGAATAATACCACCAACATAAGATGCAACCTTATTGATATTGGTAATAGCATTTGAAATTGATGAAATTGTTAAACTCATTTGTGCAGGATCAAATATTCCTAGATTTGTACTTAAAACATTATTCAACTGAGTTAAATCAAGACCGGTAATTCCTGCAAAGTTACCTGTGGTTAAGGCATTCATATTGAAGCCGGATGAATCGACATTGTATTCTGCTGTATTTGTTGAAGATAAATCGACTCTCATAGTGATAAGATTATTGGTTGCATTTGAACCAATAACGAAATCAGAAGTAAATGATCCTGTCAACAACTGCTGACCACCAAACACCGTAGAATCCACAACTGTTTGAATCTGCTGACACATTCTGTAAGCGGCTTTAGCAAGTGCGATTCTTTCGTCGGTACCCATAGCACCGGAAGCGGCACTGGCTGTAGCGTCTTTGATTGTTATCAAGATGTTATTAAGATTGTCCAATCCATCCATTGCTATATTAGAAACGTTAGTAGAATCACCAACAGTTCTGAGAGCAATTTTTAGAGCACCGTTTCTGGATTGTAGAGCTCTTGACGTAATATAGCCGGCAACATCGTCGCCTGCATTATTAATTCTTTTACCGGTTGACAATCGCAACTGCCTGAGCGATATGTTCTTGTTCGATACTTCGAGTGCATTGTATGCATTCTCGGCAGGCGTATTAGTTCGTATTCTGGAGCTACCTCCAACTGCAAATGGCATAAGTCACCTCCGTGTGATTAAAAAAATTTATTCCTTAAATTTTTGCCGTATTTATATTTTCCATCATTATTATTTAAGTGTAGCAGAAACTTCCTGTTTCAAATTACATCCTGTAAAGTGCCAGCACTTAAAAATGATGTTTCAACAAAAGTACTGTTTACAAGTTACGTGCCAAAAATTGCAAAATTTTAAACCAATTTAATTTGCTCGTTGTAATTTAAAAAAGCAAAATGTACCAAAATTTATGAAAAATTATTCCTCTTGTAAATCGCATAAAATCACACTTTTAATTTTATTTTGTAAAATTATGCTTAGCGATTCTATTGTAATTATTTTTTATCGTGTTTTAGATGTTAGAATTTTAATGATAAATAAAAATACATATTCAAAATTGAAAAAATTTAATTTGGCTAAGATTATTCAGCTGTTTATTTTTAGCCATAATTTTAATCTAACCAATATTAAATGTGTTATTATTAATCAAATATGATCATGAAAACGTTATTCTTTAATTTTTCTTCTATTGTAATTATTTTTTATTGAAATCGGAAATAGCTGTATCGCGGCAATAGATAACGTATATTGGCATTTCTTGAATGATTTTGTGGACAACTATTTGCGATTAAGTAAATTTCGTAGGTTTGAAAGCGTAAATATTTGTCTTATGATTGGCATTAAAAAACATCATTTTCAATACGTAAAATCATTAAGAAGTAAGCTCTGAGTTGCTAATTTTGGTACTTTGATGCAAAAAACCTGCTTTAGATTTAACTCAGAAAGCAGGTTTCTTTTGATTAGCAGATTTATTAATTCAAATTATTTAATCAATATTTTAATTGCTTTATAGTATTGTACAGATGATATTGATATAAGATAAACACCATTCTGCAAAGTTTCAATATTATTAAGAGGTAGATAGGTTTCGCATGATATTGATGCCTTTTGCTCCAGCAACTTGTCGCCTAGAACATTGAAGACTGTTATTGTTAGGTCAGAATTAATGCAATTTAGATTTCCAAAAAATAATTTATTGTTTTGAAAATACATGTTATTCTGGTCATTTTTAAAATCTTCCGCACTCAGAACATGATTAAAATCGTATATTTTACCGTCAGAATCTATGCCTTTCAGCTCAGAAAAATGAATTATTGGTGTCAATTCTGAATACTTTTTTGGCTCAAGAATTAAATTTGCTATAATATTATTAGTATTGTCAATTAGGGCACTTTCCTGCTCGTAGGAGCCTGTTGTAAATATAAATGACTTAGTATTCGGTTCAATAGCTGAGAATGTATAGGAATCGCTAAAAACGTTCCCGGATTCGATACCTAATATATTATAGTGTTCAGATAAATTAGTTAAATCGATCGATCCAGCGAAAGCAATAATATTTTCCACTGTATTAATCGAAATTGGATATCGTTCATATCTTGAATTGATATCAAATTTAATATCATCTTTTAGTTTTGGAAAATCAGAATTCAAAAAATTATGCCTTTTGGTGAAGTTTACAGGAACAACAAGCAGATCATTAATATTCACTTCACCGTTGCCGTCACAATCAGAAAAAGTTACCAGTGAACTGTCCCAGGCTAGACATCTCTGGCTTGTCCAGTTTGTACTTGAGTATTGTCTCGAAAATGTTCTCGAATCCAAATGTCTTTGCCCAAAGTTGAGATATAAACCAATATTAGTGATATCAGTGACATCAACAACTTTGTCATTGTTTGCATCACCGGGCCACACATTAACAAAACCATGAATAAAGTATGAAATATCAGTCTTCTGCAACTCGATAACTTTCTGGTTATTATTTGTATCAAGAACGAACCCCTGTGCCGTTGGGAATGACAATGTTATAGATTGTCCATAAGGAGCGTTTTGGCTGACAGCAAACTCAAGAGTGATTATCTTTATGGGAGCAGGTTTCAGCTTGTTTGCGAAATCATTGGTCAATACACCGATGATTATATCGCCCTTATTCGTTGTTGTGTCAACTTTTGGAATAACCACACTGGCACTTTTGTCCCAAACGTCACCATAGCTGACAGCTGAGAGACTAATATATTTACTTTGGTTATAGCTGATATGGATATTACTTCCATAACAATTTTGGATGCTGTCTATGCTTAGATCGATGGAAAAAAGATATGTTGCCGTTATGAAAGATGAACGGTTTGTATCGACATCGTTTCTGATAACTTTCAATTTTTGTGCATAATTTACGTTATAGGACAAAATGAGCAACAAAATGGTTAATAATATTTTTTTCATATCCAAAACTTCAATAATTTAGTAATATCAAAAGAATTTCAGCAATCAACGTGCCAAAAGGTAATGATTTGATTGAATTGTATATTAATAAAGCGGAACGTTGAATTGTCAAAATATGAAAGCAGGTCTGGGATGGCTTTAGAAAACCATCTCCAACAATTGGAGAGGGAATTAATACATTGCAATTTGCGAAATATGAGGAATCATATCAACGAATCGGTTTTTTAAAGGAAATGAAAATTATATCTTTATAAACTTCCCTACTTTATCCCCAATTCGGACAATATACATGCCCGGAGCAAAGCCGGAAACATCAGGAATTTTTAAAAAGTACTTCAGGATTCCTTTCTGCAATCAAAAGAAGTACATTAGCAGGACCTGTTGGTTTTCTTCTGCCTTGTTCCCAGTTTTTTAAGGTACCAACACTTATACCGAGAAGATCAGCAAATTTATCCTGAGATAGATTGTGTTTCAGTCTTATTTCTTTTATTTCATTAGATTTTATCTCAAATCTTCTAGAAGGCTGGATTTCTTTTTTTAATATTTTACCACCTTCATGAATGCTTTGGACAAGATCATCGAACATTTCTTTTTTCATTATGAGAATTCCTCTTCAATAATTTTACTCAGTATTTTAATTTGATTGGGAGATAAATCGTCCCGCTCAGATTTTGAATAAGCATATAATAGTAAAATTGTGTCTTTCATATCGACCCAAAAATAAATAATTCTTATTCCTCCACTTTTGCCTTTTGATTTGGTTTTCCATCTGATTTTTCTCAATCCACTTGACCCCTTAATAACCTTACCAAAAGCCGGATCGTTTGCCAGAAAATTTTGAAAATCCCTATATTCTTCACTATCTAGTAGAACAAGAATTTGCTTAGTAAATATTTTTGTCTCTACAATTATCATGTAAGTCATTGACGTAGTAAATTCAACATTATTTAATTTTCACAAATTTCCCGACTTTATCTCCAATCCGCACAAAATACATCCCAGTAGTTAGAGAAGTGACATTGATTTGTAGGGGTTCAAAATTTTGAACCCCTACAGTCATTACAGTTTGACCGAATACATTGAAGATACAGATACCCTCAGATGGACTCCACTTGGCAAGTGGAGCCCATCTTCTCATATCGATTTCTACGAAATCTGATGCTGGATTGGGTGAAAGAATAAAAGACTCTGCACTTTTGATATCCGATACATCTGTGATTAAATGAATAGATAATCTGGCTCTTTGAGGTGTCTTACATTCAGTTGTTAAACTTTGTGCTTCAATATAAACAACTGTATCTTTATAAACATATAATGAGAAATAATTTCTTGCTGACTGAAGCAGATTACCACCAACAGGTGAATCATACAGATAAAATGTTGAATTTTTGGGAGACAAAGGTATTATTGAAATGTCCTGTTTTTTAATAAGCACAGTATCATTTACTAATACAGGTATTCCAGGATACACTTTAATAGATGTTTGATTTTCTTCCCCGATTGAAACAGGGTCGGTACTCCTAACTCTGATTTTGTAACTCTCACCTTCTGTAACATCTGAAGGTATTCCTACCTTAATTTTGCCTTGATAAATACTTTTGCTTTTACCTATAATTTTGACATTTGATGACCATGAACCGTTTGTGTCTGACAATTCTGCAATAAATTCATTTCCTGTTTTATATAGTATATAAGTTTTGAAAGCCAGATCAAAGCTATCTCCAGGGCAAAATTGAAGTTTCATTGGCTTGGGGTCATCTGTATTAATTGTTAGCTTTTTGTTCCTGTAATAAATAATATAAAATTCTTTTATTGTTGTATCACTAATTACAAATTGATGTCTTGAAGGCTGGATTTGTGCTATTTCCCTCATGTCTGATTTGAATTTGGAATTTGAATCAAGACTTTCATATAATAAAAATGTTGAATTTTGTGGGAAATTAATATCTTCATATTCTAATTTCAGTGGATAATCTGTTGCCTTAGAAAAGAACTTTACATGATAAATAAGAGGTGTAGATTCGTTTTTAAATTCTCTGATATCTCTAGAATTTGAATATGGTTTCTCGTCATTAGGGGCAATATCGTATATTCCGTATTCTAAAGTATATGGAAGACTATCTATATAAAACCTGGCTTGAAAATTACGCATAATATAGTCAAAAGGACCTTCAGCATAACATGTATCAGCATTCATACTTGCTCTGTAATGTGATCCAAATATCAGATTTGTTGTATCTATATTTTTTGAAACTAAAAATAACTCAATACCGGGTTTTGAAGTTGAATCAAACCATTCATAAGGATTATAGAAAATCCAAATCGGTACATCAACATTGACATAACCGCTGTCATTTAATTCTTTTGCAGTAAATAATAAATTTGCTGTATAATAGCCGGGTTTCATTGTTTTTGGAGGGATAAATTTCAAATCCAAATCTAAATAATTACCTTTTGTTAGGTTGAAAACATTACCACTAGTTACATAATTTGGAAAGGGATTCTGCTTTCCGGCTCCGGCAACTGATTTGAATACCAAGTATGGCTGATCGGAGCTAATCAGCATTGATTCGATCTTGGATGTATCAGTTTTCAAGCTGATATTCATTATGCCGGAATGGGTATTACCTGTTCCTGAATCGGATGAAAATGGATTCCTGATTGAATAAGAATAAAGAGAGTTCTTCATTGTCGTTGGCAACCAACCAGTTTTTCTGTCAATGTTAAACATTAATTCTGCATTTGATGAGATTTTAGCCGAATTGTTATCCATTGCAGTAATAGATTGAGCTGATGTGAGAGCATATCCCAGTAGGGTGACAATAACTATTAAGTATTTCATCTTCATTTTATCCCATTTTACAATTTTATAAATTTCCCAACTTTATCCCCAATTCTCACAAAATACATCCCCGGAGGCAAACTGGAGATATCGATTCTTACTCCCTCCCTGCTCGCGGGGAGGGTTGGGGTGGGGTTAGGTGTGGCCTGTATTTCTCCCAGCACATTATATATACTCACGTCGCTTTGTAGGGGCGAACGGCCGTTCGCCCCTACGGATATTTCTATGAAATCTGTAGTTGGATTAGGCGATACTTCAAAATCTTCTTTATTTTCTGGATTTTTTGATGGAACGTCCAAATTAGTATCCTCGTATCTTCTTAGATAATTGAAATTTGTAACAAGGCTTACATGTCCTATCTTATTTTCAACTGAATCTATGTTAGAATAATTCATCAGTCTTAGAAGCAAAACTCGTGGTAAAAATTTGGTGGTATCGGGTTCTTGAGGTAAATACTCCCTAAACCAAAATGTTCCATAAAGCGATTCAAAATGCTGAAATTCATTTTTTGTATTTAAATAGGTTGTAAGAATATCATGCCATGTATATTCTATTATTGTGTCTTTTGGATAAATTCCAGATCTAGGAATAACATTATACTGAAATTCAACTCGAAAAATTTGTTTGGCATATAATTGTCCAAATGTCGGTGACCAGTAACAGCTATCAACTTTGACCGAATCGGGATTTTGAAATCCCATCTTTTGATGCTTAAGTAGTTTTAGGCAACTGTCTGGTACTTGTGCATAATTTGCACCCAAACCAATAAAACTAAAATAAAGAAACATAAAGAATAATCTTTTCATTTTTGTAGCCTCATAAAAATTTATCCATTATTAACCCCAACTTAAGCATGGGGTTAATAAATTCTTTTAGTTTATTAACCTCAGTGAATAACTTAACACATTTAACTCAAAAAAGTTACATAGAATACCAAAATTTCTTCGATTATCTAGAAAGATAAATTCTCTTGCGGATTAGTTTTTCCTTACCAATACGGACTTCGCCGACATAATCGCCAACGGGCAGTAGTCTTCCCGAATCATCGCGTCCGTTCCATGTGTAAGTGAAGTCGCCGGGGCTCTGGATTCCGTCGAACATTGTAGCGATGATCACCGCATTCATAGAATAGACAACAACCTGCACTCTGGTTCTATATTCTAATGTATATTTCATTACGGGCGAAACATCCTCAACTAGTCCGAGAAAACTCCCAATCATTGAAAAAGGAATTTTAAGTCCATTGGGGTTATAAAGAGTTGTGTTATTATAGGTCGATGCCTGCTGTAGATTGTATTCATGCTGGAACATCTCTCTAGCCGATGGTTTGAAGTATTCCGGAGGTATGTCGAGATTCTCACGGATTCTTTCGTATGGAGAATATGGTTTTTTAGCTACTGTAGGTAAATATTGGGAAAACATTCTGAGGTCATTGTTTAGCCTTGTCGAAAGTGGGATTCTCAATCGCAAAGCTCTTGTATAATTGCTGTCCTGAAACATTGATGTAGGTCTGCCGAATGCTCCGGGCATAGCATCCAATTTAGTTTTGACAGTGTCAATCTTTATTGTATCGCCTTTTAATATCTGAAGCGGAGTGAAGTTATTATCCTTGAGAATAACCTTAGAACTATCAGCTCCTGTTTTAAGGGCAAATGAAGAATTTGTGAATATAAAAAGGAACACAATGGCACTTAAAATAAAATGCAGATTTGACAGAGTATGTTTGATTTGACCGGACATAAAGATTCAAATATTATTTCTAATCAATTTATCATAAAATTAACGTTAAAGCTGAAATTTAAGTATAATTTTTAAAAATATAAATTGGAAGAATTAAATCATATCTTTTGTTACTATATTTCCTAGAGTGTAAACATCAAAAATAGCTACAATTTTTTCAGCCACGCAGAAAAGAAAACATCCGTAACAAAATATGATCCCTTTTCGGTATGTATCAGTTCTTTGTCAAGAAGTGACTTCAGAGCCTGGCTAACTGTGCTTGTAGAACTCAAATGATACTTACGGATGAATTCTCCTGAAGTTGGTTCTTTTATAGCATCTTCTCCTGCGATCGCTCTAAGCAGCTGCCATTGGTTGTTTGTCAGAAGGCTTCGGTAGCTGTGATATACAGATTCATTTCCGTTGATTATATTGTTCAAGGTTGTTTCGATGTCCTTTTGTTTTATCGTCTTTAGTCTCTGCTCAAATAATCTGTTGCATAAAAACTGAACGTAGTAAGTATGTGTACGGGCTTTACTCAGTATTAACTTAGCTTCTTTTTCTGCTATCGTCTGCTTTCCTGTTCTGAATTGCTTGATGATAAATTCTATATACTTTTTGTCATTTATTTTTTGCAATTCAAAAAACTCACTGCTCTGATAAAATGGTCTTCCTGCGTCGCTGAACATTGACATCAGAAGATGCTTCTTACTTCCCGAAAAGACAAAATTTGCATTGGCAATCGATTGAATATGCGAACGAAGCACAGCTTCGACATTTTTCTCTGGATATTCGGATATTTGTTGAAATTCATCGATGCAGATGTAAAAATGCTTTTTTACTGACTTTATATATCTGAAAACATCATCAATCGTGCTGAGGGCTTCATCATCGTCACTTATTTTCAGCTCAATCGATGGAAGATTTGTATTAGAGTCAATTGTCAACGAGGGTGTTATCCTTGTCAGTAACGACTTAATCGCAGCAAATGACTTCATTGTCAGAGTTGCCGACTGCTCGAAGACACTTTTAGCGAATACTCTTGTGAAGGAAGCCAGGTCAGTTGTCGGCATGATGTCGATATAGACGGGAACAATTTCATTCTTCGACTGCATAATATTCTGAACATGTTTAACCAGAACGGACTTGCCGAGTCTGCGAATTGAAGCCAGAACCACATTTCTGCCATTAGTAGCAGCATTCGTGAGCTTTTTAGTTTCCACCTCCCTGTCGCAGAAGTATTCAGGGGAATCGTATCCAAATATCACGAATGGATTTTTAATGTCTGTTTTTATGTCGTATACCATAGTATCTATTCCATATTTTACGTTACATGTTTTATATAACGTAAATTATGGAATTATAGTTTATTTTGCAAATAAAAATGTATTTTTAGGGGTTAAGTTGCGGATAATTATCAATCACTCAGTGATTGCTTCAGTGAAGATATCCTTGGATGGAACTGTAAAATAGAAGCTGGTGCCTTTGCCCAATCTTGATTCAACCCGGATTTTTCCATGGTGTTTATCAACAAATTCCTTGCATAGAACAAGTCCAAGACCTGTGCCTGGTTCACCTTTTGTTCCGATAGATATTATTTTTTCGTCTATCTTGAAGAGTTTCCGTCGTATCTCATCAGTCATGCCAATGCCATCGTCTTTGATGCAGATTTCCACCATATCATTATCGAGAACTACAGAAGTGATGTCAATATGCCCGCCTTCATTGGTGAACTTCAGTGCATTCGAAACAAAATTGCGGACGATTGTGTTTATCATATTGAGGTCAGCAAAGATAAAAATATTCTCGTCAGAGTTATTTAATAATTCTATTTTTTTGGTTGAGGCATTCGACATCAGAATATCCATCGGAATATCTATAGCATCCCGTAAGGAGAGATTTTCGGGATTGAACGGGATAGCACCATTCTGAATCCTTGACCATTCAAGAAGATTATTGAGCAGGCGATTCAATCTGTTGGCATTAATATTCAGCTCCGACAGGAATTCACTTAACTCTGTAAAGCTAAGGTTATAGACTTCCTTTGTCATCATTTCTGTTAACATCAGGAACGAAGACAATGGACTTCTAAGGTCGTGGGCAATAATTGAAAAGAATCTATCCTTGCTTGCATTGAGCTCCTTCAGCTGAGTTGAAGATTCCGACAGTGAAAGATTGAGTTCCTGAACCACTTTCGCTTCTTCTTCTATTTTGTCATGTGAAATCTGAAGCTCATCGATCAGCTTTATTTTCTCATTCTCATGGATTTTATCTATTGTAACGTCCTGTATAAAGCCCATTAATTTGTTTGCTTTGTTATTCTCATCGAACAGGACTTCATTGGAAGTGATAACGTAGCGGACAGAACCATCAACCCGGATAATTCTATGTTCAAATTCAAACATTCCTGAACCTGAAATTGAGTCTTCAATTCTGCTAGTATATTCTTCAAGATCATCGGGATGAATAAACTTCTTCATAATTTCGTTTGAAGGCTCTATCTCGCCAACCATCAAGCCGTAAATTCTATAAATCTCATCGGACCAGTAAGATTCACCAGATTTGAGATTTACCTCCCAGCTTCCCAGATGAGCAAGTTTTTCTGAGTAAAGGAGGCGCTTTTCATTATTCTTCAGAATTTCCTCAAACCGTTTTGCTTCAGTTACATCATGTCCAATTGCTTCATAGGTACGCACATACTTGCTTTCATCTCTCACCGGAATAAAAGTGAATTCCATCAATTTGTGCTGACCTTTTCTCGTTATCCATGTCAGAAGCTGGTTTTTGACGATTTTTTTTCCGCTCTTCAGCATTTCGATTATATTTATGCTGGTTTCTATCGAATCCGGATGAAGAATTTTGAAGGATAGACTCGAATCTTCCTGGAATTCCGATAGTCTGTATCCGAGTAATTGCTCAGCGGCAGGGTTCAGAAATATAATCTGACCAGTATCAGCTTCCGCTCTGTATATAGCTTCACCTGCGTTGAGTGTTAATCGCTCATAAGTATCACTCAATTCTCTTAGCTTGTTCTTTAATTTCTTGCTTTCGGTTCTGTCTATTATTGTTATCAGTCCATGCGGAGTATTGTTCTTTGTGAAAGGAACAATAATATAATCCAGCCAGATTTCGCGACCGTCGTAGCTTTCTGATAGAATCTCGCCGTAAGCTTTTTTGTCGGTTTCCATAACAAACTTAAATTCATCGTAGATAGTCGATGTGAGGCAGATTATACTTTCCTTGAGAGTCAGTTTCTGCATTTTGTCGAGCTCTATACCAAGTATCTTGCAAAAAGAGGTGTTTACAAATACGCAATCACCATTACAGTTGTAAGCCGCTTTACCCAAAGGAGATGCTTCAATAATTTTGATGTTAAGATCGAGTTCATCCTGGATTTTCTTCTCAAGAATTTTTCTTTCGGTGATATCTCGTGCAATACCTGTCGTACCAAGAACATTCCCATCGTTATCGATAATTGGTGCATTATGAATTTCAATCCAGCTGTCTTCACCGTTTATCTCTAAATGTTCTTCTGTACTTATCTTTTTTCCCTGCGTCATAACTTCGATGTCGTTCTGAAGATGCCGGTAAGCCAAATCATCAGGGAAGACATCGTGATCGTTTTTCCCGATTAATTTATCGGGATCCTTTTCGGGACTAAGCTCAGCAAGAGTCTTATTCACGAGAAGATACTTTCCTTCTTCGTCCTTAAACCAGGAATAAAATGGTAGGTTATCAAAGATTGCCCGAAAATGTGCTTCTTTAACCCTCAGATCATTTTCCGTTTTAAGTCTCTCTGATATATTTCTTGAAATACTGAGAATCACTTCTCTGCCATTGAGTTCGATAATACTGCTCTTAGCTTCAACCGGAATAATCTCGCCGGATTTATTCACATGGAATGAATCGAACACAATCACGCGATTCTCAATGAGCTGAGCTAATTTCTGCGGACGAATCTCCTGAATATGCTGTGGCATAAAGTCATAGAGAGTTGAGCTTGTCAGGACTTCATAACTGCATCCAAAATGCTGAGTGGCGGCATAGTTAGCCTCGATTATTCTGCCATCGAATTCGTGAATCAGCACGGGATCGAGCAGGTTGTCCAGAATTGCCTTGAAGTAGTTTCGTGCAGAACGCAGTTCTTTTTCTATATTAATAAGTTTAGTGATGTTACGGCAAACAATAATTGTAGCTTTATAAGTTCCATTTTCGTCAAGATCGGGTGTGGCTGCAATAGATAGAATCCTACTTTCACCGTTTGGGCGGATAATTTGCAATTGGTAATTACTGCTTTCGCCACGTTTACGCTTTTCAGTTTCTTTACGCAAAAGAATGATCTGGCTTTCGGGAACGAAATCGAGGAGACTCTTGCCGGTAAGCTCACCGTGGGTAACCCCGAATATCCGCGATAGAGCTTTATTGCAGTATATAATGTTTTCATTTTCATCCACAACGAAGAATCCGTCATTGATGTTCTCAATGAGTCTGTTATAATCGAGTTTATAATCCTGGTTGTCAGGTAAATCAGTCATATCGCCGCTTTTCGCTTTAAAAGCCTGTTGTTTGTCCTAGACCAATTCGCACTCAAACATATAATTTAAATACAAAGTTGTCATTCCTGCACATGCAGGAATCTCGTAAAGTTAGAGAGATTCCGGGACAAGCCCGGAATGACACGATGATATTATTTTTCATCTATGTTATCATCTTGGTATCGGACTCAGAAATTCGTACAATTTCAGTCTAATCTAATATAATCGACAATATAAGGAATATATTGAGAGAGTGTGGAAAAAAAATCAGAATTTTTTGAATAATTTAACCAAATTGTTCTATTGTGAATGGTTAGATGGGATTGCATCTAAAATGGATAAATATTAAACCCAGATAGTGCATTGGAACGTTTTCTATTCTTTGAAAACGCTGTTCTGTCATGTCATTCCTGCAATCACAAAGTAACAGCGAAGCTAATGCAGGAATCTTTTTTTGGTAAGAAAAGCATAGATTCCCGCCTTGTCTGGAATGTCATAATCAATAAATTGCAACGCCTGTATTAGCCCCCTTTTTTCAAAGGAAGTTTGGGGGTTTCTCCGGAATAATTCTTACTCTTTTGTTGCAATAATCCTGTAAAAAGGAATGTTCATTTTTCGGCAGAACGTTTCTTTGTTGGTGATGGGTAATCCCCATTCATCGTCACTTTCTATAAATTTTGGGTTCAGCGATTTAATATCTTTCAGCATCTCCAGATGATATTCATGAACTTCTTCGACATCGGTAGCAAGGAACAATCTGCCACCCTGCCTCAATACACGTATGAATTCTAGCAGAACAGGATTGTTGAAAGCTCTGCGTTTGTGGTGCTTCTTCTTGGGCCATGGATCGGGGAAAAGATAATATATTTCGTCGATAGATTCACTATTGATGAACCCTAATCCATTCACAACGCTATACCACAGAATGCCGCAGTTAGGAATATTTTCTCCAGCGATCACTTCCTGAAGCCAGTCAACTGCACCTTTGCGAACTTCTATCCCCAAGATGTTAATTTCCGGATATGCCTCGGCAGTATCGAGCAGAAGTCTGCCCTTGCCGCAACCTACGTCTAGTCTTGATGGCGGGAGTGAATTGCTGTAAACATCCTTCCAATCAATTGATTCAATCAATGGGGGATAGAAGTTCGGCACTTCCTTCAGCTCACTCAATGGCAGATAGAGATTAGGCGATGTGTGATGCCTCATCCTGTTAGGAAGCGGATATTTTTCTGAATCTATTTTCAATATATTTAACTAAAATTTTCTCAATTCTGCATTGAACTTTGTTTCTAAAAACTTGATAATCAGTGCAACAGAATTATCTACTTCGGTGTCTGTCAAAGTTCTGTCATTAGCTGAATAGCTCACCGAAAAGGCAAGGCTCTTCTTACCTTCGGCTAAATTCTTGCCCTTGTAAACATCAAAAATATCAACAGATTTGCAGATATTCCCAGCGTTCTTTTGGATAGCCTGACGCAGATCCTCAGCCGGGATAGTGTCATCAACGAGTAAAGCCAGATCGCGTGTTACAGTTGGGAACGGCGATACAGAATCGAACTTCCACTGCTTGCGGTCAATTTTGTAGAGCTTGTGCAAATCCAGATTAGCTGCGAAAACCGGATAATTTATGTCGAATTGTTTTAGTATTTTTTGGTTTACTTCACCGATATAGCCAATTACCTGATTGCCAATATTGATGCTGACTGTATTCTTCGAAAGAACAGAATGATCCTCGCTTATGGGAAGCAAGCGGACTTTCTTGATTTTCATAGAAGTCAATAAATCCTCAACTATGCCGCGGATATCATAGAAATCAGATTGTCTGTCGGTTGAGCCCCACTGCGTCGGCAGTGGTTTTCCAGTCATCACGATCAACAATTCTTCATTTTCATAAATGCCCGGAATAAATGTGGAAGTTTCTTTCGACACTTTTTGGAATGTCTTTCCAACCTCAAACAATTTGAGATCAAGATTTCTCAGTCTGTGATTTCTCTCAATCGTCTTGAACATCGATGGGAAAAGAGAGGATCTCAAAATGGACAATTCTTCCCCAAGCGGATTGGAAATAACAACGGGGTCTTCAGTGAAAACTGCTGATGATTTTGGATCGATCATGTTTTGTGTTAAAGCTTCATTGTAGCCGTTCGCAACCAAATACTCTCTTATAACTGAGCGCAGCACCGGTACTTTCAGCTCATCAATCGAACCAGTTCCCGAGCTGTCGATGGATACAGAGAAGTCGGGTTGAATATTGTCGTAATTATACAATCTGGCAATCTCTTCGATCAGATCTATCTCCATCGAAATGTCAACGCGGTATGTCGGCACTTTCAGTGTAACCGATTCTGAATTTTCGCTGATAATTTCGAAATCAAGAGCAAGAAGCATTTCCCTTATTTCTTCATTATTAAGATAAGTTCCAATCACATCATTAGCTCTTTTATATCTTAGAGTTACTTCCTTAGGACTAATCTTAGCAGGATATACATCGATAATTCCTTCGCAAACTGTTCCACCTGTAATCTCTGCGATGAGTGTTGCTGCTCTGTCCGAAGCATAAGCAACATTTTCCCAATCAATTCCGCGTTCAAATCTATAAGATGATTCGCTCTGCAGTGCTAATCTTTTGGATGTTCTTCTGATAGATGCCGGGCTGAAGTAAGCAGATTCGAGAAGAATATCAACAGTGTCATTCTTGACTTCGCTGTTCTCTCCACCCATAACACCTCCGACAGCTACTGGACGTTCAGCATCGCATATCATCAGCATCGATGAATCGAAAATTCTTTCTTTACTGTCGAGTGTAGTGAACTTCTGCTCATTCTCGGCAGTCTTTACAATTATCTTGTTACCCTTTAAATCTCTCAGATCGAAAGCATGAAGCGGTTGACCACATTCGAGAAGGATGTAGTTTGTTACATCAACTACTGCATTGACAGGTCTCTGACCGAGCATGATAAGTCTTTGTTTGAGCCACTGAGGCGATTCCTGCATTTTAATGTTTTTAATAACTCTGCCTGTGTATCTCGGGCATTTGTCTGCATCCAGGATTTCAACTGAAACAAAATCAGATGACTTCTCATTGCCTTCGGCGAATTTGACTTGCGGTTTTCTGACCTTTTGTCTGGAATATGCTGCAATTTCACGGGCAATACCAAGATGACTCAGACAATCCGATCTATTGGGCGTGATACCAATTTCATAAATAACATCATTCAGATTCAAATAATCGAGAAGAGTCATGCCTACCTCAGCTGATTCAGGAAGAACCCAGATACCATCGTGATCTTCACCAAGCTCGAGTTCAACCTGTGCACAGATCATGCCTTCTGACTCTACATTGCGGACTTTACGTTTTTCAAGGACTATCTTTGAGTTTGGCACACAAGCTCCGGGGATGCCTACGACAACTTTCTGCCCCTGTGCAACATTAGGAGCACCACAGACAATAGTTTTTTCCCCATCACCATAATCAACTCTGCAGACTGAAAGTTTATCGGCATTGGGATGTTTTTCATGATGAAGAACATGACCGATAAAGAAATTTTTATATTTTTCGTTGTAATCAACAATGTGTTCAACCTCAATCCCGAGACCAGTTAAAATATTGTCAATTTCGGATGGAGAATAATCAAAGTCAACAAACTCTTTCAGCCAATTGTGAGATATATACATAAAATTTGCTTAATTAATTGATAATCATTAAAATTAAAAGATATGCAATTTACGGAAATATGGTTATTTATAAAAATTTGGTTAATCAACTCAGTTTCATATCAAAATATCCGATAATAAATAATTATAACAGAAATTAATCGTCTGATGAAAAAAATTATTTTTGTAGATTTGTAGTGGTGCCTAATAAATAAGTTTATATTAACTTGAAAAAGAGAATTTTATATATAACTTCCTTGTTTCTTTTGCTGATATTCCCCATCTCGGCTATCGGTATGGATATTTCTGTGCACAAATGCAAGCATTCAGGCAATTTACATTTCTCATTCTATCAGTTAGATTCTAAAAATCAGTATGATGATTGCTGCTGTAAAACTGAAGCGGAGAAAGCTGCAGAGCCAATACCAATGTCCTGCTGCGATTCTGAAACCACAGAAACAGCAAAACCCATTAACAAAGTGATAGAAAAGCAACAGGAATCTACACAAGTTGAGTCATGCTGCTCAAAAGCAAAAATGCCACCCAAAAGTAAGACAACTGTTGAAATTGAATCTAAATCAAATACTTCCGAGTCAACCAGTACAATTACTGAAAATATCAAATGCGAAAATGAGATATCAAAACCAGTTACCTGCTGCGATATTTCTAAAGTATCTTTTTCTCTATCTTCAGCACCAATTCGGATTTTAAGTTCAGAGAAAACAATCAGAGCAAATGTTTACATACCTCATTTGACTTTGATATCGATCCTTAGCTATCAAACTTCAGACAAATCAAAATGTGTTACAATTGACTATCCACTAAAGGAACCGGTTAATAAGATCATATCATTCATATCACTTCAATCCAATCAAAAGGATGATTCGGACAGTCATTCCTAGTGTCTCTACAGTTATTAGCTGTAGAAACTTCCAATATTATCAAGATAAAAAAAAGAACATGTCATTCTGATAAAACGAAGTATTTCAGGTATCTATAATACGGATTCGTTAATCAGAAATGACAAAGCAGAAGTATATTCCTGCATGAGAGATTACGTGAAAAGTCTGATTTAGATGTCATTCCGAACGAAGTGAGGAATCTAGTCCGCATGAATACTAGATTCTCACGGTCGCTTCGCTCCCTCAGAATGACAAAATCGTAGTTTTTACACAGCCGCAGGAGTAGGAATAACAAAAACATATTAATAAAATAACATTTGGAAAAAAAATGAAATTTAATAGAAGAAAAGCATTAATCTTTAATATTTGTTTGTTTGTAATAGCATTATCCTCCTTTGTATTCTCAAAAGATATTAGTGGTACAGTTTCAGGTCTTGGAGCAGACAATAAACCTGCGCCGCTGGTCAAAGCCTCGGTTCATTGGATTGGAACTTCTATCGGTGCAATTACCGATAAATCAGGAAAATTCCAGATTGCGTCAACAAATAAATCAAACAAACTTGAAGTATCATATATTGGATACAAGAAAGACACATTGGAAGTGTCAGATTATTCTAAACCGATTGATGTCGTTTTAAAGGCCGATCTAACTCTGGACGCAATCACAGTCAATGCCGTTCAGCCTTCAAGACTTTTATCAAACAGCACCATAAAAACTGAATCAACAACATTGCGTGGCTTGCAGAAAGCTGCATGCTGTAATTTATCCGAGAGCTTTCAGACGAATCCATCTGTGGATGTGTCATTTACAAATGCAGTTACGGGTGCCAAGCAAATACAGTTGCTTGGGCTTCAGGGTGTATATATTCAAGCGCTAAATGAACAAGTTCCTTCAATGAGAGGTTTATCCGCTAATCTTGGTTTGGAATATGTACCCGGACCATGGATGGAATCAATTCAGATATCTAAAGGATTAGCTTCTGTAGTTACTGGTTTTGAATCCATTAGCGGTCAAATGAATATCGAGTTTAAGAAACCTGAACATGAAATTCCTCTTTTCTTCAATGCATATATTAATAATATTGGGAGAGGAGAAGTAAACCTTACCTCAGCAATTAAACTTAGCGATAATGTCAGTACAATGATATTTGGGCACACAAGTTTCAATCAAGTTAAGGTAGATGATAATGCTGATTCATTCATTGATAAACCATTATCAAAGCAGTTCAATTTCATGAATAGATGGGACATTTGGGATGGTATATGGGAATCACGTACCATTATTAAAGGTCTCTATGATGAACGCAATGGCGGTCAGTCTGAATACTGGCCCAACAAGAACAACACTTTTTATGGCATGCAGATGAAGTCCCAGAAATTTGAATTCATAACAAAAAATGGATTTATTTTTCCTGAGGCTTCATATAGCAGTATCGGGACTATCGTATCGCTCACACATTACAAAGTTGATTCATACTTTGATAAAGTGCTGTACAACGGGGAGGAAAATTCCTTGTATGCTAGAGTAATGTATCAGTCACAACTGTTTGATTCAACTCATAAATACATGATTGGACTCAGCTATACTTCTGATAATTTTATCGAAAATCTTCAATCATTGGGCAAAACACAACTTAAGTACTCACCCAAACTCGAATCTATACCGGGTGCTTTCATCGAATACACTTATTCAGGAATTCAGGATCTAACACTGATGGCTGGTTTCAGAGCTGATTTTCCTAATAAATTTGCCCGTTTTCTTACTCCGAGATTTCATGCTCAGTACAGATTTGACGAAAATAATGCTATCAGGGCTTCTGTTGGGAAGGGATACAGAATAGCAAATATTCATGCAGAAGATATCGGAATATTTGCAAGTTCCCGAAAACTGTTCATGGATGGAAAACAATCACCTGAAGAAGCATGGAATTATGGAATGAACGCTTCAACATTGATTCCTTTGTTTGGTATCGATTTTACAGTGAATGCTGAGTTCTATAGAACGGAGTTCAAAAATCAGATTATAGTCGATATGGAACAGAAGCAAACCGAAATGCATATCTATAACTTAAAGGGTCAATCATATTCAAATAGCTTTCAGATTGATGTGAGCGCAGAGCCGATTAATGGATTCATTATTACTACTGCTTACAGATTGAACGATGTAAAAATGACAATCAATGGTTCACTTGTCGATAAGCCGCTGCAGAGCCGTCAAAAGGGATTTTTGAATCTTGCATATTCTACTTTCGGAGATGAATGGACATTCGACTTTACAGCAGAATACAATGGTAGCGGGAGATTGTTATCACTTGGATTCCTTGATACGTCAATTTCAAAAGACCCATCAAATTGGATTGGCAATTCTCCGTCATTTATGTTGTATCATGCTCAGATAACAAAGAAATTCAAGAATTTTGATATCTATTTGGGCGGAGAAAATCTTTCGAATTACACACAGAAGGAAGTTATTCTTTCGCCGGATAACCCCAGAGGTCCATACTTTGATGGTGCTTTGGTTTGGGGACCGGTTATCGGACGTATTATTTATTTAGGTATTAGATTAAGTATCAATTAATTCTATTCACATTCACATAAAGAGGTTTATAATGAAAATAAATATAAGCAATTCCGGTATATTCCTTACAGTCTTAGTTATTACTATGTTCGGAATAATATCATTATCGCAGGCACAGACAGTAACTCAGCCACTTGCAGGAGTATCCACTTCAGCAAAGGTGTACACTTATACTCACATGCTTTCTCAGACTCAGAAAAAGGATATCAGATACATTATTATAAAAGCATCTAATGGCGATGTTAAGTCTTGTTTCGATGCTTGTGACGTTTGTTATCTTGCAAATAAAGGATATGTTCAGTCAGGGAATCTTCTAAGATGCAATAACTGTGGAAACACTTTTGCTATAGACGGACTTGGATCACAAGGTGTAGGAGGATGTTGGCCCGGTCACCTTCCTCATACTCTTGATGCACAAAATGTGATCTTCACAGTTTCCGATCTTATCACCGGCGATAAATACTATCCAACTAAAGCAGTAACAGCTGTTCAGGATGAACCTGTAAGAGAAATGGCTTTGAGCTTTAACTGGTTCATTAAATCTGATTTGCTGACAGTCAGTATGGATAATGCAAGCGAGAGAAATATTTCCATATTCAATATTTCCGGTAAAATCTGTAAAACGCTCGCTTTTTCTTCTAATCAGATTACAGTTGATATTTCTGATTTATCTGTAGGTGTTTATTTGCTTTCGGTTGAAGAAAATGGCAGAACAACAAGTCAGACAATTGTTATTAACAGATAAAATTTAACTAAGTCTAAAATTTGAAAGAAAAATAATGAAAAAGATATATTTATACATATCTATATTCGCTTTGGTACTGTCTATGTTATTATCCGGTTGCAAAAAGGATAGTACACCTGTAGATCCAAATGTGGTTACAACTATTCCATCAATTCAAAGTTTATCTGCTGATAAGCTAGTGATAATGTATGGCAATGAGGATCATGCAATCATCACATGCAATGCAAGCGGTGGAAATCTGAAATATACATGGGAAGTAGATCTGGGAGATATTATACCCCAAAATACTGACCGATCAAAAGTTAGTTACACAGGAGCCGCATGTTGTGTCGGAGAAAAGACAATAAATTGTACAGTATCTAACGATAAGGGTAGTGCAAGCAAGACAATTATTATTACTATACTGGAAAACATTATTGTTCCGGATATTATTTCGATTGGAGTAGATAAAACTGAAATCAAGGCTGATGGCGTTGATGCCGCCAATCTTGTTTGTTATGCTATAGGTGGAAAACTCAATTACAAATGGGAAACAGATTGCGGCAACCTGACACCTGTTCCTGACGATAGCACTAGAATTACATTCACAGCTACAAATCAATGTATAGGTGATAAAACAATAAAGTGTACCGTCAGCAATGAAAAAGGGAATGTTTCCAAAACACAGGTTATCACAGTAGTTGCTAAGTAGGTTTAGTCCATAAATTTATTAAAACACACTTTGTCATACTTTCGCGTGCGACAGTGTAAAAACTACGATTATGTCATTCTGAGGGAGCGAAGCGACCGTGAGTTCCGGAGGACTGCGAAGCACATCCAGTCTGTTTTTTTACTGTAAAAGACAAATACATGGATTCTTCACTTCGTTCAGAATGACGTCAACAATTGACTTTTTTATCCAGTTCTTTCACAGGAATGACAAAAAATATACTAGACACAAACTAAATTAACAAAAATTTGAAATATCAAAAGTACTCAATATCATGAAATCAAAATTAAGGATATTAACCTTGCTATTCTATACATTTGCTCTTATTGTAATATCAAACACTGATGCTATGGCTCAGTGCTGCGCTGCAGGAAACCCCTCCAGCACAAACTGTTCATTCGATCAAGGTGGCAAGAATAGTCTTCAGATAAGCTATTTCCACATGTACTCTTCGTCAGACGTATATTATGAAGGTGTAAATCAATCAAACTATAAATATGCCACAAGTGATTTCAACTTCTCATCGCTTGCTTTATCTTATGGAATAACTAATGATCTTAGATTGACTGCTGATCTGGGATATTTCTTGAATAAAAGCCAGACTTTCACTAATGGTTACAATCGCCAGACTTCAGGATTGTCCGATGCGACTTTTGGAATAAGTTACCAAACTTACATAAGTTCAGACAAATTATTCGATATAACGCAGTCATTAAGATTTACGGTACCCGTAGGACAGTTCAATCAGGAATATGAAGGAGTTATCCTTCCTATTGATTTTCAGCCATCATCGGGAAATTTCAAATATAATCTTGGATTAGTTCTATCCAAAAGATTTAACGGAAGTCCATTTTCACTGGTTTCTGTCAATTCTATGGAAGTTTCACAATTCATAGAGACAGAAAATTCCAGATATAAATATGGAAATCTATATAATGTATCATTGATTGGAAGGTATGCTTTTGAGTTTGGGCTGACTGCCTCTCTACAGATGCGTTTCGAGGTTAGAGAGAAAGCATTGAACGGACCGAAATCTCAGGACAATACATTCAATTACATCAATGCTTCAGGAGGTGTTGTTGCGTTTATATCTCCACAATTATCATATAATTTTTACAAGGATTTTGGTTTCACACTTCAGTACAATCATCCCCTTTATAAGAATGTAAACGGACTTCAGCTTACAAATAAATATTCGATATCAGCAGGTTTGTCCAAAAGTTTTAACTTTTCCTCAGATGAAGAGCCAATCGCTGAAATCGAGCGGGATGCATCTTTGTCAAAATTATCGATAAATGTAAGCGGTAACTGCGAGATGTGCAAAGCAAGGATTGAAGAAACTGTCAACGAAATAAGCAATGTATCTTCATCAGACTGGAACTCCGATACTAAGGAATTGATAGTATATTATAAAGATAACAAGCCCGATGTCGATAAAATAGAACAAGCTCTTGCGTCAGTTGGACACGACACAGAAAAGTATAAAGCCAAACTTGAGGTTTATGAAAAACTCCCTAAATGCTGTCTATATAGGAACAAATAACAAAACAATGTTATCCAAGTGAATATCTATAGTTAAAGGGTTGTCTCAAAACTGGGACAACCTTTTTGTTATTCATTAAGGTCACTTTTTTTTGATATATTAAAAATTGTGAAACATTTTTCTAATTTATCCGTAAATCGAATTGAATTAACAATTAGTAGTATAAAAATTAATTAATATATAGAATAATTTTTACCAATCATAAATCCTTAGATAACAGAGTATTTTATTAACAAACTAAAAGGAAAGACAGATATGAAGCAGAACGCTTTAAAATCCGCCGGATTTATTGCATTGGGCAGTATAGCATTGGTGATGCTTGTGCTTAGCCTAAGTCCGAGTTTTATGACAAAAGTATTTGCAGAAGACATAGGGGCGAAACAACCTCCAGTCAAGATGAATGAACATGTACGAGCTTTGAATAATGCTTTTGAAGAAGTAAGCAAGGCAGTCGTGCCTTCAGTCGTGAGCATTAGTGTGGTCATTGAAAACAAGGGAATGAAAAACCAGATGCACGATGAATTCAGAGACTTTTTCAAATTCTTTGGACAGCCCAATCCCGATGATAACCAGCAGGAAAATCAGGCTCCACAGGAAAGTGAAGCTAGCGGTTCAGGTGTTATTGTTACAGAGAACGGTTATATTGTAACTAATTATCATGTTATTGAAAACGCAAAAGAGATTAAGGTTACAACCAATGATAAAAAAGAACACAAGGCAAAGTTAATAGGAACCGATCCATTGACAGATCTTGCTGTTATTAAGATAGAAGGCAGCGGTTTCCCGATGGCATATATAGGCAATATCGAAGATGTGAAGATCGGCGAATGGGTGCTGGCAGTTGGCAATCCATTAGGATTAAATTCAACTGTGACAGCCGGCATAGTAAGCGCAATAGGCAGAGGCGGATTATCTATATTAAGAGACAGAGGACCTTCGGCTGTGGAGAATTTCATTCAGACTGATGCTGCTATCAATCCAGGAAACAGCGGTGGTGGTTTGTTCAATCTTGAAGGATCGCTAGTTGGTATCAATACAGCTATTGCAACTAGAACCGGTTCATATATCGGTTATGGTTTTGCTATTCCGATTGACTTAGTTAAATCCGTCATAACGGACCTTATTCAGAACGGTAAAATCAGCCGCGGACAAATTGGTGTTATGATACGCAGTGTGGACGAACTTATGGCTAAATCACTCGGATTGAATGATGTCGCAGGAGTTCTTGTAAATGATGTCATCAAGAACAGTGCCGCAGACAAAGCCGGAATCGAATCCGGTGACGTTATACTTGAGCTTGACGGAAAAACTCTTTCTACATCGAATGAATTACAGAGTATTGTTGCAAAAAAGAAAGCCGGCGATAACGTAAACATGGTAATCTGGAGAGACGGTAAGAAAATCAATAAACAAGTTAAGTTGCAACCAAGAGAAACGAAGGATGATATTGCATCTAAAGAGGCTTCAAAGGGCGATGATGAAGACATGACAGATAATGCTAACTCTCTGAACTTCGATAAGCTTGGGTTCACTGTGAAACCTCTGACAGCAGACGATAAGGATAATTATGATGTACAGAATGGTGTAATCATTTCGAAAGTTGACAGAAATGGTGAAGCAATTAAAAGAGGCATAGTACCTAATGGTATTATTATTAAAGCAGACAGAACAAAGATAACATCAATGAAAGAGTTGAAAAAGGTTCTTTCGGAGAAGAAATCGGGCGATGCTGTAATGCTCCAAATAAAGTACAAAGACTCAAATAGAATTGTGGCATTGGAAATTCCATAAGCAAGGTTCTAAGCAAAGATAAGAAAAAGATTTCAGATGTCCAACACCTTGAAGGTGTTGGACATCTTATCTACTCTAAAGCTTCACAAACTTCCCGACTCTCTCCCCAATCCTCAAAAAATACATACCCGGAGCTAAGCCTGAAACATCGACTCGTTTGGGCAATTCATGAATTGCCCCTACAGACAATACAGTTTGACCATAAACATTGATTATTTTGTAAGGGCGAACGGCCGTTCGCCCCTACGAAAATTTGTTTAGATTTATTTTCCGTTTTCTACACACAGGTCGCTACTCCGTAGCTGAATACAAAGTACATCTATTGAACGTTGTCATACCTGCGTATGCAGGTATCTTTTTCCTTTGTTTGAATTGTATTCATCATGCCTTTAATCCCATAAATCCCATAAATCCCAGTTCAGACAATTTATAACTTCACGAATTTACCGACTCGATCCCCAATCCTCACAAAATACATCCCCGGAGCTAAACCGGAAATGTCTATCCGTAGGGGTAATTCATGAATTTCCCCAACAGACAATACAGTTTGACCATAAACATTGAAGATTTTGAATTCGCTTTGTTCGGACACGGCACGCCGTGTCCCTACGGATATTTCAATGAAATCGGATGCGGGATTGGGAGAAATAGAAAAATTAAAGTCGTTAATTGTTTCTTGAATACCAGTTATACTTTTTAAACTGATTAGACTTATATATTCAGAATTACTTATAACTAAATAATTGCTATCTGATGTAAACTTAGCATATAAAGCTCTTAGACTTGTTGATGCGATAACAGTACCATCATTAATATCCCATATTAAAATAGGATCTAAACTCCAAAATACACCTGCAACAATAAATCTATTATTAGGTGATACAGATAATGAATATACTGCGCTACTTGTTTTGATATTTCTTAATAGAGACCTGCTCTTTGTATCACATACATTAACTCCACTTGTATTGTTATATTTAAAATAATCGCAAACAAATTTAGAGCCGTCATTATTAAATGTAGCATAATATGATGAACCCTCGTCTTTAATTACGATGGAATCAGTTTGTAGATCGGTTAATGAGGCAGGAGTAAATCTTGTTGCTACGGCTAAATATCTATCATCTTTAGAAAATTCGATAAAATTGGGTTGTTGTCTTTCCATCCATTCACCTATCAAGCATGGATATTGTTTATAGATTTCATCAGTTTGGAAATTTCTTATAATTACGCCTTTCTCCATTAAAGAATAAGCTAAATACTTATTATCATGGGAGAGCGCAGCATAAAATGATCCACTAGATAAATTAACCTTTATTTCTTTAACTAAAACCCATGTTTTCGTATCCCAAACAGTTAATTTACCATAGTTTCCATCATCAGAACCAGTAGCAATGAGAAATGAACCGTCATAAGAATATTTTACAGCAAATAATGTATAATCACAGACTTTTATTTGCTTGAATATAGTTCCAGTTAAAAGATTAACAATTCTTATTGTTCCATCTTTTCCGCTTAATGAAATAAATTTATTGTCTGGTGAGACGTCGAAATAAGAAGAAATACCAAATTCATTTCTCCAAACCACACTAGAGTCAAGTGATATTTGGCTCTTTACATTTGCAATAAAGAAGATGAAGAAGAGTAGAATAAGAATGAATTGTTTCATGATACACGCTTTTCAAATTTAATTTTACTAATCTAATTTACTACTAAGACACATCAAAGTAGAAATAGTTACAATACTCCTAAACTTTATTTCCTCAGCCTGACAAACTGCTTTCCATTGAAAATGAAGATTCTGTTCAGAAGCGTTGAGTCTAATATATTTACAATGGCTTTGGTCGTGATTTGGGGCTTTATTTCGGTTGTTATCTTGATTGTCTGGAAGCCGTCGCGATAGGAGAGCTTCTCGTCTTTGATCACTGCACGCGAGATAGTGCCGTAAGGTACGAATCGGGCATTTGTGGCTGTGAGTTCGATTTGGCTTGGAGTTATCAGCTTATAGGTTATCTTTGTGTCCTTCTGCATTTCGATTCTCAACTGTGGCGATACCTCGATGTTACGGTTGTTCAGATAGTACCAGACAGCCTGTGTGAAACCGATTTTGTAGGTGTTGATCCTGTCAATCTTATCGGGGACTGCAAGGAAGATCATTGTGTCCTTGACTCCCGGAGTATATTTCAGATTCGAGAGCGATGTTTGGGCAACATTCGCTGCGTTATGCCACTTGCCGGCTCGCACAGCAGTAACGGTGATAGAGAAAATGCCTGCAATTATGATTATGAGCATAATAGCCTGATGCAGTGGTTTGCGGTAATCTATCCTGAACAGGCTGAGAGCCGAGATAATCAATCCCATTGATGCTGTGAACGAATACCACTGCCCGAACCTGGCGCATGCCGGAATGATGAATATGATGAACCAGCCTATTCCGAAGAGGAAAAGTTTCAGTTGTTTTCCTCGAAGAGTGATTAGTTTCCTGATTATCAGATAAAGTAATGAAAATGCGATTGTCCAGCCGAAAAGTGCGTAGATAAAGTTTGACCTAAGCCAAGTGACAAGAATCTCGAACTGGTCTGCCTGTATGAAGCTGATCGGAATGTATAGAAGGAAGTTCTGAATGAATTTCCATAAGCTAATGCTCTCGAAGTTCGATGACTGGAAAGGAGTTCCGCCGATAACGAAGAATCTGTAAAGAAGCACAAACGAAACCAGAGCAAATGCTATGATGGATGCGTATAGAGCAGGTTTTATCCTTGATTTATTTGTATCTTCTTTCAGGAGTAACAGTAATGGAAGCAGAACTGCGGCATAAGCAGGTTCCTTGCTCATGATTGAAAGCATAAACAGAAAGGCTGATGATATTATTAGTAGTATTTTCTTTTCCGATCTTAGAAATACATGTAACGATAAAAGAAGGAACAGAGCCATGATAGTATCGGTGCGTCCAGCAATCCATGCGACTGATAGTTCATGTGCAGGGAGAACAGTGAATATAAACGCTCCGATTCGTGCAGATATTTCCTCGAACTCCAGTTTTTGAAGGAGTTTGTAGAAAAGCCAGCAAATCGCTGAATAGATGGCGATGTTCGTGATATGATAGGGAATGGAGTTGTATTGGTAAAAGAACTTGGTCAGCGAATCCAGAGTCCAAACGACGGGACGCCAGTATGGTCCGCCTACTTCGCGCTGGAAGAAGTTATTGAATGTCTCGAAGAATGTATGTGGCGACATCCAGCTTAATATTAAAAAGTCCTCATTGATTATTCCGACTGAGATGTATCCTATCCATGGGATTACAGCCAGAACCAACAGGAACTTGGTGAAGAATTTTGAATTCGACCAGACTTTTTGTTCTTCCATTTATGAATTAAACCTCGTAATCGCAGGAATGTGTTACTTCGCGCACCTTGTTAAGGAATTCGACGACAGCAACATGAGCCGGATGCTTAGTATATAAATCCAGATCTTCCCAATTGTCATAATCAGCGAGAATCGAAAGATCATAAGCTCTCGGTGAATCGAGCTGATTGATTCCCACTTCGAAGCTTTTGATTGTTTCGATTTGTGCAGGTAAAGCTCTTAGCATTGTTGCGACAAGCTGCACATTCTCGGCTTTTGATCTGCCGTCAGCTTCATCGTAGAATTTTATCATTATTATGTGTCTTATCATGATATATCTTGATATATTTATTAATAGTAAAATTCATTCGTCATTCAGAGCGCAGCGAAGAATCCATGTATTTGTATTTTCTTGTAAAAACAGCCTGGATTCTTCAGTCGCAGTGCCCCTTCTGAAGGACAGCGATTCCGTCATTCTGAACGAAGTGAAGAATCCATGTATTCATACTATTGCTAGATTCTTAGTACCGATTCCTCAAAAAGACAGCCACTAATACCACTCTTCACTTAAATCATTCCAATTAGGATTATTACCTTCAATCAATTTAATTTTTTTTACTCTTGAATATCCTTTAATATGCTTTTCTCTGACAATAGCAGATTCAATATTTCCACAGTCTTCAAGGAATACTAGTTGATGAACAGAATATTTGGAAGTAAAACCTTCAAATAAATTATTTTTATGTTCATAGACTCTTTTTAATAAATTAGATGTTACACCTGTGTAAAGTGTTCCATTTTTTTGCGAAGCCATAATATATACAAACCCGTTTTTCATTCATTTTTTTTTATTGATGATAAATACATGGATTCATCAGTCGCTTCGCTCCTTCTGAATGACAGCCATTTCGTCATTCAGAGCGCAGCGAAGAATCCATGTATTTGTATTTTCCTGTAAAACAGCCTGGATTCTCACTGTCGCTCCGCTCCTTCTGAATGACACTTTTGAGACAACCTCATCCTAAATTTTGTTCGGGAATAAAATCCGAAAAATTATTACTTTGATTAACAGATTTAATTTCGGTCAGAACCTCATCGATAGAACTGAAGACCTTCCACGATGTAACGAAAGCTTCACCCATGAATTTTTCGGAGATTGATTTCTCCATCATTCTGAGCAGGTCATCGTAGTAACCATTGAGATTTATGATGTAAACAGGTTTATCTATAATCCCGAGGAACTTCCAGGCTAATGCCTGAAGGAGCTCCTCCATAGTGCCGATACCGCCGGGAAGAGCTATGATAGCATCAGCACTGTGAATAAGCTTTGATTCTCTGTGATGGATAGTTTCTACAACATTCAGCTCATCTAAATCCTCTCTGCCCCATTCTTTAGCTACCATGAACTCAGGAATGAAACCGATAACCTTTCCGCTGTTCGCAAGTGCACCATCGGAGAGCCGCCCCATCAATCCAACTTTGCCGCCACCATAGATAATTCTGATATTCATCTTAGCCAGAGCAGTACCAAGTTCGAAAGCAGAATCAAGAAAAAATGGATCTACATTTTTGCTTGATGCACAAAAAACGCATATACTATTAATCATACTCTTGTTTTTATCATTTAACCAATTCACAAAGTTAAGAAATTAGATAGACATTAAATAAGCAATATATCAATGAAAAAATGAAAATGACTTGAAAAGAATGAATTAATTTCTTATTTTTAAATTCACAAATTTTTTTGTCAGAAAAATATTAATTTGTTATGAAACTAATTTTTATAGGTCCTCCCGGAGCCGGCAAAGGCACACAAGCGGCACGCATTTGTGAAGAATACAATACTGTCCAATTGTCAACAGGTGATTTGTTCAGATTGAATAGAAAGCTCGGTACGGAACTCGGCAAGAAAGCACAGCTCTACATGGATGGCGGGAATTTAGTCCCAGACGAAATTGTAATCGGTATGCTGAAAGATGAAATCATCAAACCGGAATATAGCAATGGATATATTCTCGATGGCTTTCCACGCACAGTTAAGCAAGCTGAAGCCCTAGATGTACTCCTCGAAGAGCTTGGGGATCAACTGGATGGAGTGCTGGTTCTTTCCGTTCCGGCTGAAGCACTGATCAGCAGGCTTACAGCACGCAGAACATGCCGTTCCTGCAACAGATCCTATCATATTCTGTACAATCCTCCTATTGTTCCAGGTGTTTGCGATTTCGATCAGGGTGAGCTCTATCAGCGCGATGACGATCAGGAAGAGGCAATCAAGAACAGGTTGAATGTATATGAGGCACAAACAAAACCTCTGATAGATTTCTATAAGAATGAAGGCAAAGTTATGATGATAAATGGCGTTGGCGAAATCGACGAAATCTATTCATCGATAAAATCGGCTTTGGATGGGATTTGATAAAATTATTACTACTCTTATCAAGTATTTCAGTTTCTAAAGATGGTGCTTTTGGATGAAATGTACCAGGACCTTCATGAGGACGTTCCGGGCTCCAAATAACACAATTACGATTAATACATGGATGAATACACTGATATTGAGGATAGTTCTGAGCAGTTTTAACAAAAGTTACACTAGTGAATAAAATATTTCTCTCCCGCTAGGGAGAACAGGTCGGTAGAAAATAGTTTATCTTTTGCTAAGTACCGTCCCTTCGGGACGGCAGGTGGTTTTGGGGCATTTGTTTCTACCAACATGCTGTACCTACGGCACAGAATAGAGAGATTTCTTGCTTCGTATGACCATGCTTCTTATCCGTGCAATCCTTTAATCCTTTTAATCCGCGATTCAGACATTGGGAGAATACATAGATTCTTCAGTATCTACGCTACCTCTGAATGACATGCTCTATTGTGCTCTCACAGACTCTTTTGCAGGCATATTTTTGAAAAATATAAAAATATCGTAAATAATTTTTTATAATTCACAGGAATTATTTATTTTTGTAGTCCTGTTGTTTACGATTGCAGGAAATCTTTACTTTTAGAGAAATAAACAACTTATATAATATAGGGTAGATAAAATGCCTAAGATGAAAGTAAAAGGAGCTGCCAAGAAGCGCTTCAAACTTACCGGCTCCGGTAAGATCAAAAGAGAAAAGGCTTACATGAGCCACATTTTAACCAAGAAATCTCGCAAGACAAAGAGAAATCTACGTCAATCAACTCTTGTTCATAAATCTGATATGAGCAGAGTTACTAAAATGCTAGCTATCGGTTAATACAATCAAACAACTGGCACGCGGGGTGAGGCTCTCCCACGGCCGTTTTATTAAACATATAACAGGAGTTATAAAATGCCACGTTCGGTAAACAAAGTAGCCGCTCATCGCAGACGTAAAGAGTTCATGAAGCACGCCAAGGGTTATTGGGGCAGAAGGAAAAACGTCTGGTCTTTAGCGAAAAATCACATTGAAAAAGGTATGCAATACGCATATCGCGACCGCAGACAAAAAAAGAGAAACTTCCGCTCACTCTGGATTATCAGAATAAATGCAGCGGCACGCCTCCATGGTACAACCTATTCGAGATTAATTCATGCGCTTAAGTTGAAGAATATCGACATCAACCGTAAGGTTCTTGCTGATTTTGCCACAACAAAGCCCGAATTGTTTACATTAATTGTAAATCAGGCAATCGGATAATAGAGATTGACATTTTATTCCCGCGCATTTGTCCTGTCAATATTCTGACAGCAAATTCGCGGGATTTTTTTATATTTGTATTTCTTATTGAGTAATTATTTTAATCTGATATGATCAACGAAATAAATTCACTTAGAGCAGAAATCGCGGCTAAACTGCCCGAGATCAAAACTATCAACGATCTGGAGAACTTCAGACTCGAGTACCTTGTCAAAAAAGGTAAGCTTACAAACCTTTTCGAGAGACTTAAAGAAGTTTCGAAAGAGGATAAACCTGTTGTTGGTAAAGAACTCAATCTGCTGAGACAGTTCACAGAGAGTGAATTTAATTCCTTGAAAGATAAATTAGAGGATACGGCTGAAAGCGTTCCGGATATTGATTTGACATTGCCCGGACGTAGAAACCGTACTGGCAGCAAGCATCCCGTGCTTCAGACAGTTCAGGGAATGGTTGATATTTTCCAGAGTATGGGATTCACCGTCGCAGAAGGTCCTGACATCGAGGATGGTTATCATAATTTCGATGCGCTTAACTTTCCTCCCGATCATCCTGCTAGAGATATGCAGGACACATTCTTCATAAAATCAGACTCTGAGTTACTTCTCAGAACTCATACATCTCCTGTACAGATAAGAGTTATGAAGTCCCAAAAACCACCTATCCGCTGTATCATGCCGGGCAGAGTCTATCGCAACGAATCGATAAACGCTCGTTCACTGGCAGAGTTCCATCAGATAGAAGGACTGTATATCAATAAGAAAGTTACGTTTGCCGAACTAAAGGGAACACTCATGACATTTGCCAAGAAGATGTACGGTGAGGATTCCAAGTTCAGATTCCGTCCATCATTCTTCCCATTCACAGAACCGAGTGCCGAACTCGACATGTCCTGCTTCCTCTGCAAGGGCAAGGGATGCCGTATCTGCAAGCAGAGCGGCTGGCTCGAAATTCTTGGCTGCGGAATGGTCCATCCGAACGTACTCAGCGAATGCGGTATCGACCCCGAAGAATACTCAGGTTATGCCTTCGGTTTCGGTATTGAAAGAGTTACCCTGCTCCGCACAGGTATGGATGACATCAGGTTGCTTTATGAAAATGACATCAGGGTTCTGGAGCAATTCTAAAGATCAATTGAGATTATTTGAGGGAAAAAATCATTTAATATTTGATTTTATTCATGTCATTTTTTTATTATATTTAATATTATCCTCATTTATACTTTAATAATATTACAAACTTTTGTAATTTATAAGCTGTTAATTTCACTAAACCTGAAAATCTATTTAACTGTGAAAGAAGAATACTATACCACATCGAACATTTATGACAAGGCTGACACTATAATCAATCAGTCTTACATGACCTCCGGCAGAACCCAGTCGGACGAAATCAATGTAGAAAATTCAGCATTACTTGTTTTGGATATGCAGGATTATTTTCTCAGGGAAGAATCAAAAGCATATATTCCTTCAACAACAGCTATCTTACCTAATTTGGTTACATTAACCGAAACAATTAATGATAAGAACATACCTGTTATTTACACACGTCATGTGAACAACTGTGAAGATGCAGGAATGATGGGAGTCTGGTGGCACAGGTTAATAGAAAGCGGCAACCCATTGTCAAATCTGAGTAGATTGTTCGATACAGATGGAAAAACTGTTATCGACAAAACTCGTTATGATGCTTTCTGGGGCACAGAACTGAATAATATCTTGAAGCAAATGGGAATCGAAAGACTTATAGTTACTGGTGTTATGACTAATTTATGTGTAGAAACCACAATCAGATCAGCATTTCAGCATGGATATGAATGTACTTTATTAGTAGATGGCACAGCAGCTTATAATTTTGATATGCATCTGGCAACTTGTGTTAATCTTTCTTTTGGGTTTTGTAAATTGAATCTTATTTCTGAAATATTAGGAGCATTTAATGCTGAATAAATACCAGGTAGTTGTTATTGGAGGAGGACCGGCAGGGTGTGCTTGTGCTATTCAGCTAAAACGCTACGGAATTGACTGTATAATTATAGAAAAAAACAGAATCGGCGGACTGCTCTGGAATGCTAATCTGATCGAAAATTATATGGGATTTCCTATTGGCGTTAGGGGTAGCCAGCTAATTCAGCTTATTAATGATCATCTGGAATACACAAAAACCCCAATAATTTTCGATGAGGTTAAGCATTGTACTTATGCAGATTATGTCTTCACATTAAAACTAAAAGAAACTACAATCCAGGCAGATTATCTTGTTCTTGCGAATGGAACTGTTCCTAAGAAACCTTTTGCGGAAATCACTGAAGAAGCCGCTAAAAGAATGTTTTACGAAGTTGCTGACACTAATGAAAGGGCTTATCAGCATTTTGCAATCATTGGTTCCGGTGATGCTGCATTTGATTATGCTATCAATCTGTCTCAATATGGAACAAAGTCCGATATCTTTTGCAGAACCTCTGAAATCAAGGCTATTCCACTTCTGGCAGAGAGATCAAAGACAATTCCGGGAATAAATGTTTATTTAAATCATAGTTTAACCAAAGTTGTCATTGATGGCGAGAAGCTTAGACTAACATTCGAATCCGATGGCATGATGAAAGAAGTAGAAGTTGATTACATTATATTCGCAATTGGGCGTGAGCCTGATTTCTCGATATTTAGTGAATCAATTAACTCAAAAAGAGAAGAACTGATTAAGGAAGAAAAGCTTGTTTTTATCGGCGACTGTGTTAATGGAATGAACAGACAATCGTCAATAGCTAGCGGAATGGGCATTAATTCCGCAATGAACATTTATAGAAAAATCAACAGTTAGAATGAAAGTAATCAGCAAAACAAGTGATAGTGAAATAGCATCTGTATTTATAGCGGAAGACAATAAAGGGAGACTACTTGAATTCGTTGAATCGACACAGCCTCCGTTTACAATTAACCAAAAATGGGTTCTGATTATATCAACCTTGTTCGGTTGTCCGGTTGACTGTAAATTCTGCGATGCAGGAGGATCTTACAATGGCATAGTGTCATACGATCAGCTTAAATTCCAGATAGATTATCTGATTAACAGAAGGTTCCCGGATGGTAACGTTGACACCGACAAATTCAAGATACAATTTGCAAGAATGGGCGAACCGGCATTCAATCCTAATGTTCTAAGCATACTAGAGGATTTTCCTACTTTATATAATTATAGATATTTCCTGCCATCGCTATCGACTATAGCACCTGCATCCACCGGAAGCTTTTTCGATAAACTGCTGGAAATCAAACACAAATTATATGCTGATACCTTCCAGCTCCAATTCTCGATTCACTCCACAGACATTGAACAAAGAGATCAACTGATTCCCGTAAAAAAATGGAGCTTTGAACAGATTGGGAAATATTCACAGGAATTCTTTCAACAGGGCGGAAAGAAGATTACATTGAATTTTGCTGTATCGCAGCAGAATATCATCGAGCCCGAAAAGATCGTCGAATACTTCGATCCCGCAATTTTCCTTATTAAATTAACACCGTTAAATCCAACATATAAAGCTTCAGCGAATGGGATGTTCAATGTAATAAGTGGCGACGGTCAAAATTTAGAAATTGTCGAGAGATTCACATCTTGTGGCTATGATGTAATCATCAGCATTGGAGAACTTGAAGAAAACAAGATCGGCAGTAACTGCGGACAGTACATCAGCAAACACCTGGGCTGTAATGCAGAACCAGAAGATACCTACCTTTATCCATTGATAAGCGTTTAAATTTTATACAATCAGGATTTAAGAAATCTAGTATTATGACGATACTTCTATTTAAGTTAATGTTATTTGTATAGATTCATGGAAATTAATAGAATGTCGGCTTGGTTCAAGAATTTTTTGTTCAGTACCCAAGGCACAATGATATTAGAAGAGAAGATGCTAATTACTGCTATAGCAAGTGGTTGCATCACAAGCATTATTGGTGGGATTACAAATTTACTTCTGGGTTATTCATTTATAGCGTCAATTATTCCTTGGATATTAGCTCTTGGATTGATGGTACTTTTTTATTTTGTAAGATATCAGAAGAAATATTCCCGGATTATATTTCCTTTCATAATTTCAGCATTTTTGGGTGTAGGATTAATTTGGATTAATAATGGCGGTTACAACGGAACTAATACTATAGTTCTTTTCACAATCTTTGTGTTGACTCTGTGTATTCTTCCAACAAACAGACTTCATTTCATCTTCATTTTCTTCGTTGTTCTCTTAGTTATACTTCACCTTTATCAATATCATTATCCTGATCGAATTACCAATTTTCCAAATGAAGCAACAAGATTTGCCGATACTCTATTCACTGTAATCAACGGTTCAGCATTCGTATATTTGATGATTTCGTTTCTTGTTAAGAATTACAGAAAAGAACGACAAATAGCGAATGAAAGAGGCGATCAGCTTGAAAAATTATACAAGGAAGTAAAGCAGCTGAATGAAGCAAAGGATAAATTCTTTTCGATAATTGCCCACGATCTGAAGAATCCAGTGGCTAATTTATTCCAAATATCACACCTGTTTGACGATGAGTTCGACTCAATGAACGAAGTTGAAAGAAAAGAAATGATTGGAATGATTAAAGAATCATCTGTGAGCTTGCTGGACTTGCTTAACAATCTACTCTTCTGGTCTAGGAGTCAGCGAGATAAGATTATATTTACTCCCGAACTAATCGATGTTAATGATATTATAATTGCGAACCTAACGCTGCTAAAATTAAGTGCAGCTAATAAAAATATAAAATTGGATTTCCGTAAGAATGTAAATTGTGAGTGCTATTGCGACAAGCATCTGATCGATATTGTTTTCAGAAATCTTATCTCAAATGCAATTAAATTTACAAATAAAGGTGGTACAATTTCAATTTTCAGTGAAACTGCTGCAGATGAAAAATTTAATTTGATTAAAATTAAAGATTGTGGCGTTGGTATCCGCGAAGAAGATATAGATAAACTGTTTCAGCTTGATTCACATGTAAAAACCAGAGGTACGAATAACGAGAAGGGAACAGGATTGGGTTTAATACTATGCAAAGAATTCGTTGAATTAAACGGCGGAAACATCTGGGTTGAAAGTGAAGTTGGTAAAGGAAGCACTTTTTATTTCACGATACCTAAAAATTAAGACTAAATGCTTTTAGTATTTCGTTGTTTAAGGAGAAGATGAATTTCTTCTCCTTTTCTTAATTATTTTTTGTAAGTTATGATTGACAAAAAGAAATTAAAACAAGATTATTTGAACATGGTTCCGCCAAAAGGGGTGTTTGTTTTCCGGAATGAGAAGACTGGAAGAGTATATCTGGGAAGTTCGCTCAATTTGAAGAATAAGGAAGTTAGAATTAAGTTGATGCTGAAAACCGGAAATCACTTCAACAATGCACTGCAAGAGGATTGGAACAAATACGGAGAAGATGCATTCACTTATGAGGTAGCCGAAACATTACAGCTGAAGGATGATCCAAACTATGATTATAATGAGGATCTTGAGATACTCGAAATGCTCTTGATTGATAAGTTCAGACCACTGGCTGAGAAATGCTATAATCAGAATGAGAAGATAAGATTGGTGTGATCTATTTCCTAGGGTTTGCACGCTCAGTTAATCAGATTCAGCCGCTTTGTGGCAGAAAAAAATATTAAGGCACTTGATTCTCCACTTCGTTAAGAATGACAGAAAAGGCAACATGGGAACAGCACTACTAATAATAGATATTCAAAACGACTACTTCGATGGTGGAGCTAACCCTCTTGTCGATTCTGAAAAAGCGTGCATCAATGCGCGTTTGATTCTCGATGCTTTCCGTGAGGATGGAATGCCGGTAATCTTCGTACAACATATATCTAATCGACCAGACTCAACATTCTTTCTGCCATGCACTTTTGGTGCTGAGATCCATCGCGTTTTAACTCCAATTGGTAATGAAATGGTAATCACCAAGAATTATCCAAACAGCTTCAAGAATACAGATCTGCTTGAATATCTGAGAGCAAACGAAATACATAACCTGATAATCTGCGGTATGATGACTCACTTATGCATAGACTCAACCGTAAGAGCCGCTAAAGATCTTGGGTTTAACTGCACTCTGATCGGTGATGCCTGCGCTACAAAGAATCTGGAGATTAATGGACAGTTGGTCATTGCAGAAGTAATACAGAACAGCTTCCTTGCTGCACTTAACGGATTTTATGCAACAGTGATCAAAACTGAAGAATATTTGGGTGGAGAGTAAAAGCAATGAACAATTTAGATAAATCTGAAATAATCAACACACTTGACTCAATCACAAACCGGTGGCTGGAGTTATCAGAAAAGTTGTGAAGTAGCTGATTACCGTCATAAGCGATAAATACATGCCAAGCACCAAAACCAACTCCGGCAATCAGAGAGTGAATTAATACATTGCAATTTGCGAAATGGGAGGGAATCATGGCATGAATACTATATTGCCACATTTTCTACAAATCCTTATGGGATTATTATAAAACTTCCGAGAAAACCCAAACCCCTTTGAAAAAGGGGGCTAATACATTCTTTGTAAATCAATGAATAGCCACGAGCTTTAGCTCGTGGTGAAAAGAAAAAATGATTTTATTTGGGGATTTATCCCCACAAAAAGAGTGATTTCGACTAAAGTCAATGAAAATAATTAGGAATCTTCCACGAGCTAAAGCTCGTGGCTATTGATTCCATCATATTTTATGAGAACGCACCAGCCCTTCTTGTTCCAAGGGGGATTAAGGGGGTTTCCGTTATTCATTTTTATATTCAAATATCGCTTTCATTAGCTTTTCACCGCTAATAGATATCTTAATCACTTCCATGGAAGAATGAGGACGATGTAAACAGGTGCTTTTTTCATGATATTACCGATCTTAAATTTATATGAACAATTTAACATCAAAGAACTTGGTGGTGGCGAATTCCTATCGCCACCACCATCTATCATCGCCAAACACTTTATTTGGATTCTGCTGTCAATTGTCTTCTTTTGAAATGCTAATCCGGAGTTTGCATAGCATATTCTTGCCATATTCAATCTACATCTTCGCCAGATCTGCCAATTTCATTGATTTTGCGAGTGATTTAGCGAAATCCGTATTTGACTGATTCTCAACTCTGATTGTTAAAATGAATCTGTAGCCCACGGCAAATGTAAGTTCCGCAGTTTTGCTCGATTTAGTATATTTTTCGAATCCGGGGACTTCTTTGACACCAATGTCGATTGTTCTCTCATAACCATTGGCATCTTCTCTCGAAAAGTTTGTGCTCATCCAGAAGAAAGCGGCAGAAAAGAGATCTTGAGTGGCATTATAATCCACCAGCTTTATTTCGATGTCTTCGGCGGCTCCGGTTGCATTTTCTTTAACGTATCTTCTCGAAGATTCCGAATAGCTTAGTCCTGGCATGTTCATATTCTGTCCGGCTGGTTCTTCTGATTTATATCCGCTTATGGTAGGAGGCATGAATTCCTCAAGTTTTTTGAAAGGTAAGGACAGAGTATCACCTTTCTTTTTTCGTTCTTCCCAACGCGCTTTTGATTGTTCCTGTGCAGACTGCATATTCTTTGCCATTTCGGGAGCTTTTTGAGCTAGCTCGATAGCATCCTTAATTTCCTTGGCTTTTTCGCCACAGGACACAAGTATAAATGCAAATAAAGCGATAATGAGGGTAAGGAGTAGTTTCATAATAGACCTCTGATTTATTTAAGAAAATATTAAAGAACAGATTCTAATTTGATAACAAATATATAATTATTTTTTTTAATTTTAGATGTATTTTTTTAAAAGAAGATTTACTTCATTATACATTTCTTTTGTGAGGATTTCAGAGGCATAAGCACGATCGGCTGTAGCAAGCCCGATCAAACAATATGACCTGAGATTTTCGGGATTGCTTTTGAGTGCTTCTAAATGTGAAACAAGAGTTTCAATTTCACCTCTTGCAATAGGCCCGGTTAATGGAATAATTTCTGAACTGAAATTATTCTCAAGAGTTGTTCTCATTATGGGTGGAATGAAAAGATCAGGGTTAATTCCGGCAGATTGAGCGATAGATCTTCCAAGATCGGCTATAGTACTTAAGAAATTCGAAACAGTAACAGCCGATGCATGGTAAAGTGTTTTTTGATTTGGAGAAAGATGGTTTAGATTTATAGCTTTACCATCAAATCCGGAAATAATCTCTTCAATTATTTTGAATTCAGAACTAGTCTGAACACCCCAGCAAATATCTTTTAGAATCGATGGATCGGGATAGTAGAAAGTTTGGTATGGATGCGCCGAGGCTGTAATCACTCCTTCTTCAACAAAACCATCAAACAATTCAATTCCCTTGCTGCCGGATAAATGCATAATCACTTTACAGGAAAGAGATGAATCAAACTGGCTTCTGAGTGTACTTATGGTTTCTGAAATATATTTATCGGCTTTGGCAATAATGACTATATCGGGGAGTGACTGAATTAATCTTATATTTTTATAAAAATCTATTCCAGGAAATTCATCCAAAACTAATTCGGAATTATAACTCTCGGAGCAAAGCCACTGCAGTTGATTTCTGTTGAATAAATCTCTTGCAAGAGTGAGTCCAACCTTGCCTAAACCTACTATTCCATATTTCTTTATTTTATTCATTTTCAGATATAAAAAAAGAGGACGGAAAAACCGTCCTCTTTTCTAGATAATAAATTTCTATTTCTTTTCAATTGGTGTGTTAATCTTAACAAAGACTGTTCTGTTATAAAATCTTCCTTCAGGAAGGGTATTGTTATAAAGCGGTTCATCTTCGCCAACTCCACGTTTGGAAATTTTGCCGACTTTACTCTTTGTTTGTTTCATTATACCGTCATAGACTGTATTTGAACGTTTGTCAGATAATTTCTGATTGTGGTCATAAAGTCCGACAACATCTGTATGTCCAACAACTTCAATTGAAGAATTTGGCATACAACGATCGTAAACATAATCTCTCATAATTCTCTCATTCAATGGACCTGCAAGAGGACTATCAAATGGGAAGAGAATCAAGCTATAGTTTTCCTTTGTAGAATCTTTGTCAGTAACGATTCTTTTCTTTCGTGTGGTAACCTGTTTTACTGGAATAGTTATAGGATCTGATTCGCATTCCTTACCTGATTTTGTAGTAAGAACTAGTTTGGCTACAAATGATTCTTCATCTTTTGGATAAAATTCACTTTCATTCTGCCAGTTCCAAACAATATCCTGATCTGTAATGCCAACATTGGCGAGTGTTTTCCAACCTCCAGCACCATGTTTAACTTCAATTCTTCTCTTGGCAATAAGATCATCTTCGATACCATTTTTCATAGTGAATTTCATTTCGTCGGGTTGAGGGAATGTCTTTGGATCTTTATCAAAAACCGGTTTCATAACATTCCATTCGGGACAAAGAATTTCTACGCGACGGTTTTCTGTGATACCAAGCGAATCTTTAAGATTTGAAATTCTTTCGGGTTTGTCTCTTACAACGAGTTTCATTCTGCTTTCAGAGATGTTCCAAACGTCCTTCAAATAATTATAAACGTTTGTTGCTCTTTCTTTTGAAAGACCTGCGCGTTTTTCTTCAGCAGTTGTTCCGTCGTTGCAACCAACAACTTCAATTTTTGCATCGGGGAATTGATTTAATCTATATCCATAGATATTCAAAACATGATAATATCTGTCAAGAGTTCCGCCATTGATTGTAGAATCGGTGAAATCCTTTGTAGCAGAATTAGAGCTGAATATGTTGTATCTTGAAGGAATATCAGATTTACCCAGATCAAAGAATACATAATTAAGAAGTGGATACAAATCCCATGTCATGAATTCTTCCATAACAAGACCATTGTAACCTGCTAATGCAGGTTGCGATGCTTTATTATTTTTAATGTATGAGGCTTCGTCAATTTCTTTTCCGATAACCGGACGCTGACCTAATGTAAGTGTGATTTCAATAAAGTCAGCAAATTCCTGTGTTTCTTCCAATTTCTTGGTCTTTGCAGGTTTCATTACGCGCTGAACTTTTTGAGTAACACCATATTTTGCATTTACAGCAGAAACCTGCAAATCAACAAATTTTAATGAATCCTTAGGATTACCGTAATCAGTATTAGAAACGATCATTTCAATTTCAGTTCTATTCATTGTCAAACTGTCACTGAACACTCTGTTAGTTACTGGATTTGAGATAGTAACCGTTGCAGGAATATTCTGTCCTGAACATTCGTCAACAACTTTCACCTTAACGTTCACTGCGCGGAAGAATGATGGAACGAAAGCCATGAAAACATCAAGGTCACCCTGGTAGTGGGGCAAATCAGTTCTTCTTGAAGAAAAATAAAGAATATCTCCGGAAGCTGGCAAAGTGATAAACTGATCGTCCTCACCTGTATTAATTGGCTCAAGAAGGTTTTGTGGTTTTGTCCATTTCATATTCTTGTCGTCCCCTTCGTTACGGGTCAGATAAAAGTCCAGTCCACCAAGATTAGGAGTATGTCCTTTTGAAGAAAAGAATAATGTAACGTTATCAGCGGCGATAAATGGTGCAACATCAGCGGCTGGAGTATTAATTACTGACAGGTTCTGAGCTGGCTTCCATTCTTCAGTTTCTGCATCCCAATCTGCATACCAAATATCCATATTTTCAGGCTTGGCATCTCCGTTACTATTAGGACCCGGTCTTGTAGAAGTAAAATAAATTCTACTTTGGTCAGGAGCAATAGATGGCTGGGAATCCCAATATTTTGAGTTTACATTTTTTCCTAAATTAACAGGACGACCCCAACGGTCTCCTTCAATAGTTGTTTTATAGATGTCGCAGCTGCCTAAACCATCCGGACGTTCACAACCGGTAAAATAGAGAGACTGTCTGTCTGCAGCGATTGAAGCCGCACCTTCATTCAACACTGTGTTAACACCAAGATTACCAAGGTTCGTTGTTGTGTCGATATTATAAAGAGGTAAGAAAACAGTATCCATTCTGTCATTCTTTTTTGCAGCCCAAAAGTCATGAGAAAAAACTTTCTCGTTGTAAGATTTGCTTCCGGGACGGTTCGACACAAAGTACAGCGTTTTACCGTCGGCACTTACTGTTGGAGCATAATCCACAACATTAGTATTAATCATAGGACCAAGGTTGATTATTCTGATTCGTGCCCTGCTCTCAGGGCTCAGTATTCCTTCATCCTGCTGCTGCGTGCTTGTTGGAGTTGCAGTTTCCAAAACTGCACCATAAAGAATAAGAGTTGATCCGGCTGGATTGACAGCTAAATCGGAGTTTTTCGAATTGTTCATTATTGCTTTATCTTCAGATCTTAAAGCCTGAATAAAGAAAAATGACACCAGAACTAATACAAATAGAACTTTTCGACACATAGCCTAAAACCTATAAAAAAATTTATAAATTAAAATTAATTGTTGAAATTAATTAAAAAAACTAAAAAAGTGTAATTGAACTTTTAGGAAAGAATAATATACTCTAAATCAAATTAATACACAACAAAATAATGAAAGATTGTTAAAAAAAATTCACACTAAGGCAAAAATGTTAATTTTTATTAACACCTATATCTGAAAAAGGTTAGCAGAAAATATTTATATACGTTTAATACAATTCTAATTGAATCTTTTTTGTAAAGCTACTCTGAGTTCAAATAAAATCCGCCAGTTCAATACCTTGAAGCCATCACCTTTGGTGCTCAACGAAGTTAATGGATAACCAAAATCAAAAACTGGTGTTAGATTAACGTTTTTGGCGAGTTCAATATTCACTCCTATTGCAGGAACAAGATAAATCTGGAATTTATTTATATCAGAATATTCACCTTCTCTGACAACTGCAACATTTCCTGAAAAATCTTTAAATTCAAATTGTCCAATTTCTCCGCTAGAGAGTAGTGCTGTCTTCTGAGTCAATTCTTCCGTATGCCGGACATGTGAATAAACAAGATATCCTGCTTCAACGCCCATCCTCACAAAGAATGAATTTGACGGTGACCACTTGATAAAAGGCATTACGGTTAAATTTACTAATCCTGTCTCTGACTTTTCCCTAATCATAACATTAACCATTTCTTTAGTCTGCGATACCTGGGAAGTAAATAATAGAGCACGATAATCAAGAAAAGAACTGACAACATTAAGAACATTCAATCCAACTGCTGCACCTAACTGCCAGGTTGGAGATAAATCAAATTCATAAAGAAGTCCAGCTTTAAAGCCGAATCCATTGCCACTATCAAAATTACAACTATCGCAACCGGTATTATAGTAACCTGATTGAATATTTTGGCCTAATCCGACGAAAATTCCTAACTCCTTCTGAGTAAAAGTTTTACCGGGATTTAAAGGAGAGGCACCTAACGTCTGTGCAAATAAATTTTTAGTTGATATAAAATTGAAAGAAATAATTAATAAAATAATTATTAATTTTGTTAACTTTATTCTTTGCATAATCGTCTCAAACTTTGTTAAATTTTTCATAATAATTATATAAAGCACATGGATAACATTAAACTAACCGAATCCGATGATCCAAACATGCTACACGACAGTCAGTATGCTGATTTTCCAGAACAATTTAATAATCAGCATTTAGACTTAGCGGATGACCACGAATTTAAATCACAAGACGAAGAGAAAGTGTTTCTTAGTGGAGCAAGATTTTCTGCAATACGAATATTAAGCAGATTCGAAAGAAGCGATTCGTATATCGACAAGCTTTTAGATTACGAAATGAAGACTGGCAACCTTAATCCAATGGATAAAAATCTACTGAATGAGATTGTTCATGGAGTTATTCGTTGGAAAGGAAAGATTGATTGGGTTCTAGTCGGATTCTATCATGGCGATTATCTCAAATGCCTGAATATCGTAAAGAATGCTATGCGGGTAGCTCTTTACCAGATTCTTTATCTCGACAGAATTCCAATTCCTGCCGCCATCAATGAATCAGTTGAAATTGTGAAGCGTGTTCAAGGTGAAAAAACAGCCGGAATAGTAAACGGTGTTCTTCGCAACATAGCAAGAAATATCGACAACATTCGCTTCCCCGATAAAGGCGAAGACATTATATATCATTTTTCTGTTATGTATTCTCATCCTCGATGGATGGTAAAAAGATGGCTTGAAAGATACGGTGAAATTCAAACTGAAAAACTTCTGTTCACTAACAACCGCAGACCTTATACAACATTAAGAGTCAATCTGCTAAAAGCTAAAACTGAACATGTTATCGAAGTGCTCAGAAATTATAATATGTATTACTTCGTATCACCATATATAAAAGATTCTATCGTTGTGAAATCCAATAAGCCGGAAGTTCCGTCACTCGACATGTTCAAAGATGGCTGGGTTACTATTCAGGATACGAGTGCTTCTCTAGCTGCATATCTTGCACAGCCAAAGGAAGGCAACAGAATAGCTGATGTTTGTGCCGCTCCCGGTGGCAAATCCTTTTATCTTGCAGAAATGATGAACGATAAAGGGAAAGTTTACGCTATCGACCAGTACCCATCCAAATTGAAATTTATAGAAGAAGGTGCCGAAAGATTGGGCTTGACATCTATCGAAACTATGATTGGAGATGCTACTTGTATTGAATTTGATGAACAGGTTGACATAGTATTTACTGACGTTCCTTGTTCCGGACTGGGCACATTGGCGAAGAAGCCTGACATAAAATGGAAGCGTGAACGTGAGGACATTTATGTTCTTGTTGAAACACAAAGAAAAATTCTAAAAAATGCAGCCAAGATACTCAAACCAGGTGGAGTACTGCTTTACTCTACCTGCACTATCGAACCCGAAGAGAATGTAGAAAACATTGAATGGTTTTTGAAGAATTATCCTGAGTTCGAACTCGATCCTGCTGAGAATTATCTTCAGCCTGAACTATGTAAAGCCGGTTACATGATGCTATATCCACATACTCATAATATCGACGGTGCTTTTGCGGCGAGATTGATTAAAAAGGGATAGAGCAGAATGGATATAATTAAGGTCGGTGGTGCCGTCCTTCGTAATATTGACGGATTCAACAAATTCGCTAAGATATTGGGTGATCAACAATCCGATAATCTCATCATTGTTGTCTCAGCTTTTTCCTTATCTACTCGCGAGCTTTCTTCTATGGCTCATTTAGCAGAGATAGGTAACAAGGAAAAAGCTTTTGCTTCAACCGAAAAGTTTATCAAAAAACACCTCAAATTAGCTGAGAATATCATCAAGAGCCATGATCTGTTGATTCAATTAAATAATCAGCTAGATTTGATTTCTCAGAAGCTTTACAGCATCATCGAAGGTATTGCCATTACAAAAGAGCTATCATCGAGAATTCTCGATCTTGTGCTCAGCTTCGGTGAATTATACGCACTGACGATTATTGATGCTCTTTTAACCGATAGAAAATTCCCACATAAGACCATTGATTCTACTACTTTGATTGTTTCCGATAATTCCTACGGTAATGCAAAACCTATCGAAAAAGAGACACTGGAAAGAATCAATAAACTTTTAATCCCTGAAATTGATAGACATAAGCTGATTCTTACTCAAGGATTCGTTGCTTCTACCATGAACGGTGACATCACAACAATGGGAATAGAAAGCTCCAACCTTACTGCCGCGATTCTTGCAAAAATGACTGGGGCAAAAAGATTAACACTCTGGACAGACGTTCGCGGCATCAGATCTGCCGATCCGAAAATTGTGGGCAAAACCAAACTTATAAGAAACATGAGCTATTCTGAGGCATATACTGCCGGTGCCCTGGGATTAAAGCTGATTTATCCGGGAATGATTGATTATGCTAAGGAAAATAATATTGAATTAATTTTCCGTTCCGCATTCGATGGTCATAAGGAATTCACAACAATAAGCAAGAAGTCCGGCGAGAATAAACTAATTATATGTTCCGATGGATACCGACTTATTGAAATAACACCGGAGGACAGCACTCAATACCAAATAGCAAGTAACTGGGCACAGCAACTTATAAATAATCCTGAAATAATTGTTAAGTCAAGCACCATTTCATCCGGAAAGATTTCAGTTCTAATCAAGCAGAATGGAACAAAAATTATCCCACCAAAGGAATTGAAACCGGAAATATTTGATAGTATATCGCAAATCTCTACTGTTAACATCCCAAAGGATAAACTTCTGAAAGTATTAGCAAAGGAAGAATTTTCGATCAGATATTTATCGGTAAGCGATGTTGGCACAAATTCTTCAGTATTCCTAGTAGAACAGAAAGATTCTGAAGAAATGATAAATCAACTGCATAAGAAATTAATATAATAATAGTGTCTTATTTTGATGGACTCAACTTCGGAAGTAGAGTCCATCTTGCATGGGCTTTCAATCCTATCTTAAGACTTTCTCTACATCCAGCCGTAAGCATCAAAACTTCCAAATCCATAAACGCTTATTCCGAATGGAAGCGACGATTTAATGATATGCGCACCCGGTTTTAATTTTATGGTTCCGGTCATCATAGTTGTATCATAAAATTCGTTGAACTTTTGTGTGTCAACTTTCACTCCGTCAATCGTCAGATCTGCCAATCCATCTTTAGGAATTGAAATATTTACAAAACTCTCGAAACTTGGCAGTTCGGGCACATTCACAAGGTAGTTCAACTGATAAATGCTCTCGGGACGTACAAGTAACATCATCGGATCTCCAACGCTGTCGCCATTTCTGTTACCCTGACTGTACTGAGTGACAATTACAGGTTTACCGGATTTAATGGTAACATTTTCATTCATAGCGTCATTTTCATAAGACTCACCGCGATTAAGCAATATACCCTCATTACCGTTAATTACGAGTATATTATTTTCATCCTGTCCCACTATCTTAATCGAATATTTTGAGCGCATAGATAATGGGGAGATGAAGAAAGTAGTGCCTGCGAAATTGTTTGGAAGCAGCTGTTCTACTAAAAAATTACATGCCATAATCTTCTCAGGCACATAACTGCACTGATGCCCGCTAAACACAGATATTTTCTTATCTGCCGTAATCTTAGTCCCGGTCAAATCCTTGAATTTCAAATCCTGATAAGCGGAATTGAATTGGAAGGATTCACCACGATTAAGAGTAATATTAATAGGAGCTTTTAGCTTTCGAGTTTCAGGATCTGTTTGTGGTGTAACGATTGATATGCGGGTGTTATCTTCAGACGCTACCACAGCGAACTCCGAGTTCAAGCCCTCGTTTGTGTTTCTGCTTGTAATAAAATAGTCTTTACCCGTTGTCTCAACAGGCAGAACAGTGAAACCATCTGTTGTCTGTAATCTGGAACTTAGGGCATTGACCACGATCTTCGCATCCGAAGTGATATGAATACCCTGCTCGCTTTTGACGTTGCTCGATGTAATCTGCAATTCAGGAGGAAGCATAACAGTTGCCATTTTATTTGGTTCCAGCTCTAAGCTTGTGCTGTAATTATTTCCCTTACAGGTAATTTCAACTTTAGCCTTGCTTTCAGATGAAATATAAAGGGTTAGAGTTAAAGCCGATGATGGAGGTCCGGATATGTTTCCGGATGTTGATGGTTTGCTTTCCTTATAATTCTGCATAAAGCACAGCCAGAAATCAGTGCCCGACTGAGAAAACTGTGAAAAAGCCGGAAGTGCAGACAGAATCAAAAGACCAAACAACAAGATACTCTTCAGTTTCATATTAACCTCATGTATGTAAGAATTGAATATTCAGATCTATGTTAGAAAGATAATTCGATTTCAGATTTGTAGCATTAGTAATTTATAATATTTACAACTTACTTCAAAGTAATTAATATTAATTAATTATATGTTAATTGAAAACCCGCTCCAAATATGGATTTGAAGCGGATTAGAGATTGAATAGTTTTTATAATTTCACAAACCGCTTGTTCACTCGCTCGGAATTATCGGTTGAGATATTGATGATGTATGTTCCACTTTGGAGTCCATTCATATCGAAATCGATTGTCTGTTCACCTTTTTGCAATTTTTCCCAATTTACCAACGTTTTTATATAATTGCCTGAAACATCGTGAATCGTAATATTTACAATTCGATCATTTAGAAGGAAGAACTTTATTTTGCCATTATCGTTGAATGGATTTGGAAATACATTGATATCCTTGACTGATTCGGAGGAAAGTTTACACAATTCAAAGAATGTTTCATCGACGCTGAGCCCTTTACATGCTTCTTCGGGCATCATCTTACCTGATTCAATCAACTCAATAGCTTTCAATTCCCTGCTTAAAACATTTCTGTATCTTTCGGGCAGTGCTTCAACAAACTCTTTGGTCGGTAAATACCAAAGTACTTCGGAAATTTGATCATAAGAAGAATCTGTTGATTTTTTATAAGGGAACATTACTTCAACCGGTACTAAATAGTTCATTAATAATCTGTTCTGATAGGCTTGTGAATAGACAGACCACCTATCAGAATCTTTTTGTATAACAGATTTCGCTGTTGAATCATTAAATTCTTCTGCTAATAGCCTTTTAAGCAATTCCTTAAGTAATTGAGTTTCAGTATATTTCATATAATATTCTTTTAAAATCGTATTATCATGTCCAAGAGGAGAGTAATCATACTTAATACTTTTTCCGGTTCCTGTCATAACAGGACATGTCATACAGAATTCTTTATTGCTCCAGCCATCGTATGGTATTATATTGTCTTTAGGAATAAAGATGTTTTTTTCTTTTCTCAATTGATAATCATCTGAACCTATTAACATAACAGTACCAATACCTTCGGGATTGGTTTTCCAAAGAATTTCCTGCTTGTGTTTAATTAATGCAGGTTCAGGACTATCTTTGTATTTTGAAACAATATCTTTGGGAACATCTTGACCAATAAAACTAACGAAATATGATTCAGTATTGTAATACAACGAAGAGTCACCATAATTGATTCCCAAATTCTTAAGTTCATTAATATCAAGATTGATAACATTGATAGAAGAGGGCTTATTGTTTAATACAGTAGCCAATAAAACATATTGGGAGAATTTTTTTACATTTTCAACTGGATTATCCTGCAAACTGATAGTTTTGGTTGCTTCATCATAAAGTTTTTTGAATTCTTCATCATCCTTAGCAAATCCAATTTTATCAAGATTCGGAATATTCTGTGCTGATAAACTTGCATATAATTCCTTATAGTGTGTTAATGCTTCGGAAGTTTCTATAAAATTATAAAATTGTATTGTTTGAGCTTTTGAAGAATCTATTCGGGTAAAATACATGTGACATGTATAAAAGAATTTATTACTATAATTATCATATCCGAGCTTTTCCCAGCCAGGCATTGTATCATATCTTGCAATGTCAAATGTATCAATTCCAACGTATATTCGTTTTAAAAATTCTTGCTCATTTAGCGAAGTATTTGATGTTTCTTCCCGATTCTTAGTTTCTCTTTTGTTAATATTAACAATTTCTTTTAGAACTTCTTTATCAACCTTTTCCTCAATTCTCGCATTTGCTTGCTTCACTTTTGCTGTCTGCGATTTGACTGTGGCTGGTTGCGGGTCATTGGATAAGTAGTTTATTCCAAAAATACCCAGCATTAAGATTGATGTTATTATAGATGTCATTTTGATTCCCCTTTTTGTAAAATGTTTAGAATTACCTAATGATTCGCTTCTGTCCACTCTTTCCAGAACACTTGTAAGTTCTGATTTGTCGAGGGGGAAGGGCGGAATATCGGTATTCTGCACATTTTTGATTATATTGGATAAATCCTTTTTCATTTTGTAACCTCTCCCAGGATTGGATGAACCGGTAGATCAATATCATCTGAAATATCATCTAAAATATTATTATTCACTCCGAGTAGCTCTGCCAGTTGCTTCCTGCCACGATATAGTCGTTTCTTCAGTGCATCGAGCGAGCAGTCCTGTATCGTGGTAACTTCGAGCTGAGAGTAACCCATGAGATCGAACAGCACGATTGCTGTCTTCTGCTCGTGTGGCAACTGATCGAGAGCACGATACATCAGGGCAATATCAGTAAGTGTTTCCGGAGAAACCGTGTCGGACACAAGCGAAGAGCAATCCCACTCATCGAGAGGGACGTTCCCGTTAGTCCGGAGCGACATTTTCTGATACTGACGCGATGCAATTGTGAACAAAAAGCTTAAGAAAGCACCCGTGTGAGTCAATGAATCGAAAGCTGAATAAGCACCGGCAATGGTTTCCTGCAGTAAATCCTTTGCCAGATCTCTATTCCTTGTCATCGATAGACAGAACCGCCAGAGATTGTCCCTCAGCGGATCGAACATATCAAGGAATATTTTTTGCTTATTTGTCATCCCGATTCATCCTGATTCAAATGATTTAGAAATTTCAGATGTACAAAAGGGTAAGTGCAAATTAATGGAAAAAGGGGGACAAATAATAGAAAAGTAATTTTTGGGGGGATTTTATATTTTAGCTGTGGTGATTACAAAATGGTCATTCTGAGGGAGCGTAGCGACCGTGAGAATCCAGACTGTTTTACAAGAAAATGCTAATACATGGATTCCTCACTTCGTTCGGAATGACCTCTTAAACAGACTTTTCATACAGGCTCATTTGCATGAATGAAGAATTTACTTACAGACTAAAGCTAATAATATAATTTGCGATTTCAATAATAATTCATTAAATTTGATAAAACAAAAGAAATGTACAAATGGTTAAAATCCCTGAAGAAATAGCAGATAAAATCAAAAGATTTATTGATTTGCTCGAGAAATCTCAAATTCACATCGAGCAGGCAATTCTTTTTGGATCTTATGCTAACGGCACCCAGAATAAATGGAGTGACATCGATCTGGCTTTAGTCTCTTCGAATTTCGAAGGGAATAGATACTACGATTTAGACAAACTGACAGATGCTCAATTCATGGTTGATACTGATATATCGCCATTACCCTACCGACCGGAAGATTTCACAAATGATGATCTATTCGTAAGAGAAATTAACAAAAGTGGAATCCGAATCGTATAAATTGACATCACAAGCTAATTATTTAATATTTTTAAATTCTTCGAGACTAATACCTGCTTGTTTTAAGATTGCTCTGAATGTTCCTTCGGGGATGTCTTTTGAATGAATGGATACGTAAGTTTGTCTACCGTCGTTATGACGAAGAATAACATGAGAACCGGATTGCCTTTTCTTCTCAAATCCAATTTTTAGTAATTTAGCTAGGACTTCAATAGATTTATACGGCATACTCCTCTAAATCCAGGACTGAATAAAATGTTTCGTTAGGAATTGGAACTGGCTCATGATTCTCTCTTTTCTCTTCGATCCATAATGAAATCAGATCCTTCGCAGCTTCTAATGCTCCTTCAATTCCTTCACCATGGGTAGTTAGTCCTAAAGTAGGCACATGTGCATAAAAATATCCATCAGGAAACTCTCCTTCGGATATTTTTTCTAATAATATTCCATATTTCATAACATACTCATAGATTATTCAGTTAGTTATAAGACACATATATTGAGTTTTTATTTAATACTCGCACCGAAGTTCAGCATAAAGAATCCGTTGGTTATTGTGTTAGATCGACCTAATGTCCTAAAAGTGCAGCCCAGCATAAGTTTTTTAACATATATCTGAAAACCTAAACCAAATATTGTTCCTGCATAATCATTAATATAAAATCCGTTTTGTCCCATGCTGATTCGTGTATATCCAACAAGAGCCTGAAGTGCGAAGCCTTTGTTCAACTGAAGGAAAAGACTAGGCTCGATGGAATACCAGCTGATATGTCCAAGAGATGCGATTATTCCGCTCATGCCGAATGGTCCTGATCTTGCTCCTAAAGCACATAAACCAAAATCATACTTCTTAGATCCTAAAATGCTAAATCCAAAATAGGCATTTCCTTTTATAGGTTTTTCGGTACTGTCGATGGCTTTTACTTTTGTGGGCTTTACCTGAAGATTCTCTGCAAATGACAGAGAAATGGAGGTAATAATAACTATTATAAGGATGCTGAGGTACTTCTTCATAATTCTCCTGAATATGCTTATTCAATTATTCAAATAACTCAAATTTATTGAAATGATGTCTGCGTAACTATTTTATTTTATTTCAAATCTATTTGGGAAGAGATTTCAATTTACATTTACTTTTTTTGTGATTTATACTTAATTTGTCTTTTTCCCAATGAACAAACCAAATATTAATATTATTATAAGGAGTAGAAAATGGATATTTATGTCGATACGGCTAATATAGGTCACATTCGCCATTGTGCTGAGCTTGGCTTCATTTCAGGTGTAACAACCAACCCATCGCTTTTGGCTAAGGAAGATCCAAGTGTGGACGTTAAACAACGAATCCTCGAGATATACGAACTTATCGGCGGACATCTTTCGGTCGAGGTTAATGCTCTCGACACAAAGGGAATGCTAAAAGAGGCAGAAGAAATTCTCAGCTGGTTCCCCGATGCAACGATTAAATTACCAATGCTTCCTGCAGGATTAGCAGCATGTAATGCACTATCAAAGCAGGAAATCCCGACAAATGTTACGCTCGTTTTCAGTCCTACTCAGGCAATCGCAGCTAACAATGCAGGTGCAACTTATGTCTCGGTGTTCATGGGCAGACTCGATGATATAGCAATTCCAAGCAGTGCTGTTCTCGAAGACATCTGCGATATATGGGACATTCAGGGCTATGAGTCACAGATTATCGCTGCATCGGTACGCCATCCGATTCACATGATCGAAGCAGCTAAAGCAGGCGCACACATCGCAACAGTTCCATATAACGTTATCATTCAATCGCTGAAACATCCATTGACAGATGCCGGAGTTGCAGCCTTCACAGCAGACTACGAGAAGATGAAAGCAGCGAGAAGTTAATTAATAAAATCTTGATAAATGAAAACCTAATCCAATTCAGGTAAAGGACAGGCTATAATCGATTATTGAGTTTATAAAAAATTCAGATTATCGAATACGAAGCGTGGCTAATGCAGGAATCTCGAAAAACCAGAGGAGATTCCTGAATATAATTTTGGAATTTTTTATTCCTTATAGTCATACTCGATATACTTAGCTGTTGCTCTGGCAACTTCTTTGCCAAATAATCGTCCGACTACATAGAGAGAGCCATCTATTCCGGCGGAAATTCCTGCTGTTGTAACAATTTTACCGTTATCGGTATATCTCTGCCCAGCTTGAACAAGAATCTTTGGATATTTCTTCTGAAGTCGGGTAGTTGCACCGTACCACGTTGTTGCTTTCTGCCCGTCGAGAATCCCAAGGTCTGCTAGTATGAATGCACCTGTGCAAACAGACATAGTTATTTCTGTCTGCGTTGATACAGATTTTATCCAATCAGCTACAGATGAATTCTCTGTTGCAAGTTTTAAATTCCCGCCTGGTACAACAAGTATATCGGGTTTCGGACTATTTTCGATTGAATATTGTGGATTAATCGTAGTATTGGTATGGCTCTTAATGGGGGCAAGTGAGGGAGCGACCAGATACACCTCGAAAGCTGAAGTCGAATCGTTGATCATGGCATCATTGAATATTTCGAGCGGTCCGCAGAAGTCCAGAAGATAAACGCCATCGTAAATCAGGATTGCTACTGTCATCTTCTTATGTGATTGCTGAGCATTAATAACATTCATAAAGCCGGCTTGAATAATTATTAGCAAAGTTAAAAATATTGCTTTCAATTTTAATCCCTTATTTTTATATAATTAATTTAAGAACTCACAGTTCAGACTACTTTACAGCTTTATAAACTTTCCGACTCTGTCCCCAGTCCTCACAAAATACATTCCAGGAGCCAAACCGGAGACATCGATTCTTGCTTTTTCCTCTCCTTTCCAAGGAGGGGTGTCACGATTGCGAAGCAACGGCGAAGCCCACTCCGGGGTGGTCTTGATTTCTCCAAGAACATTATATATCATCACCTCGCTTGTAAGGGCGAAGGACAGTTCGCCCCTACGGAAATTTCTATAAAATAAGAACTAGGATTGGGAGTGACAATTAATTAATATCAATTCCGGTTCTCAGAATTTCCTGAATAAAAGGATCCCCTTTATAAAAATATTCAGTTGGGAATGTTTGTGCATCAATATCGAGATAGTTTTTTGTTATAGGTGCTATCATTAGAGCATTTTCGAATCTGTCACTCGTGAATTGACTTGAAACTAATGCCAGATCGATGTCTGTATTATCATTGTTTATATCTTTGGCAAGAGAACCAAAAAGAATTACCCGATCGAAAACCAAGTTGATTTTTCGGCATTCATCGATAAACTCCTTTGTTATATCTATTGCATTTTGTCTAGTAAGCATTTTCTGATTTCACCAGCTTTTTGAATTAATTCTTTTGTTTTTTCTGTGGTTGTTGTTTTGTAAATATTGCCCAAATAGTCGGGATATCGACCTTCCAGATTATAGACGTTGAATGCCTTTAGAAAAACAATCATATCGTCATCAAATTCAATATTAGTAAAAGATAAAAGTTTCACAATATCATGCGTTTTGGGAGGATAAATTTCATCAGTAAATCGTACATATATTGCTTTACTGATTTTTTCCATTGTCAAATGAACAAAAAATAATGCTTGTACAAATTTCCCGCCATCCAATAATAAGGTTACTGATTCCCAGTCGCTTTGAGCAGAATCAATCCAATACGCAATATGTTCCTGTTTTGTCATACTCGGTATACGAATATTTTCAACTTATATTATTTTCAATATTTTATAAACTTCCAGATCTTATCCCCAATCCTCACGAAATACATACCCGGAGCCAAACCGGAGACATCGATTCTTGCTTTTTCCTCTCCTTTCCAAGGAGGGGTGTCACGATTGCGAAGCAACGGCGAAGCCCACTGCGGGGTGGTCTTGATTTCTCCAAGAACATTAAAGATTCTTATCTCAACAGATGGACTCCACTTGGCAAGTGGAGCCCATCTTGCCAAGTCGATTTCTATAAAGTCCGTGGCGGGATTAGGGAAAATATAATTATCTTTAACATTAATATTATCATCAAATCCAGATTGTAGTGGTGAAGTTGCAACAACCAGATTATCGATCCACATAGTCTGTTCAATGGGAGAGCCATCGCCAATATAGGGAGCAATCAGGAACTGATTGAGCTTCATATCGGGGAATTGTGCTGTTCTGAATATAATATTATCATAACTTATCAAAATCTTGGAATCGTACCAGTATCTGATCTTCCCGTCAGTAACTCCTTTACCGCCTTGAATACTATTCAGCTTAAAATATGCTTCCACATGATGCCAGTCATTCTTGTAGTTGAGTCCCTGTGCGTCTGTGAAATAAACTGTGTCGGCATCCCATATTCTTGCACTATAATAGTATCCACCGCCATAGTTGAAGCAATCGCTTCTATCGAAACCACCCTCGATACCATTGCATGCGGCTATGGAACGATTCTCGGAGAACTTATAGCTATTAAAATCTCCATCGCAGCCGATAAAATTACCGTTGTTCTGCAAGATACACGTCTGATCTACATTCTTGCTGTCCTGAAGTGCAAGCAGGGGCTTACCCTCATTCTGTTCGATATATAAAGTTAGATGAGTGATTGCCGGACCGACATATTTATCATCAGCATTTGTCATAATATTAAATTCATGAGGATGATACGGCTTGTTCGAGCCTTCCCAGTTTGCACTATACTTCACCCAATAGCTTACGTAGAGTTCATCTGTTTCGGTGAACAGATGACGGCTGGGGGTCCCTGCGGCGCATCCTCTCTGCCCCTGCAGGAATTTACACTCGAAGCAGGCAGTACTCCCATTGATATGCTCAGCCGTTGAAATTGTCCCTTTAGACGCATCGTACCACCCACGCAAAGCAAAGTCATTATCATCAAAATTCTCAATAAAGAGAATGGTTTGAGCTAATAGAGCTACAAAACCAAAAGTGCTTATAAACAATATGATGAATAATGTTCTCATAGGCTTTTCAACTTTATAACTTTATGAACTTTTGAACTGATGTTGCAATCCTAACAAAATAGACTCCTGACACTAATCCAGAGACATCGATCTTAACTCCCTCTACAAGAATGGAGAGGGTCGTGGTGAGGTTGATCTTTTTCCCATAAATATTATAAATTTCAAAACTCAAACCTTCATCAATCTCGAATCCCTTCGCAAATACTATATTCAGCTCATCTATCACAGGATTTTCTGTAATTGTAAATTCAACAGGATTTATAAGTTGTATTCTGGCTATGTTAGGTTGACAGATGCCGGATACTTTGATGCTTCCATTTGTGATTTTGTTGATTATATCCTTGTCGCTCCATTCAAAATTTATTATTTCAATGGGTGTTATATCTCTATCCCCGATGAAGATCTGACCACAGATTTCACCGATTTTGGTTGGATTTTCTGTTAATTGAATGTTGTCTCCGATCAGTTCTATTGTTCGTTTGCCGGATACTATTGTACCTTTGTTGGTTGTAGGGTTCATAACGGAAGCATCGAGTGTGATTACTGCTTTGTAGCTTACTTTGTCATCGTAAGGTTCGTTATCATCCTTCTTAGCCATTAGCGGAATGCAGAAATTCAGTTGTCCTATTTTTGCAGACATATCAGGTATCCAGACTGATGTGCTGATCTGTGTTTTGATGCTGTCTGACGCTGAGCCTTTGACTGCAATTAATAAAGACTGAACACACGGCTCGGTTATATCAATTATTAGTGAGTCCAGATATGATTTTGAATCAGTTGGCAGATAATCTATTTCGATATTTATTGATTCATTTTGAGCGAGTGTTTTTGGTGGCACAGGTGTTGGCTTAGCGGTGAAAGTATTTGCTTCAAGTCCCTTTATCTTTATGCTGAAGATTGTGACCTGTTGTGTATTTGTGTTCTTCAGTTCAATATTCTTTTTGCTTGTGGAGTTAACTTTCCTAGTACCGAAGTCAATATCAGTCAGCTGAATGACATCTGGTTTAAATTCAGTTATGGTGGTTGTTGCAGTTCCTTCGCATCCGTTAGTGTCGGTAACCGTCACGGAATAAATACCCGGATTTGATATAGAAATTGATTTTGTCGTTTCAGCTGTGTTCCAGAGATATGATTGAAAATCGTTTTGGACAAGCAGGATGCTTGTCCTACCGGGACATAGGAATAAATCGCCTGATATTATCGGCTTTGGTTCTGCAACCTGAATTATATCAATTATTTCCGATGTTCCTTCGCATCCACCGTCATCTTTAACGTGAACTGAGTACTTTCCGGGTTTTGTGATCGTTATTGATTTTGTTGTTTCACCTGTGTTCCAGAGGTAAGATGTATAGTTGTACTCTGTAGTTAGGTTCAAAGATCCATTTGGACAGAGAATTCCATTGTTACTAATTATCACAATTGGTTTCAGACTATCTACCAGTGTTACTTTCACTGTATCCGATATTGCTTTGCATCCGTTTATGTCAGTAACTTCTACATAGTAGTTTCCGGGTAGATTAACCGTTATGTTGTCTTCTGTGTTGCCTGTACTCCAATTGTATGCGGTATATTTATCTTCTGTCGAGATGTTTAGTTTTGAGCCTGCACATAGTTCGGGGTTACGGCTCAGTTTAAGCTTTGGTGATATTTTGGGATAACTTTGAACGACTAAAGTGTCATATACCTCACAGCTACCGTTAATGCTTACCTTAACCCAATAAGTACCTGCTTTGTCTATGTCGATTTCTGATGCTGTACTTCCATTTGACCACAAATATTTGTATGCATCATTTGGTGGCATTACTTTCAGTTTAGAGTTAATACCATCACATATCAAAGAATCACCCGATATATCAATGGTTATTGCTGGAAGCACATTTACCTCCACAGTGTCGCATCTGCTGCAGCCTGCATTATCAATTACGCAAAGAATATATTGGAATTTCCCGTTTGTATCCAAAGTTAGTTTGGGCGTTATAGAATTTGGATTGTCGAGTCCCTTAGACGGTGTCCATAAAATCGATTGAATTGGCTGAACACCACCGCTCAACTGTCCTTTCAAATCGATTGTCGCATTGGTGCAGATATCAATATCAGGACCCGCAGAAATATTAATCTTTTGATGAATTCTAACAAAAAGCGAATCTGATTTTGAACATCCGGCAGAATCAGTTACAGTTAATATATATTTCGTTGTCTTTTCCGGTGAAACGAGTGTGATTGCTGAATCAGGATCAACTATTCCTTCAGTTGGATTCCATTTATAGCGATATGGCGGAGTTCCTGATTTTGCTAAATTTCCTATAAATATCGATGAGCCGTAACAGATTGTTGTATCCTTGCCTGCCTCTATTTTAGGACCGATAACCTTTGCGACAAGGACTACAACCTTATTCCTGCCGCAACTATCGTAAACATCAATAAACTGAGTAAATGTTCCGGTATCTGCCGGAGCTGTAAATCTTACTTTTATTGCTTTAGTTTCATTAGCATTGAATTGTACAGAAGAAGGATTGCCCGATACGTAAGAAAACGGTGATTTTAAATCATTAAAAGAAAATTTTGTACCAATAGTAGATTTGTTTTCTATATTAAAAATTGTGTCTTTTACAGAATTAGGGCATACAATTCCAAAATCAAGAGTATTAAATCTCAATCCGCTTAACTTAAAAGATATACTGTCTTTAACTGCATTTAATGCAATACTAAATGGACTTTTAGGGGAATTATTTATAAGGTTTAAATTTGCAGATTTATTCCCCGATATTGATGACTTAAAACTAATTACAAACTTAGCAGAATCACCATACGGTATGATAATTGGCAATGCTGGTGAAATCAGAGAAAAGTCTGTAAAGTTAATTCCAGATGGATTTGAGTTTGATATTATTAGATCACAACCACCGGTATTCTTTACCCAAATAGAATCAAGCTCTGAATTTTCACAAACTAAATTTTTAAATCTAAGATTTTTATTGGAAGAAATTCCAGGAGTAAGATATATTTGACTGAATTTTGTTACAAAACCATCATGTTGACCTTTTAGGGAAGTTTGAAATGCACCTGCTGTAACTGGATAATCATGGGAAAGGGTTGAGCCAGTGATATAAATATCATTCTTATTATCAATACAAATAGATGTTCCATACTCTCTATATGAACCAGAAATAAATGTTGAATAACTGAATTTTGAATCATTAAAATTCAATTTAAATAAAAAACAATCAGAGTAATAAGTCAATGGAGTAGTTTGATAAGCACATTGAATTATTGGGAAATCGTCAGAGATTGTATATCCTGTGATATATGGATTTTTCTCTGAATCCAATGCAATTGACAACCCATAATCATCTTTTGAGCCACCTACAAAAGAAGAATATAAAATACTTGTGCCGGTATTATTGAATTTGGTGATAAAAGCTTCATTCATTTTCTTTTGTGTGGGTTGAAATGAACCAGGTGTAGTTGGAAAATTAGGAGAAGCGGTACTTCCGGTGACAAAGGCATTTCCATTATTATCAACAACTACACCTGAAATTTGATCTGTACCTGAGCCACCAAGATAAGATGAATACAAAGCATCTGTGCCAGTTTGATTTAATTTAGTAATGAATCCGTCATGAGACCCACCGGCATAATTTATCTGAAAAGCTCCGGTTGTAGTAGGATAATCAGTAGTAGAAGTGTAGCCAGCAATATAAGCACATCCAAACGAATCAATTGTTAAGCTCAGCACAGATAGCCAATTTAACAAAGATACCCCTAATTCTCCACCTAGAAATGTTGAATATATTAAACTTGTGCCTGTTGAATTACATTTAACTACGAACAAATCTGAAGAATTTCTTAATGTTGTACGATAAGCACCGGAAGTAGTTGGAAAATCACTTGATAATGTTCCTCCTGTTATATATGAATTACCTGCAATATCTACAGATATGGAATTTCCCCAATCATCATTCAAACCGCCTAAAAAGGTTGAAAAAAGTAATGTAGAACCAGTAGAATTAAGCTTAGTAATAAATGCTTCAGTACCATTCCTTGTTTGGCGTAAAGCACCATTTGTTAAGGGGTAATTATCCGACCAGGTCGTACCAGTCATGTAAACATTTAAATTAGAATCGATTGCTAAACCTGCTCCCTCTTCTACATCATTACCACCGATAAATGTTGAAAATATAGGATATGTACCATTTACATTCATTTTTGTCACAAAATAATCAGCTATTACTCCTTTTGATGTATCAATATTCGTTTGATATGCTCCTACTGTTGTTGGAAAATCTTTTGAATCGCTCTCTCCGCAAATATAAGAATTTGAATTTCTATCCACTACAATCCCATGTGGAAAATCTGGTCCAGATCCACCTAAATATGTAGAATACACCATTGGGTCAATTATCAAAGCTAAATCATGATTATAATCATCGATTTTGAAAGTGGCGGTTCCATCGTAATTTAAAATAAAGCGGCAATCAACTTTGGTGCCTTCAGCAAGACTAAGCAATGCTTTGGGTTGATAAGCATAGATTTTATTATTGAGAACATTTCCTATGCTTGTACCAATAACCAATTCACCATTTTCATTGATTGCAAGGTTGTTCTGTCCTTCAAATTTCATCTTAATTTGAGATATATCTGCACCGGGACTGACAATATAATCATATCTCAAACCAGCTAAAGTTTGTCCTTCTGTAGTTTTTGTATCAAAATAATATCTAATATCTATACCCTGATAAGCATCCTTTACGATTACTTCTTTATACAGAGGCACAAATGAAGCCCATTTTGTAGAATCATTACCAATAAAGTAGTTATAATAAGTCTCCAGTTTTTCTTTGGTTAGATTAGTGCAGCTCTCATTTAAACCATCATATTTTAACCCAACAACATGACCTTTCAAAAACTTGTCTTCTATCTTGTTAAAGTCATAAACAACGCCGCTTTTGGTTATCCAGGCATTTATTCCATTCATCTTAGCAAGGAATTGTACTTCAGGATTCCACTGTCCTTTGTTTTCAATGAAGGAATTTGAATTGTTGATCTTTGACAGGGTAGTCTCATCCATGCCGGTAAGCACAAGAGATGGATAGATGCAAATTAACAGGCAAATAAACAGATTTCTCATTTTCCGCCTCAGCAAGATAATAGAATTGTATTATTCAAATTTAAAATTATTATTATTATAAAGCAAGTTTATTTAGTGAGGAGTGAATAGTTTGGAATACATAGATTCCTCACCTACGGTTCGGAATGACGAAGGGGCTGTCATTCAGAAGGAGCGTAGCGACTGAAGGAATCCAGGCTGTTTTCTTCGAGAAAAATACAAATACATGGATTCCTCATTTCATTCGGAATGACGGAATGGCTGTCATTCTGCGGGAGCATAGTGACTGAAGGAATCCAGGCTGTTTTTTTACAGAGGGAATACAAAATACATGGATTCCTCACTATGTTCGGAATGGCAAAAAGGCTGTCATTCAGAAGGAGCGTAGCGACTGTAAGTTCCGAAGGACTGCGAAGCGCATCCAGGCTGTTTTTTGAGCAGCACTGTTCCTCTCTTTTTCTGCTGAATATCATAGGCACTGAAATTCAAAAAAAAAGGCGTTGAATTCAACGCCTAATAAAATTATAATATCTTAACAAGATTCTATATCGATATTTCTACTTTTGGATTCTCCCAGATTGTGAGGTTGTGGCGTCGAACCTGTGCTACAACTTTTGATGCGATCTCTTTGATTACTCCAGCCTGATAACCATTCTCATCTTTAATGACTATGGGAGTCCCTCCGTCATTAGCTTCGCGCATTTCCATATTTAACGGAATTTCACCTAGGAAGGAAATTTCGCTCTCATTTGCAACGTTCCTACCTCCACCTTGTCCGAAGATGTAGTATTTTTTGTCTGTCATGTCGGGTGGAACGAAATAAGCCATATTTTCGACTATTCCAAGAATGTCAACATTAACCTTGCGGAACATAGCTATCGAGCGACGAACATCGGAGACGGAAATCTCCTGAGGAGTTGTAACAATCACAGCTCCAGTCATTGGTATCTTCTGCGTCATAGTCAGCTGAATGTCTCCGGTTCCCGGAGGAAGATCAAAAATAAGGAAGTCAAGCTCTCCCCATTCAAGCTGTTCGAATAGCAGGGAGAAATATCCTGCAAGCATCGGTCCGCGAATTATAGCGGCATCGTCTCTGTTGAGTAGAAAGCCCATAGACGCAACTTTGATGCCATGAGATTCGAGTGGGAAAGCAACTGAATTGCCATGTCCGTCATCAATAGCTTCGAAAGATCCGCCGACAAGACCGAACATGGTTGGCTGGCTTGGACCGTAAATGTCGCCATCGAGAATCCCGACACTGGCACCATTAAGCGATAATGCCGCTGCCAAATTTGATGCAACAGCAGATTTACCGACACCACCTTTACCTGAAGCCACTGCAACGATGTTCTTAACTTTTGGTAGAATCTTACGACCGCCATTGTCTTGTTCCTTTTCTGTGCATACGATTTCAGTTTCAACACCCGGTGCTAATTTACCAATGGCATCGGCACTCATTTTACAGACAGTTTCTGCAATCCAATGAACAGGACCAATCATCTCAAGGTTTACTTTAATAATACCATCTTTAATTATCACCTGTTTAACAGCTTCTAGTTCGGAAAAGGTTTTGCCAAGATCCGGATCAATCAAGGAATTGAGAGATTGCTTAATGTCGTTTTCTAAGTTATTACTCATAATTTAATACCTGATTCTGAAATATGACTAAATTTATCCTATTTAACGAAAAGTATAATGATAAATTGTGGGAGGAAAAAAAATTGCTGGAATGTAAATTAGATTTTATAACCATGATTAATAAAAAAATTATCAGGTGCTACAATCTTAATACTTTTATATGGATTTAGCAATTTAAGTTCTGAGTACCCCTTAGGAATTTTGATTGCTGTGATTTGCTCGTACAAATATTGGGATTCAGCTTTTTAGCGATGGAAATAAATAGAAAAATATAATCAATCTTGTCTTATATACTTGTTGAAATGTTTGTTTATATATACTAATTTCATCTTTTTAAATCGGTTATTTATTTTTTTTTTTAAAATTATTTCTTTACTTTTGAGTTTATTATTAAAAACTTTTAATAAAATTAAAGGTTTTATTTTTATATTTGATTGTGATATTATAGATATTTAGGCTCTTACATCTAATCCTATGGCTAACATCTATGAATATATAGCTCCCAATTTTTAACAAATTATTGGGTGGATTTTTAGTAATAGTTTAAGGCTTCTTTAATTAAAGCGAAAGTAATAATGCACGAAACGTTACCCGATTTAGTAATCGGAAAATTGAAAATAAATCCTCCTTTTATACTTGGCGGAATGGGCGTTAGAGTAACTGAACATAAATTATGCGCCGCTGCGGCTAATACCGGAATGGCTGGTACAATAGCCAGTGTTGGTCTAGGTCACAATGCCGTCAAAGGTAGAAACTACGTTCAGGGATCTAATAATGCTCTTGCCAAAGAAATAAAACTTGCCAGGAAGCTCACCAAAGGTGTTATCGGCGTTAATATCATGGTTGCACTTACTAACTACGCAGAAATGTGTACGACAGCAGCCAAAGAAAAGGCAGACTATATAATTTCCGGTGCAGGCTTGCCAATGAAGCTTCCCGAATATGTTGGAGAATCCGATATAGCATTGATCCCAATTGTTTCCTCAGGTAGAGCAGCGAAAATCCTCTGCAATAAATGGCTAACAAGCTATAACCGTTTACCTGACGCTTTTGTCGTCGAAGGCGTAGATGCAGGTGGGCATCTGGGGTTTAACATGGCGGAAGTTGAGGCTTGGAATGAGGATAGTCACGTAAGAGTTTGCAAGGAAGTTCTTCAGGTTGCTAAAGACTATGAGGAAATATCCGGCAAACATATTCCGGTGATAGCTGCCGGTGGCATATTTGATGGAAACGATATAGGAAAAATGCTGGCAATTGGCTGCGAAGGTGTGCAGATGGCTACGAGGTTCGTAACCACCGAAGAATGCCAGGCTCCAGACAATTTCAAACAGGCAATCATCAATTCAACAATTGATGACATGGTAATTATCAAAAGTCCTGTCGGCATGTTAGGACGTGCTATTAAAAGCCCATTCACAGAACGAGTAAATGCCGGCGAGACAATTCCTTTCAAATGCCCTTTCCATTGTATTAGTGTCTGCAAACCCAAGGAAGTTCCATTCTGTATTGCTGTTGCATTGCTCAACGCAGTCGATGGCGATATCGACAATGGAGTCATGATGGCAGGTCACAACGCATACAGAGTAAAAGAAATACTTCCTATTAAGAAACTTGTCGATGAATTAACATCTGAGGCAGTAGCATATCTGAACAGAGCAAAATAGGGCTTTAGACCAAGAATAATTTAAAAATGGGTTCATTTTGTAATGAACCCATTTTTAATTATGTCTAATTCAAGATAATTGATTCTTACATATTCGTAATCATCTGTGATTTCCCTTCCTCTATAGCTTTATTGAATTTTACTTTTGTATGTAATGCAATTCCTATTATAAAAAATACAATCAATGATAAAATTGCAATTCTATAACTGCCGGTTAGCTGGAGTCCGATACCAAAACAAAGTGGACCTAACCAACTAGAACCTCTCTCACTGATTTCATAAATTCCAAAATATTCCGCTTCGCTTCCCTTGGGTATCATTGATGAAAAAGCTGATCTGCTCAGAGCCTGACTTGCAACAATAATCAGACCGAAGAATATTGATAATGCGTAGAAACCAGACTCTCCATTTAAGAATCCGTATGACCAGATCAATGCTAAACTAAACAGGTATAAAGTAACCAAAATATGCGAGCCTGGCTTGCGAATAAATGACAAAAGATGCTCTGGACACGCAAACACCATTTTTGTAGCATAATAATAACTTTAATTTATTAGCTTTAAAATAAGGATTTCTCTTGGAATCCAATTGCCGTTTTACTTCTGATTTTAATTCGGGAACCCAATTAGGATCGGCGGCATAAATTGTTTCGGGCAGTTTCAGGAAATCATTCATCCCGGCTTTATCAGTAACTTCTATGACTTTGTAAACACTCATAAAATAATTCTATTATTTGATTAAATTATTTGTCAATTGAAAAAGTAACATTACAAACTTACTATTATATAAAGTTGAATTTATCACGAAAATGTAATTTAATTGTCAAAGAAATGTCATAAAGTTAAGCTAGTGGGTGGATTTAAATTTGGGTTCTTTTGAATGTGCTCTTTTTTTTGATCATCAAGTAAAATTTTTTTAAAATAGTCTTAATTTATGGATTGTAATTCCATAAATTTAGCTAAATTTGTGGAGTAGTAATCCATAAAATTAGATTTTTTATGATTGAACGATCGATAAACATAAAAGAGCTTATTAGAAAAAGTAAGGTTTTACTTATCTATGGAGCCAGAAGAGTTGGAAAAACAACTCTGCTTGATGAATTTCTTAATTCAACTGATCTAAAATACAAAAAAGTGTCTGGGGATGATTTTCGTATTGTTCAACTATTGTCCTCTCTTGATTTCAAAGAAATAGCCGATTTCGTGGGTGATTATGAACTAATTGCAATCGATGAAGCTCAAAACATTCCAAATATAGGCAAGTCTCTTAAAATCATAGTTGACAATCATCCCGATATTTTCATAATTGCGACAGGCTCATCCTCATTCGAGATTAATCAGGAAGTTGGAGAACCACTAACAGGCAGGAAGATATCATCAACACTCTATCCTATGAATATTAGCGAGCTAAGAAGTGTAAAAAATCTATACGAGATTAAGCAAACTCTTCCCGATCTTCTCGTTTACGGCTCTTATCCTGAAGTTATAACGAATGATAATCCCAAAGACAAGGAAGAGATTCTATTCGAATTATTCAGTTCTTATTTGTTGAAGGATGTACTTGCCTATGACAATATTCGTTCATCGGGAAAGCTGATGGAACTTTTGAAATTATTGGCATTTCAGGTTGGAAATCTTGTTTCACTGAATGAGATAGCAACTCAGATTCATATTGATGTGAAGACTATTGCAAGATATATCGATTTGCTTGAAAAGACATTCGTAATCTTCAAACTTAGCGGCTATAGCCGGAATCTGAGAAGTGAAGTAACCTCAAAATCTAAATATTATTTTGTAGATAATGGAATACGAAATGTTATCATCAATCAATTCAATTCACTTGAAACAAGAAACGATGTTGGAGCTCTGTTCGAGAATTTTGTTGTTACAGAAATTGTGAAAGCCAAAAGTTACTCAAGAGATCGCAATCCAATCTACTTCTGGCGAAACTATGGAGGTAATGAAATTGATATAATTGAAGATAAGAGAGGAAAATTATCTGCTTATGAAATTAAATGGTCAGAATCGGCAAAAGTCCGAAAACCCAAAACATTTCTGGAAAATTATCCGGATTCAGATTTCAATATTATCAATTCCGGTAATTTTCTTAATTTGATATTAGAAAGATATTGAATTTTAATCATTTAACATTTGATGGTCAAAATTATGAAATTGAAATTTGTATTTATTATTTTTTTACTAGCCTTTATAACGTCAGTGATGACACAAGCACTGAAAGCTACTGAGATTGATACTCTCTGGATTAGAGATTTGTGGAGAGGACATGAAGAAGATATTATTAAAACTCTGGTTTCATCAGATGACTCTCTGATTTTTGTTGGTTATAAAAAACCTGCAAAAATAGAGGTATATAATGCCATCAACGGTGATTCAATTAGAACACTCACGTTTCCGAGATCGAAATCAATTTTGAATGATT
>CAYXFU010000017.1:0-77618 GCA_964464375.1 uncultured Hyphomicrobiales bacterium
TTGTTTACAAGTTTTTACGGACTTATTTTTGTAAGATTTTTAAACTTGTTTATTATATAAATTTGGCTTCAGATTTAACCAATAAAGTAATTCAATATCTTGAATCTCAACAATTGATGGGGACAACTCTCTATATTGATGAGATTATTGCAATTCCTGGTATTGCTAATGTTACTATTCAAGAGAATATTTCCACTGAATCTGTACCCATTCATGAAAATGTTGATTTAACCGAAAGAAATGAATTGATAGATAACATTATTCCGGATAATGGATTATGGAAACAAGCTCAGACATTAACGGAATTCCATAGCTTAGCTAAAGATTGTTTGAAATGTGGATTGGGTCAGACTAGAAAGAATTTTGTTTTTGGTTCAGGTAATCCTAAAGCTGACATCATGATAATCGGCGAGGCACCAGGTGCTGATGAAGATGAACAAGGACTCCCTTTTGTTGGAAGAGCAGGGCAATTATTATCCAAAATTATTGAATCTATCGATCTTACAAGGGACGATGTATACATTTGCAATATAGTTAAATGCAGACCTCCTAAGAATCGGGCTCCTGTTTCTGATGAAGTTGATTCATGCCTTCCCTATTTACTCAAGCAGATAGATATTATAAAACCTGCTTATATCTTGGCACTAGGAGCTACAGCTGTTGAATCACTTACGAATACTAAAGTTAGAATGGCAGACACTCGAGGTAAATTATTAGAATTTCATGGTATCAAAATGCTTGTAACATATCATCCTGCTGCTTTGTTATACAATCCAAATTTGAAGAGAGATGTTTGGGAAGATATGAAATATCTTAAAAAATTACTTGATGAGCAATTAAATGACATTGCAGATAAAAATTGAAGGATTATTAATATTAATATATTAGAGGAAAAATGAATATAGCAGTATTATTTGGAGGTATTTCTCCTGAAAGATTTGTTTCGATGAATGGTGGTAAAGCTGTAGTTCAAGCTTTACGTAGTTTAGGGCATAATGTTTACCCTATCGACCCTGCATTGGGTGCCGATTGTATCGTTGATATCGAGAATTTAGACATCCCCAACAGAGCACCAACCAAAAGTGAATGGAGCAATTTTCCTTTAAGAAATATGATTAACTGTATTAATTCATCAATTTTTGACAATATTGAGGTAGCCTTTCTTGTTCTTCACGGTATCAACGGAGAAGACGGTAAGATACAGGCATTGCTTGAATGCAGAGGCATTCCATATACAGGATCAAATGTGAAAGCAAGTTCTCTCTCAATTGATAAAATTGCTTCAAAGCTAATATTTAATGCAACAGGTATCATGACTCCTCCGTGGATTATTGCCCGCAAAAAGGAAGTTGGTAACTATGAATTTCTCGAAACTGTACGTGCTGAACTCGGATCAAAACTTGTTGTAAAGCCTAATGATCAGGGCTCATCTGTTGGAGTCAAAATCATTTCTGATGGGAATCTTGATGACATTAATCAGGGTATAGTTGAAGCATTAGAATATTCCGAGATAGCATTAATCGAACAGTTTATCGAGGGAAGAGAAATTACTGTTGGCATTATTGGTGAAGAAGCACTTCCTATAATCGAAATTGCCCCTCAAGAAGGATTTTACGACTATATTAATAAATACACTAAAGGGAAATCCCAATATATTTGTCCAGCTGATATCACTGAGGATATAGAAGAGTTTACCAAAGGTATTGCAGAAACAGCTTTTATTGAACTTGGATGCTCTGGGTTTGCACGTGCTGATTTTCGTCTTAGTGAAGAGGGACAACCATACATAATGGAGATGAATACTATTCCAGGATTTACGTCAACATCTCTTGTACCAATGGCTGCAAAAGAACTGGGAATTGAGTTTCCTGAGCTTTGCCAGCATATTTTAGACTTAGCATTGGAGAAAAAAAATGAACAAAAAATATGATCTTTGCGGATTAGGCAATAGCCTTGTTGATATTCAGGTTAATGTGGATGACTACATCATCAATAAGTTAATCTTAAAAAAAGGTGAAATGTTTTTAACAGATATTGAAGAACAGTTAAAATATTTAAATGAATTAAAAGATGTGAATAGAAACCTTTGCAGTGGTGGTTCTGCAGCGAATACTATTATTGCTTTTTCGAAATTTGGCGGAAAATCTTGCTATATGTCGCTACTAGGTGATGATGAACTTGGTTATTTCTATGCAAATGAATTTCGAGAAATTGGAATTGATTTGCATGCTAATCATTTAAAAACTGACCCTACAGGCACTTGCCTGGTAATGATTACTCCTGATAGCGAGAGAACAATGTGTACATCTTTGGGTGCAACAGGAAAGTTTGGACCTGAAAATTTAAATGAAGACATGATAGCTTCGTCAAAATGGCTTTATCTTGAAGGGTATAAATTTACGGCTGAAGAAAGCACAAATGCCATTTACAAAGCCATCGAAATCGCTAAGAATAATGACACAAAGATTGCTTTAACTTTTTCCGATGGATTTATTACTACATACTTTAAGAATCAATTGAATGACGTTGTAATGCAATCTGATCTTATATTTTGTAACGAAAATGAAGCATTATCTTTTACTGGTGCACATGATTTTACGACAGCATTTGCTAAACTTGAAGAAATGGTTCCTAATGTTGTTGTAACTCTTGGAGCAAATGGATCTTTGATAAAGTACAATGGAGAGAAATTCAGAATACCCTCTTACCCTGCCAATCCTGTTGACTCTACTGGTGCCGGTGATATGTATGCCGGAGCCTTCCTCTATGAATTAATTGTGAATGATTCACCATTGAAAGCGGGACATCTTGGTTCATTTGCATCTGCTAAAATTGTATCACAATTAGGTGCAAGGCTAAACTATGACCATATTTCACTGAAAAACGAATTATATGACTTATTAGATAAAGCTTGATATGTATTCATTAAAACAATCATTAATAGTAATAATTATTTTGGTCATTTCCTTGTCTGAGGCTCGACCTCAGTCAGGTATGAAATTTCAGGAATTATCAAAAAAACTTGAGTACTATTTTGACTCCGATATGATATCTGATCTGGAGAAAAAGATGCCACAGGGTAGCTCATACGCTATTTGGGGCTGGGATGTTGGGGATTTTTCCGGTGATGGAATTAATGATGTTGCATTTGCAGTGAAAGTAACTTCAGATAAAAAGAAAGTCGTGCAAGTTTACCAGTTTGTAGATATTGACGGTTATCTCTCACTGGTTGGACAATTGCCATTCGACTTTGTTGAATTGCCTTTAGAAGTAGGAGTTGTAATAAGATCAAATATCTGTTATATAACACAAAAACATAAGCAGTTTGATTGGACTATCAAAGGCTTCAGGTTGAAAGATGGAAATTTATTTATGGTGGATGATTTCCACACTAAACGAATTGACAAATATACTAATGAATCATATATTAACTATCAATCATTGATTGGAACTGAAAAATATCTGCTTTTGACTAATAATAAGACAGCTTTACGAGCTAAATATCTTTCAGTACCATGTTATAAACGTGGTAGAACTGTTTATAGCGGCTTTTCTGAGCAAGCTGAAGGAAACGATGTAGATTTCGTAATTGCAGGAGCTTGGTACTGGAAAGGAATTCCAGACGCATCTTATAGAATTAAATCTGCTTATGACAATGAGAACCTTTATCTCACTTTAAATATTTCGGATGATATTTTTATCCCAATGAATTGTGATAGCTGTTTTGCAGATTTTTTTGAGCTTTGGTTTGATCTAAGCCAATCAGCTCTTGATGCAAACAGATTTGCAAAAGTTTCGGGAGATCGTGTTCATTTTCGCACTGAGGAGGGGAAGGAACTATATAATCTCAAGGTTTATCCGGGCGATTTCTTAGATAAGCGTGCTTTCATAAGCGAAGTTAGCTCAACTCAGGATCTTGAGTCCTATCAAAAGGATGCAATTAAGAATATCAGAATTTCTTCATCGCCTATGGACAGCGGATATACAATTAAACTCAAAATTCCATTTCTCTTGTTTGGCTTTGAAGGAGCACCAGTAGATAAGAATTCATTTACAAGAATTGGTTTCACTGCGGTTTATCATGATATTGATAATGAATACAGGCCAGAAGAGGAATCTCAAATCGCTACATCAGTGTTTGAAAGATTGAAACCGGAAACTTATGGAGAAATCATATTTGTTCCTCAGGACAAATGGTTTGGTCAATCTGAAAATATCTATACAATTGATATAAAAAGATATTTAATGGAGCTAGGCTTTTAGGATTTTCTATTCTCCAACCAAAACAAATACACCCCAGTAATAAGTGTCGTTGTATTTTAATTTCACTTCAAGCTGTGCTTTCCTGTAAGCCTCAGGCTTGGTAAAGGTATGCTCGGATTTACCATCAATTGATCAACTCTTGTCAACGGCATTGATAATACAAAACTTATTATCTTTAATATCATTAAAAACGTCCCCATAGCGACCCTTTAACAGCAAAAGCCTGATTTCTCAATCAGGCTTAGCTAATGTCAATTCTATCTAAATCGTAAATCTTTGCGGAAAAGGTGGGATTCGAACCCACGGTACCTTGCAGTACACACGCTTTCCAGGCGTGCCAGTTAAACCACTCCTGCACCTTTCCATAGATTACAAATTTAAGAAATTATTTTTAAAGTATTCATTTTTTTTCTTTCTGTTTTTTGTAACTTTAAGCGTTTTGTATTGTTATTATGTTGTAATTCTTTATTATAAAGTAAATTGGTATTATATTTGTAGAAACTCTTGAACAGAATTATTAGTAATAAGAAGAAAATAAAATTTTATGGGATTTGACCGTAGAAAATTTATGGGTACTATAGCCGGTCTAGCTTTGCTTAGAAGCAGGTATGCTAATGCACAAATTGACAATTCTGTTCATCAGTCACTACTTAATATCGCTGAGGGAAACTATGTTGAACCCATTATTCTTCCCAGAGCAATTTACCCAGGTTCGACAATTGCGATTACAGCCCCGGCAAGTGCAACTAGTCCCGGTGAGATCAGCAGTTGCGTTAATTATCTCAAGAAGAATAAATGCAAAGTGATTATTGGAGATACTGTTACTAAATGGAAAACTTCAAACAGATATTTTTCCGCTGAAGATGAGGAAAGAGCTGAAGAATTTATGCATTTCATCAAATCAGACGCGATTGATGCTGTAATTTGCGCGCGTGGTGGATACGGTGTCATGCGAATTTTACCATTACTCGACTTTGGGATTATCAGGGATAAAGCTAAACCGGTGATTGGTTTTAGCGACATAACTGCTCTTGTAAATGCTATCTTTCTTAAATCAAGAATTGTAAGTTTTCATGGTCCTGTAGCTGTTGTAAACTTCTCTGGCTTAACGTCATATTCATTCAATCAAACATTATTCAGGGACAAGGCTAAATCTCACGAAAAGAATACACAAAATATTGTTATTAACTATCAAGGTGCTAGTGTTCTTAACCCCGGTGTAGTAACCGGTAAACTAATTGGAGGTAATCTTTCTATGTTAACTGCTACATTGGGAACACCATACGAAATTGACACAAAGGATTCTATTTTATTTATTGAGGAAGTTTTTGAGGAGCCTTATAAAATTGACAGAATGTTAACTCAGCTTTTGCTTGCCGGCAAATTTACAGAATGCAGAGGAATTATTTTAGGTAAATTTAAAAATCTGGATTTAAAGAAAAATTTCTTCCCCGGATACCAGTTTACAGTAAGACAGATTCTGGATCAATTAGTTAAAACATTGAATAAACCTACGCTTATGGGTATTCCTTTAGGCCATGGTGATGAAATTATTACTATGCCCATTGGCATCTATGCTGAATTAGATGCAACAAAAAAAATTATTAAACTATTGGAACAACCTGTAACAATTTGACTTTTTTTGTGTAATTTGTTATGATAAATTGAAAAAAATAAATAAATATTATAAATGGTGGTATTATGAAATTTAAATTACTAATTTCTATAGCAACTTTTCTCTGTTGGATAACAACTGGAGCTCTTTCATTTGAGCCGGTTTTTCAGATTTCTGGAATAGATGCTTCTCAATTTCCGACTGTCAAAGCGAGCTTTATTGCTTTGGATGTGAATGAGAAAAGCTATGTTGGTCTCGATCCAACCAATTTTGTTGTTGTTGATAATGGTATTACTTTACTTTCATCCTCAGTTTCAGTGGATTGCTTTGATTCCATTGACAATCCCCCGGTAAGTGTGATTCTAGTTCTTGATAAAAGTACTTCAATGGGTTATCTGTACTCAAATGGAGAAAAAAGATGGGATTGGGTAAAAGAAGGAGCAACAAGTTTTATAAATACATTTAATTTTTCCGGTGGCTCCAGAATTGGTATGATTGCTTTCACTTTGGTATCCAATATAGCTTGCCCTTTCACTCAGAATAAACTAGAACTTATAGATTCCTTGAAAAAATTATCTCCCGGAGGTGGAACAGATTACACTCCCCCATTCTGCGATAATAGTTCTCCTAAGTATGGAGTAGCAAAGATGTTCCAAGAATTTTCACCCAATCCGAAAGTTCGGAGAATAGTTGTTTTTCTCACTGATGGCGAGCCCTCTATCCCTCCCGACGTGGATTCGATAAGAACAGTTCTTCAGGACAACAATATTCAGGTTTATGCAATTACATTGGCTATGCCAATGAATGGGTATTTATCAGACATAGCTAATTATTCTGGTGGACGTGCTTATGCTGTTTACAGTAAAGAAGAATTAAATGAGATTTATAAGTACATTGCTCTTGATATTCAGAAAAAGCAATTCTGTAATTTAATCTGGACAGCACCATTTGGATGTAGTGACTTAAGTAAAAGCAGAACAGTTTCCATAACATTTAAACCACAGTCAAATACTCAGGAAAAGCGTTACATGGCTCCACAATCAAGTATTGCTCCTGTTGACTTATCATTTGATCCTTTGGAATTTGACAATCCTAATATAAATTCTTCTGTGGAAAAGGATTTAACTTTTACTCCCAGAAATTCAGATTTATTGGTAGATTCCATGAAAGTTTCTCCTCCAACCTACTTTCAAGTAGTTAACTGGAATGTAGGACGACCAGACAGCTTGACTGCTAAACCTCCATTTCTACAACAAAAAGATAAACCTCGAACAATCAGAGTTAGATTTACACAGGGTAGTGTCAAATCGTATAGACAAGCATCATTAATTTTCGCTGGATCACCATGTCCACCTTCTGTAACCCTCATTGGAGGAATAACCCAAATCAGAATAATTACTCCAAATGGTGGAGAAGTTTATTCAACATGTGATTCTATCGATATAAAATGGGTTGGTGTTGAATCAACAAAAGCTATCAATTTGGCATATAGTTTAGATAGTGGTAAAACATGGATTTTAATTGCATCAAATCTAAAAGGACTTCATTATATGTGGCTGCCGCCGGCACCAGGACTTAAATATATGATAAGAGGTACTGTATCCGCTGTTTCAGAAAATTTATGGGCGATTAAACAAGGTGGAATTGAAAGTGAATTAGGGAACAGTATTGCTGTTTCAAAAACAGCAAAAGGTACATATATTTATATAACAGGCACATTTGAAGGAACTTCAACTATTGCCGGACAAACCATTATAAGTAGAGGCGGTACAGATATTTACTTAGCAAAATTCGATTCAGATGGTAATCCAATGTGGGTTGAAACTGCCGGAAGTCCTGGAAACGATTCTTCTGCAGGAGTTTGTGTAGACGATGCAGACAATGCATATATCACAGGAAGTTGTTATTCCGGCATACAATTTGGGAATATGTATCCTACCCTTATAGATGGTTTAAAAAGTTGTTTTATCGCCAGATATGCTTATAATGGTAAAACACCTACTGTAGAATTCATAAAAGCATCGAATATGTACAATACTTTCCAAGGTTGGGGTGAGAAAATTAGATTTTCCTCTTTAGATAGAAAAGTTTATGTTCGAGGAAAGTACATTAGTTCACTAGTAGATGGTGTAAGGAATATCAACCTTCCAAAGGTGACTGTTGCTACTCCTTTTACTGTGAGTCTGAACGCAGATCTATCTGTTATCAACGCATCAAAGGGAGGAATAGACTATCCAGATTATTCCAGCAATATATCTTTTGATCCTGACGGAAATAAATATACAGTGGGGACATTTTCCGGTAGTTTAAGTATTCCTCCGTTTAGTTTAAAGAGTACTGGAAAGAGTGATATTTACATTTCCAAATATGGAGGTACACCTGGAAGTGAAGATGTTTCAGATACAACCTTTAGTGTTCAATCTCCAGCCATCACTTTCGCATTACAAAGTATCAATTTCGATAAAGAGCTTTTAGGATCTCAGAAGCCAATATTAACAGATAAGCTATTATGCAATACAGGATCTTTACCCATAGAAATAACCAATGCGACAATTCTTGGCGCTAATCCCAAAGATTTTATTTTAACTTCAAACCCGGTTACAATGAACATAAATCCTGGAGAATGTATCCCCATTGAAATTACATTCCAACCAACAGATATTGGACCTCGTTCTGCTCAACTTATAATATCAGGTTCTTGTGCAAAAGATATTACTCTAAATCTTATTGGAGACGGAGTTTGTAGTGGTGTCTCGGAACCAATTGTTGACATGGGAAAGGTCAATCTTGGATTACCTAAAGATTTGTTGGTACCCTGTATATTTAAAAATACCAACACAACAGTTATCTATGTAAAACCTAGATTAACTGGTCCAAATCCTGAAGATTTCACAATTGATGAATCTTCTGTACCTGTTGATACAAGTGCGTGTATGGCTCTTTCTGTTAGATTTAAGCCTACAAAACCTGGTCCCAGACAAGCTGTGATCGAATTCCAACTTCCGAATGGTTGTATCAACCAGACAACTACATTAATCGGCAATGGTGTTGAAACTGCATTGTTGGTGAATTCCATTGATTGGGGTTTCAGAAGAATCGTTACATCAAACGATAGTTTCATTGTTGTAAAAAATAACTCAATTTTAACAGCTAGTGTAGATAGAATTGAATTTAAAAATCCATTAGTTGAAGGTGAATTCAAATTCGGAGCTATGAAACAAACACCCTTTGATTTGGCTTCAGGAGATTCTTTCCTTTTACCAGTAATTTTTTATCCTAAAAATGAAGTATCCTATTCAAATATAGTGAATCTTTATGCCCAGGAAAATGCTACTCCCGTTGAGATTCAGCTCGATGGCAAAGGATCGTTGCCTAAAATGATACTAACTTGGAATTGTGACGAAAAAGCAGTTCCGGGTAAATCATCAATTGCACATTTAGAAATTGAAAATCCTAGTATGACTCAAGATTTGACAATTTCACAAATGGATTTTCAGAATAAAACTGAATTCAAATGGATTGGTGGTGTTCCTATTGTTAATGAGATTATTCCAATAAATACAAAAAAAATATTTGATGTTGTTTTCGCACCAATAAGCACAGGCTTAAGAAAAGATGTGATTAGTATCGATAATGATGCTTCTCCCGGTCCGACACCACTTGTAAATAGTAAGTTCAATGCTGAATGTGATGGATTAGGTCTTACTTCTCCGCAAGAGATTGATTTTATAGGTGTACTTGTTTGTGACAATAACACTCAGGTAGTTGCCTTAAGCAACAATAGTGCATCAACTATTGTAGATGTTTTATCATATTCGCTTTCCGGAGTTGATATGGCAGCATTTGATGTATTTTTACCTGCAGGCATGACAATTGCTCCTGGTGAAACAGGCAATATTGAAGTTACTTTCAAACCTACAGAAGCACGTCCTTACTCAGCAATTCTGACCTTAAAAACATCAATCGGATATGATGTTAATATTAATTTAAAAGGACAAGGTGAGTTCTTGAATTTCTATTGTCCAAATTTAAATTATAATCAAAAACCAGGATTGCCAATATTTGTTCCATTGAAATTAAAAGTTGCACAACTGATTGGAAACAATATTAAAGAATTCAAGGCAACTGTTTCTTACGATAAGAACATGCTTAGATATGACAGAACTACTTTTAAAGCTTTTGCTAATTGGAACTGGTCTCCGGCTTTGGCTACTAATAAAGGTGTGCTTGAAATATCTGGAAGTGGTGCCCTGCCCACACCAATTGATGATGAAATTGGAACTATCCAGTTTACAGTATTTCTAGCTGATGTCAATACTAGTAAAATTAAGGTGAAAGCGGATTTGGGAACTTGTTTGTCTCTTGATAGTGCAATAACAACTGTTACTTATTCACCATTCTGCTTTATGAATGGAAGATTAATAATTACAGGTGGTACAAAGTACTTCCTTAGTACACCTGAACCAAATCCAGCAAATGAAACTACAACAATCAAAGCAGGAATTGCTTTGGATGGAAAATCTGTATTGAAAATTTTTAATACTATGGGTGAGTTGGTGTTTACAGTTATCGACGGTGAAATGACTGCCGGTGAATATGAATTTAAAATACCGACTTCTAAATTACCGTCAGGAAGTTATTTCATACGAATGCAATCTGGTCCTTTTTCAGATACACAAAAGTTATTAATTACAAAATAGATCCAATACAAAAGCCGCTTCAAAAGCGGCTTTTGTCATAATTTCCCAATTAATGTAAAGTAATCATAATTTGAATCAACATGAATTTGTAGTACTCCTGCCCGAACAAGGCGAACAAGAAGTCTCTCTGATCTTCTATCAGAAATGTTAACTAATCTGGCAAAATCCTTGACTGTAGAACGTTCATGTATATCAAGATAACTAAATAATCTCTTTTCTTTATCGCCGATACTTAAGGTTATTGGTTTTGACGTAGAACTCATTCCTGCCAGAACTCTGACCATTTCTCGAGAAGCAACAACTGACTTTTCCCCTACTCTAATATAAGTTTTATGAAAGCCATTTTTTTCATCAGGATTTTCATTAAGTTTATGAGGTTTGATTTTACTTTCTTCAATATAAACTACAATTATATCTTTGCCATTGATTCCAACTATTTCAATATCTGGAATTACAGGTGGGTCAATATAAAATTCACAAGTAGTTAAGACTTGATAAATATCACCTTTTTCACTTTCAACTCCAATTATAGAACCGTCATCGTCAATACCAATTAATAAATATCCACCTATCGTGTTTGCGAATGCAGATATTTCCTTAGCAATCTTGATAAACGAACTAATTTTCCTTTTAAATTCAAGGGTACTTGATTCGCCTTTAGAAATCAATTCTAGTAAATCTTTTCTGTTCATTGTAACTTTTAATTATCTCATCTGTTATCAGTCTTATAAACGAAATAAAATAATAATCTTGAATGTTTGAAAAAAAATACTTAAATAGTATTTTGAGATTGATGTTATTTTCGTCAAATAGATAAGAAAAAAATACTCATTAATATATTTAATAAATTCTTATGAAAACATTTATTGCGATTCTTTTAGTATTATGTGGACTATCACACCTTTCTTCTGCTCAGAACTGGGAGAAAATCAATGGAGTGAGCCCTTATGTAAATGCGATTCTCATTCCCGACAATACAGGTAAAGTTATAGTATGCACCGATAGCATTCAAACTGATTTACTCGGTCAAACGATTGAATTCCCACCTTATGGAGTATTCCAAACAGGATACCAGGAAAGCAACGACTTTAGTAAAACATTTGGAGAAGTAAAATTAAAAGATTATTCTGTTTATGACATTCTTATTAGCAACCAAAATCCGCAGAATTGGTTTGCCTCAGTGCGTAGATTAATTGAAGGTGGAATTGCTAAATCAACTAATGCTGGTCTAACCTGGGATACTGATAATTTAAAATGTCAGTCTTCATCTCAAATTGTCAAGTTTGCTCAATCAAAATTATCTAATGTAATTCATGGGGCAGAATTAAATTCATCTAAGGGCTATAAATATACTGATGATGAATTCGCAAGCTGCAATACTATTGATACATTTGTTATTCAAGCCAGGGATATTCAAATATCACCTTACGATCAAAATACTATTTACTTAGCAGGTGACAGATCGCTTAAGCATTTTTATGTTTCATCTGATAATGGTAAAACTTGGACAGGAGATGAATCAGGACTTGAGAATAAACGAATTTTATGTATTCAACCAAGCAAATGGAACAAAGCAGTATTATATGTCGGAGTGGATTCACTTGATTCAGACAGAATGAGTCATGGAAAGGGAATTTATCAAAGTGTAGATTCAGGAAGAACATGGAAATTGATAGCAGCTCATGGAAAAAGAGTTTTTTCAATCTCTCAGCATCCAATCAATGATAAATATATGGCAGCGGCTTGTGATTCCGGTACTGTTCTTTTTAGTGGTTCTTGGGGCTATGAATGGGAGAACTTTAGCGATGGCATCCCAATCAAGGCATCTGTTAGAACCGTTATTATAACCCCGTGGGAAGCTCAAAGTGGTGCGATCGTACTTGCAGGTACTTATGGGAATGGTCTATATAAATCAAAAGCAATTATTACAACGGTTGATGATCAAAGATCATCCAGTCTTCAAATACTTAGAGTTTCACCTATGCCATTCTATGAATCAGTTTCTATTGATTTTGCAAATGAGATTGGAAATTCAGTAAGAATTGCTATTTATGATCTCCAGGGACGAATTCTTGAAGATAAGAATCTAGATGATCTTAATGGGGTATCGAGCTATAAATGGGAGCCTGTGAACTTGAATTCTGGAATGTATATAATCGAATTATCTAATGGAATTAATAAAGTTTATCATAAGTTGATCAAGTAATCTTGCAAACATAAATGACTGGACTCTTTTAAAAGTAAAAATGAGTCCGGTCATGATAATAGAACTATTATTTTGTTAAAATTAACCTTGATTTACTGCTTTTCTAATAGTTTTGATATTGTCAATAATATTCCCCTTAAAAATACCAGTACCTGAAACTAATATGTTCGCTCCAGCATTGTAAGCATCTTTTGCATTGTCAGACTTTATACCGCCATCAACTTCAATTTCTAAATGATTAAGATCATTTAAATCAAGAAATTTTCTTAAATTTTCCGCTCTATTTAGGAATGAGGAAATAAATTTCTGACCTCCAAACCCAGGATTTACGGACATCAATAATATAAAATCGCAATATTCAGCCGATTCAAAAGCAAAGCTGAGAGGTGTAACAGGATTAAGTGCAATTCCGGGTTTTGCACCTAATTCTTTGATTAATGACAGTGTTCTATGCAAATGATGATTATTTTCAACATGTACTGAGATGTAGTTTGCACCTGCATCAACAAAATCTTTAATAAATTTATCGGGATTATCAATCATCAGATGACAAGAAATTGGTAATTTGGTTACCGAACGAACTGCACGAACAAGCATTGGTCCGATTGTTATATTAGGAACAAAATGCCCATCCATAGAGTCAAAATGCAAAATATCGGCTCCACCAGTTTCACATTGTTTGATATCATCAGCTAAATATGCAAAATTGGCTGATAGTAATGATGGTGCAATTTTTAGTTTATGTACAGTCATAATATTCCTAATTATAAATTTTTCTTTTTTGTTGATTTTTTATTTTTCACTTTTTCTGAATCCTTATTTGCTTTAGATAATTCATCCAATTTGTCTGATAATATTCTATACACTGTATCTTTAGGATAATTGCCTTTGTTGTCTCCAATACCAGCCGCCATATTCATTATTAACTCCATCCCTTCTTCAATTCTTTTGAAAGAATAAATATGGAATAATCCTTTTTTGATGTCAGCAATCAACTCAGGACAAAGCATAAGGTCTTTAACGTTTAATTGAGGAATCAGTACACCCTGCTTCCCATTTAAACCCCTATATTTACATATCTCATAATATCCTCTTATTTTCTCATTAACACCTCCAATAGGCTGTATGTCCCCTTTTTGATTCATGGATCCGGTAAGAGCAAAATTCTGATTAATGGGAATCCCTGTGATGGCAGAAATTAGAACAAATACTTCGGCAGCAGAGGCACTATCTCCATCAATGCCTCCGTAATTTTGCTCGAAAGCAATAGTAGCTGATAGGCTAACAGGTTTCTTTCTTGAGAAAGTTTCTTTAATAAAGGAAGTTATGATAAGAACACCTTTGTTATGAATCGATCCACTCATTTCCGCTTCTCGTTCAATATTAATTATGCCAGCAGAACCGGCACTCACGGTTGCAGTTATTCTAGCCGGTTTTCCAAATGACAAGAGACCATCATCCATCACAGTTAAAGCATTGATTTGTCCAACTCTCTCTCCGGATGTATCAATTAATAGAGTACCTTCAAGAATAGAATCCCTCAACTTTTCATCAAATAGATCATTTCTTCTTCTTCTCCAGGAAATTGCTTTTTCAACATCTTCTCTATCGATATATTTTTTTGCTGAATACTTGTCATAGAATGCAGCTTCGCGAATAACATCAGCCACGTCAGAGAATTTCAATGTAATTTTATCCTGAGAACCGGCTTGTTCAACAGCCCATTCAATAATTGCAGCAACACCACTAGGAGTACAATGAGCTAGATTATCTTCACGGCAAATTTTCGATATAAACTGAGCATATTTTTGCAAAAGTTCAGGTTGCAATTTAGTCTCATAGTCAAACTGAGCATTAATTTTGAAAATTTTCTTGAACCCCTTTTCATATTCATAGAGTGCTTTATAGAGTGTTAATCCACCAATAATAATTACTTTTATATTAACTTCGATTGGTTCAGGTTTAATATAAACTTGAGAAAGTTGAAAAGAAGCTTCGTAAGACTGAATTTCAAGCTTGTTATAAAGTAATACCCTCTTTAGTGCTTGCCAAACACCTGGTTCTTCAAATAATTCAAGTGCATTTACCACAAGAAATCCATTGTCAGCTTTTAATAATGCACCTGCCTTAATTTTAGTAAAGTCAGTTCTCCAGAATCCACTTCTTGAATCAAAAGTTCTATCAATTGTTCCAAACAAATTTGAGTAGGATGGTGTTGTTTCTACAATAATTGGTGCTTTAGAATATAAAGAATTATCTAGAATTACGTTAACCTGGAAGACAGAAAATTTTTCACTGTCGCGTAATTCAGCCTCCTGATCAGTTTGTTCATCCATTGGATTTGAGATCTGAACAAAGAGCTTAAGATTATCAAGAATAAATTTCTTAGCTTCATTGATATAGGATGAAATATTGTCATTTTTAAACTGGGTTAGAATATTGTCTAATGCGGAATTAACGATAATTGTAGCTGAAGATTTATCATTTTCAGAAATAGCTTTTTTAAATTCCTGCATCAGTTTTATATGCTTTTTCCCAAGTTCGAATAATTCGTTATGAAATTTAGCATAGTTCGCAATTAATTTATCTGCTTCTTTCCTTTTAATTTTTCCACTGACTACAAGTTCATTTAATGCATCAATAGTAATGGCTTCCTTGTCGATTAATGGGAACACCTCAGGTTGAGCATAACCTTTGTCATTATCTATTTGCCCACGAACAAAACCAAATGGACGTATGTGTTCATCAAATTTTTTAATTACGTCTCGTTCCTGAAGCTGGTAATTTTCAATAATTTTCTGTCTTGATTTTTTGAATGAATCTTCTTCAAAAAGTTGTGGCAATCTTAGACGTAAATAACTTATTGCTTCATCCATCGAATTTGCAAAATCCTTACCTTTTCCTTTTTCAAGTTTAATCAGTATTGGCGAATCATTCTTAGTAAAATTATTTACATAGCAATAATCGAATAATACAGGCTTGCCGACATTCATAGTTTCAAGAATTCTTTTGACTGTGGTTAATCGTCCTGTTCCCGCTAAGCCTGATACAAAGATATTATAACCTTTTGAATTCAGTTCGGTACCTATCCTTATTGCTTCCATCGCTCGATGTTGACCTATTATTTCTTCTAATGGTTCTATTGAAGCAGTAGTTTTGAACTTGAATATTTTGTCAGGACAAGTCCATCTGAGTTGTTCTGGGGCTAATTCAACAGGAGAATTAGATTCTGACTTATCAAAATTTTCGTTATTTATAAATTTTTCCTTTTTCGCTGCCATAGATTAACCTAATATCATTAATAAATATTTTGTAATTTAATCATAATGTTTTAAAATTAAAACAACGTTGTTAGCGTTTGTTTAATTTAGTAAAACTTAGAAAGAAATTTATTTAATGTTTTTACCTACTACAAAAGATGAGATGATGAAACTAGGCTGGAATCAGCCGGATATTATTATCGTTAGCGGTGATACCTATATTGATAATTATTATGATGGTGCGGCAGTTATTGGTAAAATTCTATTACAAAATGGGTATAAAGTTGCAATCATTTCTCAGCCTGACATTGACTCAGATGATGACATAACAAGACTGGGAGAACCATTACTATTCTGGGGAGTTACAGCCGGATGTGTAGATTCAATGGTTTCAAATTATACATCATTAAAAAAGAGAAAAAAAAGTGACGACTTAACTCCCGGAGGATTTAATATAAAACGTCCTGACAGAGCAACTATCATTTACACAAATTTAATTAAGAGAAATTATAAAAGTAGTAAACCAATCATTCTGGGTGGAATAGAAGCTAGTCTAAGGAGAATCGCACATTATGATTACTGGTCAGATTCTGTTAGAAGATCAGTACTTTTAGATTCAAAGGCAGATTGTATTGTTTATGGAATGGGTGAAATAACAATCTTATCAATCGCCGAAAAAATCAGAAACAATGAAGACTATAAAGAAACAAGAGGTATTTGCTATATCTCTAAGGAACCAAAAGAAGGCTATATTCAATTACCAACTTATGAAGAAGTAAAAGTAGATAAGATGAAATTCATTAGTATGTTTCATACTTTCTATAAAAATAATGACCCTTTAAATGCAAAGGGTCTAGTTCAGAAGCATGGAGACAGATATTTAATACAAAATCCTCCTCAATTTTACCATACTAAGCAAGAATTAGATAAACTCTATGAGATTGAATATGAAAGACAAGTGCATCCTTTTTATAAAAAGATGGGGAAAGTTAAAGCTCTTGATACGATTCAGTTTTCGATTAATTCTCATAGAGGATGTTATGGTGAATGTAATTTCTGTGCTATAACCGTTCATCAGGGCAGAACTATCAATTCCAGATCAGAAGAGTCTATTATCAGAGAAGTAAAACTAATAACAAAACATAAAGATTTTAAGGGTATTATTTCTGATGTCGGTGGTCCGACAGCAAACATGTTCGGCAATGAATGCAAAGTACAATTAACACGAGGAAGCTGCAAGGAGAAAAGATGTGCTTTCCCTACAATATGTAAAAGTATGGATATCAATCATTCCGACCAGATTTCTCTTTATGAGAAATTGAGAAGAATCGAAGGTGTTAGAAAAATATTTATTGGATCAGGAATTCGTTATGATCTGATATTATCGGACTCTAAATCAGGGAAGGAGTATTTTGTTAATTTAGTAGAAAATCATGTCTCCGGACAAATGAAGATAGCACCGGAGCATACTGAAAATTCAGTTCTTAGTCTTATGGGCAAACCTAATAACAATTATCTCAAAAATTTTAGAGACGACTTTTATAACCATTCAAAAAAAGCAGGTAAGAAACAGTTCCTAACATATTATTTTATTTCAGCTCACCCTGGATGCAATATCACAGATATGAATAATTTGGACAGATTTATTTCCCAAGAATTGAAGCTTAATCCGGAACAAGTTCAGATTTTCAATCCAACCCCATCAACATATTCAACGCTTATGTATTATACTGAAATGAATCCATTTACTTTAGAAAAAATATTCGTAGAAAAATCACCTAAAAATAAATTAATTCAAAAGGAAGCTATTGTTGCACACAAAGAAAAGCCGCTATTCAGTAAACAGCGGCTAAGATAAACTAAGTAATGTTTTGTCATTGTATTATTTTAATCATTCTTACCTTGTTTTCGCATTCGTTCCATAATTACCTTCTGGAGTTCACCTCTAAATCTATGTTCGAAGACAATAAGTTTAGCAAATTGAGTTTCATTCAACATAGATTTCATGTCATTTTGAGCTTGAAATAAAATCGATTCCATTTCTTTTTGTTCTGCCATAGCTTTTGCAGATTTTGCGATTAATTCTTCTTTTGGGGCATCACGTCTTATTGATTTTTCAAGATCCTCCATGGCAAGATCAATGTGATCACGCTTTTCAATAATTTTCTTTTCCCATGAAGTATATTTTGCAAGAAACTTCTCTGATGTTTTTTCATCCAGATCAAGAATTTCAAGTAATTTTATTTTCTTCAACTGCATTACTCTTTCTTTTGCCCTGGGATTTGGTGGTTGGGCAAATGCAATAGAATATAAAACAGTTAATGCCATGGTAATAATTACCCCAGATTTAAGAAACGATTTTAGCATTTTCAATTCCTTTCAAAATTATTTGTAAATCATTTTCATCAAGTTCTTTTACAATTTCCATTAATTCTTGTGTATTAGTAGATTTAGCAACAGATTCAAGCTCTATTGTCGAATATTGCTTAAAAATTTCATCAAAAAAATAATCCCTTAAGCCATATTCATCTAATTTGATAATGTTAGATAACTCATCAATATTAGTTGTAAAGGCTGCAATATTTGAATTTGCGTTCAAAATGTCATTTGTTGAGATTTTATCCTCAAAAATTGATAAAGTATCCTTTTGTGAGAAGTCAATGAGTGGCTTTGATATTGATGTCAGAGCATCGTCATTTAGAGTTTTACCAGGTTTTGTATATATGAAAATAACGAGAAGAATCATAGCAAATACAGGCAAGACAAATCTATAAACAAAGCTCATCCTATTTGGTTTTGATCGAGATAATCTTTTATTTACACCAACTGACATATTTCTTGTTTTCCGATCAATAAGTCTATCGAATGAAAAACTATCGAATCGTTTGAATACTTGCTGTGCGTCGGTAATTTCTTTAATAATATCAGGATACTCAGGCAAATTACGCTCAAATATAGTTTTTTCCTCAGAGCTTAATCTTTCGAAAATGTAATCCGGGACTCGTTCCAGCATTTCATTATAATTTAATTTTTCATTGTTCATTTTATTTATCCTCTGGTCTTAGAATCTCATTTAGTTTCTTTATTGCTTGAAAATAGTTGGCTTTCAAACCCCCGATAGTTGTACCAACCATAGCTGATATTTCTTCATAAGTCAGATCATCAAAATATCTTAAAGCAAATGTCTCTCTTTGTTTCTCTGGTAACTTTGTTAACGCATTTAGAAATCTTGTATTGAATTCCGAAAACTCAAGCTGCTTATCCGGAGAATTATTATCAGCAATTTCTAAAAATTCTTCATTTGAACTATCGTATCTCTGAAATATTCTTTTAATAGATTTCTTTCTTAAATAACTGAGACAATAATTCACAGAAATTTTATATATCCAGGTTTTTAGAGAACTTTGTCCACGAAAAGAATTCATATTTCTTAGTGCTTTTATAAATATTTCCTGAGAGGCATCATCTGCCTCATCATAATCTTGCAGATACCTAAGACATGTCGTATAAACAAATTTCTGGTATTTCCTGACAAAGGTAGTAGCCGCAATTTCAGAATTCCCTTGAAGCAATTCCTGTATTATATTTGCATCTTCGGTAATATTCAAAACTAAAGTATTCATTTTATATAAAAAAAATTGTGTCTAGCTTACAAATAGTTAGACACAAATGTTATGATTTGGTTTAATAGGTTAATGATTTATCTTGAGATATCAAGAATCTCAAAATACTGTTTTCCAACAGGAACGATTATTTCAACCTTTTCACCAATTACTTTTCCCAGTAGAGCTTTACCAATAGGAGAGGTAACTGAAAGTTTCTTTTTTTCAAAATCAGCTTCCTGTGCGCTAACCAACATATAATCAATAATAGTATTATTCGATATATTTTTCAATTTTACTTTTGATAATATATAAACTTTGTCATTAGGCAATTCATCAGATTTGATAATCTGTGCACTAGTTAAAGTTCTTTCGAGGTTTGAAATTTTTAATTCGAATAATTCCTGCTCATGCTTAGCAGCTTCGTATTCAGCATTTTCAGATAAATCTCCGTGAGAACGAGCATCTGCAATTTTCATGGCAATTTCTTTTCTACCACGGGTTTTCAGCAGATGAATTTCTTCCTCAATTTCTCTGGCTCTCTCTGCTGTTAAATATACGACATCACTCATTATGCACCTAAATTTTAGTCGATTTTTTAAATAAAATTAAATAACAAAGATTCCATCTTTCTCCGGATGGAATCTTTGTTAAAAAGTAAATATAAGAAAAAAAATTAAAAAATATTCAATTATTCTTTAATATTTAATAGATGTCCCATTCTTTCTTTTTTTGTAAGGAGGTATTGTCTATTATCTTTATTAGGCTCAATCTCTATTGGAACCATTTTCTCTACCTTTAAACCATAACTTTCAAGACCAACGCGTTTCGTTGGATTATTAGTTATTAGCTTCATTCTTCTAATTCCAAGATCGTGAAGAATCTGTGCACCAATGCCATATTCTCTTGGATCGGCATTAAACCCAAGTTTCAAGTTGGCTTCAACTGTATCAAATCCCTCTTCCTGGAGAGCATAAGCTTTTACTTTATTGATTAAGCCAATTCCTCTGCCTTCCTGCCTCATATAAAGCACAACACCTTTACCTTCTTTTTCTATCATTCTCAAAGCATTATGAAGTTGATCACCACAATCACATCTCATGGAATGAAAAACATCACCGGTCAAACATTCTGAATGAACTCTTACTGGAACAATCTCATTCTTCTTCCATGAACCTTTGACAATAGCAACATGTTCCTTATTATCAACAATATTCTCATAGACTTTTATTTTGAAGGATCCTTCTTTTGTTGGTAGATTGGCTTCAGCAACACATTTAACAAGAAAATCAGTTTTAAGTCTATATGAAATCAGGTCTTTAACTGTAATAATTTTTAAATTATGTTTTATTGCGAATTTCTCCAGATCAGGTCTTCTCGCCATCTCGCCATTATCTTTGATTATTTCACATAGAACACCAGATGCTTTCAATCCGGCTAATCTCATCAAATCAACTGCGGCCTCGGTATGTCCGGCACGTCTAAGCACACCTTCAACCGAAGATATTAATGGGAAAATATGTCCGGGACGACCTAAATCAGAGGGTTTAGTATCTTTGTTGCATAATGCTCTAATAGTGGCGGCTCTATCAAATGAAGAAATTCCGGTTGATGTTCCATGGACATAATCAACTGAAACAGTAAATTTAGTCCCATGAAGTCCGGAGCTTTCTTTAACCATAATATCCAACTCAAGTTCTCTTGCTCTTTCTTCTGTTACAGCAACACAAATTAGTCCCTTACCTTTTGATGACATAAAATTGATGATATCGGGAGTTATCAATTCTGATGAAGAGATCAAATCCCCTTCATTTTCCCTGTCTTCATCATCCATCACAATTATCATCTTTCCGGATATAAGATCTTTTAGGGCTTCATCGATTGTATTTAATTTGAATTCTTTTGACATAAATCTAATGTAGTTACAAAATTTTAAAATCAAAATTACGATAATTTTTCTTTTAATAGTTTTAAAAATAAAAAAAATCACATTAGACATAATACCTAATGTGATTACAGAATTTCAATTAGTTTATTTTTTCGCTGCTAAAGAAGCTTTTTCTATATTGATACGAACATTGTCAGCTATCTGCACAGTAAAAACATTGCCGTCAATGTCAGTGATAGTACCATGAATTCCGGCAGTTGTGATAACTTTATCACCTTTTTTCAATTCATTCAGCATTTTCTGATGTTCTTTTTGTCTTTTCTGCTGAGGTCTTATCATTAAAAAATACATAATGAGAATAATTGCACCGAACATTACAAGAGTTGTAATCATTGAACTGCCACCTTGTGCTCCGCCTGACTGTGGCATCATACCGAATAATACTGGTAAAAACGACATATTTTCCCCTAAATTAATTAAATAATTTCCTGATTCATTGCATTTAAAATTTCAAGTTTCCATTGACGATATTCATCGGTTAGTATTTTTTCACGTGCCGTAACAACTAACCATTTATAAAAAGCTAAATTGTGTTGAGACCCAAGCTGAAGTGCTAATATTTCACCTGATATGTAGAGATGACGAAGATATCCAAGAGTAAAATCATTACTAGCGTAAGCATTTATATTTTCGTCAATACAATCATTTGAAAACTTATATTTTGCATTTTTAATATTAATTTTTCCTTTTGACGTAAATAATTGCCCATTCCTTGCATTACGAGTTGGAAGAACACAGTCAAACATATCAATTCCTAATTCTATTGCTTCAAGTATATTTTCAGGAGTACCAACACCCATAAGGTATCTGGGTGATTCATCAGGAATTTCAGAAGTGCAGACATCCACCATTTCATACATCACTTCAGCAGGCTCACCAACGGATAAACCTCCAATTGCATACCCATCGAAACCAATATCAACCATTTGCTGTACATAAGATTTTCTTAAATCCCTGTACATACTACCCTGCCCGATTCCAAAGAGAAATTGTTCTCTCCCCCATCTTGCAAATGTATTATCGAACGCATCTCTGGATTTTTGTGCCCATTTTAGGGAAAGATCCATTGAATCTTTAGCATATTTGTATTCAGATGGATATGGTGTACATTCATCAAGTACCATCACTATATCTGAACCAAGAATCCTTTGAGTCTCAATTACATTTTCTGGTGAAAAAAAGTGGTAGGATCCATCAATATGAGATTGGAATTTTACACCCTCTTCAGTAATTTTTCTTAAATCTGATAATGAAAACACCTGGTATCCCCCACTATCAGTCAATATAGCTCTATCCCAGTTTATAAATTTATGCAGACCACCAAAATGATTCATAACTTCATTTCCTGGTCTTAAATATAAATGATAAGTATTTCCAAGAATTATCTTAAAGTCTGTTTCAATTAGATTACGGTGTTCAACTGCCTTAACCGAACCCAAAGTCCCAACAGGCATAAAAACAGGAGTTTCAACTTCTATGCCATTTAAATTCAGAACTCCTGCCCTAGCTCTTGAATCTGAAGATGTTTTTATTAGATTAAATAAATTACGCATGAAATATTTTTTTCGAAAGATATGGATAAATCAATATTGAAGAATAGATCCCAATTGAATCAGCGATTAAATCATAAATATCACATACTCTTCCTGGAATAAAGTATTGATGGACTTCATCACTAGCTCCATATAGGATTCCAATTATAATCACTAAATATCTGAGTTTCAATAATGAAAACGAAGGATTAATTCTAAGAATTGAATACACCAAACTTAATCCAAATATCAAATAGACTAGACTATGAATAATTTTATCTTCTATTTTAAACCCAAAGTCAGGAACTGTCAATTTACTTTGATGTGAGGCTATAAATATAATAATTGCGATCATAATCGGAAAAAAAAGAGGCTGATATTTTGTATTAATCATTTTCGTTAATCATAAAATATTTAATGAATTCTACTATGTCGCTAGCTGTTAGACTCTGTTCTCTAAATTTTGATGTAAACATTGAGGCGGCTCCTGCATGAATAAAAGCTCCAAGTGAAGCGGAATCAAAAGTAGATAATCCTTGAGCAACAAGGGATGAGATTATACCGGAAAGGACATCCCCACTACCGGCAGTTGACATGCCTGGATTTCCATTTGTCGTTAATGCTGAATAATCTCCATCAGTAGTTATACTTGGAACCGATTTCAGATGAATAATACATTCCATTTGATCGGCATATTTTTTTGCAAAGTTTAAAGGATTATTCTCTATTTCATTTCGTGGTACTCCAATTAGTCTTGAAAATTCACCTAAATGTGGAGTAAGTATTACTTTTGAGTTAAATTGACGATTAACATCAACTGCTCTAATCCCATCAGCATCAATTAGTAAACTTTTATTATCATTTAAAGAATAGATAAATTTGGAAAGTTTATTCCAATCAAAAGTTTCTCCTAATCCGGGACCAATGACTATTGAATTTGATCTTTCCGCACTTTTTAAAAAAGCTTCAAAAAATAAATCAAAATCTCTTGGTTCATCTTTTGAAAAGACCGGGCAAATTACTTCCGGTAAAGTTGATGGGTGAAGATATTCGGTAAATAGCTCGACTAAGCCGGCACCTGTCTTGATTGCGGCATTAGCTGTCAAAGCACCAGCTCCGGGAAACTGTTTTGATCCGGCAAGAATTACAACTCTTCCGTAATCAAACTTAGAAGAAATTTTATTTCTATTGGGTAATAATTGAGCTAAATCTTCTTTTGTATGATGAATTATTTGTGATTTATCTTTAACAATTTGGATTGGGGATCCAAGATCAGCAACAATTATTTCACCGGAATATTCCGGTCCTTGCCCCAACAACAATCCAAGTTTTTTAGCATACATTGTAATAGTATAATTTGCCTTGAAGCAGTATTTATATGCTTTGCCAGATTCTGAATTTAGTCCTGTCGGAACATCAATAGCAAATTTTATTGCGTTAATTGAGTTGATCTTTTTTAAAATAATTGCCGTAATCCCCTTTATATTCTCCGATCCACCAACTCCAATCATAGAATCAATAATAATGTCACAATCTGAGTTAATGTAAGTGAAATCATTCTCGGATTTAATATGAAATAGTTTTTCTGTTATTTTTTTTAAAGAGGAATAGTTTGATTTAGTCTCTTGAGACATTTTATCTTCATCACCTAACCAGTAGATCGATAGAGAGAAATAGTTGTTTAAATGTCTGGCTAATGCGAATCCATCTCCACCATTATTACCAGATCCACAGTAAATTGCAATAGCAGGGTTAATTAAATCTAAATTCTCTATTTTCTCTCTTATAATATCCGATGCTGATCTTGCGGCATTTTCCATTAAAATAGCAGAGGGAATACAAAACTCATTGATTGCAATTGAATCAACAATTTTCATTTCTTCTGGTGTAAGAATATATTCCATTTAAGATTTCCTTAAAAAAACAAAAATACTAAAAAACTTTAACTAAATTTAAATCTTGGGCAATAACAATTTTTAAATCTAATTGGTTAGATGGAAACTTTATTGGTTATAATCCGTTAAATACAGTTAATATATGATAAATTTTATTTCAAAGGATTTTTCAGGTTATCAGAAGAGTATTCTGTGGATTATTTCTGTTGCCTCTTTGGCAACTAAAACAACAATAGATAATATATTCTTTTTATTCGATGGTTATAATTCCTTTGTTGCCTTAACTTTGAGATTTATTTTTTCCTTACTAGTAGTAGTTCCATTATTAATTCTATATACAAATTATCTTTTTACCCAGTTTGCTTCAAAGGAACATTCAAGATTCGATGTATTTGTGAACGATTCTTATAAAATTATAGTTTTGATTGCAATTATTATTTTTCTAACATTCCTTTTACCCTTTGCTATTAAATTTGGTGGACAACCTAAGCGTGTAATTGATATAATTTTTATAAATTTTTTCTGCTTTGTCTCTTATTATCTCATTTTAACAATATATCGATATTTGTTTCTTTGGTTTTGGTTTCATAAGCATAAGAATACTAAACTTTACAACAGAGCTATAAGCATTGCTGTTGCATGTATCATTCTATTAGAGATACCATTTTATTTCTTTCATGCCAATCCTGAAGAAATCCTATATAATAATTTTTTCACAAGTATAATTTTTGGTCTTCAATTCACTTTGATTCTACTAACATTCCTTCAGGCTAAACGTAATGATTGGATAGCCTCTCTGGCAAAAACACAAAAAAGGAATCTTATTTTTGTTTCGATACTCATGATCATATTAAGTATTGTTATTTCAACTTTTGAAATAAATAATTCTAATGATGGTAAATTTTATAACGCTCTTTACAACCTTTTCCCTATTGCATCAATTCTCCCAATGTTTGCTTTAATGTTGATTGCATACCATGTACGTTTATTTTTTTCTGCGATGATTTATTATCCTTCAACAAAATTATTTGAGAAAAGGACAAGTGAAATCAGTTCGCTTACTTTTCTTAACAAACTGGTTTCACAAACAATAGAATTGGATAAGCTTATTGAAACTGTCACTAAATTATCACTATTTTCTAGCGGTGCTACATTTGCATGGAACGACAAATATGATTCTAACAATAAATTGTATTTAAATTTCATAGAAATCTCTCATGATATGAAGATCTCCATGAATGAATTATCTGAATTGCTGAACAACAATTACTACTCTGATGAATTGAAATATTATTCTATTGCATCACTTTCCGAACCACTTTATATTGAATCACTAAGTGAAAACAAAGCATTAAATTTTTCCTTTCTTGGTAAAAATATACCGGCAAAGTCATTAATAATTTTGCCACTTCAATCCGGTGATGAGAAAATTGGAAACATCTATCTTATTCATAATGATGAGTATGGATTCGATGGAGATTACATGAATATATTATCTGCATTTAGTGATAACATTAATATTGCTATTGAGAATGCACGTCTTTTACAGGAGTCTATCGAAAAAGAAAAATACAAAAGAGAGCTTAAGATAGCACATGATATCGAAGCTAAGCTCATACCTCTTAAAATGCCAGAAATTGAAAATTATAAATTTTCTGCATTTACAATCACGGCTGATGAAGTAGGTGGTGATTATTATGATTTTGTACGAATTAAAGATGGGTCACTTTGTGCTTTGATTGGAGATGTATCTGGCAAAGGTATGAGTGCTGCATTTTATATGGTTTTATTAAAAGGTGTTGTGCTTGGAGTAGCAAAAGAAGCAGAAAATGCTAAAGATTTATTGTGTAAGATAAATCTAAATTTATACCAATCAATGGACAAGCAAATGTACATTACTATGTCAGCCATTGTAATCAAAAACAATAAAGGATTGATTGAACTTTCAAGAGCAGGTCACATGCCTTTTTTACATAAATCTTCTGATGCAATTACAACAATTACACCTAAAGGTATTGGCATCGGATTGACATCATCAGAGAAATTCGATGAGAATCTCGATTTAGTTGAACTTCAATTATCCAATGGAGACAATATTATTATGTATAGTGACGGAATTACCGAGCTAAGGATTGATGATAGAGAATTAAATATTGAATATTTGAAACAAATCATGAAAAATTCAGTATATACCAGTAATAGCAATAATTTTGCTGAAATATTAAAAGAAGATATAGTAAAAATCAGTATAGATAATCATCAACATGACGATATGACTGTGGTTAGTTTAAGTTATTTTTCTAAAGAGTAAGAGGCGCAAATGAATCAAAATTCAAAATTTTTAGTTTCAAATACATCCCTAGATAATGTCCAGTTATTACATCTTCATGGATATTTGGATGCACACACTGCTCCAGATCTTGAGAATGCTATTTCTCGTATCATCAATGCAGGTCATTCAAATATAATTGTTAGTTTTAAAGAATTAGATTATATCAGTAGTGCCGGTTTAGGTGTATTTATGGCTTTTATAGAGGACGTTAGGGATAAAGGTGGAGATATTAAACTTTGCAACATGAAACCTAAGGTATTTTCTGTTTTTGATTTACTAGGTTTTCCATTGTTATTCGATATTACGAACGACGAACAATTAGCATTGTCAAAATTTTCTAATATTCACTCAGATAAATGACCAATAACATCAAAAATATTATAATTAATGATTATCAATTTCAGACAGATTTTATTTATCTTGAAGATATTCGGAAAATGATTAATCTAGATGCAGTTTCAGTTGGTTTTTCTGAAGAAATCGCCTCGAACATCGCAATGGCTGTAGATGAAGCTTGTACTAATTTAATAAGATATTCTTTCAATCTTGATCCAAATAATCAAATATTAATTGAAACCCAATTTGATTCCAAATGCTTCACTATTAGAATCAAAGACAATGGTAAACCTTTCAATCCTACTGAAGTTAATGAACCAGATATGATTGATTATTTCAAATCCTTTAAAAGAGGAGGGCTCGGTATCCATATAATGAAAAAATTCATGGATGAAATAATCTATACTCCTTCTAATTCTAAAAATTCAATGAATACACTCACACTTGTTAAATCATTACATATCCTAAACTAAAATTTCTTTTTAATTATCAATTAATTCTGTAATTTTATTTTCTTTAAAAGTCAATTTTGATAAATATTTATTTTTAAATATATGAAAGCTATAATCATAGTTTCTGGCGTTGTTTTAGGCTTAGTTCTTGGAATGTATAATGGTATAGAAAAGCCGAAAGCACTCTGGTGGAAATTTACAGTGTTTTTTTTTGTAATACTTCTCACCGTACTCTCTTTTCTTCCACCTATAGCTGCTAATTTTGCAACATCAAAATACCTCTCTGAAGCTCTACCGGAGTACAATGGAAATGTCCTTGTCAATGTTATTCCATTAACCCAGAAATATGATACAGCTTCAAGTAAATGGGTTCTCAAAATTTGGAATAATGTTCCTAGGTATAAAGAAGCTAATTTAGCGATCTATTCTAAGGATTTACCCGATATATTCAAAGTTAATGCTTCAGACACGAGATTTGTGCTTAAAATTCATTTTGATTCTAAGAAAAATGAATTTGTTTATCATTCCATCGCTTCAATAAATCCATTATTTACTTTTCCGGTAGTTCCTGGTTTAGAAGAACAAATAAGGATAATGAATTATCATGTACCAGTAGCATGGATTTCTGTTCTAGCTTATTTATTTGCTATGATTTATTCCATATCTTATCTTAAAACAAGGAATATGGAATACGATCTTAAAGCTACAGCATCAGCAGAGATAGGAACAATTTTTACAATTTTGGCTACTGTAACAGGAATGATTTGGGCTAAACTCAACTGGGGTTCTTTTTGGAATTGGGATCCTAGAGAAACCTCAATATTCATATTGCTATTAATTTATGGTGCATATTTTGCTCTAAGATCAGCACTTGAAAACGAGGAACTAAAAGCACGGCTTAGTTCAGTTTATTCAATAATTGCATTCATTACAGTACCATTTTTCGTTTTTATTCTACCAAGACTTTTAACTGGTCTTCATCCAGGATCTTCAAACGATAATAGTTCTGGACCTGTTGTCAGTACACAAGCAAATACTTTGAATTTTTTACAGCAAATAACATTTAGTCTGGGATTTACGTCTATTAGTTTAATCTTTTTCTGGATGTTAAATATCAGATACAGGATGAAAAAATTAATTAATCATATTTATTAATCTATAGGAGGTTGAATGCAGGAAATGATGAACCAGAACACATTGTATGTGGTTATGGCTATCATTCTGGTTGTTTGGTTCGGTCTAGGTGTTTATCTGTTTTCATTAGACAGAAAAATCAAGAAAATCGAACAATCAGTAAATGACAAATTATACGAAATCAATGATAAATAATTTTGTTTTTTTTATTTAATTGGATATTATGAGAACTAAATATATAATCGGAATAATTGCGGCAATATGCTTTGTTGTTATAGCCATTTTTGCTTTGGATTCGAATGCTATTGAATATTCTAATCTGACTAATGCTTCTGCATCAGGCAAAAAGGTTCAGGTTACCGGATCTTGGGTTAAAGAAAAACCAACAAATTATGATGCCGAAAAAAATGTTTTTACATTTTTTATGAAAGACAAAGAAAATAAGGAAGTCAAAGTTGTGTTCAAGGGTGCTAAACCCCAGAATTTCAATATCGCAAATTATTTTGTTGTCACAGGGAAACTTGACGGGAGTACTTTCTATGCTTCTGATATTTTAACAAAATGTCCTTCCAAATATGAAGGTCAGATAGACGATTTGAAGAGAACAAGCGGTCAGCAGTAGTTTTTAATTTAATTTTTTCCAATCACTAAAGAAATCACAATATGTCAGGGAAATTACTTACTTATATACTTCTCGCATTGGCTCTGGGTTCTGCCGGAGCTTATTTTTTGTCGGTTAGGCAAAACAGTGAGAAATTAAAATCTATCGGACGATATGCATTTTATGCTTTAGCAGGTGGTATAGCCGGAATGGTACTTATGCTACTGGCTAATATCTTTTCGCATAATTTTCAATATACTTACATTTGGAGTTATTCATCTACTACTCTTCCTATGCATCTTCTTGTTTCTTCTTTTTATGCAGGTCAGGAAGGATCGTTTCTTTTGTGGACATTTCTTTTAGCAGTAATAGGTGTCTTTCTTATTCCAAATGCCAGGAAATATGGCTACGAATCATGGGTAATGGGGTTCTATTCAGTAATTCTTTTATTCCTTTTGATGATTCTCATTTTCAAAAGCCCATTCGAAATGATTTGGGAAACATTCGCCGGGCAACAAGGTGTTCAGGTAGGCTTTACTCCTCCAGAAGGAAGAGGTCTAAATCCGATTCTTCAAAACTATTGGATTGCAATTCACCCTCCAATTCTTTTTCTTGGATATGCAGCAATGACTGTTCCCTTTGTTTTTGCAATCGCTGGATTAATTAAAAGAGAATATAATGAATGGATAAATATTGCAATTCCATGGACTTTGTTTGCTGCCGCAATTTTAGGTTTAGGTATCATGATGGGTGGTTTCTGGGCTTATGAAACGCTTGGCTGGGGTGGCTTCTGGGCATGGGATCCTGTTGAGAACGCTTCGCTTATGCCATGGCTAATTGCAACAGCATTAATACATACCATGTTGGTACAAAAGCGAACTGGTGGTCTATACAAAACCAATTTCTCATTGGCTATTCTTGGATTCATTTTTGTTCTGTTTGCTACATATCTTACCAGAAGTGGAATACTAGGAGAAGCTTCAGTGCATTCATTTGTTGATCCTGGACAAATAGTAAATAACTTAATGGTATTTTTATTATTGTTTTTTACAATTTCAGGATTTACGATTCTATTCATTCGAATGAAGGATATACCTCAGGCAAAAATTGGATTTAGTTTTAGTTCGAAAGAAATGTGGTTGGCTTTAGGTTCTATACTTCTATTGGCACTGACCGTTATAGTTCTTTTGGGTACAATCAGACCAATTCTGCCAGAGTGGCTAGTAAAAACAAAGGCTTCCGTTAAGCCTGAAGATTACAATATGTGGGCTAATCCTATTTCACTATTAATATTGATTCTGAACGCGGTTTCCATTTATTTAAACTGGAAGCAATCAGACTGGAAAGCTGTCTTTAAGAAATTATATTTCCCAATTATAGCCAGTGTTGTAATTGTTGTTATTTCATATTTTCTTGGATTATCAGACTACAAATATATACTCTTAGGCTTTGCCGGATGGTTTTCATTTTTTGTTAATATTGAATTATGTATTAAGAACTTCAAAAGTAACCCCAAATATCTTGGTGCCTTCGTTTCACATCTGGGTATTTCGGTTATGATTCTTGGTATAATTGCATCTGGAGCATATTCAGAAATGAAACCATTGTCTTTGGTTCAGGGAAGAACACAAAAGGCTTTCGAGTATGATATTACTTTGGTAGGTAAGAAGCAGATTGAAAAACAATTAGCTGACAGAGAAAAGTATGAGTACCAGATTAGAATCGAAAAAAATGGTAAGGTTTTGGCTGATGCCTATCCGGTTTTATATTATAGTAGCTTTAATAATTTCGAGAGCCCCTTCTTCGAACCGGGTATTGAGAGGTTCTTGATGAAAGATCTCTATATTTCTCCCAAGACTTTTGATTTACAGGTTGGAGATCCACCTTTGGTACTCAAGAAAGGTGAATCAGGAAAACTTGCTTATGATACTACAATTACCATGACATTCAATAGATTCGAGATGAATCAACAGCACAATGAAAAGGAAATGGTACTCGGTACAATCATCAGTTTTGAAAAAGATGGGAAACAATGGGATGATACTCTTTTTGCGACATTAAATCCTGAAAAAGGAAAGATGACTCCTGTAACAAAATTAGTTAAAGGTACCGATTTTCAACTCAGCTTAAGTAGTGTAGTACCAGGTGAAACAGCTGAAGATACTAAAATCGAGTTTCTTGCTTCGAGAGAAGTTTTCCATATTGATATTTCTACTAAACCATTTATAAACTTGGTTTGGTTTGGTGTTATTGCTGTAGTGCTTGGTTTCTTTGTGGCAATGTTCAGGTATGTTAATGCAATCAAGAAGACAAAACAAGCGGCAGTAGTACAAGAAGTTCCAAAAGACGAGACAGAAGGTTAATCTATTCAATATTTTTTTATAATAAATGTTGAATTGATTCGTGAATTGCCATTATAGAATATTTATAACTTAATTTTTAGGATTGATATGTATTATCTCAAATCATTTAGTTTTCTTACAGTTTTAATTTTCAGTTTATCTGTTTTGAGCTCATGCGGACAAGAGCAATCAAAGACAGATTTACAAACTGAGGTTCTAAACAATACAACAGCAATGTTAGCGAATAACAATACAGCAACAACAACTGCAGAAAAATCCGAAGCAAAGGTTTTTCAGATTGAAACAGTTGGAAAAGCTGAAAAAGGAAAATCCATTGATTTTTCCTGGAATGACAATGGTACAAAAGTTTCATTTGCAGAATACACAAAGAACAAGGTAGTTCTACTGAATTTTTGGGGCACATGGTGTCCACCGTGCCGTAAGGAAATTCCTGACCTAATTGCACTGAATAAAGAATTGAAAGGTAAAGATTTTGTGATCGTTGGAATCGCATTAGAAAGAAACCCGAATGGTGCTGTTAATGTAGTTAAGGAATATGCTCAGAAGAATCAAATTGAATATATAAATATCTGTGATCTTCAGAGAAAACTCGATCAGGCTTATGGCGGTATTGAAGCAGTACCGACAACTTTTATTATTGACAAGAAAGGCAATATATCAGAAACTATTGTCGGCGGTCGTGATAAAGCAACATTCCTTCAATCTGTAAATAGAGTTTTGAAGTAATTTCTTACTTTTCTTCTTAAATTAAAATGGTTGTTTTTGTTTAGCATGAACAGCCATTTTTTTTTGAATAGGATTAAAAAATAAAAAAAGCCTTGAAACACACAGTTTCAAGGCTTTAATTATTATGTAAGAGTACGCCAGACAGGATTCGAACCTGTGACCCTCAGCTTAGAAGGCTGATGCTCTATCCAACTGAGCTACTGGCGCAAGAATAGAATACAAAAATAGTACATTTTCTTTAACTTAACAAAATAATTTGTAAATTTCTTCAATTTATTATTTAAAATATTTGAATTAATCCCGAATTATGCCTAATTTTGTAGTCGGGTCAAGTCCCGTGCGGCTAAGTCAAGCCCAACCCCGCCAGGTCCGGAAGGAAGCAACGGTAAGTTTGCACTTAGGGCGCCACGGTCAACTTGACCCTTTTTTTTTATATATAATGTAATTAAAACCGTTATATTCGTCTCTTCAATCTTATATCAATTTTGATTCTGAATGAAAAAAGAAATAATCATCAATTCTGCATTAAATGAAGTCCGTATTGCAATTACCGAAGAAGGTAAGCTTGCTGAATTTTTCATTGAAACTCCAGATAAAGAAAAATCAGTTGGTAATATTTATCTTGGTCAGGTGAAGCGAATTGTTCCGGGGATTAATGCTGCTTTCGTTGACATTGGTCAGGGACAGGATGGTTTTCTTCATTTCTCAGATGTTGATGATGATCTTGACAACATGATTACCGATGAAGAAGATACTCCCGATGATGAGGACAACGAACCTGAAATCGACGAATATAATGATGTCTTCGATGAATTAAATATTTCTCCTGAAGACGAAGAAGATAAACTAAAAAAAGCTAATAAACCTGAAAATACCTTTGAGACAAAACAAGCAATTTTCATGACCAGAAGAAGTGGTCCTGTTGAGATAAATCTCGAAGAAGAACAGAAAATAATTGTACAAATCGTCCGTGAAGCATATCGTTCAAAAGGAGTAAAAATAACGACTAAAATTGCACTGCCAGGCAGATATGTCGTTTTAATGCCTTTCGAGAATGTTATTGGTATATCACGTAAAATCACCTCATTCAAAGAAAGAAAGCGTCTCCGTTATTTGGCTAGAACAACTCTTCCTAAAGGATCCGGTTGTATTATCCGTACTGCAGCACAAGGAAAAAGTGAAATTGAATTAATCCGTGACTGGGATAAGTTAATTCAGACTTGGCGAGACATTGAAGCAAAGATCAAAAGGGCTGAGGGTCCTACCCTACTTTATCAGGATATGGAGCTTGCAACAAGTGTGATTCGTGATTTATTTACAACCGATGTTGCAAAGGTTTATGTTGATTCAAAAAAATTATTTAAAGAAATTACAAATTATATCAAATGGGCTTCCCCAAATCTCTTAAGTGCAGTTGAACTTTATGACCAAAAGAAACCAATTTTTGATCATTTTGGTGTGGAACAAGAATTAGAAAAAACCTATAAGTCAAAAGTAAATCTACCAAAAGGTGGATCGATTATAGTTGAACAAACTGAAGCAATGCATGTCATTGATGTAAATTCCGGAAAATCAATCTCTGAACATCTTCAGGAAAATACTGCATTAAATACAAATCTTGAAGCATCACGAGAAATTGCACGACAGATTAGGCTAAGGGATATGTCCGGTATGATTCTTATTGATTTCATCGATATGGGTAAAGATGCAAATCGGAAAAGATTGTTTAGTGATATGCGTAGAGAGTTGAATAGAGATAGAGCAAAAACAGTTGTCTATCCACTAACTCAGCTCGGAATCATGCAAATTACACGTCAGAGAATTAATCAAACCATATCTGAGAAAATGACAGATGTTTGCCCAATGTGTCATGGAAGAGGCAGGATTGCTTCCAAGTCAGTTCTCTTCAATGCTATTGAAAGATGGTTAAAGAATTTTCGTTCTCATTCACGAGAATTTAAACTAAATTTGCATATTCATCCCCATGTGGCTCCTTATTTGACCGAAGGAACCTTATCAAGACTATCAAGACTTATGATAAAGTACTTTGTTAAAATTAAATTGGTACAGGATGAACAAATATCTATCGATTCATTCAAATTTGAATCCCCACGAAGGAACAAGGATGTAACCCAGGAATACATGAAGAGCTGATGACAGATAATCCCAAAATATTAACCATTCTTGGATCTACAGGTTCAATTGGCGTACAAACTTTGCAGGTAATTGATTCTATAAAGGGTGGCTTTGAAATTAATTATCTAACAACTTATTCAAGAATTGATATTCTAACTGAGCAGATAGAAAAATATCATCCAAGAGGTGTAGTAATCGGTGATGAGACATTATATCTGAATTTCAAAAAAGAATCAAATTTTAACGGTACAATTCTTTGTGGAGAAGAAGGCCTGTGTGAAGCAGCATCAGATTCCAGAAATGATTTAACAGTCTCTGCATTGGTTGGTTTCTCAGGAGTGATTCCTACCCTATCTGCAATCAGAGCAGGAATAAACATAGCATTAGCCAATAAAGAGACATTGGTTAGTGCCGGTAGCATTATTACTGACGAAGCAAGGAAATATAATGTTCAGATATTTGCAATCGATAGTGAGCACAGTGCGGTCCTACAATGTTTGGTTGGGGAAAACAATGAAGAAATCGAAAAAATCATTTTGACTGCTTCAGGTGGTCCATTCCTCAACACACCAATTGAAGATTTTAAAAATATTACGGTCAATCAAGCTCTGGCACACCCAAACTGGTCAATGGGCAATAAAATAACAATTGATTCGGCAACCATGATAAATAAGGGTTTCGAGATAATCGAAGCATACTGGTTGTTTGATATTGAAATAAATAAAATAGAAGTTGTTATTCATCCTCAAAGTATCATTCACTCAATGGTACAATTTGTTGACGGTTCAATAAAAGCACAAATGGGACATCCGGATATGAGAATACCTATTTCCTATGCACTAACATATCCAATGAGGATGAAAAATAATTTTCAAAGACTTGATTTTAATAAATTTAATTCTTTAACATTTTCAGAACCTGATTTAAATCGATTTCCATGCCTCAGACTTGCTTATGATTCACTCAAAAGCTTTGGGAATAGTACAACAGTTTTGAATGCTGCTAACGAAATTGCAGTTAATGGCTTTTTAAATAATCAAATTTCATTTAATGATATTTCAGTACTTGTGGAAACGACGCTTATGAATATTAACCATATCGATAATCCAACAATTGACGATATTGTTAATACTAACATAGATTCAAGAAATTTTACAACTAAATTGCTAAACAATAATTAATCGGATATATTTATGGAAATACTGAACAGCATATTTTACTTTGTCATAGTAATTGGAATACTTGTCTTCATTCATGAATTGGGTCATTTTCTAGCAGCCCGGGCATGTGGTATAAGAACGGATATTTTCTCTTTCGGTATGGGACCTCGATTATTTGGATATAATCAGATAAACGGGTTCACATTTGGTAAGCTTAAAGATTGGGAAGGTAATGGATATTGCGACTATCGTATATGTTTGCTTCCTGTTGGAGGATACGTTAAAGTAAACGGCATGGTTGACGAGAGTATGGACACCACTGCTTTAAGTGCTGAACCTCAGCAATACGAATTCAGATCGAAGAACATGTTGCAGAAAATATTTGTGCTGAGCGCAGGTGTAATAATGAACTTCGCTCTTGCAATCGGAATTTTCTCATTTATTTCCTTTTCCGAAGGAAAAATAATATGGAAGACAACCACGATCGGATACATTGATAAGAATACTATAGCAGATCGTATCGGTTTGAAGAGTGGTGATAAAATAATCCAAATCAATGGCAAGAAGCTAACATCATGGGATGAACTTTCTGACATGCTTATGATTTCAGAATTAGGAGATGAGAAAAATATAACTGTTGATAGAAATGACACCGTTATGAATTTTAAAGCTGATGGTAAAGCTTTACTTAAAACAATGACTGGTCAGCTTTCACTTGGTATCGTTCCGGAAAATGCCTTTGTTTATGTAAAAGGTGTTGAGAGCGGAAAACCTGCCGCTACGGTTGGTTTGACAACCGGTGATACAATTATTTCTGTAAATGATGAAAAAATCGGAGCTTTTTCCAGACTGACTGCTCTTCTGAATCAGTACAAAAATCAGAAAATCCTGTTAACCTGGAAACGCGGCAATAATCTGATGAAGGACTCTATTCACCCGGATAACAATGGTAAACTAGGTTTTTATCCTGATGTAGTTTTTGCTGGTAAGCGTGAAAAACTATCTTTTGGACTATTTGGATCAGTTTCCGAAGGATTTAAACAGACTTATAAATTCTCTAATGTTTTTGTTAAATCAGTTCTTCAAATTTTCAAAGGAAATATCTCAGCAAAAGAATCTCTTGGTGGGCCTATTATGATCGCTAAGAGTGCAGGTTTATCTGCCAAGCTCGGTCTTGAAGTTTTCCTTAATTTTATGGCAATGCTTTCAATAACTTTAGCAATAATTAATATATTACCTTTCCCTGCTCTTGACGGAGGGCATATAATTATCACAATCATTGAATCAATAATTAGAAGAGAAATACCATTAAAGGGTAAAATTGTTATCCAAAATATTGGTATGGTTCTTCTTTTAGGTTTAATGGCTTATGCTTTCTATAACGACATAATGAGACTCTTTGGAAAATAAATGCCTGAACCATTAATTTTAGTATCCAATGACGATGGAATAGACTCCAACGGAATCTATGTTTTAGCAATGGAGATGATGAAACTAGGAGAAGTATTTGTTGTTGCACCTGACAGACAACAAAGTGCAGTTGGACATGCACTTACTGTATCTAAACCATTACGAATCTCTAAATATCAGCGAATTGATATCAAGAATGGATTTGCAATCAATGGAACACCGGCAGACTGTGTTAAATTAGCAATATCAAGAATTCTGCCCAGAAAGCCTGATCTTGTTGTTTCTGGAATTAACCATGGACAGAACACTTCTGTGAACATGCTCTATTCAGGAACGGTTTCTGCGGCAACAGAGGGTATGTTGGTAGGAATACCCTCTATGGCAATATCCCTTTCATCTTATGATCTAAATTCAGACATGAGTGCATCCGGAATTTATTCATATCGAATTGCAAAAGAACTTCTTGAAAACAAAATGCCTTTAGGTACTTTTATCAACGTAAATATACCGAACCTTGAAATAGGGAAGATTAAGGGAATGAGGATCACCAAACAAAGTAATTCATCTTGGGATGATGCCTACGAAAAACGTATTGATCCTTTTGGAAAAGAATATTACTGGTTCTCCGGGGTTTATAATACAAACGACAACAACCCTGAGTCCGATGATATTGCCGTCACTGAAGGATATGTATCAATTACACCGGTGCACTATAATTTGACAAACTTTGATGCCATAGATAAGCTTAAAAGTATTTTTGATAGCGATTAAATTATTTGTAATTTTTTTTACTTTTTTATTTTCCTGTGGTGATTAAGATCAATGTGATTTCGATCTCTTAAATATGTTGTTCTGCTCGGTATGAGCTTCGCACTAGTGGACCTGATTCTACATGTCTAAAACCAAGCTCGATAATACCATAACGCTTGTATTCTGCAAATTCATCTGGAGTAACAAATCTATCAACAGGAATATGTTCTTTTGTCGGTTGAAGATACTGTCCAATTGTCATTATATCCACATTTTTGGCTCTGATATCTTTCATCACTTCAAATACTTCTTCAGTTCTCTCACCTATTCCAACCATTATACCAGTTTTAGTTAAAAATCCGGCTTTTTTTGAATATTCAAGCACAAACAAAGAACGCTCATATTTTGCTTGGGGACGGACGGTTTTGTATAAACGTGGGACAGTTTCGATGTTATGATTGAGAACATCTGGCTTAGCATCAAGAACACGTTGAAGACATTCAACATCACCCTTGAAATCAGGAATCAGTACTTCTACACGAACATTTGGATTCAATTTCTTAACTTCAGTAATTGTTCTAGCCCAAATAGTAGATCCCTGATCGGTAAGTTGATCGCGGTTAACTGATGTTATAACTGCATGTGAAATCCCCATTTGTTTAATAGCATCAGCAACTTCAAATGGTTCATCCTGATTGATAATTTCTGATTTTCCTGTTTTGATAGCACAAAATCCACATGAACGAGTACATGTGTCTCCAAGAATCATAAAAGTAGCCGTTCCATTATGCCAACATTCACCAATATTTGGACAATGAGCCTCTTCACAAACAGTATGAAGACTTTTGGATCTCATCATTGACTTGATCTGTGTATAGGATTCTCCTCCCGGAGCTCTGACTTTTAGCCATTCAGGCCTGCGGACAACCGAAAGTTCGATTGGATTACTCATACTTGTTATATCAGCAGGTAAATCTATTTTATGCATAATATATTATTTTTAAAGTACAATTTAGCCAAGATAGGCACGTAAAGCTTTTGATCGTGAAGCATGTCTTAATCTTCTGATTGCTTTCTCTTTAATTTGGCGAACACGTTCTCTTGTTAGATTAAACTTCTCACCAATTTCTTCCAAAGTGAGCGAATGACCATCTAAACCAAAATATAATTTTATAACTTCAGCCTCTCTGGTAGAGAGTGTTGTTAAAACCTGCTGAACTTCAACTTTGAGGGATTCTCTGATTAATTCTGCATCAGGCGGTGGCTGTTGTTCATTTGGAAGGATATCCAGCAATCGGTTGTCTTCACCTTGCACAAAAGGAGCATCAACAGATAAATGCCTACCAGAAATTTTGATTGTTTCTGCAATTTCAGCAACACTTATTTCAAGTTGTTCTGCTAATTCTGCGGCAGTAGGCTCCCGCTCAAATTTTTGTTCGAGTTCACTGAACTTTTTTCCAATTTTATTTAAGGCACCTACTCTATTTAATGGCAAACGAACAATACGTGACTGTTCGGCTAAAGCTTGAAGAATAGACTGTCTGATCCACCAAACAGCATAAGAGATAAACTTAAATCCTCTAGTCTCATCGAATCGTTTGGCGGCTTTAATGAGGCCAAGATTTCCTTCATTGATAAGATCTCCCAAGGATAAACCTTGATTTTGATATTGCTTTGCAACTGAAACAACGAAACGAAGGTTTGATTTAACTAATCTTTCCAAAGCCCTGTTCCCCTCAGCACCACCTTTTCTTATATTTTGTGCTAATGAGATTTCGTCAGCAGGACTCAATAATTCTACTCTACCTATTTCTTGTAAATATTTATCTAAAGATTGGCTTTCTCTATTCGTATATTGCTTCGTTATTCTCATACAAAGTCCTGAATGTTAAAAAATTGACGCACAAAGAACATGACAACGTTTATGCTACTGTTCTATTTTCACATTTTGATTATTCTATTTGTTCAGTTTTGTCCTTTTGGAGGCATACCACTCAAAAAATGATAATATCCTTCAGTTTTAAATAAATCTAAGGCACTGTTAATATCTTTATCGTCAGAAATTGTTTCTTCAATTAAATCCAATTCAGACAAAAATCTTGATTTGATTTCAAAATTTAGAATCTGTTGAATTTTTGATTTATTGCTATCAAAAAATTTTCTATCTTTTTTCTCTAATTCTTTAGCAAAATACTCTATTGATTTTACCAATTTTTTATCAGATTTATCTTCATCCAATTTTTGCTTTATTAAGTCGAATCTGCGGACAAGACTTTTTTCGTAAACAAAACCTGATTCCTTCATGAAAATTTGAAAACTATTCAAAATAATATCATCAATTTTAAATTCTTTCTCAATAGAATCTAGTTTTCCGCTAAAAGTATTGGCAAACTTAAAAAACAGATTTTTATCATAAATTGATTTTACATAATCACTTAATGTGTCCTGAATAACCTTAATATCAGGCTCAATTCCATTAGATTCAAAAACTTTTCTATGATTTTTTGTAAAAAAGATCGAATCTTTAGGTGCAGCACCATGAACCAATTCTTTAGAATAATTTATTCTCTGGATACACCTACCGGAAGGAATATAATATTTGGCTGTTGTTATTTTAAGTGAAGCATTAAATGGTAAATCAAGAACAGATTGCACGAGTCCTTTGCCAAAAGACCTTTTACCAATAACTACTGCTCTGTCCAGATCCTGTAATGCCCCGGCAACTATCTCGCTGGCACTGGCACTATTTTGATTGATAAGAACAACAATTGGGATAATCGTGTCCAAAGGGATAGCCCTTGAAGTGAATACAAATTCTTCTTTTTGCCTCCTACCTCTAGTTGTAACTATTGGACTATTTTGAGGTAAGAACATTTCACATAGTTCTACTGCTGATTGAAGTAATCCTCCTGGATTGTTTCTTAAATCAATTATCAGCCCTTTTAATTCACCATCTTTTTTCTTTAATCCGGTAAATGCAGTACGAAAATCATTAGCAGTTAATTTTGAGAACTTCTCAACTTTGATATAAGCGATATCCTTATTTAGAATTGTCTTAAATGATACATTATTCACTTTTATATCTTCTCTTTTTAAAGTGAAACTCAAAGTATCATTTACGTTATCTCTTAAAACTCTAAAAATTATCGTCGAGCCAATAGTTCCATGAGTATATTTTCTCAAATCATCACTGGACAATTTTAGCACATTCGTTGTGTCAACAATTAATATCTTATCCCCAATTCTAAGACCTGATTTAGATGCAGGATTCCCATCGGTGATACCAACAATTGTAAGTACACTATCAACTGTAGCTACAGAAATACCTATTCCAACATAAGAACCATTGGATATTACATCGATTTCATTGTCATTATCCTTATAATAAACTGTATAAGGATCAAGATGAGAGAGCATGCCATCAATTCCGTTTTGCATAAGATCTTCTGGATCAATTGATTCAACGTAATTACCTGCCACTTCTCTGAAAATGACTCCATAAGTTTCAAATGCTTTATTAATCTTAAAATATATATCCTGATTTTTATCTTCAGCTTGAGATTTATTGATAAACAAGATTACAATTAATACTAATAGTATATATTTATTTTTTTTCAAAATGTCCTATTTGATTTTATCAAAAATATAATTGTCAATATTAGCTGATGAAATACGATCTTGAGCCATTGTGTCCCTTTCACGTATGGTAACGGTACCATCTTCGATTGATTGTCCATCAACTGTAATACAAAATGGTGTTCCAATTTCATCGTTTCTTCTGTATCTTCTTCCGATAGCTCCTGATGTATCATAAGTAGCTTTGAAGTTTCTCTGAAGATCTTTGTATATTTTTTCACCCATTTCTGGCATTCCGTCTTTATTCACCAATGGGAACACTGCCGCTGTCATTGGTGCCAAGCTAGGTTTGAATTTCAGAACTACTCTTTTTTCAGATTTTCCATTGTCATCTGTTACATCCTCTTCATTGTATGCGTCACACAAGAAAGCCATTAATCCTCTTGAAACACCACCTGAGGTTTCAATTACATAAGGAATAAATCTTTCTTGATTCACAGTATCAACATATTCCAGTTTTTTACCTGAGAATTGAGTATGTGCTTTCAGATCAAAATCTGTTCTGGAATGAATACCCTCAATTTCACCCCACCCAAATGGGAATTGATATTCAATATCCACTGCTTTATTAGCATAATGAGCAAGTTTATCATGATCCTTAAATTTCAGATTCTCTTTATTGATTCCCATATTGAGATACCATTCCATTCTCTGATTTTTCCAATAATCATACCATTCAAATTCTGAACCTGGTTTAACAAAATACTGCATTTCCATTTGTTCAAATTCGCGTGTTCTGAATAGAAAATTCTTAGTATTTATTTCATTTCTAAATGCTTTACCAATCTGAGCTATTCCGAATGGAACCTTTTGTCTGGCAGATTCCATTACATTTTTGAAATTCACATAAATCCCTTGAGCAGTCTCTGGTCGCAAATAAACCATAGAAGAACTTTCTTCAAGTGGACCAATAAATGTCTTAAACATCAAGTTAAAATTTCTTACTTCAGTCCAGTCTGTCGACCCGGAAACGGGGTCAGGTATTTGGAAATCAACGATAATATTATAATAATCTGATAATTCCTTAACTGATTGTAATCTTAGTTCCAATTCAGCAGCTTTATCAGTATGATTTTTCTTTGTAAGTTTATCGATATACTCTTCAATTAAATTATCTGCTCTGTATCTTCCTTTGCTTGTCAAATTATCAATCATAGGATCACTGAATTGACCAACATGACCACTAGCTTCCCATGTTCTTGGATGCATAAGAATAGATGCATCAATTCCTTCGATATCATCACGGTAGGTCATTGATTTCCACCAGGATTCTTTTATATTTTTTAGTAACTCTACTCCAAGCGGACCATAATCCCAGCAACCATTTAATCCACCATAAATCTCTGAGGATTGAAAAATAAAACCTCTTCTTTTCGCTAACGAAATTACTGTTTCGAGTTTAATCATAATTTATCCAGAAATATACCTAAAAAGAATTGCAAAATTAAGGAATTTATAGACTTTATAGACCAATTAATTGCTGTTTTATTGATTAGCTTATGCTATTTTTGAAATATTGTTCAATGTATGAAAATTTTTGATATCAAATTTTCTTCTATTATTCACGTTTTATAGGTCAAAAAATGTGCTTATAAAATGATAACGAAAAATAAATCTAAAAACAAAGTGAATACAGAAGTTTCTATTGAATCTAATCGTCAAATCGACAGCGAGTTATCGAAAATTATTGTCAGAGGAGCTAGAGAACACAACCTAAAGAACATTAATCTTGAAATTCCAAGAGATAAGTTTGTTGTCATTACTGGTTTATCTGGTTCGGGTAAATCAAGTCTTGCATTTGATACATTATATGCTGAAGGTCAGAGACGTTATGTTGAATGCATGTCTTCTTACGCAAGACAGTTCCTGGGAATGTTAAAGAAGCCTGAAGTTGATGTTATTGAAGGATTATCCCCTGCAATTTCTATTGAACAAAAATCAATTAGCCACAATCCAAGATCTACTGTTGGCACTGTAACTGAAATTTATGATTATTTAAGATTACTTTTTGCAAAAATCGGTACTCAGTATTGTGTCGATTGCCATATCCCTGTTGAACAAAAAACTCTTGATCAGATAATAGATAAGATAATTACAGATTTCAATGAGAAAAAAATTATGTTGCTTGCACCTCTTGTTCGTGCAAGAAAGGGTCATTATCGAGATTTATTCGAACAGTTAACGAAGCAAGGTTACACAAAAGTTAGAGTTGATGGTGAGATTAAAGAAATAGAAGATGGAATGCAGCTAAGCAGATACAACATTCACGATATTGATTTGATTATTGACAGATTACAAGTTGACTTAAGTCATGAGCATCGAATCAGAGAATCTGCTGAGCTAGCCATAAACAAATCTGAAGGAACTTTGGTCATTCTTATTGACCACAATAATATCAAAGAAGAGCATCTTTTTAGTACTTCTTATACTTGCCCTTCATGTGGTAGAGCTTATGAAGAATTAGCTCCAAATATGTTTTCATTCAATTCACCTTATGGTGCTTGCAAGAAATGTGATGGGTTAGGTGAATTAACCGATTTCAATCTTGATTTAATACTTCCGGATAATAGTAAATCAATTAACGAGGGTGGTATTGCAACTGTTGGTAAACAACGTGAAATGTGGCTTTGGACTCAAATTGAATCGTTTTGCAACCAGTATGAAGTTAGTCTTGATATTCCAATCAGTGATATCCCTGAAGATAAACTCTTTAAGCTTCTAAATGGCTCCGATGACGAATCAATACCAATAGTGTATAATTTTGCATCCGGAAAAAATGTAACTTATTCCCAGAAATTTATTGGCATTTTACCAAGCTTAAAACACCAGTATCAAAATACAAGCTCTGCTGCAATTAGAAAAAATATCGAAAATTTTATGACATCTGAAACTTGTGACATTTGTAATGGTGGGAGATTAAAGGTAGAAAATCTAAATGTCCTGATTGATAAAAAATCAATTATTGATTTAACAATATTAGATATTAATGCTTCATTTAATTATTTTTCTAAACTGAATCCAAGATTAACAGACAGACAACTTAAGATATCCGGATTAATCCTTAAAGAAATTAAATCCAGATTAAACTTCCTGAAGGAAGTGGGTTTGTCGTATTTATCATTAGATAGGAGTGTCAGAACACTATCCGGAGGCGAATCGCAAAGAATAAGATTAGCTTCGCAAATTGGTTCGGAATTAGTCGGGATTACTTATGTTCTTGATGAGCCGAGTATTGGACTACATCAACACGACAATAATAAATTGATAAATTCTCTTAAACGATTAAGAGACATAGGGAATTCAGTAATTGTTGTTGAACATGACAAAGCAATGATTCTTGAGTCGGATTTTGTAATTGACTTAGGTCCTGGAGCAGGAGTTCACGGTGGAGAACTGATTCTATCCTGTGCACCCGATCAATTTATCAATTTAAATAAGGATGATGCCGATAAATCATTAACTCTTCAATATTTATTAAAGAAAAAGGATATACAGCCACACGGTTCATCACGTTCACCTAACGGAAAATGTATTGAACTCATTGGAGCAACAGGAAATAACCTCAAGAATGTTAATTTAAAGATACCTCTTGGATTATCTGTTTGCATTACCGGTATGAGTGGATCGGGTAAATCATCTTTGATTAATGATACACTTTATCCAATTTTATCAAAACATTTTTATAGATCGACTAACAAACCATTACCATATAAATCTATTTTAGGGCTTGATCTGATCGATAAAGTCATTGAAATTGACCAGACCCCAATAGGTAGGACACCTAGATCTAATCCTGTTACTTACACAGGAATATTTACACAAATTCGTGACTTCTTTGCCCTACTTCCAGAATCTAAGATTAGAGGATATAAATCCGGAAGATTTTCATTTAATGTAAAGGGAGGACGTTGCGAAGAATGTGAAGGCGGAGGAATCAAAAAAATTGAAATGAACTTTCTTCCTGAGGTTTATGTTACATGCGATACCTGTAACGGCAGAAGATATAATAATGAAACTTTACAAGTTACTTATAAAAGTAAATCCATTGCTGAGGTTCTTGAAATGACAGTTGAAGAATCATTAGAGTATTTCAATGAGATCCCAAAGATTAAAAATAAACTACAAACACTTTTTGATGTAGGCTTAACTTACATAAAACTTGGACAGCAAGCACCAACTCTATCAGGTGGTGAAGCCCAAAGAGTTAAACTGGCAACTGAACTCTCAAAAATCAGTACAGGTAAAACTTTATATTTACTTGATGAGCCCACTACAGGTTTGCATTTTGAAGATATTAATATTTTACTTACTCTCTTGAATAAGTTGGTTGAGAAGGGAAATACTGTCGTTATTATTGAGCACAATCTGGATGTTATAAAGTGCGCAGATTGGATTATTGATCTTGGACCTGAGGGTGGTGACAATGGCGGAGAAATCATTGCCGAAGGCACACCCTCAGATATAATTAAATCAAAAAAAAGTTTTACCGGCAAATATCTAAAAGAAGAAATGAAAAAATAATATTTAGCATTCTTCCTAAAAACAAATTTTATTCTTTTGGCTGAAATTTCATTACTTCTTCATAGACAGCATCTACTATTTCATCTTCTCTTACCTTTCTAACTATTTCACCGTTCAAATACAAAATCCCGCTATTCTTACCTGCAGCTATTCCAATATCTGATTCTCTGGCTTCGCCGGGCCCATTTACTGCACATCCAAGAACTGAGACTTTTACAGGCTTTTTAATATTTTTGAGTTTGTTTTCTAGTTTTTCTGTAATTGAAAATAAATCTACCTCAACCCTACCACAGGTTGGACAGGAAATAATTTCAACAGTTCGCTGAGATAAACCAAGTGTTCTAAGAATTTCCTTACCAACCTCGATCTCTTTTTCTGGTTCATCAGTTAACGATACTCGTATTGTATCTCCAATACCTTCGGCTAACAGAGTACCTATACCAACTGCTGATTTAATGGTACCTACCCCTGCTCTTCCAGCTTCTGTCACACCAAGATGCAAAGGAAAATCAGTTCGCTCTGATAGCAGTCTGTAAGCATTTATCATCAAATTCACATTAGTTGATTTTACTGAAATAATAAGATCTTCAAAGTTGAATTCAGAAGCAAAACCGACGTGTCGCATTGCACTTTCATAAAGAGCTTCGGCTGTAGGATATTTATATTTTTCAAGAATATCTTTCTCTAATGAACCCGAATTAACACCAATTCTAATCGGTATCCCCTTATCTTTAGCCAACATTAATACTTCCCGTATTCTCTCCTTATTGCCGATATTACCTGGATTAATTCTAACCTTCGCCACACCGGCTTCAAGGGATTTCAGTGCAAAAATATGATTAAAATGAATGTCTGCTACAATGGGGATTGTAACACCTTTTACAATTTCTTTAATTGCATCAGCTGCTTCAGCGTCATTAACTGTAACACGAACAATATCAGCACCGGCTTCCTGACATCTTAATATTTGTTTTACAGTAGCCTCAACATCAGCAGTTTTAGTTTTTGTCATTGTTTGAACCGATATAGGTGAATCTCCGCCTATTGGAATATTACCTATAAATAACTTTCTTGTCTTTCTTCTCGAAAATTTATTTTCTATACTTGTATTCATCTTATGTTTCTACCTTTAATTATTTTAATTTCTTGCTAATTTCAAAAAGAATTTTTTTCTCTTTGTCAGTTAGATTTTGATAGCCGGATGCTGATATTTTATCAAGAATTGAATCGATCACATCTTGAGAAATATTCTCGCCCTCAACATTAAATTTGTAGTTCTCTGGCTGAGGATTATAAGTTTTAGGAGCACTTTTTGCCTCCCAGATACCATGAACGTTAGGTCTATCCATTGGATTGACTAATACCTGTTTTCGTTTGAATAGATTATTAAAGAAAGCAAATAAACCGACTTTATCACCGAATTTGAAGAGTAAGAATCCTGTGGCAGCTCCACCGAGATGAGCAAAATGAGCTACGTTACCATCCGAGGTCATTCCCATAAGAAGAGCTAGCCCAATATAGATAAGGACAAAGAATTTAGCCGGAATTGGAATAAAGAATGGAAACATGAAAATTGGTCTGTCAGGAAAAGTCATACCGAATCCTAGTAAAATACCATAAACGGCACCACTTGCGCCAATTGTTGATGCAGAAGAACCGGTAATTGAGGAAAATATCATTTGAGTTAAACCAGCACCAATACCACTAAGAATATAGAATAATGTGAATTTCTTTGAGCCCCAAAGATGTTCTAACTCCACTCCAAACATCCAAAGTGCAAACAAATTGAAGAAAATATGCACAATACCACCGGTATCGTGAATAAATTGATAGGATATTAATTGCCAAATATAGAATCTACCAGTTTCAATTGGTGAAAGTGCTAAATAATAATTGAATATTCTATCAATACTTATTGAATCAATAGTATAGAATCTTAAAATGAATATTTCAAGTAAAAATATTGCAACATTAATTATTACCAGAGCTTTTATTACTGGCGGGAACATTGTGAATCGTCCGAATCGGTTCATTTATCTAATACCCATTAGTCATTTTTAAAGGGTGCTAGACGAATAGCATTCAAATATTGTGCAATGTTGAATAAATAGACATTTCTAGTTCAAGGAAACAAAGATACTCTTTTTGAGCTTTTCCATGTGATAATATGTACGAATGAATTCATACCACCAAAAGTTAAATTCATCCCAACATGCTTCGAATTCAAAAATACTTATCTTTGAATTGCTCCAACATTTATTCACTTTACGTATTGAGACTAATAATTCACGCTTTATAACCTGAGGGTCACCTTGAGCACTAAACATGTTTGGTAGAGTTTCTACTACTTTTTCTACAAAATCGAAAATAGTTTTTACTGAATAATTAACAGAATCACTCAAGTCATTTTTATCTTCAATCAATGGAATTAAGTCGTTAATGTAATTAACAATTAACTTGAGCAATTTAAAATGTGATTCATATTCAATTTTAGCATTCATTTTTTAATCCGAGCTATTTTTTATACATCTCCTCCGAAAAGGAGATGTTTATTTAATATATCAATTTTACTATTAAGGATTATCGGATGGATTGGAGCAAACTTTAAATTTCAAGGGCAGAAATTCCGGGAAGTTCTTTACCTTCTAAATATTCCAATGAAGCTCCCCCACCTGTTGAAACATGGGAGACTTTAGTGTTTAATTTCATTTGATTTATAGCAGCAACAGAATCTCCACCTCCAACTATAGTAATGGCTCCGGTACTTGTTGCTTGCGCTAATGCCTCTGCAACTGAAAGTGTTCCTTTTGCAAAGTTAGTCATTTCGAATACTCCCATTGGACCATTCCAAACGATTGTTTTTGATTTTAAAATTTCATTTGTATAAATTTTGATTGTTTCAGGTCCAATATCCATACCAATTTCGCTAGCTAATATATCTGAATTCTTAGCTATTCTTGTTCCAGCATCATTATCAAACTTATCAGCTACAATCACATCAACTGGTAATATTAGATTAATATTCTTCTCGGATGCTTTCTTAAGCAATTCCTTGGCTAATTCAATCTTATCTTCTTCTAATAGTGATTTTCCAATCTCAAATCCCATAGCTTTGAAGAATGTGAACATCATACCACCACCAACAAGTATAGTATCACATTTGTCGAGAAGATTAGTAATCACATCAATTTTTCCTGAAATTTTAGCACCTCCCAGAATTGCTAAAAATGGCTTCTTTGGATTGGCGACGGCTTTACCCAGATAATTTATTTCGGCTTCGAGAAGATAACCTGCATATTTTTCCTGGAAAAATGAGGCTACTGCAAATGTACTTGCATGAGCTCTGTGTGCAGTTCCAAAAGCATCATTTATATAAACATCTCCTAGCGATGCCAGTTTTTTCGCAAATTCCATATCATTTTTTTCCTCTTCTTTATAAAATCTAAGATTTTCCAGAAGAATAATATCGCCCATATTTGAATCCTTGATGCATTTTTTGGGAATTTCTCCAATACAATCCTCAGCGAAAATAACATTATACCCAAATACATTAATCAAATATTCTGCAACAGGTTTCAATGAATATTTCAGATTCTTTTCACCTTTTGGTCTTCCCAAATGTGACATTAAAATTGGCAATCCACCATCATCAATTACTTTATCAATGGTCTTCAATGATTCTCTGATTCTTGTGTCATCTGTAACTTTGAAATTTTCATCCAGAGGAACATTGAAATCAACTCTTATAAGAACATTCTTATTTGTAAATAATGCTTCATCTATATACTTAATCATATTATTACCTTTAAAAATTTAAATTAATTTAATAGAAAACCGGCTCTTAGAAATAAGAGCCGGAATTTAATTTTGATTATAAGAATTTTTTTAGATATATCATCAGATCAACAATTCTACATGAATATCCAAATTCATTATCGTACCATCCAACTACTTTAACAAGATTGCCGGATACCTGAGTTAGATCGGCATCAAATATGCAGGAATAGGGATTGCCCACAATGTCACTAGAAACTATGGGATCTGTACAATATTCAAGAATACCTTTCAAATATGTCTCGGAAGCATCTTTGATGGCATTGTTAATGTCAGCTTTTGAAACTTCTTTTGATAGTATTGCGGTCAAATCGGTCAAAGAGCCATCAGGAACCGGTACTCTTACTGCATAACCATTAAGTTTGCCTTTTAACTCAGGAATAACTAAACCAACGGCTTTTGCCGCTCCTGTTGATGTTGGGATCATATTAACCGCTGCGGATCTCGCTCTTCTCAAATCGGAATGAGGCAAATCAAGAATTTTTTGGTCATTCGTGTAGGCATGAACAGTGGTCATGAATCCTTTTTCCAGACCGAAATTATCATTTAAAACCTTAACCATTGGTGCGAGGCAGTTAGTTGTACATGATGCATTTGAAATAGTTTTTTCACTCCCATTGAGAATCAAATGATTAACTCCTAAAACTATTGTAGCATCAAGTTCATCTTTTGCCGGAGCAGAGAGTATAACTTTTTTGGCTCCATTAGTTATGTGTCTTTCCAAAGCTTCTTTTTTTGTATAGACTCCGGTAGATTCTAAAACAATTTCAGCTTCTTTCCATGGTAGATTTTCTATTACCTTTTCAGCTGTAATCGTAATTGGAACACCATTCACAACAATTGTATTACCCTCTACTTTGACTTCACCCTGAAATTTACCATGAACTGAATCATACTTTAACAAATGTGCAAGAGTTGGAGCATCGGTTAAATCATTAATACCGATAAATTCAAATTCCCCTTTTCTTTTGAAAGCCTCCCGGAATGCTAATCTTCCAATTCTTCCGAAACCATTGATAGCTAATTTGATTGCCATAAATACTACTCCTAATTAAAAATATTCAAAAATGAACTACTATTTAGTCTTTAAACGATATTTTATTTAATATGTTTTTTTTTAGCAATTATCTTGTAATTAATCGACATAATTAAAAGAATATTTAAAAAAATTGCACATAAAATTAAATACCCATAAATTGCAAATTGTGATTTTGACATTTATAAAAATAAAAAATTCAAAAAAGGAGTTTTTAAATGGCTTTTGTACCTAATACTGACATTGAACGCAAAGAAATGCTTGATGTAATTGGTGTATCATCTTTCGATGAATTAATTTCTAATATTCCGGAAGAAATTAGACTAAAACAGCCTCTTGACATGTACAACAGACTTTCAGAAATGGAAGTTCTTCAATTGTTAGAAAAATATTCAAAAGAGAATATTACATCATCCTCTCATATTTGTTTTATGGGCGGTGGAGCTTATGATCATTTCATACCATCGGTTATCGGAATGATTACAAGCAGATCTGAGTTCAAAACAGCCTATACACCTTATCAGGCAGAGGTTTCTCAGGGAACTTTGCAGGCAATGTATGAATTTCAATCAATGATTTGTGCTTTGACTGGTATGGATGTTTCTAATGCTTCACTTTATGATGGTGGAACAGCACTCGCTGAGGCATGTCTAATGGCAAATGCTCACAACAGGAATACTGAATTTCTTATAGCAGGCACAATTAATCCTTATAACTTTGAAGTTATCAGTACAATGTGTGCAGGAAGAAAGTTTACATTCAAAACGTTTATTGCTGAAGATGGGACTTGCGATCTCATAGCTTTGAAAAATTCTATTAATGAAAAAACATCAGCAGTGATTGTTCAACATCCTAATTTCTATGGCAATCTTGAAGAAGTTGAAGAGATCGAAAAGATAACTCATTCAACTAAAGCACTTCTAATAGCTTCTTCTTGCCCATTCTCATTAGGCTTACTAAAGACGCCAGGTGAATACAATGCTGATATTGTTGTTGGTGAAGGACAACCTTTAGGTATTCCATTAAGTAATGGTGGACCATATTTAGGAATTTTCGCTACAAAAAATGAATTTGTGAGGAAATTACCCGGTCGATTATCGGGAGTAACTCAAGATTCAGAAGGTAGAAGATGTTATGTTTTAACTCTACAGACCAGAGAACAACAAATCAAAAGAGAGAAAGCAACTTCAAATATTTGTACAAATCAGGGTCTTTACATGCTTACTGCAACAGTTTACCTTGAAACAATGGGTAAGCAGGGAATAAAGGAAGTAGCTGATCAATCAAACAAAAAGGCTTTGTACTTAGCTTCTGAAATCAGCAAAATTACAGGTTATAGCTTAATGAATAGTAAACCTTTTTTCAGAGAATTTCTTGTTAATACTCCTGTTGAACCTTCTAGAATTGTAAGTGAAGGATACAAGCTTGGATTCTTACCAGGCATCGATACTTCAGCAATTGAAGGCTATAAAAAGGGCTTGTTGGTAGCAGTAACGGAAAAGAGAACAAAAGAAGAAATGGACGAGTTTGTAAATTTCTTAAAGAGTATAAAATAGTATGTTAAATTTTTTTAATTCAATCCTAGATTTTTATTTAAGAAATAAAGGTAGAATTTTAAAATTTTTCATTGCTATTCTAGTACTGGCAGTATTTTTATTTTCAGAATATGGATTAGTAAAACGTGTTGATCTAATCCTAAACAAAAAAAGTATTATTGGACAAATATCTAAACAGAATATGCTTCGCGATTCTTTGAAACGAAGAATAGATATTCTTCAAAATGATTCAATTGAAATTGAAAAAATTGCAAGGGTATATTATGGTCTGACTAAACCAGACGAACAAATATATATTATCACAGATAAATGATTAGAATCAATTATTCAAAGCATTTTTTATCATAAAATAATGTCAATTCACCCTTATTTCTTATTGAAAATTGAGTGAAAATCCAACATAAACAAAAACGGCGGATTCCATAAAAAGAATCAGCCGTTTTTTTAAAACCTCAAATTAAAATCTTAGTCCATTGATTCAATCATTTCGGCAACGATGTAATTGATACCATTTACTGTTTTTGTTTTACCTACTATACCAACATTTTTATTATTGGCATATTTTGCAAGGTTCTTAGCGCCAAAAGTACCATCGGTATTATAGACGAAATAGATTTTACCCTTTTTGGCATCACCTACCATAAACACTATAGGATCGCCCTTGTCAGCCATTTTGATAGCTTCATCTTTGGTTATGGAGCCAGCTTTTCCCATAATAACATTTGTTAAGCTGACAACGGTACCTTTGAGTGGTTTGGCTGATTTTGCTTTCTTAGTATCTGTTTTTGCTGATGCTACAGTTGTTTTAGGTAATTCTTTTTTACCTGCATCTTTTTTTACTTCTTCAGTTGATTTTACAGGAGCTCCTCCTAAAGATTTCTTTTTTGCTTCTTGTGAATAAGCTCCAGTAGCGAATAAAAGTCCTGTGACAATCATTAAAACTAATATTTTTTTCATATATATCTCCTTTATATTTAATAAATAATTTAATTATTTTGCGTAAGGTACATTAACAACTTTTTGATAAGAAACCTGTACTTCAATGTATCTGTTGTCTGCTGTCCCCTGAAGGAAAGTACCACCAGTTTTTTTAATAAACACTTTTGCATAATTCCAGTCCGTGCCGTTGTCTTTTGTTCTGCAAATCAACACAACACCAGTTGTTGCTCCTAAAGTTTCGAGATCAATTGACATCTCAGAGAATTTTGATGGATCTGCATTTAATGCCTGACTATCGAAAACTGTATTCAAATCATTTGTTTCAAAATAATCTGTACTGATTTCAGTTAATTTGGGTGTTCCGCCAGTATAGCTGTAGGTCAATTTTGATGGTGAGCCTACAAATGTAGTTCCTGCTGATTTAGAGTATAGACCAAAATTCCAATCTGCTCCATTGGATATTTTTAATACTTTTGGTGCATTACCCGCAACATTATAGAATTGAAGCCCACTACCAAAGGTTGATGCGGTTTCATAAACTTTAATAAAATCATCGTTGATATTTTTAGTAAATCTGGTGGCTGGTGACCATAGGATAGTTACTGAATCACTTGATGCAGTTCCATTAACCGCTTTGAGTTTAAAAGTATATACTGTTCCTTCTATTAATCCAGAAACATCTGTTGTTGTAACACCTTTAGCAAAAGTTTTCTGAGCAATCGCGCCTGGAGTAATATCGAGTGTGAAACCGGTATAAGTGTCAGTTGGTTCAGTCCAGAGTAAGCGAATGGTAGTATTATCAAGTGATGTAGCCATAAGACCTTTTACTGCTGCGGGCTTTGAATCAACCGGATTTGTTGTGTTATCCGAACATGATGCAAGGAATAGTGCAAACACTAATAACATTAGTGAAGCTGTTAAATTGAATTTTTTCATGAAAACCTCATTATTAAAAAAAAAGAAAATGTTATTTGCAAAAATCATAATTTGTTGACGTTCAGATTTTATATGTATTATAACTGTTATTCATTAAAAATAAAACTGCTACAGGTGCTCGATAATCAAAATTAAATTGATGCTTATGGTACTGAATAATACTTTGCTAATTTTACTCAAATTTATCAAGAATTCATAAATGTCTTTCTAGAAAGCAATTATTTAATGTAAATGTCCAATATTAGATGATTTATCAGGAATTGAGGGTTTAGCACGAAAAAGGCATATTCTAATATTTTCAAAACTGTGAAAACTTCTGTCAAAACTAAAAAAGTCAACTAGTTATTAACTCATTGACTTTTATTATAATTTCTTCGATATTCGGAGTGGTCGGGGACGGAATTGAACCGCCGACACGTGGATTTTCAGTCCACTGCTCTACCATCTGAGCTACCCGACCATTTGCTTTAAAAGCTGATTACAAAAATAGCACTTTTTTGATTATTAAAAAATTATTTTTCATATTTTTCGGTAAAACCTTCAATGATTGTGTTTCGGACTTTGTCCATCAACTGCTTCTCATCGCTTTTGGTCAAATCCGGATTATAGTAAACCGGTTCATGAATAATCAATTTAACATCCATTTTATTCATTACCCACTGACCGTATGGAGATACTTCGAAGGAGTTTGTAATTGTCACTGGAATAATTGGTTTACCTGATTTTGATGCTAACATGAAAGCACCCCGCTTAAACTCCTTAACTGTGCCATCCTTCGAGCGTGTTCCTTCCGGAAAAATAATCAGATTAATACTTTGTCTGATCAATTTCAAAGCTTCTTCGAGGCTTGCCATCGATTTACGGGGGTCATTACGATTGATGCCAATAAACGATGATTTTTTCAACTGCCAACCGAAGAGAGGTACTTTCTCAAGTTCCTTCTTGTAAATAATCCTGATTTCGCTTGGTATTCCACGAAAAACAATTGGTATGTCGAGCCATGATGAATGGTTGGCAACAAATATATAAGTTTCATCTGCTTTTATATTTTCTTCACCAATGACCTTTAATCTTACTCCGCAAATAGCTAGCACTCTAGCTCCCCAATTTCGATAGTGCTTTCTGAAATTATAATTCTTTGATCGGAATGAAGTGTGGAATATAACTAAAAAAGAATCGGCAATTGTTATAACAACAACTGCCAATACTTTTAATATATAGATTATATTTTTGATAAAGCCAATTTGTGGCATATTTAAATCAATTCAATAATTATTTTTTCAGTTCACATAACTGAGTACAAATAATTAAAACTGATGAATCAGTTACGCTATAGAATCTCAGCAAACCCTGTGGTCTGCAAGTAACGACTCCGTCACCTTCTAAAATTCTTAATTGCTTAGAAACATTAGCCTGGAGAAGTCCGGTTGCGTTAATGATATCAGTAACGCATTTTTCACCTAAGAACAAAGTTCTTAAAATTTTAAGTCGTGAAACTTCTGAAAGAATTTTGAATCTTTTGGCTAACATTTTCAATTGTTCGTCAGAAAAGTTAGATTTCTTTTTGCTGTCCATTTGATAACCCCTTATGAGAATTGTTAAAATTTAGTTATTTAATATTTGTATAATGAAATATTATTTTTTTTATGTTCAAGATCAATCGTAAATTACGAATTTTAAGATAGAAATAAAAAAAATTAATTTAAATAAAAACATATTTCTACTTCACGTATAGAGTCATATACTATTGTAAAATTAGAAGATAAATCTGAAAATATTTTTTAACTATTATCTAAGTTTAATGTCAAAGAAATCATTTTTGATTTTTTTCTCTCTGATAAACAAATCCCCAACTACTTTACGCAATTGGGGAATAATTTCAAATTTTATCAGCAAATCATTTTTTTAACACATTGCCATATGCATCTGTTCTGACTGATTTTATGCAGTTTTTGCTTTCTCAAATGTTAATTGTATCTTTTCGCCTAAATAACCACCAATTAAAGAAACAATACTTCCGATAACAAATCCTGCAATAATCACACCCAAACCAATTTCTGATTCAGTATTCAGTGTTAGCCGAACAATATTAAATACTATGGTTATGGTAAGAAATCCTCCTATACCGGCTTCCTTTATTGTTATTCCAGGTGATTTCCAACCGACAACAAGCCCTGTTATAAGCAAAGAAATAAAATATGGAATTATATAGCTATCGGGGTTATATCCAAGAATAAACACGAGTACATTAATAACTAACATACTTGATGTTACTCCCATAATCGTTCCGGCAAATATCCAGCCCCATTCGAAATTCATATTTTCTACAGAATCATCAGGTAAGTTCCCATGCTGAAATTTCTCACCCAGCCATGCTCCAAGATGGGTAAGAATGATCGCATTCATATATACTATTATCCAATCTGAATTCCACATACCCTGGAATCCTTTCAATTGAAGAACTGGCAATACAAAGAATGATATTATTGAGATAACGATTGCTCCAATTCCAGGCTCAATGATTGTTATACCTTTTGATAAATATCCTATCACAAATCCGGTAATTATAAAACCCGAAAGTAGTGCCATAGTTGGGAACAATGCTGTCGCAAATTGGTTACCGGTTGTATAAGCAAAGCCTACAACGAGTATTAAACCTATCATAATAGATAGGAGTAAAGCAGTATAATTTAGTTTCATAAGATTCATCCAGTTAATTTTAAAAAAAATTCTTAGCCATTTGTTTGCTCTATTAATATATATTCTCAATTGAAATATTTAGCTTCAACTAATTTAGATTTTAATCTTACATAATTTTGTAATTGGAACGGATACCAACACTTACTATTGTAGTGAAAAATAATTTTTTTTTATTCAATATTTAATATTCTCCAAAGTAAGGGAAAAAATGAATAATTTTTCGTGATTTATAATTGATAACTCTGCATCTATTCACTTTTTTTAGATTTTCTTTTGAAATTGTGTAAATTTTGACTTATATTAGTGACACTCTGTTTTTAATTATTTTTTTCTTTTATTTTAGGGGGTTTTTCATGAGAATTAAATTATTCGCAATTCTTTTAGTCGTATTGGTCAGTTCTTTCACTCTTTTCTCGCAAGAAACCAGCAAGAATAGCAAAGAGGGCGAAGGTGGTATTGGTGTTCAAATTGGTGGAAGCTCGTCTATTGGTGGTCATGCATTTTATAATTTAGCCGAGGATATGAGACTTGGTCTTCATTTCGGATTTGTTTTTGATGGAGGACACGGAGTAGAAAGTTCAACAACAGCCCTATTATTTGCTCCATATTTTGAGTATTATTTTACTAAAATTAAATCATTCAAACCATTTGTGGGTGCAGAGTTTTCGATTAATTCCGGAACATATAATGCATATAACCCAGAACTAGCGAAGTACACTACTACAAGCTTAACAAGCACTGATGTAAATATCATTGTTGGTGGAGAATGGGAAGCCACTAAGACTGTTTCTCTCTATGGAGGTTTTACCTTTTTCAACATGGCACTAGATCCAATGAGGATCAAAGTTGGGTTGGGTGGTGTATTTATGGGTATCAACTGGTATATGTTCTAAGACACACTAAATCTTTTCTAAAAGGTTCATCCTACTTCGGGTGAACCTTTTTTATTAATCTCTCAAAAGCTTCCACAACATCCTCAGTCTTTAGAGTATCAATTGGTTCTTTGCCTCTTGTAATCACCATTTCATAATCAACTCCGTAAGGTGCCCATTCATTTAGGTAGGTAGATAAGCGTGAATATAGCACTAACACAGGTCGATTAAACGCCGCGGCAACATGCACGATTGATGTGTCTGGAGAAATGACCAAATAGGATTTGTCAATCAGAGCACATGTATTCAAAAAGTCATTGCCTGATTCAAATAGAATAATTCTTTCTTTGTTAATTGAAGCGATTTGTTCAGCTTTATCATTATCATCGGGTGAGTAGGATAAAACAACTATTAATTCCGAGTCATTTTTTAATATTTGATTAAGAAATTCTTGATTCTTTTCGATTGACCAGGTTCTATAGGAATTACCTGAAGATACATTGAGAACTATAAATTGTTGGACGATATGTTTCTTTGATAAAAAACTTTTAACATACTCAATGTTAATTTCAGACAAATATAATTTTAGTTCAGTCATTGCAATATTTTCATCCAAATACAATGCTCTAGCAACAATTTTAACTTGAAGTTCCGCCATAGTCATCTTGTCTCTGATATCTTCAGTGTCAACCTGAATATCAAACATTCCACTATACAATTTATTTCTGTTTTCATCAGAGTGTTTCATCGCAACAATTCTGGTATTGGTATTTGTGATCAGATTTGCATAAAATGCAGCGTTACCGGTTTTATGAAGAATGAAACATAAGATAAAATCATAATTTTCTTTCTTCATTTGTTTCATCAACTTGATTTTGTCGATGAAATTTGAAGGCAATGTCCAGATATTCTTTAACCTGCTATCATTTTTTACAATAGAGTCATTACGGTTAGAGGCTAATATATCGATTTGAGCTGATGGATATAAACTTTTAAGATATGAAAAGACAGGAGTAGTTACTATCATGTCACCGATAGCATCATATCTAAAAATAAGAAACTTATCATATTTAACCTGCGATGATTGCCTATTAGTTTTAAACTTATGATATTTACTAATTAAATTGTATATAAATAAGCGATTTAAGTTCTCAATTTTTTTTAAAATGGTCATTTTTGATTTGATTTATAAATTTCTTGCAAATAGCAGAACTAATAACGCTTTTCATTTGATTTTCTTGTTTGAAAATTCTTTCTTTTATTTAAAATACAACTCATACAAAACTCTTTAAATTTTATAAAAAATCTATGATTTTTCTGACTAAGAATCTAGGTTAATTAGTAATCTAGACCAATTCCTATAATGAAAAAAAAAATTGAATGAAAATTATGATATTTTGAGTAATTTATATTTTATAATTTTTACGAGATTAATTTCTTCATTTGAATAAAGTAAGTATTATTAAGTAACCCACAGAATTGTTTTATATGAAGATTTCAGGTTTCACATTTATAAGAAATGCCCAAATACTTGGATATCCATTAGTTGAGTCATTACTTTCAATTGTTCCATTGTGCGACGAAGTCATTGTTGCAGTCGGTGATTCCCTTGATGATACTTTGGATATAATCAACTCATTAAATGAACCAAAAATAAGGATTATTGAATCAGTTTGGGATCAAAATTTGAAGACTGGTGGAATGATATATTCGCAACAAACAAATTTGGCTCTTTCTGAAACCATAGGCGATTGGTGCATATACTTACAGGCTGACGAAGTCATTCATGAAAATGATTACGATTTAATATTGAACGATATAAACATTGCGGAAAATTCAGCCGGTATTGATGCACTCCTGTTTAAGTATATTCATTTTTATGGAAGTTATGATTATATCGGTACCGGCAGACAATGGTACAGAAGAGAAATACGTGCATTCCGTAATACCGGTTTAGTTGTTAGTTGGGGCGATGCTCAGGGATTCAGGAAAAAGACAAAAAGTGGCTTTAGCAAACTAACAGCTCATCAATCTGAAGCAAAAATTCTCCACTACGGTTGGGTTCGACCTCCCAAAGCGCAACAAAAAAAATTAAAGCTTGTTCACACTTATTATAATCAAGATGCCGAGTACAAATTAACAAAAGTCGAGGAAAACGATTTTGATTATAATTCGGCTTACGAACTTTTACCTTTTAGAGGAAGTCATCCATTGGTTATGAAATCGAAAATATCAGCGGATATGGATTGGACAATGAACTTTGATGCTTCCAAAACAAAGAAAAAGCCATTAATTATGAAGTTAGCCGACAGAATTGAAAATGTTTCAAATTATAGAATCGGTGAATTTAAAGATTTTATTGAGGTCAAGAAATGAATATCGCTTTTGATGCAACTTCACTTTTCAACTTTAGTGGCATTGATACCTATTCCCGTGAATTGATTACAGCTTTGGTAAATATATCACCGGAACTATCAATAAAGCTTATTACATCAGAGAATCAAATAAGTATATTAGAGGATAGATTTTCACATTATTCGAATGTAGAAGCAGTTCAACTTTTCCCCAATAAAGTCTTATTAGGAAAAATTGGACGTTCATTATTGAAAAGAAAAAAAGCAAGAATCTTTGCTGAAAATGCAAATAAATTTGATCTAATTCACCAGACTAATCCATTTAATGCTCTAAAAAATGTAACTAATTTAGTTACAACTGTTCATGACCTTATACCAATTTATAATGCCCATTATGTAAAATCATATCTTACAAGGAAATACAAGGATAAATTAAATATTATTCTTAAGAATTCAAAAGCTATAATAGTTCCAACCGAATTTGTAAAAAAGGAATTGATTGAATATAATTCAATGGCTGCATCTATAACGTATGTTGTGCATGAAGCAGCTTCAATTGATTTTAAACCAACCCAGCCCGATGCTGAATTTTTTACTAAGTATGGACTTCTAGAAGGTGAAAAATTCTTCCTTTACGCCGGAAGAATTGATGCCAGAAAAAACATTGGTGGACTAATTAAAAGCTATATTGATTTACCGGACATCGTGAAAAATGAATTCAAACTAATATTAATTGCTAGTGGGGATAGTCATTATTTGGAACAATTTCCAATTATCAAAGAAAAGGGCTTAAAAGATAGAATCATCCACATCAACGGTGTTCAACAGAGTGATTTGATTAAATTCTTTTCCAGTTCTTATTGTTTCGTAATGCCTTCATTTTCAGAAGGCTTTGGGTTGCCTGTCCTTGAAGCATTCCAATGTGGTAGTCCTGTAATTTCTTCTAATGTGACATCCATTCCTGAGATTTCCGGAGATGCGGCAATACTAATTGATCCTTATGATGGTAATCAATTAACAAAAGCAATGAACAATATTGCTGAGGATAATTCATTAAGGTTATCATTAATAGAAAAAGGCTTCAAACAGGCTGGTCAATTCTCATGGTTAAAAGCAGCAAAAGAAACTCTGAAGATATATAAAAAGGTTCTTTGATACAAAGGACTGCATTATTCAGGTCTAATTTTTTCAATAATTCTTAAATAACCTTCATACAATTGATTTACTGAAATACTTTTTATTCCGACGACTTCATCAGGTGACTTTACTACCTCTGAAATATCAGATAAAGGGTAGAATTTATTAAAATTTGCTTCGTTGCAAATATAAAGACCTAGAACAGGTATATTAAATGCAGATGCAATATGGACTAAGGAAGTATCAGGTGTTACTAATAACTTTGCCCTTCTTACAATTGAAAATGCATCCTGAATATTGTCTGACCGAATTCCTATAACCTTTGAAGAATGTTCTATAATGTGATAAACTAAGTCTTTATTACTGGATTGATAAAGCATAATAATTTTTTCTTCAAATTCGCTTATTATTTTAATAAATTCAATCCACTTATCTATAACCCACATCCTATAATCACTACTTGCCGATACATTAATCAATAAATAATCAGATATTCCTGATAGCTCATTATCTACATATTCTTCTGATATTGGACTTAAGAAAAGTTCAGGTCTGGTTATTTGCTCATGTAAATTTATTTTCAGATATTCCAATGCTTTAATGCATCGCTGTACATAATGTAGTTGTGAATTTTCTTCCTGAGTTGAAATTGAAACATCAAAACTTTTAGTCCCAATTTGGTTGAATCCAATGGTTGTCTTTGCTTTTGACAAAAATGAAATCAGTTTGCTTTCACTTGAAAAATGATCTTTAGGGTCAATTAGGAAGTCGTATTTCTGATTTTTTAATTCAAAATAGGTTTTAATTAGAGAGAAAAGTGATTTATGGTAAACTAGTATTTTGTTTACATTGGGGTTGTTTGTTAAAACATTGAAATTATTTCTTCCGGCAAGAACATGGAGTTCACAATCAGGATATCCTTTCTTTATTTCAGAGAACATTGGGGTAGCCAAAATCATATCTCCAATTCTACCCAAAAGCACTACTATAATCTTCATATAAGATAATCCAATTCTAATTCAATCTGAAATGTCATTTAAATTTGACTTATTGCCATGATTTTAAATACTTTAATATTTTTAGATGAAATATTTTATCATATAATACATATATAATTCTTATTTTTCAATTTCTTCCTGATTATTTTTTTTATTTTTGCACTGCAATCTGAATCTTCTCACCTACGAAACCACCAATCAAAGAAACAAAGTAACCTACAGCAAAACCAATAACAATAATATCTAAACCAATTTCAGATTCTGTTTGCAGAGTAAGTCTAACTATATTTAATACAAGAGTGATAGTAAGGAACCCTCCCAAACCGGCTTCCTTGATTGTTATACCTGGAGATTTCCAACCAACAACTAAACCAGTGATGAAAAGCGAAATGAAATATGGCAAAATATAATTCTTCGGATTATAACCAAGAAACAGCACTAATATATTAATAACTAACATACTTACTGTTACTCCCATAATAGTACCGGCAAATATCCATTCCCATTCAATTTTTAAAGAATTTATACTAGCTTCGGGTAAATCTCCATGCTGAAACTTTTCTCCAAGCCAAGCACCTAAATGCGTTAAAATTACAGCATTCATGTATATTATTATCCAATCAGAATCCCACATTCCATGAAAACCTTTCAGTTGAAGGCTTGGGATAACAAAGAATGAAACAATTGAAATTACTATTGCGCCAATCCCCGGCTCAATAATTGTAACTCCTCTGGATAGATACCCAATTGTAAATCCTGTTATAATAAATCCAGATAGAATTGCCATTGTTGGGAATAATGCCGTGGCAAATTGATCACCAGTAGTAAAGGCAAAACCAACAACCAAAATTAATCCTATCATTATTGATAGCAGAAGAGCAGTGTAGTTTAATTTCATAATCTCTATTCAGATATTTTTTTTGTAAAAATTTTCTTTTCAGGATACCCCATTAGTCGTCCGAATATAGACAGGTTTTCAAAATTTTCAAAAATAATTTTCATGATCACAATCAGAGGTACCGAGAGGAACATACCAGGTAGTCCCCATATATAGCCCCAAAATAGTAATCCAAAAATAACTGCTATCATATTCAGCTTTAATCTGTCGCCCATTATTTTAGGTTCAACTATACTTCCGAATATGAAATTTGAAACAAATATTAATGCAGTCATTAGCAGTGTCGTATTCATGTTATCAAATTGTATCAGTGCCATAACAAGTGCAAAGAAAGTGGCTATCAAAGATCCAAAATTTGGTATGAAATTAAGGAAGAAGGCTAAAATTCCCCAAAAAAGGAAAAATTTTATTCCAAATAACATTAAGATTATCATATAAAACAAGGCTGTTATAAAATTAGTAAAGCTCTTGTATTTCATATAATGAACCAAAGCAGCTTGAATTCTGTCAAAACTTTGTAAAACAGGTTTGTCGTTAATATCTCCTGATACATAAGATATAAATTCGCGAGAATTATTCATTCCAATAAGGAGAATAATATAATAAATAATAAATATTAGAAACGAACCTGAGAAAGAACCTACTCCGCCAGCAACATCACTCAAGAAACCTGACAAGAAATTAGTAGTGAAAATACTATTTAGTATACTATTGATATTAGCTATTTGAAGGTTATAACTGGTAAATCCATTAATCCAGATGAATATCATTTCCAGTTTGAGAACTAGTCGCTGTGAAAAGTAATCTTTGGATAATGCTATTTCATTAGTTGTTGAAATAAAACTCATTATCATAAAATTGATAATTGCTAATGAAAGAATTAGAATCAGTGGAATAGTTACCCGCTTAGGAATCCTTTTTGTCTTTAGGTAAACTATCAATGGATTGAATAATAAGGCACTCATAAGTGCCATAGCTAATGGAACCAGCAATGTGCGAAGTTCAATCAGTATTGAAAAGATTAGAACAATCATAAAAAAGAGAAGAATGTTCTTTATAGCTTGAAGATTATCCATTATTTTTCAATAAATTAGTTAAACATTTTTACAATTTCATCGAATTTTGAAAGAAGACCATCTAATTCAGTAATATCTTTACCACCTGCAGTTGCGAGATGAGGCTTACCACCACCTCCACCACCTAGTCGTTTTGCAGCTTCGCCTACAAGTTTTCCGGCTGGATACTTCTTCGTTAGATCATCAGTAACAACGCAAACCAGCTGAGCTTTATCTTCAATAATTGAAGCCAGCAATCCAATCCCTGAGGTTTTCAGTTCATTTCTCAACAATTCTCCAGCTGTTCTGAGTTGATCTAAATTCTCAGCATCCACCTTAGACACAACAATTTTAATTCCATCAATTAATTTGGCATTCGATACAAGATCCAAAAGTGTTGATCCAATTTCCTTCGATTTAAATCCGGCAATTTCTTTATCAAATTGCCTGATTCTTTCCTTTAATTGCTCATTTTCCAATGACTTAACATCTATTTGCTCATAAAGTTTATCGATAAATTGTTCTACTGCTTTTCCTGTAATAGCTTCGATTCTTCTAACTCCAGCTGCAATTGAAGATTCGGATGTAATTTTAAATAATCCTATTTCACTTGTATTGGTAACATGAGTCCCTCCACAGAATTCAGAAGAATACTTTTCATCCATTGTTACAACACGAACAATATCTCCATATTTATCGCCAAAGAACATTTTTGCTTTGGAATTCTTTTGGGCTTCTTCCAGAGGAAGAACATTTGTCTGAACTTTAATTGCATCCAGAATTTTTTCATTAACGATTTCTTCAATTGTCTTCAAATCATCAGAACTGACTTTCTCGAAATGATTGAAGTCAAAACGTAAGTGCTCCGGAGCTACTAATGATCCGGCTTGTTTGATATGGTTGCCAAGGATACGGTTTAATGCTTCATGAAGCAAATGAGTTGCCGAATGGTTTCTCATAATACTTTTTCGTCTCTTTGCATCAACTTTGGCTATCGCTGTATCGCCAACTAAGTTCTCAACTTCCCGATCGCAGAAGTGAATAATAGCGTTGGATACTTTACGTACATCATTTACTAAATACTTCTCACCACCAAGAATAATCTCTCCTGTATCAGACACCTGACCACCACTTTCTGAGTAGAATGGAGTTTTGTCAAGAACAATCTGATTTTCATTTACGTAAATTACTTTGCCTTCTGTCGTCAGTTCATCATACCCAGTGAAAACTGATTCAGCATCTATATCAGGTATTTCTATATCCTGATGCTGCACTTTTCGTGCTGAACGTGATCTCTCTCTCTGCAGAGCCATTTCCTTGTCGAATCCAATTCTGTCAACGGCAATTCCTCTTTCGCGGGCAATTAACTCGGTCAGATCCAATGGGAATCCAAATGTGTCATACAATTGGAATGCATCACTACCTGAAATCTCTTGTTTTTGACCTTCTTCAAATTTCGAAACGATATTTTCGAAGATATCCAATCCACGTTCGAGAGTTTGCAAAAAGCTATCTTCTTCTGATTTTATAACTCTTTCGATTGTGGATCTATTCTTTTCCAATTCTGGGAAAGTCTCTCCCATAATTTCAATTAATATTGGAAGCAATTTGTAAATTACCGGTTCACGGAAACCCAAATTCCTGGCGAATCTACAGCCTCGGCGGAGTATTCTGCGGAGAACATATCCCCTACCCTCATTACTAGGCAAAGCCCCATCGGCAATTGCAAAGGATAGTGTTCGAACATGATCTGCTATCACTCTCATCGCTATTCCATCGGGATTTGTCAGATCTGCAAAGTATTTCTTGTTGCTCAATCTTTCCAATTCATTGATTATTGGCATGAAAACATCTGTTTCATAATTTGAATTCTTGCCCTGAATGACTGCACAAATTCTCTCAAATCCCATTCCTGTATCTACGTGCTTAGCAGAAAGGTCTTCGAGTGATCCGTCCATTTTGCGATTATATTGAATGAAAACGAGGTTCCAGATTTCAATTACTTCGGGTACACCTGCATTAACCAATTTTCCACCAGACAAGTCAGGAGTTCTGTCGAAATGGATTTCCGAACATGGCCCGCATGGACCTGTCTCACCCATTTCCCAGAAATTGTCTTTTTCATCGAATCTATGAATTCGCGATTCGGGTAGATAGTTTTTCCAAAGTTCGAAAGCTTCATCGTCAGTTCTGTAAACTGTTGCATGAAGTCTTTCAACAGGCAGTTTCCAGACTTTTGTCAATATTTCCCATGCCCATTCGATAGCTTCAGATTTATAATAATCGCCAAAACTCCAATTACCAAGCATTTCGAAGAATGTATGGTGATAAGTATCAACACCTACTTCTTCCAGGTCATTGTGTTTTCCGCTGACGCGGATACATTTCTGAGTATCGGCAGCACGTGTATAATCACGTTTACCCTGCCCCAGAAAAACATCCTTGAACTGGTTCATGCCTGCATTAGTGAAGAGGAGAGTTGGGTCTCCATAAGGTATTACTGGAGCACTTTGTACTATTCTATGTGATTTAGTTTTAAAGAAATCTAAAAATGATTGTCTAATTTCCTTGGATGTCATTCAGTTAACCTAACGATAAATTTGAATTTAAATTAACTACAAAATTAACAAAGACTCATCTAAATTTTTTTATTATTTTATTTGCACACTTTTCTAAAGAAATATAATTCATGAAGATTGGAGATATTAAAAGAAAGTCTTAATTTGAGAAAAGGTTTTATTAACAATCTTATTAACTATTGACAAAGAGGAAACAATGGCTGGTATTAAAGGTACAAAGACAGAACAGAACCTGCTCAAAGCATTCGCAGGTGAATCTCAGGCACGTAATCGCTATGAATTCTTTGCTTCGCAGGCAAAGAAAGAAGGATTCGAACAAATCGCTGCTATATTTATGGAAACATCCTTGCAGGAAAAAGAACATGCAAAAAGATTCTTCAGCTTCCTTGAAGGTGACGGACTTGAAATCACAGCGACTTATCCCGCAGGTAAAGTCGGCACAACTGCCGAAAATCTGTTAGCAGCAGCTAATGGTGAGAACGAAGAATGGACATTGCTTTATCCTGCATTTTCGGATATAGCACGCGAAGAAGGATTCCCCGAAATCGCGAATGCATTCAAGCTAATATCCAGAGTTGAAGAAATGCACGAAAAAAGATACAGAAAACTTCTGGCAAACGTAGAAGCCGGCAAAGTCTTCAAGAAAGATGAGAAAGTCCATTGGAAATGCCGCAACTGTGGCTATATACACGAAGGTACATCAGCACCCGGCAAATGCCCTGCCTGCATGCACGATCAATCCCATTTTGAGTTGCAGGAAGATAATTATTAAAATTTGTTCTTTGATGATTAAAATCCTTTATCTTTTGAGGATAAAGGATTTTTTATTTATTCAATAGCTTTTAATTTCAAAGTGTTAATAAAAAAACTATTAGTTCTCGATTTTGAAAATTAAATTTAATAACATATATTTGCAAGCTATATTAATGCAGATTTGAGAATTATGAAGATTTTCATACAAGGGTTAAGGGACGGGGAATACCCTGTCGAGATAGAGTCAAAGGTCGAGAACATCCCGGAACTGCCTGAGGAGTTAATCGGTGTTGTCAGACTTATTGGCACTATGAAAATCCTGCATAAAAGATATACAATACAAGCTAAGATTTTGAGTCGTGCAAAGTTTATTTGCGACATTTCGCTGGAAGATTTTGAAGAAGATTTAGAATGTGATTTTTCAATTTCTTTAGTTGCAAGCAATGTTTTAGCTACTGACAAAAAAGACAGAGATGATTCAGAATCATCTGAAAATTTTATTTTTGAAGATGAAAAATATATAACTCTCACTTCAGAAATAAGAGAAGAATTAATTGTGAATCTACCCTTGAAAAGGGTGGCTCCAAAGTACAGAGAGAAATCATTAGAGGATATTTATCCTCAATTTGTTGAAAAAATTAAAGAGAAGACCAAAAAGGATTCCGAATTCGATGACAGATGGTCCTCACTTAAGAATTTGAAATTTAATTAATACTTTATAACAGGTGAAATAATGCCAAATCCAACAAGACGGCACTCGAAATCAAGAAGAGATAAAAGAAGAACACATTACAAGGGTGTTATTCCTGCAGTGAGCAATTGCCCACAGTGCGGTGCAATTAAAATGCCACATAGAGCTTGTCCCGAATGCGGATATTACAACGGACGCAAAGTAGTTTCTTAAATAATCTTCTGAACAGTTTATTATTTGATGACTCTATTAATTTAGGTTCTATAACGAGGTAATTTTGTCGGTCGATGGATAAGCCACAGAAAATATACAGAATAGCTTTGGATGCAATGGGGGGAGATTTTGCACCGATGAACGAGATTCAGGGTGCGGTTAATGCCTATTCTTCAAAAAGTCCTAACTTAGACTTCGAAATAGTCTTTGTTGGTCAGGAAAAGAAGATCAAATCTGCAATGAATCAATTGGATATGAAGAATTTGAACTATTCAATTGTTAATGCCGACGAGATTGTTACAATGGAAGACGATCCGACAATTGCCCTCAAAAAGAAAAAAAACTCTTCTCTCTACAAAGGTTTAGAACTACATACCCAAGGCTATGTCGATGCATTTATTTCAGCAGGTAATACCGGTGCAGTTCTTGCAACAGCAACAGTATTACTTGGTCGAATTAAAGGTGTATCCAGACCAACCATAGGCTCTTTCTTCCCCAGCGATAGGGATTTGCCGGTATTAGTATTAGATGTAGGTGCCAATGTTGACTGCAAAGCAAGGTTCTTGTACGAATTTGCAGTAATGGGAAGCATTTATTTCAGAAACATGTATAATATCGAAAATCCACGTGTAGGATTGTTGAGCATAGGTGAAGAAGAATCCAAAGGAAATGAAATTGTCCTTGAAACATTCGCAATGCTCAAAGAAAGCAATTTAAACTTTATAGGTAATGTAGAAGGACGTGACATTCTTCATGCACAAGCAGATGTGATTATTTGCGATGGGTTCACGGGTAATATTGTACTAAAATTCGCTGAAAGTGTTTTAGGTTTTATAAAAACAAAATTTAAAACTTTCGCAAACAAAAATATATTCAATAAGATTATTATGGCTTCATTCTATCCAATTTTCAAAAAAATATTCCAGGATATGGATTATCAGAAATATGGTGGAGTGCCACTTCTCGGAGTTAATGGAGTGACTATTATTGGTCACGGTAAGTCTTCTCCGCTTGCTATTCAAAATATGATAAACAGAGCTCTCGAACAATGTCAAAAAGACATTAATGAAAAAATTGAATTAGCTCTGAATCCACAAAATATGTTACAGAAAACGAATGATTAATTATGCCAGCAACAATTACTTCAATTGCTCATTATGCTCCACCTGATATTTTAGATAACGATTACTTTTCTAAATATCTTGATACTACTAATGAATGGATCATGAGTAGAACAGGAATTTCGGAACGTAGAATTTTAAAAAACGGAGCAACGTCGGATTTAATAGTGCCAGCGGCTAAAGAAGCCATGGAATACAGAGGTTTGGGTGTCAAGGATATTGACTGCATTATCGTTGGAACAGTCACTCCAGACTTTATGTTTCCAAATACAGCTTCATTAGTCCAACATAAACTTGGACTCACCAAAGCATGGGGATTTGATATATCAGCTGCTTGTTCAGGTTTCTTGTTTTCACTTGTCACTGCATGTAAGTTAGTTGAGTCAGGTGCTTCCAAAAGATTATTACTTTGTGGTGCAGACAAAATGTCATCCATAACTGACTATAAGGACAGAACGCAAGCTATACTTTTTGGTGATGCCGCCGGAGTTTGTATCATCGAAAATACTGATGATCCTGATTATGGGCTGCAGGATTTTATTCTTAATATAGATGGATCAGGCGAACCATTTCTTCATCAAGTGGCTGGTGGTAGTTTCAAACCTGCCTCTCATGAAACAGTTGATGCAGGTGAGCACTTTTTATATCAGGATGGTCAACCTGTATTTAAGGCAGCTGTTAAGGGTATGGCAGATGTATCTGCCGAAATCATGGAAAGAAACAACTTGGGACCTGATGACGTTTCATGGTTGGTTCCCCATCAGGCAAATTTGAGAATTATTTCAGCGACTGCCGACAGAATGGGAATCGGTATGGATAAAGTAATGGTAAATATTGAAAAATATGGTAATACAACTTCCGCTACTATTCCGATGTGTTTATCTGAATGGCACAAAAAAGGAGAGTTAAAAAAGGACCAGAATATTATTCTATCTTCTTTTGGAGCCGGATATACTTGGGGTGCTGTTTGGATGAAGTGGGGTATATAGTATAATGAGTGAAATCAATAAAACTGCATTATTGTTCTCTGGTCAAGGTTCTCAATACGTTGGAATGCTCAAGGATATTTATGAAAAGTATCCTGAAGCAAAGGATCTGATTGATCATGCTGATGATATTTTAGGTTATAAAATAAGCAATATTTGCTTCGATGGTCCCGTTGAGTCCCTAAAGGAGACAAGACATACTCAGCCTGCTTTATTTCTTCATAGTTCGGTTGTTTTACAAATTGTTAAAGATAACCTTACATTCGATGCCTGTGCCGGTCATTCAGTTGGAGAGTATGCCGCTTTGTTTGCGGCAGGAGTTCTTAATTTCGAAGATGCTTTAAAACTAGTATCATTAAGAGGAAAGTTGATGTTCAAGGCTGGAGAGATTGAGCCCGGAACAATGTTTGCGATCATAAATCTCCCTGACGAAAAGGTTGAACAATTATGCAAAGAATTAACCGAAACTGGAAGTGGTAATGTAATAGTTCCTGCAAATTACAACTCACCCGGTCAAGTCGTTATTTCTGGTTCACAGGAGTATCTTAGAGAAAATGCATCAAAGTTCAAAGAAGCTGGTGCAAGAATGGTCAGTGAACTTCAAGTCAGCGGTGCTTTTCATTCCCCATTGTTAAGACATGCAAAAGAAGAGTTGGAAATGGCTATTAATGATATTTCTTTTAGCGATGCAAAAACACCGGTTTATTCAAATGTGTTTGCTTCACCCATAACTAATGGGAATGAAATAAAGAATGCTTTAGTCCTTCAACTTATGTCTCCGGTCAAATGGTCTCAGACATTATTGAAAATGAAAGAAAATGGATTCAGTAAATTTATTGAACTTGGTCCAGGAAATGTCCTTCAAGGTCTTGCCAAGCGGACATTGACCGACGTTGAAATATCAGGAATTGATAAATCTGATGATATTGAAAAAATATTAGCTTAGAAATATTAATTTTTTTTAATATATTTGTTAACTTTATTAATCACAAATAAGAATAAATGGATAAAGTTTTAGAAGGAAAAGTTGCAGTTGTCACTGGCGGATGCCGTGGAATAGGTAAATCAATCGTGATGCGCTTCTTAAATGACGGAGCAAAAGTTTATGCACTCGATTTTAAGATTCCTGATGAAGGCGAAGTGTTTATTGAAGATACTGAACTAAGTAATAATGTAAGTTGCATTCAGTTGGATGTTACAGATGAGTTGTCTGTAAATAATGCTTTTGAAAAAGTTATAAGTCAGGCAGGAAGATTAGATATTCTGGTGAACAATGCAGGTATAACCAGAGATACTTTAATAATGAGAATGACATCCCAAGACTGGGATGCAGTACTTAATACTAATCTCAAAGGTGCTTTCCTCTGTTCAAAGGCAGTAGCAAGACAAATGATGTCCCAGCGGGCTGGTAGAATTATAAATATGGGTTCTGTCGTCGGAACTATGGGTAATGCAGGACAGGCTAATTATTCAGCTTCCAAAGCAGGATTGATTGGTCTTACTAAATCTCTTGCTAAAGAATTCGCATCTAGAAATGTACTTGTAAATCTAATTGCACCAGGTTATGTGATGACGACTATGACTGACAAATTGACTGAAGATCAAAAAAATCAGTTTTTGCAGGTTATACCTCTTCGTCGTGGTGCACAACCGGAAGATATTGCTAATGCAGTAGCTTTCTTTGCAGGTAACGATGCATCCTATATCACCGGTCAGGTACTTCATGTTGACGGCGGAATGGTAATGTAGTTTAATGAGTATTAATTTTAAAGTTATATATTAACATATTTTTTCAATCTAAATATACTAGGTGTACAAATGGCAGATTTAAAGCAAAAAATTACAGAAATCATCGTAAAGAAACTCGGCGTCGAGGAATCACAGGTTTCTGAAGAAGCAAACTTTACAAAGGATTTGGGAGCTGATTCTCTCGATACAGTTGAATTGATTATGGAACTTGAAAAAGAATTCAATTTAACAATTGAAGATAGTGATGCTGAAAAAATTCAGACTGTTGGAGACGTTATTACTTACTTAACCGGCAAAGTCAACTAATACATAATTTCTTTTTGGGGTTGTTAAACAAACAGCAGGAAGTTATTTTCTGCTAAGTTTATTATAAACAGCCCCATTCTTAAATTATACTTTTTGAAAATTATTAGAAGAGTGAACATGGCTAAATACAACTACCCTAGAGTTGTAGTAACAGGAATCGGTGCTGTAACTTCTTTAGGTCATAATATAAATGAAATGTGGGCAAATATACTTGCAGGCAAAAGTGGCGCAGGTCCTATTCAAAGATTTGACCCTTCAGAATTTGACACTAAATTTGCATGCGAAGTTGTGAACTTTGATGCTGGTCAGTTTCTGAACCGCAAGGAATTGCAGAGAATGGATATATTTACTCATTTGGCAATTGCTTCTGCTACTATGGCAATTGAAGATTCAGGTATTGATTTTGAAAAATCCGATAAGAACAGAGTAGGTGTTATTATTTCATCCGGTATTGGTGGCATGTGGACATACCATCATCAACAAAAGGAACTTTATACCAGAGGTGGTAAACCGGACAGAATTTCTCCATTTTTCATTCCGATGCTTATTTCGGACATAGCTGCCGGTCATGTAGCTATAAGATGGGGACTTAAAGGTCCAAACTATGCGACTGTATCTGCTTGTGCTACATCTTCTCATTCAATAGCTGATGCGCTTATGCTCCTACAAAGAGGCAGTGCTGATGTTATGGTTGTTGGTGGCAGTGAATCTGTTATTTGCCCAATGGGAGTCGGTGGTTTTAACGCTCTCAGAGCTTTATCCACTAGAAACGATAGCCCTGAAACAGCAAGCAGACCTTTCGACAATGATAGAGACGGTTTTGTTATGGGTGAAGGTTCTGGTATCCTCATTCTTGAAACTCTGGAACATGCTACAAACAGAGGTGCATCTATTTACTGCGAAATAGCAGGTTTTGGATTAACCGATGATGCATTCCACATCACTCAGCCTGCCGCCGGTGGAGAAGGTGCTGTCAGATCTATGACATTAGCTCTTGAAGATGCGGACTTAGTGCCAACTGACATTGACTATATTAATGCTCATGGTACTTCTACCCCATTCAATGATAAAAATGAAACTGAAGCCATAAAAGCTGTCTTCGGTGATCATGTAAATAAAATGAATATCAGCTCAACTAAATCAAGTGTCGGTCACATGCTCGGTGCAGCTGGTGCTGTTGAAGCTATTTTTACGTCTCTCGCAATCAGGGACAGTATTATTCCTCCTACAATTAATTTCACCACACCCGATCCCGAGTGTGATTTGAATTATACTCCGAATGTACCTGTTAAACGCGAAGTAAGAGCGGCTCTTAGCAATACATTTGGTTTTGGCGGTCATAATGCAACGATATCATTCAAGAAATTTGAATAATTGTTTTTTGCTTCAAAAAAAGCCGGTTTTTTAGCCGGTTTTTTTTTACGTAAATTTAATTAATATAGAATTTTTCTAGTTTCTACACTTTTTTTTCAATTATATTCAATTATATTTTGTCGAAATTTTCTATCGATGTAATTTAGTAGTTTATATAAAACCATAAACAAGTAAAGAAATTTTGATCAATTTAGTTCAAAATATTATAAACGGAATTAAGAAGAAATCTAATCGCAGAGATATCCAAATATCTATGCTGGACTTCCCTCCTATTGGTATTCTCAACGATGATCTTACCAAACAACTGGAAAATATTTTAAAAATAAAAATCAATCATCGTGAATTTTTCGAACAGGCAATTACCCACAGAAGTTATATTCAGGTTATGAATGACTCTGCTATTCAATCAAATGAAAGACTTGAGTTTCTTGGTGATGCAGTTCTTAATCTTGTTATTGCTCATCATCTCTTTACTACTAATACTACAGTTGATGAGGGTGATCTCACAAAAATGCGCTCATGGCTCGTAAACAAGAATTCACTTGCTCTTTTTGCTAAAAATATTGAACTCGAAAAGTTCGTAAAACTAAGCTTCAGTGCAGCAAAGGCCGTGGAGTCTGGAAGTGATTCTCTGCTTGCCGACGCACTGGAAGCAATTATTGGTGCCATTTATCTTGATTCCGGACATGAAGCCGCAAAGAATTTTATCATTTATTCAATTCTTCCAGTGGTTGTTAATAACGATGTCATGGTAGATAAAAATTATAAAAGCATTTTATTGGAAGAAGTTCAGTCTCAGGGTTCTGATGCACCTAAGTACAATGTTCTCGAAGAAATTGGTCCCGACCACAACAAGGAATTCATTGTGGGAGTATTTGTTAATAATGAAATGCGGGGTATTGGTCAGGGAAAGAGCAAAAAGCAGGCTGAGCAAATCGCTGCAGAAAAGGCTCTAAATAAAAACAAAGTAAGCAATAAGTAATTAAGTATTTAATTTGTTTATAGATATCGATATTAAAAGGATTTTATGGAAAAGTTAATTTTTGAAAAAAGCAGACCTGGTAGAAAAGGATACACACTACCAAAACTAGATGTTCCAGAAATAAAAAATGGAATGGAAATTCCCGAAAAATTCCTCCGTCAGAGAGATTTGCCATTACCGGAAGTAAGCGAAAACGAAATATCCAGACATTTTGTTAGATTATCACAATTGAATTACAGCATTGAGCAGGGACTTTATCCCCTTGGTTCTTGTACTATGAAATACAATCCCAAAATTAATGAAGTAACATCAGCATTGGATGGTTTTGCAAATCTGCATCCATGGACCCCGGCTGAGTATCAGCAGGGAGCATTGAAACTTATGTTTGAGCTCGGTGAAGAACTTAAAGCTGTAACCGGATTACAAGGCGTCAGCCTTCAGCCTGCAGCAGGTTCACACGGTGAATTCACAGGTATTCTAACATTCAGAGCTTATCATCTCGATCGTGGCGACACTAATAGAACTAAAATATTAATTCCAGATTCTGCTCACGGTACAAACCCTGCTTCGGCAGCTATAGGTGGTTTTGAAATCGTCAATATTAAATCTAATGAATTCGGTAGAGTTGACATTGAAGATCTGGCAAAACATTGCGGTGATGATGTCGCTGGGTTCATGCTCACAAATCCAAATACAGTCGGCATTTTCGAGAAGGAAATTCTTGAAATCGGCAAACTGATTCATGGTTGCGGTGGATTGATGTATATGGACGGTGCTAACCTCAATGCTCTTTTAAGCATTGTTCGCCCGGCTGACATGACTTTTGATTGCGTACATATCAATCTTCACAAAACATTTTCTACACCTCATGGTGGTGGCGGTCCAGGAGCCGGTCCCATCTGCGTGAGTGAAAAATTGATACCATATCTTCCCAGACCACAAATAACAAAAGAAGGTAACAAATACAAGATGAATATGGATTTACCGAAATCTATCGGTAAAGTTCATACTTATTTCGGTAATTTCGGTATTCTCGTCAGAGCTTACACATATATCAGAATGCATGGAGCCGAAGGCGTCAGAGCTATCAGCGAGAATGCAATCATCAATGCTAACTATCTATTGGCTAAGCTTAAAGGTGAATTCAAAGTACCATACGATGAACGTTGCATGCACGAATTCGTTATCAGCGGTGATTATCAAAAGGAACTTGGAGTTTCCACCAAAGATATGGCAAAGAGACTTTTGGATTATGGATTCCATGCTCCAACTATATACTTCCCAGCAATTGTTCACGAATCTATGTTGATCGAACCAACTGAAACAGAAGCAGTAGAAAATCTGGACTCCATGGCTGATGCATTCCTGGCTATCGCAAAAGAAGTAAGAGAAAATCCAGCAATAGTCCTTGGTGCTCCCAGTACAACGCCAATCAGCAGAGTGGATGACGCTCTTGCCGCAAGGAATCTGAACATTTCCTACTTCGGTAAAAGATAAATAATCGAACAGTTCAGATGTCCAACACCTGCTATGTGTTGGACATCTTTTTTTAATTCCTAATGCAATGAAGAATCCATGTATTTTGGCACTCTCATTCTGAACGCAGTGAGAATCCAGTCTGCATTAATACTGGATGCGCTTCGCAGTCCTTCGGAACTCAAGGTCGCTTCGCTCCCTCAGAATGCCATAATCATAGTTTTCACACAGTCTCATTCGGAGGAATAAGCTGTGTTTTTAAATTATATGTTTGAATGCAACTTGGGATAAGGTGGTGTCAGGATGGACAACCAGGAATTGTGGAAAGAGTGTTAGGAAGCTACTCTGACGCTTTTCTACAATCTGAGATGAAATTAATGCAAATTGCATCTTTTTTTGGCACTTTTGGCACTATTAAAATGAATAAAGGGTTATGTAATAATTCTTTAAGCATATTATTTATCATATAGTTAATTTTTGGAATGGCACTTTTGC
>CAYXFU010000018.1:0-72640 GCA_964464375.1 uncultured Hyphomicrobiales bacterium
AAAATAGACAAAAGCTCCGTAGGAGCGACATCGGAAATCGATGCAAAATTATCGCGTAGCGATTAAATATTGGTAGCAAGATGTCCACACAACAGAAATTTTATCGCGTAGCGATTAAATATTTAACCTCTACGAGGTAACAAACTTATTGGAGAACCGTTTTCTACCAATATCAAATCCCTGACGGGATAGAAGAAAAGGCGATTTGTTTTTCTCTGTGGTTCTCTCAACGATTTTTAAAAATTCCACAGAGTTGCACAGAGGAATACAAGAGATACACAGAGAAACATTATCTGTGGCTCTATATAAAATTATTATTGCACTTTTGAAAGCGAAGAAATGAAAATTTTAATCTCATTCTTAATACTTTTTTTCTCTCTTAATTTCGTTGAATCGAGTGAAAAACCAAAAATCGAGAAAATCGAGATTATTGCTGAAGTGTGGCAACCTGAAAGCAGGAGTGGAGTAAATACAGAACAAATACTAAAAAGAAGGGCAGACGAACTGTCAGTCGAAATTTATGATAAAAAATTAATATCCAAAATCGACAAAATACTACCCGGTTTACAGATAATAAATGATAAAAAATCTAGAATTGATGTTAGATTGGTAGCTATATTGTATAGAAATAATAATTTAAACGACACTTTGAGTTTTGGTATTGGGTTTAAAAATATTAAATTTAATCAAAATTTCTATAATTTCAATTTGGAATTATTTGATATGTTTACATTTTGTCTTCCATATGATTACAAAATGAGAATAGATTTTGACAGATCTTTTAGAACATTTGATTTTTAAATTAGACTTTGAGAATATCATGAGAAAATTCATATTTATTATTATACTATTTTTGCCTACTTTTTTATCAATGGAAGCATTATCGAGAACTTGGCTAAATAAGCTAACGATGTATAGTACAGACATTTATAAAAAAATTAACAACACCATCAACATAGATTCAATTTTAAAGGCTGATCATAAAGAGTATTTCAAACAAATTCGATTTAAATCTGAAATTACATGTGGGATATTAGAAAGATTAGATAGTCTCTCCTTATTGGACAATCAAGAAATTCATAATTTTCAGCCATTTATTATTTGTGAAATTGAAGAGAAGAATGTACACATAAATACATTTGCTATGAATTATGATAAATTAGTTTTTATGAATGGCAAATTCTATCAACCTGACGAAAAGCTATTTAATTGGATTTTATATATTCTACCCTTCTATCAAAGAATTTACTTTGAAAATCAAAAGTACACCTATTAATATCTTGAATAAATGTAAAAGTTTAAAAAATAAATTGAATATCAAAAACATGCTAAAATCAAAAAACAAAGAAGATAAACCGCTGACGCTGGGAATACTCGGCGGCGGACAGCTTGCTAAAATGCTGGCTGGTGCTGCCTATCGCCTGGGGATAAATATCGCTATCATCGAAAAGGGAGAGAATTCTCCTGCGGGGGACATGACAAAGCTGGACTTCACAAAGGGCTGGTTTGACGACGAAGACCTGATGCGGTTCGCCGAAGCCAGCGATGTGGTAACATTAGAAAACGAGTTCATCGATCCCGAAATACTGGACAAAGTGAACCGTGTCCGCCGCGTTCTGCCGTCTCCAGTAACGATGCGGCTCGTGCAGGACAAATTCATTCAGAAGGAAACTTTCCAGAGAGCCGGGATACCCGTTCCGGAGTTCATCAAGATCGATTCGGCTGATGATATTGTCAAAGCAGGAGAGAAGTTCGGCTATCCATTCCTGATCAAGACACGAACTCTCGGCTACGACGGTTATGGGAATTTCACAGTCAAAAGCGAAGAAAATTGCATCGAAGCCTGGAATAATTTCAACTCAGGTGTTAACCATAGACCTTTGATGGCAGAGCGTTTCGTGAACTTCACAAAAGAGCTGGCTGTGATGGTAGTCCGGAGCGAAACCTACGGATCGAAGGCTTATCCATGCGTCGAGACAATTCAGGACAATCATATATGCAAAGTGGTGATCGCCCCTGCCGAGATAGATGTAAAGATAAGGGCAAGAGCTCAGTATTACGCCATGCAGTGCGTCAATGCTATAAATGGTGTCGGTGTCTTCGGTGTTGAACTTTTCCTTGCTGAAGATGACTCTCTTATGGTGAACGAGATTGCTCCCCGTCCTCACAACTCGGGACATTATACGATAGAAGCATGCTACACATCTCAGTACGAGAACTGCATTCGTGCTGTCTGCGGATTGCCTCTCGGCTCAACTGAGATGATAAAGCCTGCCGCTTGTATGATAAATATACTCGGTCAGAGGGATGGTTCTGGCGTACCGACAGATGTTACCGAGATGATGAAGATAGATGGTGCGTTCCTGCATCTGTACAACAAGAAATCATCGCGCAAAGGAAGAAAGATGGGACATATAACGGCTCTCGGCGATACGCAGAAGGAAGCTTTCCATACTGCCAAAGCTGCAACGAACGCTTTAGTCTGGTAGAATATGAGGCAAGAACTTAACCGGCGTAAATTCCTGCAATTAAGCTCAGCGGCTGCCGTTGGGATTGCTTCTGGTTCTGTTCTGACCTCATGTATGGGTACTTACAATCCAAAATTACTCAATTCCATCTGGGATACTCCTTTCGCTAAAGCAACTAGCACGGAGGATCAGATTTTTCGGGAGATTGTCCGATGCGGAGTTATGGCTCCGTCGGGACACAATGCCCAGCCATGGAAATTCAGAATCGATGATAAAAAGATATACATTTATCCCGATATGGAGCGGCGCACACCTATTGTCGATCCATACAACCGTGAGATGTACATCAGCCTTGGTTGCGCTATACGTAACATGATGATAGGTGCAGAGCATTATGGATATAAAACTGAATTGGAGTTGAATCTCAAAGAGAAATCCATAGAAGATGAGATTGTTCTGAAATTAACACCGTTAACCTATAAAACTGTTTCTGATTCACTTCAGGCAATGATCCTTAGGCAGACCACGAGGAACGAGTACCAGTCAAAGAAAATCGATGCGGATATACTTAAACGAATTAGTTCCTATGGGAATAATTCAAATCAGATCAGCGAACTGACCGGAAACATCACAACCGATATTTATCAGGATAAAAAGTCATTCGATCTGTTTTTGGACTATGTGAAAGAAGGAAACAGGATTCAGCTGAACAACAGTGCCTACTTCAATGAATTGAAGGATTGGATCCGCTTCAGCGATTCGGAAGCAGAGGAAAAGCTGGATGGACTCTACTCCAGAGCGATAGGACAATCCTCGACATCGCGCTGGCTGGGAAAACTCAACATGAATCTGGGGACAACGGACATAACTCAGACCAGAACAGACACAAAACTTATCAGAAGTGCACCTCTGCTGATGGCATTCTTTTCCATTGATTCCCGTGAGGATTGGATAAAGACCGGAATTCTGCTCGAGTACAAACTAATCAGCATCACAAACGAGAATCTGAAATATGCTTTCCACAATCAACCCTGTGAGGTTATTGGATTAAGGAAGGATTTTTCACGGGAGTTCGGACATAAAGACAAAATGCCCCAAGTAGTGATCAGACTTGGCTACAGCACATTCCTGCCACGATCACCGAGGCGCAAACTGAGTGATGTGATAATAGGAAGCCCATAAATTGAGTGTAATTCCGAAGTAATGAGACTGTGTGAAAAGTCAGTTTTCAATGTCATTCCGAACGAAGTGAGGAATCCAGTCCGCATTAATACTGGATTCTCACGGTCGCTTCGCTCCCTCAGAATGACCAATTCGATAGTTTTCACACAAGCTCGAATGCTCGTGGCAATTGATTCCACAATATTTAATAGAGAACCCATCAGCTCACAAGTTCCGAGGGAGTAATATGAAAGATATTAATTGCATAATTTTTTTAATTTTAGCCGGATTCAACATTAACTAGCTAATTTTCTTCACATCAAAAAAAAATTATTAAAGAAAATTTAACCTTCGATTGCTTGAGAACAGCTACAGACAATACTATGACGAATACATTCATAAAATGAAAATATATTTTCAAAAATATTTAAATTTTATTAAAGAAACTTATTCAGTATTTCTACGTAGTACCGATAAATGTAAATACATTAAGGGACAAACTATAAAAAAGTATATAAAGCATCTAGCTCCCTGAAATAAAAAAGTTAAAAAGGTTAAAAGAGAGAAACCTCCGGATCACACCCCGGAGGTTTTTTTATTTTTAAAAATTGAGTATCTTACATCGGTTTCAATAACACAGAACGATTATTATGTGCATTGTTTTTTCAGCTATAGGTTTGCATAAAAAATATAAATTGATTGTTGCCGGCAACAGAGATGAATTCTACTCCAGACCTACTGCCAGAATGAACTGGTGGGAGGAGCTACCAAACATTCTCGCCGGAAAAGATCTTGAAAAGGGTGGCACATGGCTTGGGATAACAAAATCCGGCAGATTTGCAACTTTGACTAACTTCAGAGATTTCCACGCTCCACGCAAAATAGGTCCAAGCAGAGGCAGAATAGTTCTGGACTGGCTGATAGGCACTTCTGATGCCGATCAGTTCCTGGCTTATCTCGATAAAACAGCCGATGTTTATGAAGGATATAATCTCTTGCTCTATGATGGTCAGAATCTTTACTGGCAGTCCAATCAGGGCGATAACTACAAAAAATTGGAGCAAGGTATTTATGGAGTAAGCAATGCACTTCTGGACACTCCATGGCCCAAGCTTGAGAAAGGCAAAGCTCTATTCTCGAAAGCAATCACATATCATGATGAAACGATGATTGAATCGATCTTCGATCTTCTCGCAGATAATGAAACATTTGCAGATGATCTCCTTCCAGACACAGGTTTAAACTTAGAGATTGAAAGGGCTGTAAGTCCTATATTCATCAAGACTGAAGTTTATGGCAGCAGAGTTGCAACGATAGTTCTGATCGACTATGATGGCAATGCTGAGGTGATTGAGAAATCATACATAGATACAAAAACACTAGCTTTCAACTTTAAAATTGACAAAAAAGAATCAGTGATAAATGCTGAGAAAAATTAATTAATTTTAACTTTTCAACAATTGTGATTATATTGCAAAGTTAGCAACTAACTTTATATTAATATAATCAAGAAATTGAGATGAATGAAGTATTAAGCTTTATCGATCAGAATAAAGATCAGTTCCTCGCAGAACTTGTTGAATTCCTTAAAATTCCAAGTATCAGCTCAGTTGCTGAGTATAATGAATTCACACACAAAGCAGCTGAATGGCTTGCCGATAATTTCCGTAATGCCGGAATCGCAGACGTAAAGCTCTATGAGACGGAAGGACATCCAATTATTTTTGCTCAGGATTTGACTGCCGGAGCAGGTGCACCGACAATTCTCGTCTATGGACATTACGACGTTCAGCCTGTCGATCCGCTGGAACTATGGGATTCTCCTCCATTCGAGCCTGTTATTAAAAACGGAAAGATTTTTGCCCGTGGCACAGCCGACGACAAAGGTCAGGCATTCATGCACGTTAAGGCTTACGAGGCTTATAAAAAAGTTAAAGGTTCTTTGCCTGTAAATATTAAATTCCTTATCGAAGGTGAAGAAGAAGCCGGCAGCAATCATCTTGATGAATTCATTGTCAATAATACAGAACTCCTGAAATGTGACACAGTCATCGTTTCCGACACGGAATGGTTCGCCGAAGGAATGCCCTCAATCTGCTATTCACTCAGAGGTATTTCCTATTTGGAAATAACAGTTACGGGTCCAAACAGAGATTTACATTCCGGTACATTCGGTGGTGGTGTCGATAATCCTCTGAACGTTCTCTGCTCGATGGTTGCTAGTATGAAAGATTCTTACGGCAGAGTTACAATTCCCGGATTTTACGAAAATGTTCTCGCATTGTCTCAGTTAGAGCGTGATGAATTCAAGAAACTTCCATTCGATGAAAAGGAATACTGCAAAGATTTAGATATTGATCTCACTTACGGTGAGCATGGCTACACAACACTCGAAAGAGTATGGGCAAGACCAACACTGGATCTGAACGGAATTTACGGCGGATACACCGGTGAAGGTGCAAAAACTATTCTCCCGACAAAAGCCACAGCAAAGATTTCGATGAGATTAGTACCTTATCAGACACATGAAGAAATATCTGCAAAAGCCTTGAATTATTTCCAAAAGCTTTGCCCTCCAACATGCAAGCTATCTGTGAAAACACTTCATGGCGGTAATCCGGTTCTGATGCCGATCGACAGCAAGAGTATAAAGATTGCAATAGAATCATTAAAAGAAGCATTTGGTAAGGATACGGTGTTCATGCGCGAGGGTGGCTCGATACCTGTCGTGGGATTGTTCGATTCAGTTCTTAAAGCACCGACAGTATTGATGGGAATGGGTTTGCCATCGGATAATATACATTCACCGAACGAGAATTTTTCGATTGAGAATTTCTATGGCGGTATAAAAGCGTCAGCATTATTTATAGATAAGTACAAGTAAGATAGATATTTATTTCTAAACACAGGAGAAACTATGGCAGAACAAAAACCTTTCGTGCCTTTCGTTCCTGCAAGCTCAAATATGGCAGAATTCACAGTCCGGGCTTTGATCCTTGGTCTTGTGATGGCAGTTGTATTAGGAGCGGCAAATGCCTACCTTGGATTGAAGGCAGGTATGACCATTGCTGCAACATATCCCGCAGCAGTTATTGGAATGGCAATTCTTAAAATGTTCAAAGGGTCGGTTCTCGAAGAGAACTTTGCCCGTACTGTCGGATCAATCGGTGAATCAGTCGCAGCCGGTGCGATTTTCACTCTTCCGGCATTCTTTATTTCAGGCATCTGGCCCGAGTTCTTTACGGTGGGACATTATGTGACATCATCATTGATTCTAATGATTGGTGGTATTCTTGGTATTATGTTTGTTGCATTGCTCCGCAGAGTCATGGTAGAAGATCGTGATCTGCCTTTCCCGGAATCAGTTGCAGCTGCTGAAATCCACAAAACAGGTCGCTCCGGTGGAACAGGCTCGAGATTCCTTTTCAGTGCAATGGCTGGCGGTGCTTTAGTTAAAGCACTTGCTGAATTCAAATTATTTCCCGAAACATGGGAACATTTTGTCTCCTTCACTAAGACTGTCATCACAGGTACTGTCATCAAAGGTCAGGGTGGTATTCTTATTAGCTCACCGGGTATCAGTCCTGCATATATGGGTGTTGGTTACATCATTGGTCCAAAACTTGGTGCTTTGAACTTCAGCGGTGGTTTGATAGCTTGGGGATTACTTACACCAATGATTCTTTACTTTATAACGCCATTTATTGATTTTAATTTCATCAATCAGTGGGCTGCAATGCTCATGCAGAAGGATCCATCATTAACACTTCAGGCAGCAACGGCTAAAGCCAGTGATCCAACTGTACAGATTTATGCAATATGGAAATTCATCGTTAAACCTATCGCAATCGGCGGTATGTTGATGGGTGCAGGTTTCACATTGTTCAAAATGCGTAAAAGCTTGATAGCCGGCATCGGACGCTCTGTCACAGACGTTAAGAAAGCCGCATCAGGTCACGTAGTAGATACTGACAGAACAGAAAAAGATCTTAAATTTATGTGGGTAATGGTTGGTATCCTGGGTTCAGCTATTGCTACGTTCCTTATCACATTCTATATATTCGAAACAGGATTTCTACCGGCATTTGTTGCGGCAACAGTGCTGATAGTTCTGGCATTCTTCTTTGCCGCTATCTCAGGTTATCTTGTTGGTATAATGGGATCCAGCAATAATCCTATAAGTGGTTTGACGCTTACTGCATTGGTCGTTACAGCCTTGATTATGGTTATCATGGGTGTCGATGCTAAATCCGGTGGAGTTGCGGCTGTTCTCGGTGTTGCGGCTATTGTTTGCGTTGCCGCAGCAGTTGCTGGCGAAATGCTCCAGGATCTGAAGGCTGGACATATACTAGGTGGTACACCATGGAAGATGCAGATCGGTGACATAATCGGTGTTATTCTATCAGCTGCAGTAATGTTCTTCGTTCTTGACTTCCTCAATCAGGCTGATATTGCTCAGGGATTGAAAGAAGGATATCAGGGCGGTTTCGGATCTCCGAAGCTCTCTGCACCACAGGCTGGTTTGATGGCAATGCTTTCCAAGGGTATTGTTGGCGGTGAAATGGCTTGGCCCCTTATCATCGTTGGTATGTTAATGGGTTTAGCATTCATTTTGATGCAAGTAAAGAGCCCGATGCTTGTCAGCGTTGGTATGTATCTGCCTCTTGAAACAACATTCGCAATATTCCTTGGCGGACTTGTCAAAGGTGTTGTCGATTTGTTTATTGCAAAAAGAGGGTACAACGATGGTCAGAAGGCGAGAGTGGAAAATATCGGAGTACTCCTGGCGGCAGGATTCATTGCTGGGGAGGCTCTCACTGGACTTGCATTTGCTCCGTTCAAGATAGCCAAGGTAGATTTACTAGTTATCTTCTCCAATCCGCCATTTGCCATTAGTGCATTGGTATTGATCATCATCGCTTACATAATGATTCAGATTCCTCTGAAGAACGCAGGCAATCCGGACGATCCGGCACCTCCAAGTGCAATGATGTAAGAAATATATTTCTATAAAAAAGCCCCGTGATAAGCGGGGTTTTTTGTTTTTTGGAATTAATAGAATATATCCTTTGCCACAACGTAGCTAAATTCGAATAAACCATAGGTTTGAAGCCCACAAAATCAAATATTTTTGGCAATTGCAGAATATGTATATGTATTTGTGTCAAAAATACGTATTTTTGCATGGGCTTGTGAAAATATTATCGATAAAACATTTATAATTTCGTTAAATAATTACAAATTCTAAATAGCAGAAAAAGGAAATTATGTTTTCAAACAGTACAAAAAATGGCGGATGGATAGTTACTTTTGCCGCGCTTTCTATCAATTTAGCTTTGGGGATACTTTACGCATGGAGTGTTCTTAAAGAATCAATTCTTCAATCAATCAAAACAGGTGGTGACGGAGCTTTTGCATGGGACTTGTCTTCTCTTAATGATCCGTATGCTCTATGCATTTTGGCATTTGCATTCTCGATGACTCCTGCAGGTAGAATTCAGGATAGAAAAGGTCCTTCATTTACTGCAAAAATCGGTGGTGTTCTTGTAGGTATCGGATTTATCATAGCTTCATTATCAACTGATTATTTAATGTGGTTACTCGGTTTTGGATTATTTGCCGGAACAGGTATAGGATTTGGATATTCAGCCACTACTCCCGCCGCATTGAAATGGTTTGCATCATCTAAAACCGGCCTTATTGCAGGTTTAGTCGTTTCTGGATTCGGGCTTGCACCGATTTATATAGCTCCGCTTGCTTCTTCTTTAGTTGGTAATTTTGGATTACAAACAACAATGTTGATATTTGGAATAGCATTTCTTATTGTTGTTTGCGGGCTTGCATTTCTTCTGAAAAATCCACCGGCGGGATATGTTCCGGTAGAAAAAGAAGTAATAAACAAAAAGCCGAGTAAACTTGCAGAAAATACGAAAGAGGATTTGGGAGCGGTTGTTATGCTGAAAACTCTCAGGTTCTATGTCATGTGGGTTATATTCTTTATTGGTGCCGGAGCAGGTCTTATGGTGATCAGCAATATTTCCGGTTTTGCCAAAGCGAGTATGGGGAAGTCTGCTTTCATAGCTGTTGCTATCATGGCTGCGGGTAATGCATTAGGAAGAGTAGTAGCAGGCATTGTTTCCGATAAGATAGCTAAATCAACAACCTTGTTTATTATCCTTTTATCTCAATGTACATTAATGATTCTGTCTGCATTATTCCTAAATGAAACATCACCGGCAGTATTAATTATAGTTTTTGCAACACTTATCGGTTTCAACTACGGTACCAATTTATCATTGTTCCCTTCATTCACCAAGGGGTTCTGGGGCATGAAAAACTTCGGGTTGAATTACGGTATCCTGATGTCAGCATGGGGTTTGGGAGGTTTTGTATTCAGCAGACTATCCCAGATGCTATTTGCAAGCACAGGAAATCATGAGATGTCTTTTATTATAGCCGGTTCAGGACTGTTTTTCTGCTTGTTTCTGACAATTGTATTATTGGAAATCAAGAGCATGAACTAATCCTTGCAATTATTTGGCACTGGTCTAATCCAAGTTTTTTGGATTAGTGCTTTCTCAATACATGGGAAATTCAGTACTACTTTGTTATTCGCGCTTTTGAGACTGTGTGAAAAGTCAGATTTAGAGGTCATTCCGAACGAAGTGAGGAATCCATGTATTTGCATTTTCCTGTAAAAACAGCCTGGATGTGCTTCGCAGTCACTCGGAACTCACGGTCGCTTTGCTCCGACAGATTGACAAAATCATAGTTTTTCACACAGTCTCTTTTGCAGGAATCTATAATTTTTACTTTGATAAAGGATTCCTGCATACGCAGGAATGACACATTGGGAGCGGCTTTATAGCCTTTCAAAATGTTTATTATGAATATTCCGGGTTTAACCCGGAGTGTTCATTAGAAATACATTCAGGCTAAACATATTTCCCCAACAATAACAATAGTTTATCCTTTTCAATTGGCTTAATTATATAATCATCGCAGCCAATCGACAGTATTTCTTCCATTTCTTCATTAAAAGCATACGCTGTTTGAGCAATTATTGGCAGATCAGGTTTTATCTGCTTTATCTGTTTTGTGGCTTCCATCCCGTTTAAAACAGGCATTTTAATATCCATCAGAATCAGATCAATATCAGGTGTTGCTTTAACTATATCTACAGCTTGTTGCCCGTTTTCAGCTCTAAGTATCATGTACTTGTCACTTTTTAATATCTTTTTCAGGAATTCGAAGCTGGTACGGTCATCTTCTGCTATAAGTATTTTTACTCTCTTTTGATGTTGCTCGATATCAGCTCTTTTCTGCTTAAAATTCTCTGCCAAAGACGAAGGGCAGTAGGGTAAATTAAAGAAAAATGTTGAGCCTTTGCCTGCTTCGGATTCAACCCAAAGCCTGCCTCCCATCAATTCCACAAGTCCTCTGCAAATTGCCAGACCAAGTCCGGCTCCTTCATATCCTCGTGTTATCGCCGAATTAGCCTGGGTAAACCTTTCAAAGATTTTTTCCTGATCTTCTGCAGAGATACCTGATCCTGTATCTTTCACATAGAATTGGATTTCGTTCCCGACTATTTCATATCCAAAATCTATACTTCCTGTATTTGTAAATTTTATTGAATTGTTAATCAGGTTGGTTAGTATCTGATGTAGTTTTGCATCGTCCAAATTAACAATGCAATTTGCATCATCCAGAAAAGTGTGGGCATTCAGCTTTAATTCCTTTGCACTGGCAATAGGACTGAAAAAGCTATTTAAATTGGTTATAATTGAATTAACCGAAAACGATTTGTTATTAATCTTCACTTGTCCCGTCTCAATTTTAGAAATGTCAAGTACATTATTCACTATTTCTATAAGTCTGATTCCACTGTTCTGAATAACTCCCGTATATTCTTTAATTTCTTCTTTAGTAATATCCTCATCCTCAAGCAACCTTGAAAAACCAATGATTCCGTTAAGTGGAGTACGTATTTCGTGAGACATATTCTGCAGAAATGCTGTTTTCAGTTTGTCGCTTTCTTCGGCTTTTTCTTTTGCTTCAATCAATTCGATATTAGTTGTGCGAAGTACTTCATTGAGCTGCATGTACTCTTCATATTGAGCTTCGATCTGTTTGTTTTGTTTTTGTAATTTTTCTTCCGCCCGTTTTCGTTCTGTAATGTCTCTCATGTATACTTGGCGAGTATTCTTACCATTGAAAGATATCTCCTTTCCCTGTGTTTCAGCATATAGGACTGTTCCATCCGCTTTCTCTAACATAACATCGAAAGGTATCGATGAATTTAAGCTTATACTTTCAATGAGCTTTTTTCTTGAATCAGAAGTAAATGGAATTAATTCTATCCCATTTTTACCAATAATGTCTTCCAGGGATGAACAACCTATTAAATCTAGAAATGCTTGATTGGCATCAAGGATTGTCCCATTTTCATGAATCATGATACCTTCAGAAGCCATTATAGTAAAGATTTTGAACCGTTCTTCACTCTCCTTTAGTGATCGTAGGGCTTTTATTCGTTCAATTTCAGCAGAAACTCTATCGACATAGATATTAAAAATAGTTTCGATCTTATTAATGACCTCGATTGGCTTAGAATGAAGGAGAACAATAATTCCTAGAGCTTCACCGGATTTATCAAAAATTGGACAACCTGCATATCCATCAATCCCCATTTGCACCAATAACGTATCATTTGGGAATAATTGCTGAGTTCCGGATCTATAATAACATAACTGATTATTTAGAACATTGTCGCACGGAGTACCTGCAAGATCATAACTAAAGGGATCCAATTTTAAACCTTTGCCTTGACCGGTAATCACTTGGACAGACTTGCCATCATTTGATAATTGACCAATAAAAGCATAGTCAACTGCAAAAGTTTGTGTTAAACTACATGATACCCTATAGAAGAATTCTTCACCTGATACAGCAGAAAATGTAGATGCCAGATTCTTCAGAGTTTCTTCCGCTTCTTTTCTTTCAGTAATATCATGATAATTGCCCAGAATTCCGCATATTTCAGGATCCTGAAGAAGATTAACACCTGTGAACTCTATCCATTTATACGTTCCATCCTTGCACAGATAGCGGCATTCAGTTGTTCCGGTTTTATTTGGTTCGACTACGAGGCTACCAATAAAATTTTGTGCCGATTCAAGGTCATCTGAATGTACATTGTCCCAAGTACTATTCCCGATTACATCCTCAGGCTTCCAGCCAAACAATTTCTCAATATTTGGACTTTTGTACCTATTGTTGCCATCTTTGTCAATTATTACAATAACATCCCCAATATTTGCTAACATATCAGCGTTACGCTGTTCACTTTTTTTGAGCACTTCCTCCGTCTGCTTACGATCAGTAATGTCGAGAAGGTATAAAAGAAGATGTGGCTGGTTATTCCTAAGTATAAATGAAGTGGATCCAAGCAACGATACTTGACGAGTTTCCCCATTCATTAACAAAGTTGTCTCGTATTCAATATTAATATGGCTTGTCCCATTCTTAAGTGTATCTTCCATGGCAGATTTTAAATTACAACTTTGGCAATTTTTACCGAAACCACAGCCATTAATGTCGTCAAGCGCATTTATGCACCCAAACACTCCGCATGCTTTACCACCAACTAACTGCTCTTCGGTAGCACCGGTTAATGAAGAAAATGCAGGATTAGCAAATATTACATTCCTATTTGAATCTACAACACACATCATTACAGGTGAATAGTCATAAATAGCCTTTAATTCAGCCCTATTTTGTGAAAGAATTTCTTCTGCTTTCTTTCTTTCAGTAATATCCTGTGCTGTTCCGATATTCCGTATTGGTTTGCCGTTATAATCAAACTCAAATTTTCCCTCAGCGATGATATTGTGAACAGAACCATCTTTATGAATAACGCGATATTCTAGTGACGGTGATCTGCCATCTTCTAAGTTGGCATTGATACTGTTCATAACTAGTTCAAGGTCATCAGGATGAACGAAATTTAATAGAGTCTCAGGTTTTCCATCAAAAGTCTCAGGACTGATGTCGAATACTTTAAACATTTGCTGAGACCATTGGACTTTATTTGAGACCATATCCCATTCCCAGCTTCCAATGTGGGCAATACTCTGTGCTTCAGCCAAATTCTTTTCGCTTTCTTTTAAGGCATCTTCAGAATTCTTCCGCTCAGTTACATCTTCAACTGTTCCTTCATAATAAAGAATATTCCCATCACCGTCGCAGACAACATGGGAATACTCATTTATGAATATATTGCTTCCATCTTTCTTTTTCCAGATTACTTCATAATTATTAATAACTCCTTTGGATTCAATCTCATCAACGAAATGATCTCTTATCTTTGAGTCTAAATAACCCTCCTCTTTTATATTCCTTTCTTTTAAGTCCTCAAAAGAAGAAAAACCAAGCATTTCGATAAGTTTTGGATTAGCTAAAAGGATTTCTCCTTCTCTTGTAGTCCTGTAAATACCAATAGGGGCATTATTAAAGATATTTCTAAATCTTTCTTCGCTCTCTCGCATTGCTTCTTCAGATCGCTTTTGATCTGTAACGTCCAAACATAACCCAATCATCCTTATCGGTTTTTCATCCCGATAAAATGTTTTGCCAGTTGAACGAATCCAGCGAATTTCATTATTATTAGTGATGATTCTGTAGTCATTTAATAGTTCTGTTCTACTGTCGATAGCTTCTTGTATTCTCTCTCCGGCAATTTCAATGTCATCAGGATGAAGAACTTGTGTCCAGGCTTCGAATCCTGGCTTTGTATCTGAAGGCAAGTGGAATATTTTCAGAAATTCATCCGACCAGTTGAAAGTATTATTTTCAATATCCCAATCCCAAGTACCGGCATTACTTACGTCGAGAGCCATTTTGAGTGTTTCAACTGATTTTGAAATTTCATCCTCAGCAAGCTTTCTCTTAGTAATATCATGGAATGTAGTAACAAATCGGTTATCTTTTATTGGTGAAGTAGATATATAAAACCATCTATCACCTATCGGACTTTTAAATTCAGTATATTGTGTTTCAGATAAATTCTTATGGGATTTCCAAAATCCATTAATTGTTTCAATACTCATTCCATACAAGTTTGTAGCAGTATTGCCAACGACTTTCATATCTTTACTATAATCGGCATACTTGTAAAACGCATCGTTTACGTCAAGAATCCGGTAGTCAACCATCTCTCCGGCGTCATTATAAACAATTTCATTCAGGGCAACACTTTCGGACAATGTTTCGAATATCACTCTTAATTTTTCTTCACTATATCTTAGATCCTTTTCAGCCATGTTCTTCTGAATAATAATCCCGGCTTGCTTAACTAATGATTCAATAAAACTGCTATCTTTAATTTCCCGATTATTGAATGTAAAAAAGTGTAAAGCCGCCAATAAAGTATCATCTTTATTGATGCCAATTGTGTAGATTTTATGAAGACCGATTAATTTCTCTATCGCTTTAGCAGGTATTGCCGGAAATTCACCACCTGAAAATTCAACCAGTCCACCGGGAAATTCTACAAAATTACCTGAACTAAAAAATAGATGATGAGTAGGTACTAGGTTGAAAATTTTCCCAACTGGATCAAATCCTGAGATACTAATTATCTTTTGAATAAGCGAATTTTCCAATCCGCATATTTTTTCTAGTTTTGTGATTTTATTTTTTTCATCTATTGAATTGAAGAGAATAATTGTGTCTGGAAGATGCTTGAGCAATGTAGTTGATATATAATCGAAGATGCTTGCGATATCATTAAGAGCGAGCATCTCAGAGATGGAATCATTCAATAAATTAAATTTATTTTCACTCTCTATCAAAGCATCTTCAGCAAGCTTACACTCTTCAGTATTTATCTGATAAGCTGCTTTAAGAGCTTCAATTTCTTTCAGTAACTCATCTCGTGATTTTTCTATATTATTCATTGGATATTTTTTTAATTTAAGAATCTAAAAACTTTTAACTACATTATTTTTATCGTCAATTTTCATCATTTCTTTAATTATTATACAGACGATATTAATATATGGAATTCTTCATTATGCGGCTATTTCAATAGCGATATGGATAAATTAGACAAAAAAGAATTACATTTTTGGAAAGAAATTCAATAATTATGCAAGACCCCTCAATCAATCAAAATTAGGAAGACTTTCTATCTTATCAATTCTTTCCCCTCTCTTTTATGTAACTTTTGCATTTTAAATTGTTTAATACTATTTTGTATGTCTTATTTAATTTAAACCGGAGAAGTTAATGATGAAAAATCTACTCTTATTATTCGCTCTTTTCATGCTGGGTGCTACTGCCTTAATTTCTCAGGATCTGACACCACTAACTCCGCAGCCACGCTGTGCATACATACGTGGTCAGTATAGTGCAGTCTTCTCTCTCAACGGTGCATCTATCTTCCTTGACATAAATTCCCCGGCTTTTAAGTCAGCTTCGATATTTAATGATGAAATGCGCAAAGCAGGTATGGATACTCTTAAAATAGTTCTATTCGGGGATGCTGATTCTGTTCATCAGGGTGTAGTTCTTACAATTGCCGGCAAACAGGCGAACAGGTTGCTTGACATGGTTCCCGATCAGAAGATTCAGATATCGGATTCATTCCCGGGTCCTGAGGGATATATAATCGATGTTATGCCGATCAGAACGATCATCACCGGAAGTGACGAAGCAGGTTTGTTCTATGGCATTACGACTTTCTTCCAGATGGTAAACAAGTTAAACATGAAAAATTACTTGCGTGCTTGCCGTGTTGTGGATGTACCGGAGTTCCCGATTAGATGGTACTATTATTCTACTAATTTCCTGGTAGGCAACAACACAACAAAACTGAAGGCTATGGCTGACAGAGCCTCTGCGAACAAACTGAACGGTGCACATATCCCTGATTACAAATATGACTTTATCTCTCAACAGCCTCAGAGATACAGGGATTCGCTTGTTTCAGCCAGAAAATATCTTAATTCGAAATTCATGAAATTTGTTCCCGGATGTATGTCCTTCGGTTATTCAAACGGACTTCTTTACTGGGATCCGAATCTTGCTTCAGGTTTATCTGTTCAGGGGCAGAAGTTTGTGATTCAGGGAGATACGGCAAAAATTGTCCCAAGTTCGAATGTAACGCTGAGTAATCCGGGTTTCGAGACACACAATGGCAATAACTTCCCCGGATTTGGATTTATTGATCAGCCCGGAGTAATGAGTTTCGCTGATACCGACGTAAAGCACTCAGGCAATGCATCCATCTGTTTCAGTGGCTTTGAGCAAATCGGCGGATACATGAATGCGCGCGTAAGCTCCAGATTCAAGGTAAAACCTTACACTCAATTCCATGCATCAGCCTGGATAAAGACAGAAAATCTGAAGTTTTCTTCAGAGTTCAAAATAACAGCGATCGGCAACAAAGGCAGGACTTTGTGCTATCAGAATATCAGTGTTCCATCGACAACTACAGGCTGGCAGAAATTTGATGTAACTTTCAATTCACTCGATTCAGACACAATGAATGTATATTGGGGCGTTTGGGGTCCGACAGCAGGCAAATTCTGGTTCGATGATCTTGTGCTTGAAGAAGTGGCTTTCGTCAATCTGATCCGCCGGGAAGGTGCTCCTTTGAGTGTGGATAATCCATTGCTCGACCTTGTAATTATGGAAGGGATTGATTTTGACTCACTAATAGATAAGAAGATGGGATATGTAACCACTTATGCAGGTAACTACGACAGCTGGCACCAACCCCCTACCTTCAGAATCAAAAAGACAGGGTCGATAAAAAACGGAGATACTCTGTTTATGTCATATTATCATGCTGTGAACATCTACAATGATCAGATGATGATTACAATGAGTGATCAGAAAGTATTTGACATAATCGAACGCGAGCTGAAACTGCTGGATAGTCTTGCTCAACCGGATATATACTTTATGAATCACGACGAGATACGAACTATGAACTGGGACGTAGGCGATCAGTCGCGGGGCATGACTCCTGCTCAGATTCTGGGAGAAAATGTCATTACATGTACCGGTATAATCAAGAGAATCAATCCCAAAGCGGATGTGTGGACATGGACAGATATGTTTGATCCATACCATAATGCAGTTCCCGGAGTAAAGAACTATTATCTCGTTAATGGTGATATGGGCGGTGTTGCTGATCTAATCCCGAATACTGTAGGAATGGTAAGCTGGAATTTCGGTAAAGCTAAGCAGAGCCTGGATTATTTCTCGGACAAAGGATTCAGGCAGATCACAGCACCATTCTACGATCAAGACCAGAATGCAATCAGAAGATCAAAGGAGACTTCGCAGGGAGTGCCGAATTTCCTTGGAATGATGTACACAACCTGGGATGTCAACTATGACTATCTCGAGCATCACGCACGCTATTGCTGGAATCATGCACCATACATTTATCATCAGCCGCCTGATCCTTCAATTAAACCTAATGGATCAATAAAAATCTCAGGTGAGATTGCAGGAGATACTTATGATGCCGGATGGAAGGCTGATACAGTAACATTACACTGGTCGTTTGATCCAAAATCTCAGATTGGATTTTTTCAACACACTACCATTGAAAATGGAACATTTAATTTCGATTTGGAAGTACCATCAGGCGTAGAATATCTGCAGTACTACATAGATGCACACGATAATCGTGGCTGGCTTACGAAGGTGCCTTATGGAAAAGGTCAATATTATAAAATGGGAGCGATCAAAACCGGAGTTGATGAGAATTTAGCGGAGAATGTAATTATATCTCCTAATCCTGTAGCTAATCAATTGAAGGTGGAGTTTAAAGGCTTAGAAAATTTAAAAGAATTAAGTATATTTGATATTGTTGGGAATGAAATCCTGACAGAAAAATTAAATGAAACATCAAATAATAACACTCGAATTATCGATGTGTCATTGCTAAATTCTGGTGCTTATATATTGAAGATAAAATTTGGAAATAAAGAGCTAAACAAGCAATTTATTAAATTTTAAATAATTTCGGATAAATCTTATGTCAAAGTTAGAAAAAATCGATCAGTTTTTAGGTTTGAAGAATCTTGCATTCGTAGGTGTATCGCGTAATGACAAGAAGTTCGGCAATATGGTTTTCAAAAGCATGAAGAGTAAAGGTTACAATCTCTATCCTGTGCATCAGAGTATGGATGCAATTGATGGCATACCCTGCCTCAAATCTATAGATCAGACCAAGGGCAGAGTCGAGGGTGTCGTAGTTGTAACTAACAAGAATTATGCAAAGACAGCTCTTAAAGAAGCTCTGGAGGCTGACATCAGGAATGTCTGGTTGCAGATGGGATCAGATGATCAGACATCAAGAGATTTCATCAAGGAACACAATCTGAATGCCGTTACCGGGGAATGTATGCTGATGTTCACCGACAAACAGAAATTCCCCCACAATTTCCACCGCTGGGTAAAGGTGAATTTAACGGGATTTAAGAGTTGAAAGTTTGTAAAGTTATAAAGTTGTAAAGTACAAAAAGAGCAGTCAACTCACGGTAGGTCTTTAGAGTTTACATTATATTCTTGTAAACTAATAGCTAATAATTATTTATTGTATTCAGCTTCGTAGAAGCGATCTGTTTGTAGAAATCGGCGAATTAAAGGAATCATAGCTCCATAGGAGCGACCTGGATAAATCGATTCAAATTTCGGCCCAAATTATCGCGTAGCGATTGCATATTGGTAGCACAATGTCCATACAGGAGAATTTATCGCATAGCGATTAAATATTTAACCTCTACGAGGTAACAAACGTTTTGGGAACGGTTTTCTACCAATATCAAATCCCTGACGGGATAGAAAGAAATGCAATTTGTATTCTCTGTGGTTCTCCCAACGATTTGTTAAAATTACACAGAGCTTCACTGAGGAATACAAGAGATACACAGAGAAAACAAAACTCTGTAGCTTTGTGCTATTATTAATTCTATGCCACAGATAATTAAATTGTATTGTTCATTGAAATTTGATCATTGTTCATTGTAAAAAGCTCCATCGGAGCGACTTGGAAAATAAAAATAAGGTAATAAGGTAGATCACTATCCAGGATAATTGAGTCTACTAAGGTTAATAGAAAAATACGGATAAGGTTTTCTAAGCAATACAAAACAGCCATCAACATCAAATTGACCAGTTCCATTCTCGGAGAGTGATAATAAAACTGGATGCTTCGCTTCACTCAGCATGACAATACAGAGATACCTGCATGCGCAGGTATGACATAATACAGAACAGCTGACAATCTCATCATTTTCGGAGAGGTAGATTACACGCAGTTATTATCTATTCAAAAAATATTCCTTGAATTCCGCCAGTTCCTTCAGTTCTTCTACTACGAATTTTTGGAACATATTGTCACCAACCTGCGACTTGAGAGCCGAAATTCCTACATCGATAAGTCTCAGACCTCTGTTTGTAAGCAGAACATTGTCATAAATTTCACCGATGAGATCAGCCGGACGTTTCAGATCGCGATGAACAAAGCCGTTTTGATGCAACTTCTTCAGTTCTTCTTCGAAAACTTCAAACCATAATTCACGCTTTTCAGTTTCGTAGCATCTGAAATCGATCGGGTACAAACGCTCCATTACAAGCATATCTGAGGAAGTTTCAGCATCAAAATCCAATCTGATAAAATTTACCACAAGCTCATTTATCGAATTAGCAAATTTCATTTTCTCTGCTTCCGAGCCTATATCCGAGCGGGTATCACCACCAAAAAGCTTTGCAGCTTCCTGTTCATTTAGAGCAATAACTGTGTTATTAGCACCTGACGAGAGCCTTTTCTGATATTTCTGATCCATAATGTTCTTCCCAAATAATGAAATTGCGTTCTTATAATTCATCGAACGATAAATATACTTAATATTGTTTTTAATTAATAATGTAATCTTTGATGTTTATCTTGAATCTAAATTCAGCTTATCAACAAATTTAGTTTCTTCATCACTTCCTGAATAACCTTTTCAGGTGTTTTTGTGATAAATTCTGCATTTCTTACTCTCCAATCCAGAGATTTGACCTGATCGGAAAGTATTACTCCGCTAATATTGTCATTTTCCGGGATCTTCACCTCAAAAGGATAGCCTTTGATTTGAGTAGTTATTGGACATAAAATCGCAAGACTAGTTTTTTCGTTATATTTAGCAGGACTTATGACTATTGCAGGTCTTCTACCCATTTGCTCATGCCCGGTTTGTGGATTAAAGTCAAGCCAGACTACATCACCACGATCTGGTATATAATCGGCATTTACCATGCTTCGTTCCCGATTGGTAAGCCAGTTGTGGTTTCTCCATGAATATTATTTTGATTAATCTCTGATAACATTAAATCGAGATTAAGATTTTCCGGTTCAATCAAAGATATTTCAATCTTACTTTTCTTGAGGCTTATATTGACTTTCGACCCATTAGTTATATTCATAGATGAGCTGATTTCCTTGGGAAGCCTTAGTCCAAGGCTGTTTCCCCATTTACTTACGATAGTTTCCACATCATTCTCCGTATAAACATTGTATATACTTTTCTAATATACGTAAAATGTTGGAGAATATTTTTTTAGCTTGCAAAATTCTCGCAAGATTAAGTATTCTAAAATCATTTTGACTTTTTCAACTTACTCTTTCTCTGACTGCTTCACCGGCTCATGCTTTCGGTCAATCAAATGCATAACTGCAAGATATGGATGTCTGAATATCATTTTTGGACCGGAGAACCTCATCACTACTTTTATCTTCTCCCGCTCAATCTGACGGTAGCAGTGAATTGGGCATTGATTGCAGGCAGGTTTATCGGATTCATAAGGGCAATTGGCAAGTCTGGCATCAGCGTAGTACATTAATTCCTGACATTCATTACAAAGAGAACTTGATTTATGATTCAATCTGCAGTAGATTGAAACCATCTTTTTAACTGTTTCTCTTTCTCTATCTAATCTGTTTTTCATTAGTCCAAAAATAAATTTTGCAAATTGACGTTAAATCGGACTATTTAGTTTTATTTAGGAGTTATGTAAATAAACACACATTGGTTATACAAATTAGATATAGCTTTGAAGATACTTAAAAAGTTCATAAATTAAATTGTGTGTTTATTGATTTATATTAATTGTTTTATATTAATTTATACTATATATCATTTTCTATGGATATTCTACTTCGATTGTTATTATTATCATTATATACTAATTTAAGTTCCGCGATTCAAATTCCCCAGTATGGAAAGGAATTTACTGTAGAATAACAACTGCAGAATCAAGGAATTAGTAAAGTTAGGCTAAAAATTTTCAACGTTTTGCTTTTGGAATGAAAGTAAAAGCGGAGGAATATATTAATAAATATCGAGGCAGAAATGAATAAAACGTCAAGGAGAAAATTCCTTCAAACAGCCTCACTCGGCGTTGGAACGACAGTGCTGAGCGTGAATTCCCTTAAATCCCAACCCAAGAATATCTTGTCAGAAGATAGAATGGGAGTGCTTGTTGATACTACTGTTTGTGTCGGTTGCCGTAATTGTGAATTTACTTGCAAAACCGCACATGATTTACCTACTGATCCTATTGAAAGTTATTCAGACCGAACTGTATTCAAACAATTAAGACGACCAAGTAACAAAGCCTTAACAGTTGTTAATGAATTTCACAATCCCAAAAATGAACTTTTGCCAATCAATGTAAAACAGCAGTGCATGCACTGCGATCATCCTGCATGTGTGTCAGCTTGCATTGTCGGTGCATTTACCAAAATGGAGAACGGTTCTGTAGTTTGGGATGGCGGAAAATGTATTGGATGTCGCTACTGCATGGTAGCCTGTCCATTCCAGGTTCCTACATTTGAATTTGATAAGGCTATTGAACCGGACATCCGAAAATGTGACTTCTGCATCAAACGTACCAAGGAAGATAAACTTCCTGCTTGTGTTGAGATTTGTCCTGTCGAAGCCCTTGTTTATGGACGCCGTTCTGATTTGATTAAAGAAGCAAGAACCAGATTAAAACGTAATCCGGACAGATATATCAACCATATATTTGGAGAAACAGAGGTTGGGGGCACTGCTTGGTTGTATCTGGGACCACAACAGTTCGAGACTATTGGTTTCCCCAAGCTTTCTACTAAAACTGCACCGGGTGTATCCGAAGCCATCCAGCATGGTATTTTTTCGTACTTCGTACCACCGGTTATGTTTTACTCCATACTCGGAATGATTATGTGGATTACAAAACGGAATACCGAAAAGAAAGAGGAGGAAGCATAATGTCAGATCATCATGTCCCTACTCGCCTTTCGGGAGAAAATAAAACCAGAGGTTACTTCACTCCCGGAGTTATTATTGTTTTGCTTATTGCCATTAACGGAATAGTATTCTTGATGGGAAGATTTATTTTTGGTCTCGGTGCTGTCACAAATCTTGATAATCTCTATCCATGGGGTTTATGGATAGGAATAGACGTTGCCGCTGGAGTTGCACTAGCCGCTGGAGGTTTCACAACAGCCGCTATTGGACATATAGTTCATAAGGAAGAGTATCATTCTATTGTGCGTCCAGCTTTGCTTACAGCCATGCTTGGCTATACTTTTGTTGCGTTAGGAGTTGTTACCGATATCGGAAGATGGTACTATATTTGGCATCCTCTTATTAACTGGAATCCTAATTCAGCTCTGTTTGAAGTTGGTATATGCGTTATGATCTACATGACAGTGTTATATATTGAGTTTCTTCCTATTGTAACGGAACGCTTTATGGGTAAAGTAAAATTACCCGGTATTCTTAAGATGTTCAATAATTTACTTGAAAAGATTCTTAAAATCGCTGACAAAACGTTACAACGAACAATTTTTGTCTTCATTATTGCCGGTGTTGTACTTTCTACACTTCATCAATCATCTCTGGGAACATTGATGATTATTGCAGGTGATAAGATGCATCCACTCTGGCAGACACCTATTCTGCCATTATTATTCTTCATATCAGCATTAGCAGTTGGTTTTCCAATGGTAATTTTTGAATCTCTGCTTGCTTCCAGATCCTTCAGACTAAAGCCTGAAATAAGTGTACTCTCTAAACTTGCTAATATGATACCGGTATTCCTTATTATATACCTTGCTTTCAAAATTGGAGACATGTTCATCAGAGGAACATTTGTTTATCTGAAAGAGGTCAACATTCAATCAGTAATGTTCATCTTAGAAGTATTTATTGGATTTATACTTCCTATTCCACTGTTCCTTAGCAAAAAAGTACAGCAATCGTCCGGGCTTTTGTTCCTGGCAGCATCATTAGTCGTTTTCGGAGTAATTTTAAATCGCGTTAATAATTTTATTATCGCATATAAACCTCCGTATGCAGATTATTCCTATATTCCATCAATCGGTGAATTCTCGGTTAGTATTGGATTTGCAGCAATTTTGGTTCTGATATACAGAGCATTTGTAATGATATTCCCTGTCATCAGCATTGAACCAAAATCAAAAGGAGGCAGATTATGAAAAAGCTATTTAGTATATTAATGATAGTGGCTGTTGTTCTAACCTCTGCATTACTGTTGGGGCAAGCATTGGAAAAGGGCAAGCAGGCTAAAGAAAAAAGCAAGAATGAAACTAAGCAAACAACAACTAAGGGTTTTACAAATATTGCTAAGCAACCATCAATTTCAAAGGATCATGCAAAATCCGGTATGGATTGCAAGCAATGTCATGATTGTGAATATCCGACAAAAAAAGAACCTTGCCTGAAAATGTGCCCAAGGGTCGAAACATCTGTTTATCACTCTCCGGAGGAAGGTCCAAATGTTGTTATTATGGATGAAATGTCAAATCGGTATGGTCCTGTGGTCTTTTCACACAAGATTCATTCTCAAATGTCCGAGATGAGCCACGGATGTGACGGATGTCATCACTACAACACAACCGGTCCGGTTCTGAAATGTGCCAAATGTCATCCAAAGGACAGAAAAAGAGAAGATATCGGTGTACCGGATCTTGAAGCAGCCTACCATCGTCAGTGCATGCAGTGCCATAGACAATGGACAAGATCTACAAGCTGTAATCTTTGTCACTTACCAAAAGGCGAAGAAGGTAATATAAAGGTAAGAGAAACAATCGAAAAACTTGCCGGTATGGCTCATCCTCATGTGCCCAAACCCGATAAAGTCGTTTATGAAACCAAGTACGATAAAGCTAAGTATGTGACATTCTATCATAATGATCACATCGACCATTTCAAAATTAAATGTACTAGCTGTCACAAAGATGAGAACTGTGCTAAATGCCATGATGTTAAACTGGTAAAAGCCGGTACTATGACGTCACAGCTACACAAAAAATCAAACAAGACATTCGAAGAGCACCACAAACCGTGTTCGCAGTGCCATGACACGAAGAATTGCAGTAAATGCCATTCTACAAAAGAGATGACTCCATTCAATCATGGTGCGTCTTCCGGATTCGAGTTAAAGAGTTATCACGCATCACTGGCATGCAACAAATGTCATACTGATAATAAGTTCGGCAAGATAGGTAAAGAATGTAAATCCTGCCACAAAGACTTTGTTGCAGGGAAATTCAAGCACGATAAACTTGGATTAAAATTCAGCGAGAACCATGTTGATCTGGACTGCACATCATGTCATCCGAATAATAATTACGGGAAAACTCCGGTATGTACGGATTGCCATGATGATAAAGTATTTCCTGCTCAACTTCCGGGTAAAAAAGTTGGAGCACAAGCAAAAGGAAGCAAGAAGAAATAGCATCTATTATTCATAAAAGAACCGCTTTTATCATTGATGGTAAAAGCGGTTTTTTTTTGAAAGTACTATATTTATTGAACGCCTGAAATGTAATCTTTCAGATATTTATTCTCGTAGCGGGATTCATTTAGCTGCACTTTAACTATGTCGCCAATTGAAATGATACCTACCAGAATTTTATTACTAATAACAGGAACGTGTCTGAATCGATTAGTTGTCATAACGCTTTCAGCATAATCTACATCATCATCAGGCTCAACAATAATGACATTTTTTGTCATAAACTCTGCAACTCCAAGATTCAGATAATCGTTCTGGTTCTCATAACTGGCACGGATTATATCTCTTTCACTAAGAATCCCTGAAATTTTTCCTTCATAATTGAGTACAATAAGTACTCCTATTTTATTAACTACAATTATTCTCAGTGCATCACCCAGCGACTTTTCTTCACTAATCGTGAATACCTGCGGACCTTTAGTCTTTAAAATTTCACTCACTTTCACATCAGACTCCATCAATTATTGAAGATTTAGTATGTTTTAATAGACGAGATATTTTAGTAATATTTTATAAGATTAATAATATTTTTAGATGATGCTAAAATAAAAGCTATTTGATTTTATTTACCAAATAGCTAACATAATTCACGAGGAGGCTTTATTTTCCCAACATATCATCTTTCACTCCGCTATCTCTCGGATCAGCACCGAGCCATATTCCCAAAAGAGCTTTGCGGAAGTTGAATCCTCCGATTGTCCCTTTCATTTTGCCATTTATATAAACTCTGACTCCGGCACCGGGTTTATAATCGAATTGAAAGATGTAATTTTCTTTAATTTCATTTCCTTCAAAGAAAGCATTAAATTGCTTAATCTCATTCTTAATATTGTCGGTCTTTCCTCCTGTTGCTTTACCAAAGCCGGTATTCCATGCCTCTATTATCTTATCAGCAGAAATCCCATCTCTGACAAAGTGCATTCTAATAATATAAGGTTTATCTTGATTGAGAAGAACATTCTCATCTTTTGATACTTTATCCAGATATAAACCGATTACATATACTTTGAAGAACATTTTCTTAATAACTCCTGCACCGTTAAGCGTCAGGTTATCACTACCGGATTTGAGATTGTCAGGCATTTCTATACCTTTTACTTCTCTACAGTTTAGGGCAACAAAAGTGAATACCAGAATAAACAGTCCCGCAAAAATGCTTTTCATATTTTACCTCTAAGAATTTAATGAAAGAATTTTGTCCATCAATTAGTAAACTATTGAACAAATAAATCAAATATACTCTAACTTATTAGAAATTAACGAAATATGCAATACCACTTTGCTGTTGATGGTATGAGTGGATCAATTTTTAATTTTTCCCCGGATGTTACGGGCCAAATTAATGCAAGCATGTTGTAACCCTGTTTGATCGAAATGGTCTTACCTCCTACGTAACTCAATTCTGTGTTTGAATCTGAATAAAGCCAAATAATTGTTGATGATGGTTTGACTGTGTCTAAAGAATTGACAATATTTACTAATTTTACAACTTCAACCATATATGAGGATTGAGTTAAATCGTTCAGACAAAAAGACATGATTGAAACTTTCGTACTTGCATTACTAGTTTTTAGTTCAGGATCAGTAAATACTGATTTCACCCCTTTTAGTATGCTGTCAGGCGGAGCTACCAACTTTAACGCAAAGGAACCTGAATTATCTGTTTTTGATTTAACAAGAGCGACCCATGTAGAAATATATCCATAATTTTTTGTGAAATACCCAAATTCAAAACTAAGCGTACTACTGTAGTGATTCTTGTAATTTACAATGATATTATTTACTTCTCCGGTATTATCAGAATAATTTGGTTCGGAGGGAATAGGATTATCCTTACAGGATGTAATAATTAAACTAATAATAACTATTGCGACAAAATTAAATAGTAAACTTCTCATGTTTATTCCTTATAAATTTAAATGGATTGTATTTACAATTTAAGAAAAAAACATTAAAAATTAGTATATTTTCAAAATCATGTGATTAAAATAAAAAAACCGGAGGCAAATAATGCCTCCGGTTTTATTTCTACCAAGGATTGTGATGATTAAATCACAACCGATGGAATTATATTATCTTACAACCTGAATTGTACGAACTGCAGTTCTGTTTCCTGTCTTCAATACAACATTGTAGGATCCGCTTGGTACATTATTAACATTTATTGTTATTTCCTGTGTTCCTGCGCTTACCTGTGAATTGTAGAGAGATTTCACTGCTTTACCGCTCATATCGAATAATTCGATTGTGATATTTGATGATTCATCAACGCTGAACTGAATTTTGGCATCGCCGGATGCTGGGTTTGGAATTGCTTCGCCTAACCACAATGCATTTTCTCCACCGATATTAACTTCTTTTTCATCGCTGTATTTGTAATCGCCTGTAAGATCAACCATTTTCAGTCTGTAAACGTATGTGCTACCAATCTGTACATTTCTGTCAACGATTGGACCATAGTTCTTCTGAATTTCGCTCTTACCTGCTGCTTTTTCTTCTGCTATCTTAACAAATGCGGATGTACCTGCATCTGTCTTAATTGCTTTTTCTACTTCAAACTTATCTGATTTTAATTCTGATGCTGTTGCCCAGTTGATGTCAACTCTTGAACCGATTGCTTGAGCATCAAAGCTTATTAATTCGACAGGAATGATTGTTCCACCGTTCTTTTCGATAAAATCGATTGATGCACGGATGATATAATCTGCTCTTCTCCAATGTCTCCAGTCAACACCTAGTGTAACAACATTTCTGTTAAGAGTTGTTGCTGCTACGCCTGCTACTGAATCGCTTGGAGCTGAAGTATGTGTTGTGAAATATTGTGTTGCTTTTGCAAGACCATCGCCAGTTGTTGAAACTGCCATCAAACCTGCCTTGGAGAAATCATCGCCAGTATAACCTGTAGCTGTGATTGCTTCTGCAATGTTCATGTGGAGAGCTTTACCAATAACTGTATTGCCAGTATTATTACCATTCAAGCCTAATGGATTGCCTGGTGTTTTGTTTGTTGCTCTTAAAATGTTACCTACAAAGTAAAGATCATTGTATGTATCATTTTGGCTATGTGATCTTACGATATCCTGGCTAGAGATGATAAGATTTCTCTTTTCGATCTGGTTGCCCATGTTTAGGAAGTTCTCAAGATCAAATCTCTGATATCTTGTCAATGGTTTATCACTTCCGTCTGCATACCACATTGTTCTGTACATTGTGAAATCAACAGCTTTTGGTTCCCAACCAAGTCTATCAAATATATCATAATCAAATCTTGTGTTTGCAACATCGACTCTCCAGCCGAGTTTTGACATAGCTTTGAATAAACTGTCTGCATTCAATCTGCCGGCCATTTGGTCAACAGTTGAATTTTGATCAAGTTTAACAAATGAATTTTCAACAGATGTAACGATTCTCATGTCAGATTTTTTGATATAGAATCTTACAATCTTTTCCATATTGTTATTCTGGTTGTACTGATCAGCATTCATGCTTATAACGATCTTGTACTTAGGAGTTACATTTGCCCACATTGTTAGGAACTGATCTGGAACAACATAACCTGTACCTCTTAAATCGCCAAAAGTCTTTGGTCTGAATTCTGTAGCTAAACCGTCTGAAAGTAAGAAAGGAACGTCAACTGATGCACCCGATCCGGCACTTGCAACTGCTGTTGTTGTTAATTCAGGTACGGTTGAGAAAGTTCCGATTGGAGTTTCTCTATATATATTAACTGTCAGAGTAATTGCTGACTGCTGCAAGTTACCGCTGTTTCTGAGTAATGCGGATACTTCAACTGGTGATGTTGTCATAATGTATTCTGCATCTGAGAATAATCCGGATCCGCTCTGATATGCTGCGGGTTTGGAAATATAAAGAGCTTCTACATCACTGAGATACAATCTACCGTTGAATTCACATGAACCGATGTCATAATTCTGACCTGCGGCACCACGTGTGCTGCCATCGATATCTGTAGGAACAGTGGCTAATAGATCGCCTCTGTTGTTCAGAACTGAACCAATTGGATAAGGATTGGAATTTACTCTTAATCTCTGGTTTGGAGCTGTTCCAAGGAATACCATGTCGTTAAGGAAGTTACCAAATACTGAATTCTTATCTTGTTTTGTCCAGTTTCTCCACTGGTCTAATGTCTTGAAATCGTTTCTTGAACTATATTCAATGTTTGCGCCTGCAGAAGTAACTTCAATAAATCTTGCAAATGCTGCATTTGCGCCGGCTGGTGCATAGAATGCATTTTTGTTTGATGTAATTCCACCAGCTTGTGGCATAATACCCTGATAGAAGAATCCTGCATATACCTGTGATGAAGCATCAACGCCAACATCTGTTAATGCAACAGCGTTGTTCTTTGATATTGCTCCTGTTACGTTCTGGAATCCAATACCTACGTTTGGTGCTGTTGAAGAAACACTACCATTTGAACCTAGATATACTGTATTGTTAGCTACCATATCATTTCTTGATTTGAATGCTGGCATCTTTGGTGTCCAAAGATCTACTCCGCGTTCTGTATAGAGATGGATACCGGCTCTTGTTGCTGATGCTGCTGAAGTTGTAAGTCCCCAAACAGAGTTGTTTGAGATATTTGATGCTTCAGCTATATCCGGGAAGTAAACAATACCTCTAGATGCGTGTGGGAATGTATTCTGTGCTTGTTCTACTCTGATACCGGTTACGCCAATACCTGAGTTCAAGCCACTTATTTCATTACCTGATAAAGTAAGCTTAACGTTGTTATAGCCTTTGTACTGTGATGTTCCGTCGCCACCTGCCATAATACCGGCAACTGCGGCTACTGGATTGGTGATGTTGAATATCTTATTGCCAATAACTTTTGTATTTTCTTCGTAACCTAAGTAGATACCTGCTCTGGTTGCATCTGAAATTGTGTTATTGCTGATTTCATTATTCTTATTATAGAATCTTGAGTATTCACCCATGTTTTCTAGAAGAAGAGGACCAATACCAAGAGAAACTATACCATAACCAAATCCTGAAATTTCGTTATTTGATATTTTATTGTTGATGTTAGGAATTGTATCAATTCTCATCAACATTGCCTGCTCGGTTCCATTAAGTGTGGAACGATTGACGATACCGGCAGAATAACCATAATTGGTTGCTCCTACAAGCATTGTATCTGCCTGGAATGTGAATCCGCTTGTTGGATTGTACATTGACATTGGCATCCATATCTTGCTTGCAAGAGTTGTTGATGCGTTTTCAATAAGAACATTCTGAATTGTTATGTTTTTCGAGCCGCGACCGAGATAGAAAGCATTTGCGGTTGCAGTTGAATAACTATTAACTCTGAATTTCAATGATTTCTGCGATCCACCATCAAATATAATATAGCCAGGTGAATTTGTATATTTTCTGGCAATACTACCAACTGATTGATACTGATAGTAAATTGAATATGGATTGGCTGGGGTCAATGACTGACCAAACACGATACCTTTACCATTTGGAGCATAAAGATCAATCAATACAGAACCTCTGCTGATCGCTTTTGCCTGTGATGGTTTCCAGGTAATTGTGTTTGCTGATTTTGTTGTTTCGTCCCAACCTAAGTTGATTATGTATGTTGAGAAGTCCCATGCCGGATCAGAAACCATAGTTCCCTTTACTTTATAATAACTATCTGTTAAAAGGAATGTTACAGGACCTGCTAAACCGCGGAAGTACAATGTATTCATAACTGAATCAATTGTTGGGAAGTTTCCACCTGCTCCAACAGTATAATCACCCTTCAAACCGCCTTCAACTGTGAAAGTTGTTCTGACAGTATCATCTGGTCTGATTGGATCATCAGGATGAGAAATAATTAATTCTGCCTGATATGTGCCTGATTCACGAATATTCATTACATCAAATTCAGCAACTTTTGTGTTGTATTTTCCGGATGGGATATCCTGGACAATTATATTGCTATTATATACCGGTGAATTATCTGAAAGTTTTCTTACATTAAGTTTTGCAGGAACATCAGAAGCATCATAAACACCCTTGTTCATAAATTCGCCACGGGGGATTATTGGTCTGTTACCAATAACTACTGCACCATTGGCGGGACGTAGAATGTTCAGCGATGATAACTGAATTTCATAAGCTACTTCGAGATTATAGTCAGCATCGTCCGGACGTGGAATAACATTGTTGTATGAATCCATGTCTTGTTCGTAAACAACTCTCATGACTGTCTTGTAAACACCAATATTATTCAATCTGATGTTACCAAAATTAATTTCACAGCTTGCTGTTGCGGCTAGTGTAAAATCAGTTGGATTGTTGTTAGCATCCCAATGTCTTGAAAGGCTTGTTACTGTGTCGCCTGCGCTATTAAGAATATATGCATAAGCCCAGAACTCTGAAACAGGATTTAAGCCGACATTCTGGAATTTACCTGTTACGGCTATCAAATTGTTTCTTAAATATTTATGGTATCTCGGAGATCCGTTGTTCTTTGGAGATACAATTTCTGCAGCTGCCATATCGTAAGCATGCGATACTGTAAATACGCTATAAGCTGCACCCGGGCAACCTGCTCCAGAAACCTGTACTGCAAGTTTGTATTCACCACCCTGATTGCTAAGGAATGAACCATCGCTCAATCCATAAGCAAATCTGGCTCTTTGTGCAGTGTGTTTCTTGCTAACTGTATTGTATTTAACATCAGGTGAACCGGTTGAGGGTTCAAGCATTTCATAAACTACATTGGTCGATGGTTTAGGACCTGTTATTTTATAGTTTAAAATTGCTCCTGTTGGCTGAATAGCTCCCATTGTTACACTTGGCTTTGGATAGCCTGGAGTTCCATCATAAGCTGTATTTACCAATAAAATACCGTTTGGTGGTGGGAATGAGCCTTCCAAATCAGGAATAAACTCAATAATGTAATCTTCTGTTTCACCATAAACATAATTGTACTGATATGTACCGTAATCAGCATACCAACCGTTAATACATGCATCAGAACCATTATTATATGCATAAGTCTGACTAAATCTGGCTCTGGTTTTGCCTACCGGTACTGTGCATGGTACTGTGAATGTCCATGTGATGTTATAGATAGTATTGGTTGGTGATGAACTTGTTGTTGTCCATGTCTGCATACCTAAGTATTCATTGGGATCACCAAAGTTTGCGTTCATATTCCAGTCAATCCAGGCTCTGTTATACCATGTCCAGCCTGTATAATTTCCATAGGTATAATATGGCATAGCTGACATAACTGCTTTATATGTTCTGCCAATTTTCAATTGGGCTATTTCATTAGTGAACACAAAACATCCGTTTTCATTAACGTCAGAACTGCGGGAGAAAATGGTTTGACCGGTCGAAACATCTATGAATGCCACATTTGTGATATATCCATAGTAGCCATATTGCGTTGAGTAGCAATATTCATACGTTGCGCCTCTTGGGAATGTTACGCAATAACCGGTTGGCTGTGCCATGGCTTGCTGTATCCCGAAGAATCCGAGAAAAAGTGCAGCGACGAGAATCATTCTTTTTATTCCGATCCCTGCATTTGGTTTTAAAATGTTCATATTGAACTCCTTTAAAATTGTTTAACAAAATGTTAACTATAAAAAATACTTTTGCTTTCACTGTAACAACGCTTTTCGTGCACTTTAGTTACATCTTGAATTTTACTGAACGAAAAATGACCTAATTTCAATGTAACTGTTTTATTCTATGCGCTTTTTCCGCAAATTCAATTTAAAAACATTTACTATATTATTAACATAAAAAGTGTAATTATTTTTACATAGTGTAAGATTTTTTGAACTTTTTTTTTAAAAAGTGTGTAAGTTTTAGCAGACTGTGTAAAAAATTACACACTTTACACTTTTTTGACAGTTTTCCTTACACAAAAAATCCCTTCTCGACTGAAAAGGGATTTTAATAATTAGGGTCTAAAAATTGTCAAATATAATCGAATTTGGCTGTAAAGTGCCTCAGGAAGGGCGTTTCGTAAACTATTTTCATTTTCCTAAGTTTATCTTTTTCCTTGAATACTTCTATAATGGCTTCAGCTGTGTATTCGATATGGCTCTTTGTATAAACTCTTCTTGGTATTGCTAATCTTACTAATTCCATATTTGGTGCAATATGATTTCCATTCTCATCTGTTTTACCAAACATAACAGAACCTATTTCAACAGATCTGATGCCACCCTTCAAATAAATTGCGCATGAGATAGCCTGTCCCGGGAAATACTTTGGTTCGATATGAGGTGCAAATCGCTTTGCATCAAGATAGACAGCATGTCCACCGGTAGGCACAAGAATAGGAACACCTTCACCTGTGATTAAATCGCCCAGCATTTTCACCTGACCAACGCGGTATCTTAGATAATTCTCATCAAGAACTTCTTCGAAACCGACAGCCAGTGCTTCCAGATCACGGCGTGCAAGACCACCATAAGTAACAAAGCCTTCAGTTACTATCAAAATAACCTTAGCTTTTTCTGCCCAATCATCATTGTTCAAACCTATGAATCCACCTGTGTTGGACAATCCATCCTTCTTGGCACTCATTGTGCATCCGTCAGCATAGCTGAACATTTCCTGAGCAATTTCTTTTATTGTTTTATCCTGGTATCCTGCTTCCCTTTGCTTGATAAAATAGCAATTCTCGGCAAAACGACAGCAATCAAGGAACAATGGAATACCATATTGTGAAACCAATTTTTTGGTCTCACGAATATTTTCCATCGATACAGGCTGTCCGCCACCACTGTTATTTGTTACTGTAATCATAACAATCGGAATTCTGTCAGCTCCAACCTTTTCAATAAGATTCTTCAGCGCGTCTATATCAATATTTCCTTTGAAATCAGCTACAATTTCCGGATTGATACCGATTGCTGTTGGAAGATCAACAGCCTCAACTCCCAAAAACTCTAAATTTCCGCGCGTTGTGTCGAAATGAGTGTTATTCGGAATAACTTTTGTTTTATCGCCAATTACGCCGAAAAGTATTCTTTCAGCGGCTCTACCCTGATGAGTTGGGATTATATATTTGAATCCGGTAATTTCCTGAAGAATTTTCTCGAATTTATAATAACTTCTTGAACCAGCATAGGATTCATCCCCATCCATCACTTGTGCCCACTGACGTGAGCTCATTGCCGTAGTGCCGGAATCCGTCAGATAATCTAAAGTAACGTAATCAGATCTCAGTGAGAATGTATTATAATCAGCCTCTTTAAGGTACTTTTCACGATCGGATTCAGTTGTAATAGGAATGTGTTCAATCGATTTAATTTTGAAAGGTTCAATCATTGTTTTCATATTTAGCCTGAGTACAGTATATCAAAAAATTGTAAAAATTTAAGACGCAAATTACCAAAATTTTACGATAAATAGAGACTTAAAAAACCATTGAGATTATTTATTCTTGATGGATATTAATTCGCCTACATATTGAACAAGTGAAGTAAGCCTTGAGTAATTCATACGCTTAGGACCGATCAACCCGATAGATCCTTCAGCACTCCCCATTCGGTAAGTAGTTACAATCAGACTATAATCATCCAGAATTTGATTATCCATTTCACTACCAATCAATATCCTGGGCTCACCGGCTTCTGTTTCGATCTTGTCCAGAATATGTATAATCACATCTTCATTCTCCACCAGTTCGATTACAGATTTAACCCGTTGCACATCTTCAAATTCCGGATAGTCCAGCAGGTGCTGTGTACCGGTAATGTGTATTCTGTCGGGTGATGCGTAACTTTCGAACAATTTATCAATAGAATCAACAAATAATCTGATTAATGGTGCTTTGCCAAAACTACCTTCGGATACCATTGCCTGAAAATTATCCTCGACATATTTAAGGCTTTTACCGCTGACTTTTTCATTCATAAATGTTGCAATCTTCTCAAGTTCAGTTGGCTGAATTTCAAATTCTGCTTCGAGTGTTACTGTGCGGACAATCTTTGAATCCATTGCGATTACAACCAGAACCCTGTTGCTTGCGAGTGAAATCAATTCAATTTTTTGTATTGCTAAATCCGTAAAATGAGGAATTGCGACCACACCCAAGCAACGCGACAACATTCCAAGGAGCTTCGAAGCATCTTTGAGAATATTATCAGGTGTGATTGTTGGAACATTCCCAATTAATTTCTGAATTTCATGTTCCGAAAGCAACTCGGTTTGCATGAGAGTATCAACGTAATATCTGTAACCCTTGTCCGTTGGTATTCTTCCTGCAGAAGTATGTGGATGGCTGATGTATTCCATTTCCTCGAGATCGGACATGATATTTCTTAGCGTTGCCGGGCTTAGCTTCAGTTCATGTTCAAGATACTTACTTAGAGTTCTCGAACCGACAGGCAGTGCATTCAGAATGTACATGTGGATAATCGTCCGGAGAATGTCCTTTTCTCTGTCCGAAAGATTCTTATGCGAGGTAATTATATTATTTGCAGAAGACATAATTCTAAAATAAAATCACAAAAATGAATTGAAGTAATGTACAATGTCAAATTATAAATTTTTTCAAATATACAGAAAAAAACTTTTTTTTGTATATCCTACATCAAGGATAGCATTAATTTTTTAAATTTGTACTAAATTAAAATTGAAAATTGAAGGATAAATAAAAATGAAACCAAATAAAATTCAATTCATTCATTATTATAGATTATGTGATGCTATAAAAACTGTCATTCCTGCGAATGCAGGAATCTATAAAACCGTTTCGAATCTGTTTTCCATTTTCACGAGAATTCAATTATCAAGCAATATTCAAGCATTTATAATAATGACAATCTTATCCGGTATATTATTATCTTGCAGTTCGAATAAATCCGATGATTTATCTCAAGCAGTTGACAAAATATGCATAGAATTGAAAAAGAGTTTAACTCCGCAAACTCTAAAAAAATCAGGCGATATCTTTAAAGCTGAATATCTTGATAAGCAAAATATTCAATCTGGAGATTTAGCTGAAAGATATGCAGCTTTCCGTCCATGTTTTGGATCATTAAACTATAAAATTCCCGTTCTCCCTGAGAATCCAAATTCAATAATTACCGGAGATATGAATCAATATTTCACAATCGCAACTCCACCAATGGAGCTCATTCTGGAAGGTGATGCAATTCCGGCTTTCAATCTGCACTTTACATTCTCTGTAACAAAGAAACTCAGTGATACAATCAATCTGGAATTAAACGGTAATCTTCATCTTTTAGATGAGAATTCCAATATTGTCAAATCCTACAATCTATACCCTACCCCAGACTTCTATCGATTTTTGAAAATCGGTAAGGGTGATTTTAAGTACACAGCTTTTCTTTCGCCAATGTGGAATCCATTTGATGACAACCCATTCGCAAAATCAGCCGAAACATTAACTCAAATGCTTAAGGTTAAGAAATATAGACTGGAAATCACTAGCAATAAATCTATCAAAACTAAATCAGCACAAGAGAAAACCGACCAGCAGGATGGAGAAATTCTGGATAAACTTTTGATTAAATAACACTAAATGCTCATCAGATACTCGCAATTAATTTGTCATTCCCGCGATCACGAAGTAGCAGTGAAGCTAATGCAGGAATCTTTTTTTGGGAAGAAAATCATAGATTCCCACCTTGTCTGGAATGACACTATCAATAGTTGTAACTCGTTTAATAATATACTTTTTCAAAGGGGGTTTGGGTTTTCTCGGAAGTTTTATAATAATCCCATAAGGATTTGTAGAAAATGTGGCAATATAGTATTCATGCCATGAATCTCCCATTTTGCAAATTGCAATGTATTAATTCCCTCTCTGATTGCCGGACTTGGTTTTGGTGCTTGGCATGTATTTATCGATTATGACGGTAATCAGTTACTTCACACCTTTTCTGATAGCTCCAGCCACCGGTTTGTGATTGAGTCAAGCTTGTTGATTGTCTCATTGAGTTCGTGAGCCAGCTGTTCTAGTATTTTGTAGTCCTGATCGGGTGAGTTAAGCTGTTCTTCTAGTTCGGATTTTCTGGCTTCTAGTGTATCAATGTCAGTCTCAATCTTCTCCAGCTCTATCTTTTCCTTAAATGTGAGCTTGTTTGATTTAACTGCTGGTTTATAGTTACTGTCTTCTTTTGTCTGAGGTTCTGTCTTCCTTTCGAGGCTTTTCTGTTCCCTTTGCTCGGTTTTCTTTGTTTCCTTCTTTTCCAGATAAGCAGTGTAATTTCCCGGATATTCCTTGATTACACCGTTGCCCTCAAATGCCCAGATAAATTCGGCACATCTGTCAAGGAATGACCTATCGTGGGAAACGATTATCAGCACACCGAAGAAATCATCCAGATAATTCTCGAATACATTTAAAGTCTCAATGTCGAAGTCATTTGTCGGTTCATCCAGCAATAGTACATTCGGATTTGCCATCAGAAGCCGAAGAAGAGCAAGCCTCTTCTTCTCACCACCGGAAAGTGTATGAACAAAAGTGTGCTGTCTGTTCCTTGGGAACAAGAATCTGTCCAACAACTCGCGGCAGGTGATTTTGCGCTCTTTGCCCACACCAACATTTATGTATTCTGCTATTTCCTGAAGCGATCCTATCACAGTGTTGCTCTCATCGAGAGTTTTATGCTCCTGCTCAAAGTATCCGATTTTCACCGTTGATCCTAGCTTACAAGAGCCTTTCGTAGGAATCAGCATTTCTGTGAATATCTTCAAAAGAGATGTCTTACCTGATCCGTTGGGCCCGATAATGCCGATTCTGTCACCATGCTGAGCATTATAACTAAAGTTGTCTATCAGCAAGCGGTCTCCGATCGTGAAACCTACATTGCTGGCTTCAATGACTTTACTACCCAGAAAATTGTTCCCGACTTCGATTTTGATTCTTTTATGCTCAACAAATCGTATATCGTCCTTCAATTTACCTGCCCAGTCAATTCTGGCTTTCTGCTTAGTCCTTCTTGCGCGAGCACCACGCGAGAGCCATTCCAGCTCTTGTCGAAGCTTGTTCTGGAGGTGATCGTTTGTTGACTTTTCGTTGAGAAGCAGTGCTTGCTTTTGAAACAGATACGTTTCATAATTGCCATTGAAGAAAAGTAGTTTCTCGAAGTCCAACTCAATGATACGTGTGGCAAGTGCATCAAGAAAGTATCTGTCATGGGTTACGAATATAATAGTAAGATTAGTGGCTGAAAGCTCGTCCTGAAGCCATTGCACTGTATCAGCATCAAGATGATTCGTTGGTTCATCAAGTATCAGAAGGTCAGGTTTAGCGATAAGTATCTTGGCGAGTGCAATTCTCTTTTTCTCGCCACCTGAGGCAGTGTGAAGAGATTTCTCGAAGTCTGTTATACCAACCTTCTGCAGTATCTTCTTTGCTTCGGATTCGATGCTCCAGCCATTAAGCTCATCAATTTTATGCGAGAGCTGAGCAAGCTTTTCCGAATCTTTTGAATTGCTGTCCAAAAGGAAATGATATTCCTGGAAAGCCTCGTGAAGCTCAGGGATTCCGTTCATCACGTAATCTATAGCTGTGTCTTCGTATTCGTATTCTGTAGTTTGAGTAAGATAGTCAACTTTGATGTCGTTTGTGCGGACAACTTCGCCACTGTCCGGTGTTTCAACTCCGGCAAGGATTCTAAGTAAAGTAGTTTTGCCTGCACCGTTCTTACCGATCAGACCAACCTTTTCGCCCTGCTCTATCCCGAACGAAATATTCTGAAACAGAGTAGTCTGAGTAAATGCTTTTGATAAACCGGTTGCCGAAATTATAATCATTTTTTGCTTTTTTGTAATATTAAGACTCACAAATTAAGCAAATTTGTGTAGTCAATATTAATTCATTATCAAGATATACTGTATAGTGAAAACCCTTAAATTAAAATTGCAATAAAAAAATCATTGCTTCGTTTAATAGTTCTAGGAAATTTAGTATCATCTAAATTAAAAAATTGTTAAAACTAAATATTTATTTTTATAAGGAATTTAAATATGAAGTTATTACCTGTTTATATTGTCATTTTCTTCAGTTACCAACTTAATGGTCAAAATAATGATGTTAATTGGTACTCTGTAAACAATGGCGGAAATACCTCAGTAATCGGAAATGCAAGGATCAAAGCCGTTGTAGGTCAGGCTTTGATTAATGTCAATAAGTACAATAACTCAAAAGTAGTAAGCGGATTTTTCGGTTATACAACTATTCCGCCTTTCTTATCAATAGTTAATGATGAAAGAGAAGCATCAGACAACTTGTTTCAGAACACACCTAATCCGTTTAATCAATCAACCCGGATTAAATATTTCCTTGATGCACAAACCTTTGTAACGTTGACTATTTATGACCTTTACGGCAAGAAAATCTATGAACCTGTGAATTCTTTTCAGACTACAGGCTTTTATGAAGTATCATGGAATGGACAAACCGAATCAAATGAATATGTTCCTAGTGGAAGTTATTATTATACACTTGTCATGCGGTCAGGTTACATTTATTCAATTCAAAGCAAATCAATGGTTTTTATCCGTTAAATTTTTTAAAGGGGAAAAGATGAAAAATTTAGTACTTATTTCCTTATTTCTAATATTTATATGTTTCGAAAGTTTACTACCCCAAATACCAAGACTGATCTCTTATCAAGGGGTGTTAACAGACACCACGGGTAAACCAAAACCTGACGGAATCTATAATTTTGTATTTTCATTTTATGAAACTTCAACTGCAGGAAATCTACTATGGACTGAAAGCAAACAGCTCGACGTATTGAATGGATTATTTCTTACTCAACTTGGGGATGTTACTTCAATTTCAAGCAGTTTGACATTCGACAGACAATATTGGCTTGGAGTGAAAGTTGGAACCGATCCTGAGCTTATACCCAGAATCAAATTAACCTCTTCACCATATTCACTTCATTCAATCTATGCAGATACTGCTTTGAATGCTTATGGGATTAAGAGACCAATTACTCCACCGGTTTCATCGTATGAAATTGCCCCAAATACTGTAATAAGATATGCGAGGGTATTTAATTATAAACGAAATCTTGATACTGTTGTTCATGATTCTATAACGATAGTTTCCCGCAATGATATTGATATTTACTTTGAGAATGATTCTTTAATAATCGGAAGGACGTCAGGAAGTGGCAATACGCTTGACCAAGCTTATGATGAGGGTGCTAACCCAGGCGACGGAAGAATAATTAATGCCACCGACGGATCAGTTGAAATAAAAGGAGATGACGGGCTATTGGTTACCGGAACAAATAGAATTATCGAAGCTCGAACTGTCAACTTGGTTCCAGCTATTTTGGTTGAATCATCAAAGGGACCTGCTTTATATTCTATTGTTAACCAAAATGGCACCAGTTCGTCAGGCATCTTTGCACAATTTAATGGTAAAGCCGATGAACCGAATGTCAATATATTAACTGCCGGAACACATTCGGGAATACAATCCCTGGTTACAACTGATTTCAGAGGATTGGGCGGAACCGCTAATGCAGGTATATTTTCAATTAATAACACTTTCAGCAAATCAACATCTCTCTATGCCTCTACAGATGGACTAGCAAATGCCGGAGAATTTCAGATTCTCAATAGCTTGAACAACTCTTATGCTATTTATGCAAAGTCAATCGGAACTGCCGGTGGAGGTAGATTTATCATAGAGAATGATCAGAGTAAAGCATTTACAATTTGGTCAGTAACAGATGGAATAGGCGGTGCAGGCAATTTTTCAATAAATAATCAGAACAATACCAATGCCACTATACAGTCAGCAACTGATGGATTAGGAATGTCAGGAAAATTCGAAGCTACTAATACTGCCAATGATAAATATGCACTTTATGCAAAAAATTATGGTAAAGGATACGGATTATACGGTGAAAGTGGCGGCAGTCCTAGCGGTTTCTTAGGTTTTTCGGGAACAGCCGGATTAAGCAAAGAAAATTGGGGAATTATGGGATGGAGCGAAAAGAAAGATGGTGTATTCGGTACAATGCAATCAGGTGGCAATTTTAACCTTGGACCTGCGAGAATCATAGCCGGAGTACATGGAAACAGTGCAGGAAACATTGGCGGATCTGCTGATAATTTCGGCGTTGCAGGTATTGGTTCGGGTTATGGTTCAGGGGTATTGGGTATAGGTGCCGGTGAACTGGGACATGGTATTATTGGAGTTTCAGGTACGGGTGGACCAAACAAGACTTCAACTGCTGTGCGTGGCATTACCAGAGAAGATTCGTTAGGAAATCGAATTAATTGGCCCCCTATGTATCCTTTGGATGAATCTTTTCCGGGAAAAGATATCGTTGGTGTCCTAGGTGAAGCCGTTAATACTGTAGGTGTATGGGGAGAAAGTTATCGTAAAATTGGCGTCGTAGGAACCCAGGGAAAGCGCACTGGAACCGGTGATATTAATTTGCATAAAGCAGGTGTACTGGGGTTGGCATACTCAACTAATGCTCCGGGAGTTCAAGGTATCTCATTTGGTGGTGGAGCGTTCGGTGTTCGTGCCGAAGCTCATGGTTTGAACTCGATGGGAGTTTATGCAACATCGGACAGCGGCTCAGCAGGTATGTTCAAAATAGAAAATATCAACAATAATTTTGTCGGTTTATGGGTTGAAACAAAAGGTTTGGAGGATGCCGCTTATTTTCTGACATCTAATCAGAACAATTCAAGACCAACTGTTTATGTTCAAAATGATGGTTTGGGGGATGCAGGTTACTTTAAAAACAATAAATCCACAAATACCAGACCTGTCCTTTATACTGAAAACTTAGGAACCGGCGAAGCCGGATATTTTACAGTTACCAATTCACTTGGAACCAAACCTACAATATTTGGTACACATCATGGAACCAACAGGGCAGGTGAATTCGATATATTAAACGCGGGAAATTCACAGCCGGCTTTATATGCTTATACTCTCGGTACAAATTATGCAGGGTATTTCCAGAATAATAATGCTTCTAGCACTAATCCTGCAGTATATGTTATTTCAAACAGTACTGGTTATGCTTTCATTTCTAACTCAATTGCTGCCGGAACAAAAAAAGCCGGTTATTTTGGAGGAAATGTCCAAGTTACAGGTACTTTATTCAAAGGTGGTGGTGGATTTAGAATAGACCATCCTCTTGATCCTACAAATAAATTCCTCAACCATTCATTTGTAGAGAGTCCTGATATGAAAAATATCTATGATGGGAATGTTTACCTTGATAGTCTCGGTCAAGCTATTGTTCAACTACCTAACTGGTTCGTTTCTGTAAATAGTGATTATAGATATCAGTTAACACCAATCGGTGGATTTGCTCCTATTTATATATCTCAGGAAGTTATTAATAATCAATTTAGAATAGCCGGAGGTACACCAGGTCTTAAAGTATCCTGGCAGGTAACTGGTATCAGAAACGATCGATGGGCTGTAGCTAACAGGATACAAGTAGAGGAAAACAAAGTTGGCAATGAAAGTGGCACATATTTACATCCGGAGCTCTACGGGATTACTGTTGTAAAGCCAACATTACCACCGACACTTGAACCGAATGAAATAACGGAATGAATAAATGAAGATGGGATTAATTTAAGTAATATTGAGAGTTTAAGTTTCATAAAATATATAAAAATAGTTGATTTTGAAAGATACTACACGGTCTCAAATTGAAGAGAATTAAAATCAATCTTATCGGTTCTTTTGCTGACATTGAGTATCTCAATTCCAACTACTTTTCCTTCTTCATTGTAGTCGAGTATTAGGTCTTTATCAACCTCTTCAGATTCAATTATTTTTGAATCATCCAGTCGGAAGTATATCGCATCGTTTTCTCTATCAGCTTTCAGTTTCATATTATTCTGTAACTCTTCTATCAAAAAATAAAGTTATAATCCGTTTTGGATTTGTATAAGGATTAACTACTATTCTAAAAAAACGATTACCAAACTCTTTTATTTGTTTTATGTAATGAATCTCTTCGTCATTAATCATTTCAATTCTATCCGGTTCCGAAATTGTATCAATAATCCAATGTTCTTGAATTTCTCTTTCAAGAATCATATCCTTGGCATGCTTTGTAAATTCGTATTGCTCCATGATAAAAATTATTTATTTTTCCTAGTTTGCTCTACACAATCCCACTCAAAATATTATTGCTTTTGATAATAATCATTTTTTGCTTTTTTGTAATAATTAAATTGCTCTTATCGCTCAATCAATAAGCTTTGAGTTAGTCTATCTCTTCCGTTGAACAATGTGTAGAAATAGACTCCACTCGGTAGTTTGGACGCATTAAAGTTAATTGTGTGCCTGCCGGTCGAATAATCCCCTACGGCTATTTGATCGAGTTTTTGTCCGTTGGAATTAAATAGAATCAGTTCGATTGATGACGGTTGATCGAGTGTGAATGATATATCTGCACTCTGGTTAACAGGATTAGGCAGACATTTCTCGAGATAGAAGCTGTAGTCTGTTTGATCTTCCACATCGGAATATTTTACGTTTGTGCTGAATACACCGCCACCCTGAGTGGCAATAAGAACTTTTCCATCACTCTCACGGAAATCGATTTTATCAACTATCAGATTACCTATTGTTGTATATCCTTCTTTTCTCCAATCAGTGCTCATGCCAGCTAGCTGAAAAGTAGAGTAAAGTCCGGCACTTGTTCCTGCAAAAATAATCGTACCATCTTTTGTATATACTGACTTTATCCAGCGCACAGAAGGCCCTGCCCCTTTTCCGTCAGGCTTTTCTTCAAGATTGCCGCTAATAGGGTTCCAGCTTGTCCCACCATCGGTAGTTGAGTAAATACTCTGAATATTATAGTTGGAAAAACTAACAATGATATTGTTGGAATTTTTGGGATCGATGTCGATACAGGATGTAAAAGCATCCTTCGGGAAAACATAGGTCAGCTTGGTAATTATCGGTGTAGCACTATTAGCCTCATCAATTTTGTAGAAAATGCCTCTGCTGGTGCCGATATAAACTCTGTTAGGAGTTGCCTTGCAAACGCTGATAGCTGTGATTGATTCAGTAGTAGGTATTCCCAGATTTTTTAACTCAAACCAGCCCGGATTTCTCAATGATGTGTCCCTGGATGCAGCTTCCATATCGTCCTTACGGAACAAGCGGGTTTTAGCCGGAAGATAGAGTGTTTTCTGATTATTGGGGTCAAGGACAAATCGTGTATAAAAATCTACCATATTGTCCTTTATGTTGTCAGGTCTCTGGTACATTTCGTCAATAACTTCATTCTGCGCATTGAATCTGAATGTTACCATAGCCCCATTGTACCATGAACCGATCAGAAATGCTTTATTGTCAGCAATGAGTGCATCCATACCATCACCTCCAATAACAGCTGGCCATGGCTCATTAACATTCTCGGAAAGAGTATATTGAGAAGAATTATCCTGAAGTCCGCCGAATATCAAATTATCTCCCGAGACAGCATGATCCAGAGCGATTGAGTAGAACTGAGAAGCCATTAGCCCATTATTAAGGGAAACCCATTCCGGTTGGTTAGCTTTAGCATCTGAAGTCATGTGAATACCACCATCGTTGGCGACGTAGAGAGTATTTGGATTAGAAGGTAGAAAAGCCAACCCATGAATATCGGGATGGCAATACTTATTCTCAATATCATATCCTCCCTGAGGAAAGTATCCACCAATATGCTTCATCACACCATTTGCAAAACCTGTCGATGAAACGTAAAGGCTGGTACCGCCGATGGCAACGAAATTCTCATCCGCTGGTGATACCTTCAGTGTAAGAGCATAACCGCCTAAAGAGCTGAAAGCCTGCACTCCATGTGCAGTATTTGGTATAAACTCAGAACGATCTTGTGAAGTGCCGTTTCCGCTAATTGGATCATCAATATATTTGAATAAGCCATGGTAGCGTCTTGATGTGCCAAAATACCATGGATATAGCCCTACCTGCGGTTTTTCGGTGAGAATATAGAGGACATTGTCGTTAGCCTTAGTTACATCAAACTTTATAACTCTTGTAGTATCAGGGAATCCTGCTGGATTTATTTTAGACCAATTGATGCCGTCAACCGAACGGTAAATACCCATTTGAGTGGGTTTGACGTTATTAAGAGTTATCCTTGACAATCCGGCAAAGAAAACACCATTGCCTGATTGGACGACAGCTGTTCCAAATGACTTATTCACCTGATCGCCGAGAACTGAAGTCCAGCTAGAACCACCATCGGTCGAACGCATGATCCCGCCATAGCAGGCAGCTAGAACCACATCCTGATTTGTATTTGTTTTATCGATTGAGATATTCCATATTCCCTGGAAAGTGTCAGACAGAATATTGGTAGCATTTCCCAGAGTAGAGCTAAGTACTTTCCACGAAACACCATTATCTGTGGATTTGTATATACCGTTGCCGGATAAAAAAGTTCTGCTGTCCAAACTAAACTGTCTCTCGGTTGTACTGAGCATTTCACCTGTTCCGCAATACCATATACTGTTTTTGCCGGGTCGTGGATCCTGAACAATACAATAGGCGCTTTGTACTGCTTCGGAAGCTGTTACCTTTACCCAGGAACTACCCTTGTCAATCGTACGCCAGATACCACCGGATGCCGAACCGGCGAGTATGATATTCTCATTGTTTATATCAAATGTGATGCAGTTGAATCTTCCACCTGTATTCCAAGGACCGCGAGGCTTCCAGTTCTGAGCCTGAATAAGAGGTGAATTACCACTGAGTTTGTTCATAGATCTTGCCTGCTCCACAGTAGGAATTGTTTTAGAAAACTGCATTTCCTTTTCTTTTATGTTAGACGGCAGTTTACCGGTTGCAGGATCTTTAGTTCTCTCGAATTCATATTCAGAATTATAGATTAGTCTTTGGGTTTTATTCAGGATACTTTTTGATTGATAAGGTGATTTTTTGTTCTCACTTGCAGATGCTAAATTTAATAAAAAGCTGATTAGAATAAAAAGAAAAATAGTCTTTTTCATTTATTTTCCTACTTTGATAACATATTATAAAAATTAAATATTTACAAAATTAACAAATAAAAAATAGTTAATTCCATATTCACTTGAGTAAATAGACGAACTAATCTCAAATATTGATAAAACATGCCGATAATACTGCCCAAAAACAATTATGATTGTAAATCGAAAAATCCGAATATGTCTAAAAATATCAATAATTTAGTAGAAAATTATTTGAGATTATTCTGATAATATTTTATATATTGTGAGGGCAAAAACAGTTTTTAATAAATAAACAATATATTATATTGTTTACCGTAGGAGTAAATATATATTCTTTTGCCAATGCAAATGCCATAGTCAATTTTGGAGAATTGTATGAAAAAATTTAAACTCTTTATTACTATATTCATATTCTTCCTTTCAATTAATAAAGGTTTTGCTCAGAACGTTACTGTATTCGATGTACCAAATCTGAACAATCCGGCACCGGGCTATATTTTTATTGCACCGATTGCAGAACAAGAGCTTGCGATTTTTGACAACTCAGGACATAAGGCTTATTCTAAGAATATTAATTTGGGCGTTATTGGGATAACTTCTTTAAGGGTTCTCGAGAATGGTTTAGTTGCTTTCTATGGAGATCCCGGCTGGAAGTGGTTTATAGCCAATAAGAATTTTGAAATTATTGATAGCATTGGAGCAACTTCGGGATTAAGAACAAACTTCCATACTTTCCATATGTCTCCACAAGGTCACTATTTATTATTAGCTGACAATCCAAGAGTAATTGACATGACAAATGTCGTACCTAATGGTAGGCCTAATGTGAATTTATTTGATTTTGTAATTCAGGAATTTGATGAGAACAAAAAATTAGTATTTCAATGGGACTGTTATGATCACATTGATGTCCGAGATGCTACAAGTGACTTTGATTTGACTACCATAGCTATCGATCCCTACCATATTAATCAGGTTATCTATGACAGTGATGGAAATATTCTCGTTAATTTCAGGAGTCTTGACGCAATCTACAAGATAAACCGATCAAATGGGAATATAATGTGGATCTGGGGTGGAAGTAAATCTCGCAGAAATCAGTTTACTTTTCTGAATGACACGATTAATGGTTTTATTGGTTTTTCACATCAGCATGATCCTAAAAGATTAGAAAACGGTAATATTCTACTTTTCGACAATGCCGTTCTTAATCCCCAACACTCATCCAGAGCGGTTGAATATAGGATAGATGAAACCAATAAAACTGCTACAAAAGTTTGGGAATATTACTACCCAACTCCATTATTGGCTGAATTTATGGGTAATGCACAGCGGCTTCCCAACGGTAACACTTTTATTGGGTGGGGAGTAACTCCCGATTCAAGCCTTTCTACCATATCAGCCACTGAGGTTACTCCAGATGGAAATATTGCCCTCGAATTTCGAATTCAAGGTTCGTGCTTCTATCAGGCTTTGAGATATGTTTACAAGATGGATGCAGTACTTTTGAACATTAGTACCACAGGGAATAAATCATTCAATGATGCAAAGAATACAACTGGAGTTAGCATCAACTTAAATTCATTAACCGGTTCCGGTTTTACTTCAGTTGAAAAGCATGCTTATGAACCTTATAATATGTCATTTACATCTACAAAACCATGTTTCAATCTTCCTTACAGATGGGTTATTAATAATACCGGAATAACTGATTTTACAGGTAAATTGTCCTTCGATTTGAGTACAATCCCAGATCTTAAACATAAATCTGACCTTAAATTATATTGGAGAAATAAAGAGAACACAGGAACTTTCTCGCTTATAAATGCCACTTATAATTTTACCACGAACAAACTCGAAGCCGATATAACCAGGTTTGGTGAGTTTATGCTGGCTTACAATATATTATATCCTCCAACACTCACATTTCCAAGAGATGACACTACTCAGGTTCAAGTATCCACGTTGCTAAAATGGAGCAGATCGTCTTTAAAGGAAAAATATCGATTGCAAGTATCCACTACACCTAATTATTCAAGTCCGATCATAGACAGTTTGGATATTGAAGAAAATCAGTTCGAACTATCAAATTTAGATAATTACACTAACTATTATTGGAGGCTAAAAGTATTTACTAATGCCTGTGAAAGCAACTGGACTTACTCAAATTCATTTAGAACCATTATCGGAACTCCTAATCAGATATTTCCAGTTGACAATTATATCGATCAGCCTTTGGAAGGTACTATAAAATGGGCATCAGTTAAAGGAGCCGATAAATATAAAATTCAGATTTCAAAGGATACATCTTTCAAGAAACTACTGATAGATTCTATAATTGCTAATAACACTTTTTATAATTATTCTAATTTCCAATATAATACCAATTACTTCTGGAGAGTGTCGGCTGGTACTTTCAGCAAATTTGGTGCATGGTCTGCAAAATGGATGTTTTCTACATATTTAGGCAAAGTTGCTCTAAAGCTTCCAGTCAATCACGATGTCGGAATTCAGATAAATGGTAATATCGAATGGAATTTTCTTCCAGTTGCTAAATCATATAGAGTTCAGTTGTGTAAAGATACAATTTTTGATGATAATATCGCTGATGTTGATGCCATCAAAGCAACAACTTTCTCCTTCAGTGATCTGGAAAAATCTACTCAGTATTTCTGGAGAGTTCTTGCAACTGACAATATTTCCAAGAGTGAGTGGTCGGACATCTGGAGATTCTGGACCATATTCCCTCAGCCAATTCTTCAACAACCTGAGAACAACAGCACCAATACTGCTATTAATGGACAGTTAACTTGGAAACCTGTTCCAACGGCTTCAACATATAAAGTCCAGTTATCCACAGACCCGGATTTTATCAATGTGATTCAGAATCAGGAAACTTATTACCCGATAATGAAATATTCCGGACTCGAATTTGAAAAGCCTTATTTCTGGCGTGTAAAGGCGGCTAACGGAACACTTGAGAGTGATTGGTCGGACATATTCACTTTCAGTTCTCAACCTAAAGATTTGTTGCTTAGTCCCATTATTGTCTATCCCAAGAATGAAGAATTCAAGATACCATTAAATCCTGAAATAACTTGGAATGAAGCATATAGTGCTGATTCCTATGATATTCAAATTGCTACTGACCCAGCGTTCAAAACAATAGCAAAAACTGTTGAAGATATTACCCTTAATAAATACCAGGTCAAAGATTTAGATTATAATATATTCTATTATATCAAAATCAGGTCAAAGAATGCTAAAAGGACTAGTGACTGGTCAAATCCAATCAGATTTACAACCTGGCTTAAAATGCCAAAAGTTATCTATCCATTGGACAATGACACTAACAGCGTTATCACTAATATTTTCAAATGGGAAGAAACACCCGATGCAAGGTATTATTATCTTCAGGTGGCTCATGATAAAGATTTTGAAGATTTAGTTATTGATCAGGACAATCTGGAAAACACTCAATTCGATTTCACGGGCATGCTCGACGGGGTTTATTATTACTGGCATGTAGCTACATTGAACAATGTTAATTCTAGCGATTGGACTCCTACAGGAACTATCAAAATGCTTCTTAATGTAAACGTAAAGGTGAATCTCGAATGCATAGATTCATTCAGCGTGTATCCAATTCCGGTAACATCAGATTCCAAGGTAAGTCTTAGACTGTCAAAGCCTGAATTTGTGACTCTTGAACTTATCAATGAGGTCGGCGAGGTGTTATTATCAATTATGAGCCAGCAATTGGAAAGTGGAGATTATATCTATGATCTTCCAATCGTTAATTTGTCATCCGGGGTTTATTATTGCCGCTTAATGACTGAAAATGGAGTTATGATCAAAAAATTACAGATAGTTAAATAGAAACGCAAAAGTTATAAGAAAAAAGAGCGTGATTATTTATATGATCAGGCTCTTTCAAATTTAGATTAAACTACCATCTAGTACTACTTCATAAGGTGATCATCTCTCTTCTAATTAAAAAAAGAATACTATGAATACTTGAATATTATTACTATTTTAGCGTATATTAATTTTAATAATCAGATAATCAACCTATTTTTAAATTGTAATACGGTGGAGATGCTATGAAAAAGTTACTCTGTCTCTGTATTTTAGTTATTGTATTTATCTTTTCTCAAATCTCAATTGGCTACGCTCAGACTTGGAAGGAAATGATAGATAGTACAATTGCTTATCAAAAAACGAAAGACTTTTCTGTTGCACTTAAATGGGCTTATCGTGCTGAAGTACTGGCAAAAAAAGAATTTGGAGAGCTTGACTCTAATTATACCAACAGTCTTTTATATATATATTCTACTTTTTTTGCAATGTATAACGTAGATAGTGCGATACATTATTGTGAAATATCATTGGAGATCAATAGAAAAATCTACCCGAAAGGTCATACCAATTTATTAAAAAATAATTCCTGGCTGGCATATCTTTACTACGCATCCGGTAAGATGGAAAAAGCAGCTGAATTATATAAAGATGGTCTGGGGATCATGAAGCAAATGCATGAAGGAGACGACCCGAATTTAGCTAATGCTATGAATGATTTAGCTCAAATTTACAACCAAATGGGCAAGTTTACCGAAGCAGAGCCTTTATTAATTGCTTCTTACGAAATGAACAGGCGTCTGCATAAAAAAGATCACATCGATCTGGCTCGTTCTATAAATGGTCTTGCGTCTTTCTATACAGATAGAGGTCGGTTCACGGAAGCTGAACCTTTATATAATGAGGCATTAGAGATGAGGAGGCGTTTGTTCCAAGGGGATCATCCGGATATAGCTAACTCACTTAATAATTTGGGCTATTTCTACGAGCTAAGGGGAAAATATAATGAAGCTGAACCAATTTACAAAGAATCTCTTGAGATGAAAAGACGACTTTATAAAGGAGATCACCCGAATGTTGCAACTACCCTAAGTAATTTGAGTCTATATTATTTCGAGAGGGGTCGTTATACCGAAGCCGAACCATTTTATAAAGAAGCCCTCGAGATGAGAAGGAGGCTCTTTAAAGGAGATAATCCGGATCTCTCTACCTCGCTCAACAACATAGCCGCCTTCTACAACGACAGAGGATATTATTCAGAAGCAGAGCCATTTTATGTCGAAGCTCTCGAAATGAATAAACGAATTTATAAAAACGACCACCCAAATTTAGCTGGTTCATATTTAAGTATGGCTTATTTTTATATTGGCAGAGGACGTTATGCCGAGGCTGAGCCATTGTTAATAAACTCTCTAGAAATGTACAGGCGTTTATATAAATTAGATCATCCGAATCTGGTGGCAGCAATTAATAACACCGCTATGTTTTATAATGATATGGGCAGGTACGATAAAGCAGAGGCTTTATATAAGGAATCACTGGAGATGAACAGGCGATTGTATAAAATTGATAATATAAGTCTGGCTGTTGCTATTAATAATATGGCATATTTTTATGAAGGCAGGGAACGATATGCTGACGCTGAGCCTTTATTTAATGAAGCCCTCGAGATGAGAAGGAGGCTTTTTAAAGGAGATCAACCGGATCTTGCAACATCCATCAGTAATCTAGGAGGGCTATATGAAGATCTGCAAGAATATGAAAAAGCAGAACCTTTATATAAAGAGGGTCTAGCGATGAGAAAAAGGTTGTTTAATTCTCCACACCCGGCAATTGCGCAATCCCTGAATATATTGGCAACTTTTTATTTCGGGCAAAGTCGATATACCGAGGCTGAACCTTTATATAAAGAAGCATTGGAAATGAGAAGGAAATTGTATAATTCGGACCATCAAGAGCTATCAAGATCAATTAAATGGACTGCAAGATTTTACGAAGACCTGTCCCGCTATTTTGAAGCTGAGACATTATTCATTGAAGGTCTTCAGGTCAACATCAATATGCTTAATAATTATTTTCCATCGCTTTCCGAAAAGGAGAAAAAACAATTCTGGAACATAGTTAGTAATGATTTCCAATGGTTCAACAATTTTGGAATCCACCGGTATTCTGAGAACAAGAAAATATCAGGCCATATGTATGATTTTCAGCTATATTCCAAATCGCTACTCTTAAATTCATCGAGCAGGATTAAAAACCGGATTTTAAATTCAGGTGATTCAGCATTGGTTTCACAATACCAGAGATGGTCAGATATTAAAGAATATCTAGTGAAATTATATAAAATGTCGAACGATGAATTGAAGAAAAAAAACCTTAACCTCGATTCGATCGAAACGATTGCCAATAACCTAGAGAAGGAACTTTCTCTGAAATCTGAAGCTTTCAAACAAAGCTTCGAGAAAAAGAAGGTGACATGGAAATCAATTCAAACACTCTTAAAACCAGATGAAGCTGCCGTTGAGGTAGTCAGGTTTAGATATAAGGATAAAAAAAGATTCACCGATACAATTTATTATGCTTTCCTGATAGTTACAGATCAAACTGAAGAGCATCCTGATTTAGTTGTATTAGAGAATGGAAATGAACTGGAAAATGAGTTCTATACAGAATATAGGAATAACACTAAAAATAGGCTTGAGGATAAGAAATCATTCGATAGATATTGGTCAAAACTATATGAAAAGACAAAAGGATATAAAAGGATATTCTTCTCTGCTGATGGTGTTTATAACAAGCTTAATCCTTCTACTTTCAAGCTTCCTGATGGAAAATTCCTGATTGATGTTCAGGATATTCAGCAAGTAAACACTACAAAAGACTTGCTTACAGGATATTACCAGACCAAACAAGAAAGCAATATCTATAACAGTGCCCTTTTAATCGGAAATCCAAATTTTTCCCTTTCTGAAGAGCAGGTTCAGCAAGCCAGCAGAAAGATTCGCGGCAACAAGGAAGAAGAAAAATCCTATGAATCGTTAGCAAGTACTCGTGGAATTAATCTAACAAAACTACCGGGAACAGAAAAGGAAATCAATGATATTGAGAAGTTTCTTAAAGGAAGAAATTGGATTGTGAATAGCTATCTGGGAGATAGTGCTTTGAAGACTGCCGTAACCACTGCAAACAACCCAAGAGTACTGCATATAGCCACACACGGCTTATTCCTCGAAGATGTTAAGCGGGAATCAAAAGGAATTTTTGGTTTTGATGAGAAAAAGATGATTGAAAATCCTCTTCTAAGATCAGGTTTATTCTTCACAGGAGCAGATAATTATCTGAAAAAAGAAAATCCTAACTTAAATGATGCGGAAGACAATGGACTTCTTACTGCCTACGAAGCCATGAATCTTGATTTGGACAAGACAGAGCTTGTAGTTCTTTCAGCCTGTGAAACAGGACTAGGTGAGATACAAAACGGCGAAGGAGTATTTGGTTTGAGAAGAGCCTTCCAGCAAGCCGGTGCCAAGACAATCATGATGTCCCTCTGGAAAGTAAATGATGATGCAACTCAACAGCTAATGAGCTCTTTCTACAAGAACTGGGTAACCGGAATGACCAAGCGAGATGCATTCAGCAAAGCCCAGCAGGAAGTAAGAACCAAATACAAAGATCCATACTATTGGGGTGCTTTTGTCATGGTGGGTGAGTAAGATAATTAAGAATTAAGAATTAAAAAGAATTTAAGAAGGATAGAGAGTTACAAAAGCCTGATAGTAGAATCAGGCTTTGTGTTATTAAATGGGCACTGTTCTTACTCAAATAGCTTTAAATAAAAAAAATTAGTTAAAACAAAATAAAATTTTAGTATAATCGAATTAATTAAAACAATACTTTCGTTTATAATAAGGAAATCATATTTTGAATAAATTAATACTCATTTCACTATTATGGATATTTTTATCTCTAACAAGCGTTAATGCTCAAAGCTGGAAAGAGCTGATGGATAGCTCAAAAGCCTTGCAAGCAAAGAAAGAACCCAAAGCTGCATTTGAATTGGCTGAAAAAGCTCTTTATATTGCAGAAAAGCAATACGGTAAGTCTGATACTAATTATGCAGATAATCTTTTTTTATTGGCTGATTTGTATGATGATATGGATAATGATGAAAAAGCTATTGAATTTGGAATCCAATCATTAGAATTGAATAAAAAATACTTCAAAACTGAGAATATGAAAATAGCCGATATTAACTCCAGTATTGCGTATTGGTGTGAGAAACAAAGGAATTATGAGAAGGCAGAACCTTTCTTTTTAGAAGCATTGGTTATCAATAGACGTTTCTTCAAAGGTGACCATCCAGATCTGGCAGGCATTATTGATTATTTGGCAAATAATTACTTTGCAAGAAGTAATTTCAAATCTGCAGAACCTTTATATAAAGAAGCACTAGAGATGAGGAGGCGTATATTCAAGGGTGACAACCCAGAGTTGGCAAAAAGTATAAATAATCTGGCATTTCTATTTAATGCGATAGCCGATTATGATCAAGCTGAACCACTTTATAAAGAAGCATTAGAGATGAAAAGGCGTATATATAAGAACGATGAACCAGATTTAGGACTTAGCTTAAATAATATGGCATACTTTTACGATTCAAAAGGAGATTACATAAAGGCTGAGCCTTATTTCAATGAAGCATTAGAGATGACAAGACGTATCTATAAAACTGATCATCCTAATTTAGCAGTTAGTTTACTTAATATGGCACATTTTTACATAGGAATAAACAATCTAAAACTTGCGGAACCTCTATTAAAAGAAGGTGTAGACATGAGTAGACGTATCTATAAAATTGATAATTCCAAATTGGCTGATTGTTTATTAATGATGGCTTCCTTTTATTTATCAGAAGGTGATTATAAAATGGCAGAGTCTTTATTCATTGAATCTCTTGAGATGACAAGACGTTTATTTAAGCATGATCATCTTGATCTAGCTAGGAGTATTGATAAATTAGGACAATTTTACAGTGACAGATGTAATTATTCTAAAGCTGAAAGTCTCTTGAAAGAAGCATTAGAAATGAAAAGACGAATACTTAAAAATGATCATCCGGATATAGTAATTACTTTGAACAATATTGCAAATATTTATCTTTTAAGAGATGATTTTGAACTAGCTGAGCCTCTTTTTAAAGAGGCACTACAGATGTCAAGACGTTCATATCATGGTGATCAACCTAATATAGCTACATCTATTAATAATTTGGCTGTCTTTTTCTATAAAAAAGGAGATTATATTCAGGCTGAACCATTATTCCTAGAATCTTTAAGAATGACAAGAAATATTTACAAAAATGACCATCCCGATTTATCTAATAGCATTAGTAATATAGCTGATTTCTATGATATGAAAGATGATGTCAACCTTGCTGAACCTATGTTTAAGGAAGCAATGGATAGTTATAAAAATATGATTAATAACTACTTCCCATCTTTATCAGAAAAAGAAAAAAAACATTTTTGGAACACAATGAGTTATAAATTTGAAAGATTCAATCAGTTTGCTGTAAAAAGATATATAGAGAAACCTTTAGCAACTTGTAGTATGTTTGATCTGCAACTATATACAAAAGCACTTCTATTCAATTCAACAAGTAAAATAAAAAGAAGAATTCAAAATTCTAATGATATAGAATTAATAGAGAAGAATAAAGAACTATCTTCTAAAAAGGAATTACTTGTCAAACTATATTCTATGTCAGATGAAACTAGAAAAACTAAGGGGTTTAACATTGATTCAATTGAGAAAGTTTCAAATGATCTGGAAAAAGAACTAAGTCTGAGATCTGAATTATATATGCAAAATTATGAGAAAAAGAAAATCAACTGGCGTTCTATTCAAACAATTCTACAACCCGGTGAAGCAGCAGTAGAGGTTGTTAGATTCAGATATAGAGAAAAAAATAAATTTACAGATAGCGTTTGTTATGCTTTCCTTATAGTAAGCGATAAGACTGAAGATCATCCGGACCTGGTTGTTTTAGAAAATGGAAATGACTTGGAAAATATGCATTATAATAACTATCGTAAGATGATTAAAGAGAAAAAAAACGATTCTGCTTCATTCCAAATTTTTTGGGGAAAAGTTTATAGTAAGCTCAAAGGGTATAAAAAAATATACTTCTCAGCGGATGGTATTTATAACAAACTGAATCCGGCTACCCTTCTTATTCCAAATGGTAAGTACCTATTAGAAGAACAGGATATTCAACAAGTTAATAGTACCAAAGACATTATAATAGGATATTATCAGACAAAGCAGGAGAGTAATATATTCAATAGTGCTGTATTAATAGGTAATCCGAATTTCTCGCTCTCAGAATCATTGGTTAGGGAATCTAGTAAAAAAATTAGAGATCAAAAGGATGAAGATTATAGTTATGAACTAATGGCAAGCACTAGAGGTATTGAATTAAATCGTCTTCCTGGAACAGAACAAGAGATAAAAGACATTGAAAAATTTCTAAAAGATAAAAAGTGGGAAGTTAATAGTTTCGTTGGCGACATGGCACTAAAGACTGCCGTAAAAACAGCAAAAAATCCAAGAGTTTTACATATTGCTACTCACGGTATGTTCCTTGAAGATGTTAGGCTAGAAAACAAAGAAACATTCGGTTTTGAAACACAAAAGGTGATTGATAATCCATTGCTTAGATCAGGACTTTTCTTTACTGGTGCAGACAATTATTTGAAATCTGAAACGGACAAACCTGTTGGTGATGAAAATGGTCTTTTAACGGCTTATGAAGCAATGAACCTGGATCTGGACAAAACTGAACTAGTAGTTCTCTCAGCCTGTGAAACAGGTTTAGGTGAAATCAAAAATGGAGAAGGTGTTTTTGGATTACGCAGAGCATTTCAGCAAGCAGGAGCAAAAACTATTATCATGTCTCTCTGGGCTGTTAGCGATCAAGCGACACAAGAACTTATGAGCTCATTCTACAAGAACTGGGTATCCGGAATGACAAAGCGAGATGCATTCAGCAAAGCCCAGCAGGAAGTACGATCAAAATACAAAGATCCATACTATTGGGGTGCTTTTGTTATGGTGGGAGAGTAAATAAATTAAAAAATAAAATTTATTATTTAATAATTGATAATTGTCCTGTCCTAAATAGCGTTGACTTTTATAACAACCAAAAAGGAGCAAAACATGGGTTAATGGAATAATAGATCAAAGTTACTTCATTTTCTTGATTTATTGCATACATAGATGATTTCGTTAGAATTAATGCCATATTTAACAGAATCTTGTTTGCTTAGGCTGCTTGCGTATTCCGACTCTTCTACCTCAAATCCACAGTTTGATAAACGTTTGGGGAAGTCTTTGCCATATATCCTTACATGGTCTTCTTGTCCAAAATGAATGAATCTTTCCTTTGGATCTTTTATATTATCATCTTCATACGTTACTTCTTTTGAATAATCAACCGGGTTGAGAATAAACGCGATACCCGATTTCTTTAATATTCTGTAAAGTTCGCTGATAGCTTTCTTATCATCATCAATATGCTCAAGAACATGGCTACATATCAAATAATCGAATGATTCATCATCAAAAGGCAATGATTTTATATCCAGTTTAACCATAGCAAGAGTAGAGTAAAGATCTCCGCTCACATAATTAAGATTTTGCATAGGGATGAATTTGTCCGAGAAACATTCAACAGGTGCAATTTCAAATAATGAGCATTCTCTTGTGAACATATCTGTTTTTGACTGGAAATAGAGCCATAGCAACCTGTCTCTGCCAATTGAATTACAGTTTGGACAATGAAGTTCATTTACTGTATCAATCCCCATGTTTATAAATTTCTTGAAACTCTTATCGCAAACAGGACAATAAATATTATTGCCTTTGAGAGTTAATGAGTAATATTTAAGCAAAATCCTTTTAATTATACGAATAAAATCCTGTGGAAGAATTTTTCTGGCTAATTTCTTTATCTTCAATATCATTTACAGGGTCAATTGATTTATTGGGAAAAAAATAAAATGAATTTTTATAACTTGAAAATTACTAATTTTTTTGCTGAATCTGAAAAAACATATAAAAAAAACAGTCAGGAGTAAAGTCCTGACTGTTCTGAAATCGTAAATTTAATGACTTATGGTCTTGATCTTACAGAAACACATGGTAGTTTTTGATTTGCTACCCATTTGTCCCACATGGCTTTTTGTTCGTCAGTAAGTGTGGCTCTGATCTTGCTGTAGAGAGCTTTAAGACATTCACAGAGTGCATCTTTGTTAATTAGTGTTTCCAATGAAGCTCGGAGAGCTTTGTTTATTTCAGCGATTTTCGCAGCAGCTCTTGCTCTATCAATTTCGCCTGCTTTAAATCTGGCGATCACATCTTCTCTTGCTGCTTTAGCTCTTTCGATTGCTTTTTGTCTTTGAGCTTCTGTTCTAGTCATAACATCTTTGACGCATTCATGATAACCCACCATATAAGTGCGTATAGCAGCTAATTGTCTATCGGTTAGTTTCATACGTTTGATTATATCAATAACCTTTACAGCGCCCATTCTGTCGTTGACATTACTTGTTGGATCAGTAATAAATAAGTCTGGATAACATGAAATATCAGATTCTATGTTACTGTTAACAGTTACCTGGTCTGCATCAAATGCAGGCATTACATTTTCAGGAATAATCTGATTGTTCATCAGCATTGGAACATTATCTGTCGGATCGACGGGAACATCCTTTTTGCAGGAGTTAACAACTAACATTAGAGATAGGACGACTAACGTAATCATGATTGTAAGAAATTGCTTTTTCATAAGAACCTTCCGAAATTGTGGATATATAGTGTAAAAAAATTATTATCCGGATTAGATAGAATTTTGAATAATTAAATTACAAAAATAAATATTAATTAAGCAACATTTATTTTTAATAACTAATGGCGCAACGTCTTTAATTTTTAGCTACTTATAGGTGTTGCCAAACAACATTAAATTGCCATAAACTATATATCTGATTTCATAATCTCGCGGGCAATGACTATATGCTGTATCTCGGATGTACCTTCATATATTTCGGTAACTTTTGCATCTCTAAGCATACGCTCAACATGATATTCTCTGGTGTAACCATATCCGCCATGAATCTGAACAGCTTCGCGTGCGATATCGAATGCTGCAGTTGAGGCGAAGAGTTTAGCTTCAGATGAAGCCTGAATAAAGTTCTGATGTGTGTCCTTGAGATAAGCCGCTTTGTAAATCAAAAGTCTTGCCGCATCTATTTTCATAGCCATTTGAGCTAATTTTGCACCAATTATTTGATGTTCAATTATGGGCTTGTTGAATGTTTGTCTTTGTTTAGAATAACGAACAGCAGCTTCGTAAGCACCGACAGCTATTCCGAGAGATTGAGAGGCAATTCCGATTCTACCTGAATTCAAACCTTCCATCGCAATATAGAATCCCTGACCAACATTACCAATAATATTTGATTCATGAACTTTTACATTAGTTAATGCAATTGAGGTTGTGTCGCTCGAACGCATGCCCATTTTGTCTTCTTTTTTCATGGGTTCGAATCCTTCTGTCTCCTTATCTACAGCAAATGCAGTAATACCTTTATATTTAGCTGATGCATCGGTTTGTGCAAATACTACGTAAAGATCGGCATAATGACCTGAAGAAACCCAGTTTTTCATTCCATTAAGAATCCAATATTCACCATCTTTTTCAGCAAGTGTGTTCTGATGGGAAGCGTCTGATCCTGCTTCGGGTTCACTCAGGCAATATGCTCCTAGAAGGCTACCGGAAGTCAATCTGGGAAGATATTTTTGTTTTAGCTCTTCAGTACCGTAATTTTCAAAAATCCAGTTAACCAGAGAATTGTGAACAGAAACCATAATGCCAATGCTTGCATCCACCTTGCATATCTCTTCCAGAGCTATCGAGCACGAAATTGTATCCATTCCTGATCCACCATAATCCGGTGAAGCCATAATACCCATAAACCCAATCTCTCCAAGTTTTTTGAGTATTTCTACTGGAAATTCTGCATTAACATCACGATCAATAACACCCGGAGCAATTTCTTCCTGAGTAAACTTTTTTGCTAATTGTCTGATCTGCTCATTTAGTTCTGAAAATTCGAATGTGAACATTATTTATCCTCAATAAAGTCAATTTAAAATTATTCTGCTAAAACGGAACCAACTGTAGAATTTGATTCACCGTTTGTCGGATTTTGCCTTCCTTCGGTCAGGTCTTCTTTCAATGCAATCTGAATTTTTTTCCGTAGATTTAAGAATCCCAATATAAGAAAAAATAACGCAAGAGCAAAGAACCAATAACTCACATAAGGCATTGAAAAAATAATAAAATCATAAATACCATGATAAAGTATAGCCATAATCAAGCCAGTTCTCAAATATCTCTTTTCTTGCAAACTACTTTCGGCGAATTTAGCTTTTCCAATATAATATCCCATTATTCCCGCGGCTATGGCATGAAGAGGAAGTGAAGTGAATGATCGTGCTATAGCAACATTTATTCCACCTTCGAGCACATAGAAAATATTTTCAACTACAGCAAAACCCAATCCAGCTACAATTGTATATACGATTCCATCCATTACTTCATCAAAAGCCTTATTCTTATATACAAAACTAAGAACGACTCTTTGTTTCAGGAATTCCTCAATAAATCCAGCAATTAGGAACGATTTGACAAAGATAGTTAAAACAATATAATGTGAATTATATGCTGTATTGATTCGATCAGCTATTACTTCGAGCACTAGTGCCGGGATAATACTGAAACAACCCCAGATGAACACTCTGAGTATCATTCCGAGTGGTTCCGGCTTTGCTTTGTCCTGCTTATGATAATAAATGAGCAATAACAAAGCAGGAACTATGGCTGAAGCAAGAAGAATAGATTCCCTAATCATTAGCTAAAACCTTGTTTATTCAAAAAATGATAGTAGGACAAGCATCCTTGCTTGTCTGATTTATTTTTTTATAATTATCAAAATGTATAAATACCAATTCCAAAAGCACCGCTGTTGAAACTACTGTTTCTAATATCATAAAAATCAACACCGAATGGCAGCATATACCAATATGATGCACAAATCCATATATTTGAAAAGACATTAATTCCGGCAAAAATCTTTGGTTCTATTATTCCAAGCCAATCGGACTGAGAGTAATTTCGTATTCCGCTAATATCTGATGAGCTAACTGACATCCTGCCTAGAGAAAGAACACCACCAGCCCCTACCCTAATCCAGCTTACCGGAAAGAAAGAATAATCAACACTAAAACCACCATATTCCAAACTAATTGCTCTATTGAGAGTCTGATCAAAATTAACCTTGACGTTTGTTCCCAAAAGAGAAAAATAGCTGATTCCTATCCCCAGACTTCTGTTCAGAAGCCCTCCAACCGACAATCCAAGCTGATTTGCCTGTTGGCTGTTGATTTTTGATATTTTATAATCAAGACCAAGAAATGATCCGGTTCCTTCAGTTTCATCGGAATTAACCGATGACTTATCAGGGTCAACATCTCCAGGAAATGACTGTGCAATAAGATTCGTGATTGAAAAACTCAGTACTATGAAACCAATAATTATGTAATTCATTATGTAGAAATATATTTGTTAATGAGATAAACATTAATTTTTTCGTTGTAAAATTATATCAATTATCTTAACTTGATAGTTTGGATAAATGTAATATTAATCAATTGTTTTTTTCAATGATTATTTAACAATTTAATAAAAGTTATGGAATTTAGAGTAATTATTTTCGCGGTAATTTTCGCTTCTGCTATCGTATTCCTTATAACCAGTCTAAAAAGATTATATGCTTTCCTTCAGTTAGCCAAACCGGAAGTAAGATGGGATAACCCTGTAGCCAGAATTAAACATACTTTTACAGTAGCTTTTGCACAGACAAAAATTCTGAGAGACAGGACAGCAGGTCCGATTCACGTTGCGATATTCTGGGGATTTCTTGTTCTGCTTTTCACTGCCGGTGAAAGCATTGTTCAGGGCTTCTTTCCGGAATTCGACCTTGGATTCCTGGGACCAATTTATACTTTGATAACCTTTTCAACAGATTTATTCTGCATATTTGTAATAATTGCCATCATAGGTTCTTTCGTTCGTCGCTTTATTATAAGAATTAAACGCCTTCAAGTGGGAGGTCACGAAAATTTCGATGCCATAGCTGTTCTGGTTGCAATTTTCATTATTGTTACTTCACTTTTCCTAATGAATGCAGCGCATCATTATATTCATCCTTTTGAAAAATGGGCGGCAAAGCCCTTTTCCAATGCAGTCTCCGGAATGTTCAACTGGCAGACAGCAACAATTATTTATGAAGCTTGCTGGTGGATACATATTCTGATGATTCTTGCATTCATGAACTATCTCCCATATTCGAAGCATCTACACGTTTACACATCTATTTTAAATGTGTTTTTCTCTCCAAAAAATATTCCTAATAAATTAGAGAAAATTGATTTTGAAGCTGAGGGAGTTGAGAAATTCGGCGTTACAGACGTCGAAGATTTTGGTTGGAAAACTCTCTTCGATGGGTACACATGCACTCATTGCGGAAGATGCGACAGTGTTTGTCCTGCTAATATCACAGGAAAAGTCCTGAGTCCCAGAAGTATAATCATCGAAACACGCGACAGACTCTTCGACAAAGCTCCGATTATGCTGAAGCAGAAGCAATTCCCTGAACAAAAGTTAACAGATGCCGAGCAGGCAATACTCGACAAGAAATTTATCGGTGATTACAACAGCATAGAAGCTCTTTGGCAGTGTACAACCTGTGGAGCATGCATGCAGGAATGTCCCGTAACTATCGAACACGTTCCGGCAATCATTGGCATGCGTCGTTCACTTGTAATGATGGAATCTAACTTTCCACCGCTTCTGCAGTCAACTTTCAGTAATCTCGAAAATAATGCCACACCCTGGGCATTCTCTGCATCCGAAAGAGCAGACTGGGCTGAAGGCTTGAACATAGCCACTGCAGCAAACAAACAAGATTTCGATGTGCTCTTCTGGGTTGGATGCGCCGGAAGCTTCGACGACAGAGCAAAGAAAGTATCAATTGCTTTTGCAAAACTTTTGCAGATTGCAGGAGTTGACTTTGCAATTCTCGGAACAGAAGAACAATGCACAGGCGACACAGCACGCAGAGCCGGCAATGAATATCTTGCAGACATGCTTGTCAAAGCAAATGTAGAAACTCTAAATGCTTACAATGTTAAGAAAATTGTTACATTCTGCCCCCATTGCTTCAATACTCTCAAGAATGAGTATCCCGACTTTGGCGGAAACTACGAGGTTGTACATCATACCCAATTTCTGAAGGATCTCATTGCTCAGGGCAAACTGAAATTACAGCCAATAGCTGATGATATGAACGATGTTGTTTACCATGATTCATGCTATCTTGGACGCTATAACCAGGAATATGATGCACCACGAAATATTATCGAATCACTCCCGGGAATGAAACTGAAGGAAGTTCCACGTTCGCATGATAAGGGATTGTGCTGTGGAGCAGGTGGAAGTCAGATGTTCCTCGAAGAGACCGAAGGAAAGCGAGTCAACATAGAACGCACTGAAGAACTTCTCGCAACTGATCCAAACACAATCGCAGTAAATTGTCCATTTTGCATGACAATGATAACCGACGGTGTGAAAGCCAAAGATAAGGTTGATGAAGTAGCAGTGATGGACATAGCCGAGATCCTGCTGGCTAAGGTAATAACTGAGTAGATGTCTAAATCGTTGCTAAAACTATTTGACGAAGGAGAACTTATTCAAAATTCAGTTGTTGCAAGTTTTGCAACAACTGAGAAAGAGGGTCATCTGCTTTATAACCTTTCAAGGTTGCTCTAGTGAATAACCTACATTAATGATTCAAATGTCATTATGTATTGGCACGGAACATTCTGCCTTTATCTTCTCTGTATCATTCGGAATTCCGTACTCTTGTTCAGTTTTGTGATGAACTCCTGGAGATGGAATACATCCTTTACTTCAATCTCAATCAGGATTTCCTGCAGATCATTTTTAGATGGCTTCCTTTCCATAGCAGTAATGAGTACTTTAGAGTCGGAACTGTTCTCAATCAGCATCTTGAACATAGATTCATAACTGTTACCCATTAATCGTAGTTTTACTAAATGTTGTGAATCTGATTGAATCCACTCAGCTTTCTTCAGTCTGGATTTGTCTATACTATCCGATCTTACAATCTGACAATCAACGGAATGAATCTTAATTTCGGAGTTCTGAGTAACGAAAGCTATTATATCCTCGCCTTTCAATGGATTGCAGCAACCTGAAATCTTCGTTTCAATATTCTTCATTCCATCAACAATAATAGAAGGAATTGACGCTTTGCGGCTACTCATTTTGATAAAGCCGATAGGTTTATCTGGTCGTTTGAATGCGTTTGGATAGAGCTTCCTGAGCAGTGACTGAGTCATTTTCAGAGATTTTATGCCAATCGCTGAAAAGAAATCATCAGATGATTTATATCCAACTTTTATCAAATTCTGCTTGAATGACAATTCATCGTCGAACTTATCCAGCTTCTTGGCATTTCTCTTCTTGAACTTCGCCCACTGACGTCTGCCTTCTTCTACTATCTGTTCTGTTTTGTTCTTTTTAATCCAAAGAGCAATTTTTGTTCTGGCTTTTGTTGTTCTGACAAAATTCAGCCAATCCAAAGAAGGAGCGGCATTCTTGGAGGTAGCTATTTCGACGACGTCGCCGGTGTTCAGCATAGTTTTCATCTTGGCAAATTTGCCGTTCACTTTTGCACCTTTAGCCTGATAGCCAACATCTGTGTGAATGGCAAAAGCGAAATCGATTACAGTGGATTCAGCCGGCAGAGTTTTAATCTGTCCGTTTGGCGTGAGAACATGAATGAAATCCCTTTTTGATTCAGACTTTAACAAATCCTGCAATGCTAGCGGATTGGCAAAGTATTCGTCATTTTCGAGAAACTCTTTAAGCCGTGAAATCCAGTAATCACCTGATTTTATCTTTTCCTTGTAAGCCCAGTGAGCCGCTGAACCATACTCAGCTTCGCGATGCATTTCTTCAGTTCGTATCTGGATTTCAAATTTATCGCCATTATTCATCAGCACAGTAGTTTGAATAGAACGATAACCGTTTGGCTTGGGGAATGTTACCCAGTCTCGGAAGCGATTTTCTATCGGAATCCAGTTTCTATGAACGACACCCAATGCGATATAACAATTTTCAGGTGATGAAGTTACTACTCTTAATGCCATAAGATCATATATCTTATCGATGGATTCCTGCTTTAACTGAATCTTACGGAAAATGCTGTATATTCGCTTAACTCTATAATGAATTATAGCATCTATTCCATTTTCCTTCAATAAAATTTGAAGTGTACGGCTCATATCCTTCAGCTTTTTCTCGAGAAGCGTTCTGCGCTTTTCGATAGCAGAGTTTAACTTTTTGAATTCCTCAGGATAGAGAACCTTAAACGCCAGATCTTCCATAACATTATAGACCTTACGAATACCTAGTCGATGTGCTATTGGAGAGTAAAGGAAGAGACATTCCTCAGCCATACTTTCCAGATTCGGCAGATTCTTTTCTACTGCAAGGCTTAATGCTGTAAGTCTTTCGAAGAGTTTGATGATAATAATGTTAAGATCATCAGTTAGCTCGAAAAACTGTTTTCTCAGTGCAAGAATGCTTTTTTCTTCCTTTGGAATAATTACTTTTCCCAGCCTCTGGAACAACTCGATCCTACTGATGATCTCGTTCCCGAAATTATCAGTAATAATTTTTCTCTTGGCGTCATCCTTCAGGTCAGCCATAGCAAAAAAAGCGGTCTCATAAGTGGCGTCATCTATATGCAATTCCGCCAGATGATCCACCAGCTTGACGGATAAGGCTTCTTCATCCGGCTTGTAAATCGATGGAGACAACTTCAGTAATCTATCTTTTAGCAATTTTTTTCAATAAATTCTATAATTTACAATAAGTAACTACCATTACGAAAAGCATTAGAAACTATTTGGAATGGAGTGAGAATTTTGTAGGATTTTTATATTAAAATGTCTTATATTTGCAATTAAATATGCACAAACAACGTATATATATTGACACATCGGTTATAGGTGGTTGCTTCGATGAGGAGTTTGCTGAATGGTCGAATAAACTCTTTGATGAATTCATTGAGGGTAAGAAGATAGCAGTTATTTCGGATATCGTAATTGATGAACTTGAAGAAGCACCAGATGCTATAAAAGAAAAAATAAGATTGATACCAATAGAAAATATTGAACAGGTAATTAAATATGAAGATGCTGACTTATTAGCGTCTAAATATATTGAGTTTAAAGCAATTTCGAAGAAATTTTATAATGATGCTTTACATATCGCTATAGCTACAATAAATAATTGTGATGTATTGGTTAGTTGGAATTTCAAACATATAGTAAACTATCAAAGAATACTCTTATATAATTCAATCAATTTGATGTTTGGATACAAGCAGATAGAAATAAGAATACCAAAGGAGGTCCTGACTTATGAAGAAGACTTTTGATTGTGTGGAAATGAAACGAGAAATTCAGGAAAAATTATGGATTGAAGCCGGAGAGACAGTTGAAGGTTTGATACAATTAATGAACAAAAAGTCAAAAACCAGCAAATTGTGGATGGAGCTTACAGAAAGGAAAGAAAAACAAGAGCAATTATCTGCTGTGTGAAAGTTAACCCCATTACTTTCTACTTTTAACTTTATGCTTTCTACTGCTTCTCTCCCAGCACAGTCTCTTCGAGAATCTTCAAAAGCTTTACTTTGTATGGCTTGATTTCTATATTTTCTTCTGCAGGATACTCCACTCTAACGTAGTTCTCGGTCCAGCCTGACCAATGTCCAGTTTCTGGGTTATAGTCCTCCGGTATTACTGAATAGACGCTTCCCGTCTGAGATTCAAAAAACTCCCGCTTCTTTTCCTCTGAGAGCTTTCGTAGTTCAATTGTTCGCGATTTTCTTGTGTCCGATTCAACTTTCCCCTGCATTGTTGCCGCAGGTGTACCGGATCGCTCGGAGAAGGTGAATGCGTGAATATATGAAATAGGTAAACTCTTAATCAAGTCAATAGTTTCAGCAAAGTGTTTGTCAGTCTCTCCGGGGAAACCCGATATTACGTCCACACCTATACAAGCATGAGGCATCATTTCTTTTATCTTCAGAATTTGCTCAGAAAAGAAATCTGCCTTATATCTCCGCTTCATCAATGCCAATATCTCCGGCGAACCGCTCTGAAGAGGTATGTGCAAATGAGGGCATATCGTTTTCGAATTATTGATTATCTGCAATAGTTCCGGTTTTATCAAGTTTGGTTCAATTGAGGATATTCTGATTCTCTGCTTCAATCCTGCTTCATCGAGAAATCTGATAACGTCAGTAAAGTTCTCTCCTGTGGGAGCCAGATATTCCCCAAGATTTACTCCTGATAGTATTATTTCGTACTTATTAGTTGTATTCAGTTCTAAGAATCTGCTTTTGAGTTCGTCGAAAGCCATTGACCGGCTTCCTCCTCTCGCGGCAGGGATTGTGCAATATGTACATGGATAGTCGCAACCATCCTGTAGTTTCATAAAGATTCTGGTGCGGTTCTCGTTATCTTCTGATGCCGCAGTGTGGAATGGCAGATCCTTCAGGTCAGATACCAGAATCTCAGGCTTGTGCTTCTTTGATATCTTATCAATATAATTGATAACGTCGAACTTTTCCTTCATACCGAAAACTGCATCCACACCTTCGATCTGTGCAATTTCGTCGGGTTTAAGCTGGGCGTAGCAACCGAGAACTCCCACAAAAGCCTCAGGACTTAGTCTCAGAGCACGGCGGATTATCTTTCGGGCATCGCTGTCGGCATGATTGGTAACAGTACATGTGTTGATTATAACAGCATCTGTCGGCTCACCAAAGTTTACAGTTGAATGTCCTTTCTCTTCCAGCCGTTTTTGTATTTCAGATATTTCAGCGAAGTTAACCTTGCAGCCGATATTATAATATGATATTTTCAATGTTTAAAGTAATTTGTTCAATCAAAGATGTTTATACGTTAAAGAATTGATATTATTAGAAATTATATCAATCTACAACTTTATAAACTTCCCAACTATATCCCCAAACCTCACAAAATACATACCCGGAGCCAAGTCGGAGATATTGATTCGTAGGGGTTCAAAATTTTGAACCCCTACATTCATTACAGTTTGCCCGAATACATCATAGATCCTAACATCGCTTTGATCGGACACGGCACGCCGTGTCCCTACGGATATTTCAATAAAATCTGAGTCTGGATTGCATCGATTGCATCATGAATTTGCACTTTTTGCACTATTTTAATGAATGTTTGGTTGTTTAGATAATCTTTAACCTCTTTATTTATCAATCATATTTTTTTTCGAATTGCACTTTTGCATCATTTGCATCGTGTTTTTTCAATTTTAGTATTTAATCCCTAACGGGATAAGGAAATGCAAAAAATGATTATTGATCTACAAATATTGAACTCCAATGGAGTTCTTTTATTTTCTATCACGTAGTGATTGAATATTTGTAGAAATTAAAGCTACAAAAACATTATCCAATCCCGTTAGGGATTGAATATTTGTGCTTTCCTATGCCACCAAACGCAAATTGCGAAAAAGTAGGTAATTTTTCAAAGAAACGATTTTTAAAGAAAATATATATTATAATTTTATGAACTTTTGAACTGTCTTTCCAATCCTCACAAAATACATACCCGGAGCCAAGTGTGAGATATTGATTCGTAGGGGTTCAAAATTTTGAACCCCTACATTCATTACAGTTTGCCCGAATACATTATAGAACCTCACATCGCTTTGTAGGGACACGGCACGCCGTGTCCCTACAAATAGAATAAATTTCTGCATGCGCAGGTATGACAATTTAATTGTATTTTCCTTCGTTATTCGGTGTTAGATTCGATATTATTATGGGGTTTCTACATTTCCTCCTAAATAAAATAATCCGAAATACTTAGGAGATTTTGAACAGAAAAGCGATATTTTAAAAATAATTTTGTCTAATTTTCAAAAAAGACTTAAATTTGTAGTTCTTTAAAATCAAAAGACTATAATATCAATATATTTTTTAAGAGGCAGTAATGAAAAGAACGTACCAGCCAAGCCGTAGAAAAAGATTAAATAAACACGGCTTCAGACTTAGAATGTCAACTAAAAATGGCAGAAAGGTCCTCAATGCTCGTCGTGCAAAGGGAAGACATAAACTAACAGTAAGTTGCGAAAACAAGAAACCTAGTTAGTAATTATTGAATTGTCAATCAAGTCAGGCAGTAAACTTTTTCAACAATCCCGCTAAAACGCGCGATTAAAATGCTAAATTATAAGCTAAAAACTGTAAAAGGCAAAACTCATTTTGATGTATTATTCAAGAATGCCTTTAAATTTTTTGAAAAAGATGCTGCCGTTTTCGTTTCCTATAGAGATCTGAATGAATCTGAGGGCTTAACTGAAATAACTGATCCTATTGAGATTCAGTATGCCGTAACAGCCAGAAAGCGAAAAGTTCGGAAAGCTGTTATTCGCAATCGTATCAAACGATTATTACGTGTAAGCCTAAGACAAATTTTTGACGATTATTCTGCAAAGAATAAAATTACTAAACTCGGTGAATTTGTTATAGTGTGGAATTCAGCTCCCGTCCGACCCGGGATGATAAAATTGAGTGATGTCCTGCCGGTTGCCCAAAAATTGATTGAAAGAGCAGAATCATACAGAAAAAAGCAGGATAATCATTGAAGTATATTCTCATTATATTTGTAAAAGCTTACAGAATGCTTCTCTCACCTTTCCTGCCCGATTCCTGCAGATTCTATCCTACATGTTCCGAATATGCAATCGAGGCTCTTGGCAAACATGGTGCTATCAAAGGTTCCTGGCTCGCTCTCAAAAGAATATTAAAATGTCATCCGTTTCATTCGGGTGGTTTCGATCCCGTACCCTGATTATTTTAGAATTTAATTAAGTTGAAATCATGGATAAGAAAAATCTTTTAGCAGTTGGATTAATCACTTTAATCATCACAGTCTGGATGATCTATATGTCGGTCAATCAGGCTCCGCCGCCGCCGCCACCGCCAGAAAAGCCGGTTGTTGCGAAAAATGCAGTAGCGGACACAAACACTTCAGTCTCAAAGGCTACTACCGAATCGGAACAGAAGCAAGATTCTGTCGAAACATCCGATAAATTCGGCGGATCGTTCGAGAAATTGGCTACCGGAACAGAAAGAATTATTACTATTGATAATGGCTTAGTTGTTGCTCAACTTAGCACTCGTGGCGGTACCATAAAGCATTGGAATCTAACGAAATTTAAAAGCTGGAATAATTACCAGACCGATCTCATCTGGACTCAAATGGGTGAATTAGTTATTAAATTCAACTCCCGCGAGACCGGCAGGGAAGTTAACACAAGAGATCTTTATTATGAAATTGTTGGTAATGTTAAAGATAATTATACTTTAAAAGGTAATGATTCATTATCGATTACGTTCAAACTTGAACCCCAAAAAGGCAAGACAATTATCCGTACTTATACATTCTATGCGGATAAATATCATATAAATACCGATATTACAGTTAATAATCTTGAAGATATCTTCACAAACAAGGGATATAAGCTTGAGTGGGGCAATGGTCTGAGATACCAGGAAGGGAACTCAGTCGATGAATCAACTGATGCAGAAGGAATAGTTTCGTTGAACGGTGAGGTATTCACGCTGAAGGCTTCCGATTACAACCCTGTACAGGAGCAAAAGACCGGCATTGTTGACTTTATAGCAGTCAAAACAAAGTACTTCACGTCGGCAATCATACCGAAACCGGCAAGATCATTTGATGGCATTGCAACTCTAAATGGACAGAAATACGGTGCTCCCGACGAAGGAGCTTACGAGAAGTATAAAATGTCCTTGACTATGCCCTATCGCGGTGGCGAACAGACAAGAAGCTTCCAGATATTCATAGGTCCTATTGCTTATGACATTGTACATGAGTATGGCTTGCAGGCAATTGTTAATTTCGGTTGGAAATGGATAGTTCGTCCGATCGGCGAATTCTTCATGCTTCCATTCTTCATGTTGATTTATAAATTCATAGGTAACTTCGGTATATCAATTATTGTTTTCTCTATATTTATGAAGATTATTCTTCATCCTCTCTCAATCACTCAAATGCGCTCCGCTCAGAAAATGCAGGTGATTGCTCCTGTTATTGCAGATGTAAGAGAGAAATATAAGGATGATTCGACAAAGCAAAATCAGGAAGTGATGAAGATCTATTCCGAATATGGAATTAATCCTGCGGGCGGATGTCTGCCTTTGATATTGCAGATGCCTATTCTGTACGCTCTTTGGGCAGTATTGAGAACAGCCATCGATCTGCGTCAGGCACCATTTGCTTTCTGGATACACGATCTGTCATTGCCGGACAGCATACTCACTCTTCCGTTCCCGATTATTGGAATATCGCACATCTCCGGATTGGCACTGGCGATGGGTATAACGATGTTCTTCCAGCAGAAGATGACGGTTACTGATCCCAAGCAGAAAGCAATGGTATATATGATGCCTGTTATGTTCACGCTGATGTTCTCGAACTTCCCGTCGGGATTGAACCTCTACTATTTCATGTTCAACGTACTGAGCATCGGACAGCAGGTATATATCAACAAGTACTCAAAGAACAAAATGACACTCGATCAGATGAAACGCGCACCCAAGAAAGAAGGATGGCTTGCAAAGAAAATGCGTGAAGCTCAGGACATAGCCGGCAAGCAGGGCAAATCAGTCCCGGGAGCACCCAGACAAACACCCCAAAAGGGCAAAACACAGAGCAAAAAGAAATAAAAAACGGATAGATATTAATGAAGAAAGCAGGCGAAAGCCTGCTTTTTTTATATTTTCTATTATCTTTTATCTAAAAGTCATATTTTGTCTTCCTTTTTCTTATATTGCATTCTGTATCATTTACCTGATTAAACTGATAGGTAATATTAATGAATAATCCCGAATTATTCAATAGAAACTTCTGAAATGTTGTTAGACAGCTCCCAGTCTGTCATTCCTGCGATCACGAAGTAACAGCGAAGCTAATGCAGGAATCTTTTTACGCTAAGAAAATCATAGATT
>CAYXFU010000019.1:0-64439 GCA_964464375.1 uncultured Hyphomicrobiales bacterium
TAAATCGAACCATTCTTTTGATTTCATCCTAGAGAACATAAGTATTGCCGACGGCTTTGAAGTATTTCTTCATATAAACCGGAGGAACATTTCTAATGGCGTATTCTTTGTATATTCCTTTTCTAGCAGAATCTAGTACAGCATTATTGATGTCACTACCTAAAATCTGGAAATTTATATGAGGGAATAAAGGCTTCACTCTTTCAAGAATCATCATAGCTAAAGTATAGGGCTCTTCACCAGTGGAAGAAGCCGCACTCCAGATTCTAAAAGTATTACCACCACCAAGAGTTTGTTTGTTCTTAATTATTTCAGGAATCAGAGTTTTTTCAAATGCGTCAAATTGTTGTTCAGCTCTGAAGAAATACGTTTCGTTGATAGTAATAGCCTCAAAGAATGCATTCAATTCATCACGGGAATTAGTAGATTTAAGAAGGTTCAGATATTGCTCAAAAGTTCTCAGATTATTAGCCGCAATTCGTTTAGCTATTCTGCCTTCAAGCAAATATTTTTTTCCTTCGTTAAAATATATACCACACCTATTGTAAATATGTTCTCTCAGATCTCTGAATGCCTGATCTGTGAAAACCAGTTGTGGAGTATCAGAAATTCTAGCTGATCCTTCTACTGCAGGCTTTGCGTCGGGTGTGAACTTAAATTTAAATAAATCTGAACTCATATTAATAATTGGTTTTGTATCTTCTGAATAAAAAAAACTATATTACAACTTTAGTAAATCAATGTATCGTCAATTTTATTTATTTATTAAGTAAATAAATAAAAAACAGTATTAAACAAGGTTTTCAAGACTATGATTTGAAATAAATTTCTCCACCAGCTCAACCTCATTTCTATCCTCAGAATTTAATTTCATAAAGAGGAATGCAGAGAGGGAATCTTCGTCCAGTCCTAATAGAACCTCAATAACTTCACTAGAGTAACTTATATCAGCACGCATCAAAGTATCTGCAACGATTTCTACCATTTTAATCTTATTTTCAACATCTGAAGTATTCCACACACTAGGGATGAGAAGAAACATCTCTACTACTTCTTCAAATCCTTTGGATTTCAGAAGTCTTCTGAAGAACATTTCAAGAATATTTGTTGAGCAGTTAGCAAGAATAATTGATAGTATGAACTGCTGAGTTTCTGGATTGTTAGCCATAGATTCATTGATGAGTCCGGGAATATCATCTTCAACATAGTTATATCCCAAAGCTATGAGACCAGCACTCCTGATGTCTGAATCTTCATCCATTAATGCCAGATGAGCCACATACCGCAATGAATCACCCAAATCTATTTGCTTTTCCTGACGGAATGCAATTGCCATAATGGTCTTCAACAGAATGCCCTGCATTTCAGGAGGAGTGACAGGCAATTCTTTTAAAAGAAAATCGCAAATTGCTACATCGTCTCCACTAAAGGCAAGGGCATCAATACATGATGACTGAAGCATTGGATCAGTTTCTGTTTTCATCTTATCAACAAGGAACATCTGAGCAGATGCACCACCTATCTTACCGATAGCTTCTATAAGAAAAAGTTTAAGATCTTCATTGTCTTGATAGAGATCAATAAGATTATATAATGCATTTGAAGCTTTTAGGTTGCCCAGAGCCGATATTGCGGAAATTTTTACATTGTCTTCCGGATCAGTTAGAAGCTTAATTATTTCAGGAAGACTGTCATGGCTTGGAATTAATCCAAGTATATCGCAAGTAAACATTCTAACCTGATGATCTTCATCATAAAGAAATGGTATAAGAGGCTGTATAGCATCACTCCCAAGTTTAACCAATAAATCACTGGCTAGGTTTCGAATATCAATTCTTGTGCTCTTTACTAGAGGAGCAACTCGTTCGGAAGCAATCAACCTTAGAAAACCATCGGTTTTAAGCAGAGCAGAAGCACATACATCTTTCACTCCACTGTCTTCATCATTTAGTCCATCAGCAAAAGTATTTACTATCTCCTCATTAAGCTCTAACTCCTCGCTTAGCACTTCAATAGCAATTCTTCGTTCTGTTGGTTCAGTTGATGTTGAAAATATAACTAATGCTTCTTTGTAATCCATATAAAACCAACTATAAAATTGAAAATATTACTTTTAGATTTTCGAGTTTTTTTTCAAAAACTTTAGCTTTTGTTGAGTATTTTTTTAATTTTTAAAAAAATACTGAATAATCCACTAGGAGATAATTCAGTATTGATTGATAAAAATATATAAAATATGAGAATAATTAGGAGACTTGTTTACCTGAAATACTAATTCCTAATTGTTCAATTCTGTACCTTAGTTTGGCACGAGAAATTCCAAGGACTTTTGCCGCTTTTATCTGATTGCCACCGGTTATATTTAATGTCTGGACAATCAAATCCTTGAGAACTGCTCCCATAGAAACTCCATTCTTTGATATCAAAAGCTGATGCTCACCTTCCTTTAGTTCGACTGTCGGTTTGTCAACACCACCACCAACAATTACTGTTCCTGGTTTTAGGAAGTGTAGAGATTCTTTACTTACAACATCACCTGCTTCGAGTAGAACAACTCTTTCTATCACATTGCGTAATTCGCGTATATTTCCCTTCCAATAATAAGATTGGAGCATCAGAGCTGCCTGAGGAGTAAATCCGGATATGTTTCTATTGAATTTTTTGTTGAATTCATTCACAAATGAAGTAGCAAGAAGCATGATATCGTCATCTCTTTCCCGAAGAGGCGGCAATGTTAATTTTGCAACATTGAGGCGGTAGAAAAGATCTTCGCGGAACTTTCCTTCTTCAACTAATTTTTCTAAATCACGGTTTGTAGATGCAATTACTCGAACATCGACTGAAATTTCCTTAGACCCGCCTAATCGATAATATTTAAATTCCTGAAGAACTCTGAGCATTTTTACCTGTAACTCAAGGCTAAGTTCTGCAATTTCGTCAAACAGAATAGTTCCGTGATGTGCCTGTTCGAATTTTCCTTGTTTAATCTTTTCTGTTGCACCGGTAAATGCTCCTCGCTCATAACCGAAGAGTTCATTTTCAGCTAACTCTCGGGGGATTGCTCCGCAGTTGATGGTAATGAAAGGACCTTTGGCACGTGGAGAATTATCATGAATATATCTTGCCAAGAGTTCCTTACCTGTTCCGGATTCTCCATAAATCAAAACTGTGGTATCAGCTCCCGAAATTATCCTGGAAGTATCCATCGCTTTGATGATACTATCTGATGAACCAAGAATAATATTTGGTTGTTCTTCTCTTAGTTTCTCGGAGAGAATATCAACCTGCCGCTTTAAATCATAATTGCGAATAGATCGCTCAACTGCGATTTCAAGTTGCTCCAGATCAAGTGGTTTAACAATAAAATCTTCAGCTCCGAGTTTCATTGCCCGAACTGCCATTTTAATATCAGAAAAAGCAGTCATCATAATAACAGGCATAGTGTATCCCTGCTTGCGGAGCTGTTCCAGTATGTCTAGTCCGTTGGAATGTCCAAGAAAAATATCAAGCAATATAAGATCAGGACTCAGAATATGGAGTTCGTTCAGAGCCTGTTCAGCATCGAGGTATGCGTACACTCGATTGTATTTACTGGACATGATTTCCTTAACGGTAGAGTTGACGAGTGGATCGTCTTCAATCACAATAATCGTATAATTTTGTAGCGCCATATATTTTCAGAATTTATTTGGTTGAAATAGTTTAATCAAAATTTAATATAATGAAAACTTTGCATTTAAAAAGAATATTTATTCATGCTAATCAAAAGTAGGTGGCAATTTAATGTAAACAGTCGTACCAATTCCTAAAATACTTTCCATATCGATATTCCCATTGTACTGATGAATGATTCTCTGGCTGATTGGCAAACCGAGTCCCGTTCCATCTTCCTTTTTTGTAAAGAATGGGTTGAAAATGCGGGAAAAATCATCAGGATGAATACCGCAACCAGAGTCAGATACTGATATTACTACAAATTCAGCGGTTCCCTCATCAGACGATTCCTCAATATATGTTTTGACATTTATCTCACCTTTCTGGTCAATTGCATCGATTGCATTTTTAATTAAATTAACAAAAACCTGAAGAAGGTGCTTTTCATCAATAAAAACATTTGGAAGATTCTCTCCGAAATTCATATCAAGATTAATTTGTTTCTTCTTAAGGCTGGATGTGTACATCTCTAGTGTTTTCGGGAGCACATCATTCACATTTACATTTTTAACCTCAGGCGAATTGCTTCTGGAGAAGTTAAGAGTGGCTTCAATTATTTTTGAAATTCTTTCTACGCCCTGTAACGCTGTCTGAACTTGATTTGCTTCTACAGTGTCTGCTTCCGATTTTCTTTGTAAAAGTTGAAGATTCAAATTGATAGCGGCAAGTGGATTCCTTATCTCATGTGCTACTGACGCAATAAGCTGACCAAGAAGTACCAGTTTGTCAGATTGTACTAACCTGTCAGTCAACTGAAACTGTTCGCTAATATTACGAACAACTGCTTGAACAAGCTTTTTATTTTCGAAATCTATGAATCTTGAGCTGACTTCAACCATGATAGATTCATTGTCAGAGTTATTCATTGATATTTCACTCAAAACATAAGGTGAATCATCTTTTTTTAGAAGTTTGATTATTCTTTTGAACTGTGGAACGACTGATCCGATGAATTCAAATTTAGTAGAATTAAAAAGCATTGCCGCATTCTCGTTCGAATCGATTACTTTGAGATTTTCAGGATCCACAATCATTACTCCATCGATATAATTATCAAAAAATGATTTGTATAAATCCAGTTGTTTAAGAATTGTATCTATATTTAGAGAATTCTCTTTATCAGTCTTACTTTTAGCAACACTGATGTCCTTCTTATTATTTTTGAAACCAGTCAAAATTAATACCTCAATTATGCTATAATAAACGGGAGAATGGTAAAGTACAAATATAGGAATTTATTAAATAAAAAATTCCTATATTTTAAAAAAAGAGCAATCTAACTAGTTATTTTTTGGGTCTAAGCTGCTGTTCAATTTTTGTTGAATCTGGCGGCAACTCAGTAGGAAGTTTTGTACTCGGAAGATCAAATTTCGGAAGGAAATTCTTTGGATCGTTAATATCCTTCATTGTTTTATTCATCAGTTCTGTTCCTTGATCCTTAACAGATTTTATGCCATTATCAATAGCATTTTCCAAAGTTTTGCCTGGATTCTTGAGAATGTCAAGAGGATTAAAACCTTCCTTTTTTGGGGGTTCTGGAGTTGTCGGCATATTGATCAAATCCTCAACCTTCAATCCGGTCGGTTTGTCATAAGTTCTGGGTTGATCTGCTTTAGTATCTCCGCTCCGAATAGCCAGAAGATATGTCACACTGGATTTCAATTCTTTAGCATAGGGAGTTTCGGGATATTTCTCCAGCAACCATCGATAATAAATGAATGCACTGTCAATATTTTTAAGATTATACTCGTAAATCCAGCCTATTGTATATAGAGATCTGGGGCTGAAGTTTGATTCAGGATATTCATTTGCAATTCGAAGAAACTGCTGAATTGCAAAGTAATACTCCATATTTTTTCGCAAACTGCTCCCGGATGAGAAGAGGTCAAATACCGGATCAATTTGATACTTATCGGTATATCCAAGCTGCTTCATTGCTTCTTTCCCATATTCTGTTTTGGGGTAATTATTAGCAATTATTTCAAGTAGTGAGTCAGATCGCCACGCATTGTCAGTCTTGGTAATCCTGGAATAAGCAAATAAATATCTCGCCCTATTGGTGTCCAGCACTGGAGCAATGCTTGTTGCCAGATGATAATACTTTAGGCTCGAATCACTATTTCCGATTTCTTCGTGAACACGACCTAGTTCGAATAATGTCTGAGCAAGAATCATGTTGCTTGTGTCTCCAAGCGTCTGTCCTGAATCGAGCTTCGCAAGCATTGGAGTAACTATATTATTCTTCTGCTCCCATGAATTCATCAGGAAAAACATTCTCTCTGATGTCTTAGAAAATACCGATCGTTGATTTCTTGAACGAGCAAAATATTTTCTGGCATCGGGATATTTTTTGCTATTGAAGAAATCAACTGCTTTTTCAAAATAAACAGCGTTTACAGCAGTATTATTCAAATAAGCAGAATCAGCAAACTTTTCCTGTGATATCATTTGCTCTTTAGAACCATATAGCCTTGTCCGGGTCATACGCGCAAGTAGAATCAGATTATGCCATTCCTCGTACTTGCCGTCATTTTCAAGCATTGTCAGAATTTGTTCAGATTTAGCTGTATCTCCGGTTCTAATCTGGCACATAGCCTGATATATATATCCTTCGAATGACGCCATATAATCGGGATCATAATTCTGAACTTTTGCATATTCTTTTTCTGCTTGATCGAAGCGGCTAACTTTGTAATAAATTGATGCAAGATCGACCTGCCATTTGGCTCTTAACTCGTCATTTTCAGACTGTGCTATTGCTTGCTTATAAGGACGTATGGCACCATCAATATCCTTGTTCATCAGAGCAATTTCAGCCTGTAATCTGAAAGCTTCCGACAGAATATCCCAACGTTTCTTCTGCCATGCCATATCAACAGTTCTGGATAGCATTGTTGATCCATTTTCGTAGTTCTGTTGCATAAGAAGATTTTCACTCATCAGAAGCAGAGCGTCAGGTACGTAATCACCATCAGGAAATTTATCAACAATTTCGCTGCATTTCACCTGTGAAGGAATCCAAAGACTTTGATAGAAATAGGATTTTGCCATCAAATATAATGAGCCTTCAACATAGTTACTGTATGGATGTTTGGCAAGAACTTTCGAGCCTTTGATGATTATAGAGTCAAGTTTTATTTTTACAGGTTGAAGTTTTTGCTGAGAAATAACAAACTCATCCATAAACTGTGGGGTACCTGTTTTGGATAAACCTGCTGTTTTAAATTTTGGTTCTGGAATAATTACTCTGGGAGCGATTCTCTTCTTTTCGTCCTGAAATTCAAACTCATCTTCTGCTTCTTTCATTAAGCGGTTTGAGTTATAGTAGGTATTGTAATAAGTTGTGAAATTATCGTAGCTTTTGCATCCGGATAGGAAATAAATTCCTGTTAAACAGCAGAGAAATATAACTTGATTAAGTTTCATTTATAAAAGCCAATTTAAATAAAAATAGTACAAATCTAAATAGTATTACTCCCAAAATTAATAAAAATAACAGATTAAAAAAATTAAACGGTAATAAGTAGTGTTTATTGCAAAAAATCAGCGACGTGAATAAGTATTATCGTAGAAACTGGATTGAAACTGAGTTGCAGATTCATCAGGATTAATTTCAGAGTAATTATTTTTCTTGAAAGAAGTCAATATCCTATTATTCTGAGAAATCTGAACTTGAATATTCATCAGCTTTTCTTTAAGATGCCTCCTTCGTTTGATAATCCATGACTTGTCATTAAGATTGTCAGCGTAGCAAAATGGTTCGTCTTCAATCGTTCGTTTAATCTTGCGTGTTTCAACCTGGATATGCATTTTTAGGTCAAAAATCTCTTTTTGAAGTTTTCTCTGGCTATCTTCATCAAGCTCTAAATAAATGCTTTCATCTTCACAAATTAATTTGTAAAAGATCTTTAGTTTATTCAAATCTTTAGATTTATATGCCTCAACAACACTGTCCCAGTATTGTTTAAAAAGATCGGTTTGTCCTTCCATGTCAGGATGCAGTTTCTTTACAACCGCACGATAATAGAACGAAAGATCGCTGGATGTATCCTGTCCTAATTTGTCAATGGCTGAAAGTCTTTCCATAATATCTTGAGAAGGACTTAGTTTAAATCTGAATCTTGAAGCAGATGAATTTTCGAAAGTATCTTTTTCAACAAGTCTTTCAATGATTTCGATTGTTTTTTGTGTTATCTTTTCACCGCGTGAAGCCTTGATTGATAATAACTCCAGCTTACGTTCGAGCTTAGTATTCACAGAGTTCTTAAAGTGAATTTCATCTTCGATATTGCCGAAGAGGTTGTTATACTCGAATACTAGTCGAGGTTGAATCTCATTGTTAATATGATCCCATTCACTCATAATGTCCAAAAGCTTATTACGGCATTCCTTGAGCTCATGCCTAAGCCTTTCTAGCGACGTGTTTTGTGAAATCTGAGAATCGTTAAACATAAAAAATATATTTGTTTTAATTGTATAAAAAAAACCAAAGAAATTACTCTAAATCATAACTCTCTAGAGCTTCAAGTGCCACTCTTAGATGTGGTATTACAATCGAACCGCCAATTACCAAAGCAATGTTAAGAGCTTCAGTGATTTCCACTTTTGTGCAACCGCATTTTACTGAAGCATCAATATGATATATAATACAATCGTTGCATCTAAGAACTGCTGAACCCACAAGTCCCATAAGCTCCTTATACTTTGCAGGAACTGCTGAAGATTCGTATGCTTTCGTGTCCAAAGACATAAATCTGTTGATATTCAGATCATTCAGATTATGAATCCTTTGATTCCCTGCCTCGCGTCTAATATGAAAATCTTCAATAATATTCATTGCTCAAAGATACAACTATTATACCAAAATGAAAACACTAGTGCTTGAATATAAGTAATCCTATGATAATCATGTTAATTACAAACAGACAATTAACATTCCGAATAAAAAAACAATCAAAAATAAAATATAAAATTGTTCAATTATCAACATATTATATCAAAATGGATAATAATGTCATTTTTCCCAATTTTTAATTAGCTAAATCATTTTTAGAAGTTCTTGCTACTACCATCTCAGTTATTGCACAAATCAGAGCTAGAATTACAAAAATCTGCCATAGTTCCGTGCCTGTTCTTGCTCGATTAAACTCAGCCAAAAGTTTGTTTGGATTAAGTATCTCGATTGCTTTTTTATCAGAAAGATATGACGAAAAATTCTTTTTAATGTTATCTATTGTTACTTTGTTTAAATCAGATTCATCTGGAGCATTATTAATATTTACAACTGCGGCAATCTTGTTGTTGTTTGAGTAAACAGCATTTACACCTGATGAATTAAAAGGAGGATTATTAACAAGAACACCGGAAGGGAGTGTAACTGCTTTAACAAATGATTCTGTACCATTTGATTCGAGTATTTTGAAATTTGATTCTCGGGAAAATTTCTTCGGTAGAATCAATCTTAAATTATCACCTGTGACCGCATTAATTGTCAGTCCTTCTTTTGCAGAAAGATATGATATACTCCTGAACATTAAGACAGGGAATAAACTTGTAGTGCTAAAATTACCCCAAGTAATATCTGGTGACATCCCGCAGAATATTATCCTGCCATCACCTGTAACTATTTCTGATAAAACCGATGACCCCTGTACACCGATTATTCTTTGCCCGGAGCTTGTAGTCATAACTTTTGACATCTTGGGTGTTTCTAGATTTGATCTCAAATCCGTATTACCTTTGAAAACGCCCTGGAATAAGGGATGAATTTTATCAAACTGATCAAAAGTCAAATTAGACTGTGCAGATTGAGTTTTAAAACTTAAACCGTCAATCCCAAGAGTATGCAGTCCTTTGATCATAATTTCTGGTGGAGTGTCTTCCTCAGGAAATATTAGAAGTGAACCTCCACTAGAAACATATTTAGCCAGCTTGTCGTAATCATTCGATTTGAATGGACCGGATAAACAGCAAACAGCATCGAATTTTGACAGATCAATTGAGCCTATCTGATTTGAATTATAAAACTGAGCATTGAATGCAGGTTTCTCTCCAGTAACACCGGATAATATTTTTATTATCGATGTGCTCTGTGGAGTACCAATTACAGCTATATTAGGTGGCTGGGGCACTACAAATCCGAAGAATCTTTTGTTGTCAGCATCCTGTGCGTCATTTTCAATTTCGATGTAGGCATTTATTAAGCCATACACTTGAGGCTCAGATCCAATAAGTATAGATTCAGTCTGACCGGCTTGAATGTCCATTGTTCTCTGTGCTACACGCTGTTTATTGAAAAAGAGGGATACTACAAGACCATTAACATCTCTATCAGAATGATTGCGAATAAATGTTTCAACTTCTACTGTTTTGTCTGCCTGATAAATACGATTAACACTATAAACACTATCAATTGAAAGATTGCTGATTTCAGATTTTGCTCCGATTCCGATAGGAATCACCATCATTGCAATAGAAGATGAATTTACAATTATACTGTCGTTGTATGCCCGTTTAAAAATATTAGGCTGTGCGTCACTAATCACATAAATTTCCTTATTGAGATTAACCGCTTTATCCAATAATGAAGATGCCATCCTGAGACTATGCTCCAGGTTTGCAGAAGTATTTGATATTTTGAATGAGCTAAGATCTTCACGTACTTTTGGTAAATTGCGACTTAGATTAAAATTGCTTATATCATTAGTAGTAGACATAGGTATAATCGATACTTCATCACCATCTTTCAGATTTCCCAGGATTTTCTGAACACTTGATTTTGCTTGATTAAATCTATTGCCGTATTCATCCGACACGTCCATGCTGAATGAATTATCAACAAGTATAACCATACTTGTTTTGGAGTATGTCCCAATCAATGGCAGATTACTTCTAACCGCGGGTCTGGCAAATGCAAATACTATAAAAGCAATAATCAAAGTTCTTAAAATCAACAATAAAATTTGCTTGATTTTGATTTTTCTGATTTTTGTTTTCTGAAGCTCTTTGATGAACAGTAAAGTAGAAAACTCAATAGTCTTAAGTTTTCGTAGATTTAATAGATGCAGAATGAGTGGGATTGATGCCGCAAACATTCCAAATAAAACAGCAGGATTGAGAAAATTCATTATTATTCTTTAATATCAAAAAACACCGTCATAAGGACGGTGTTCTTTGTTAAAAATTTGTAAAAATAAATATGGCTTATTTCTTAGCCATAGCATTTATTGCTTCAAGCAGTTTGTCGAGTTCACTCAGTCTTGTATATACATGAGGAGTAACTCTAATCCCATCGATCTTTTCCCACACTATTCCAACGGTATGAATCTTATATTTGTTAAATAGCTCAGTGTCAATTTCAGAAGCTTTCATGCCTTCTATACTAAAGTTTGCAAGAGCGCATGAATATTCAGGTTTCAAAGAAGTATTTAGCTTTACCTTGGGGATTTTCACAGCCTGTTCAGCCCAATAATTTTTTAGGAAACGCAACCTGTCTTCCTTTCTTTTGTTACCGATATTCATTTGAAAGTTAATCGCCTCACCGATAGCCTGCTCTCCCGGGAATGAGCGTGTTCCTTGTGCTTCAAATTTACGAATATCTTCCGATCTTGGCTCAGGATTTGGAAAAAGGGGATAAATATTTTTAATCTTCTCTTTTTTGACAAACAACATTCCTGTACCAAATGGGGCACAAAGCCATTTGTGAAGGCTTGTACCAAAATAATCACAATCAAGATCGCTGATTTTGTATTCCAGATGTGCAAATGTATGTGCACCATCAACTATAACTTCAATTCCTTTCTTATGGGCTGCATCTGCTATCTTTCTTGCCGGAAGAAGCTGACCGTTCCAGTTTATCATATGAGTTATATTAACAATCCTTGTTTTAGAATTGAATGCTGAAGAATAAGCATCAACGATTTTATCATCATCTTCAATCGGTACTGGGAGATCAACCCAGACTATTTTAATCCCATCACGTATTTCTCTTTGTTTCCATGCATTTATTACGTTCGGATAATCATATCTTGATAAAACAACTTCATCGCCTCTATTCATAGTTAGACCAAAGATCACAGTATCCAGAGCTTCTGTGGTATTTCTATTGATAGCGATTTCTTCAGCTGAACATCCTGCCTGTTGAGCCAGCTTTGTACGGAGAGGTTCTCGTCCCTGATCAAGTATCCTCCACATAAAATAGGAGGGACCTTCATTGCAAAGTCTGTAATATCGTTCGAAAGCCTCCTGAACAATTCTGGGTTGAGGACTAACACCGCCATTATTTAAATTAATAAGGTTAGGATTGGTTGTATAAGCCTGTTGTATCCACATCCAGAAATCAGGATTGTCACTCTGAGGTATCTGATTAGCTGATGTTGCTTGAGCAAACAGATCGGATTTATTGGTAACTAATGCAGCCCCCATCATAAATCCCATTGTTTTTACGAAATCTCTTCTTGGTGTACTCATAAGTTTTTACTGAAATATTAAAAAATTTGAGAATTAAATCTTATTTTTGCCTGTCTTAATTATTAATAATTTCAATGCAGAATCCTAAAACCGATATAATTATTATTTCATATAAAAATCCTGAACTGACAATTCAATGTGTTGAATCTATCAGAGCCGGTTCTAATGTTGAATATAATTTAATAATTGTAGATAATAATTCGGCTGATGATACAGTCGAAATTCTAAATTGTAAATTAACAAATATCCTCATCATAGAAAACAAAAAAAATCTTGGTTATGCTTCGGCAGTAAATATTGGTTTAACAAATTCTACTTCTGAATATGTCCTGATCTCAAACAATGATGTCATTTATCCAAAAAGTACTATTGACTGTATGTTTGAATTTCTTAAGAGTGATAACAAAATTGGTGTCGCAGGCGCACAACAGCTCTATCCAGATGGAAAATGGCAGTGGAGTTGGGGATACTGTCCAGGTATAAAACTTGGATTGATTAATCTTTTCTTGATTGGCTTAATTATCAAACATCTTGATAAACTTCAACTCAAGAAACCAACAAATACCAGACAAACGAGAGAAGTTGGATTTATCGATGGTGCCGCAATGTTTTGCAGAAGGTCAGCTCTAAATGAAGTTTCAGGGTTTGATGAAGATTATTTCTTCTATACGGAAGAAGCAGATTTATGTTATAAGCTTAAGCAAAGGGGCTGGAAAATTATTTTTAATCCCCAGTATCAAATTACCCATATCCGCGGAGGATCAAACAATCAGGGAAATTTTAAAGAAGAAAATATCAGAGCATTAGTAAATTCAAAAATAAAATTCTGTAAAAAACATTTGAATGACTGCAATTCTAAAATATACATAATGTTAGAAAAAATTTATAGCTTCAAACTCTGGATTGTATATTCCATTTTATCAAAGTTGTCATACGGCAATACTTCAAAAGGTATGAATACAAAATCTGATGTGATGAAGAATTTTTATTTATCGTGGAAACAAATTAAATCTAAAAAGTAGTAAAATGAAAAAATATGATCTAACCGTAGCCTACAGGATTTATCCTAAAGTATCTAAAGTACCCCCGATATATTCAAATGACAAGATGAAGCTCTCGGAATTATGTCTGGCCTCATTTTCTGAGTCAATCCAAGACTTGAATGTTAAAGTAATTGCTTTACTAGATAATTGTCCTGATGAATATGAGACTTTATTCAGCAAATATTTCCACGAAGAAGATCTTGAAATCTTGCGTTTACCTCAGACCGGCAATGCGAATACATTCAAAATGCAAATAGAAATCTTGTTAGACCAAAAGTTCTCAGAAATTATTTATTTTGCAGAGGATGATTATTTTTATTTTCCTGAATGTTTCCAAAGCATGCTGAGTATGATGAATTCTTCGTTCAAACCAGATTTCCTGACTTCATTCGATCATCTGGATCACTATAGGCTTGCTCTACATAATTACAAATATGAAACAGTTCAAAATGATGATTATAAATGGAGAACATCTGCAACTACTTGCTTGACCTTTATGACTACAAAAACCAAGTTAAAGGAAACAAAAGATATATTCCTTACTTATGCTAAGAATAACTATGATTCCAGTTTGTGGATGTCATTGACTAAATTAAAACTGTTTGACCCAATCTATTATATTCAAATGCTATTAGATGGTAGAATGACTCGTGTCATATTAAAATTATGGTGGTTCGGCTGGAAGAGAATATTTATTGGTAGAAGATATAAACTATATTGTCCTTTGCCAACACTATCAACCCACATGGATAGCGATGCTTTGCCTCCGGAAATTAATTGGCAATCGGAATTCAAAAAAGTTGCAGATAAAATTTCGTAAATACATTTTTTAAAATTTAAAAAAAATGTTAGTTTTGATTTGATGTAAAATATCAAAATTGATTTTAATTTATTTATTTATACCTATTTGGAGGATTTGATGTCTTTAATTATTACAGAAGAATGTATCAACTGCGGAGCTTGTGAACCGGAATGCCCAACAAACGCTATTACTGAAGGACCGGATATTTTTATTATCGACGCAGAGAAATGTGTTGAATGTGAAGGTCATTTCGATGATCCTCAGTGCGTTGCTGTTTGCCCGGTTGATTGCTGTGTAAAACCGTAATTCTCTTTTATCGATAATTTAATTTGAATAAAATTATTAATCATAAACCGGTATCTGAAGATATCGGTTTTTTTATTGAAAAGCATGATTCCGTTACAGGCAGAAATACTATTAAAAGATGGAAAAATTTCTTCAGTAATTCCCAATGAAGGATCTTCTTTAATTATCAATGAAACCGGAAGATATGAATATCCCGGATGTTGGATTTATCCGGGTTTTGTTGATTCTCATGGACATATATTTGGTTTAGGACAGACACTTACCGGACTTGATTTTTCTAACTGCAAGAGTGAAGATGATTGTATTCAAAAAGCTTTGCATCATAATGAATTCCGAGGCGAATGGCTCTTTGGTAGAGGATGGAATCAAGAACTATGGTCTAATAATCAGTACCCGAATCTATCCGCTCTCGACGATGCTTTTCCAAATGTCCCGGTTTATTTTGTTCGGGTAGATGGGCATGCTGCCTGGGTAAATAGTAACGCCCTAAAACTTGCCGGTATTGACAGGAACTGTCCTGACCCAATCGGAGGAACTATTCTTAGGGATCAATTTGGCAAACCTAATGGATTATTGATTGACAATGCAATGGAGCTTGTTTCCGTGCAGATTCCAAGGATGTCCAATCAACAGGTAAAGCAAAAGATACTTATCGCTCAGGAAACTTTAATTAGATCCGGACTCACCGAAGTACATGATATGGATATGCATCCAGAGATTTTTCAGATTTTTAACGAGCTAAATAATGAAGGAAAACTGAAATTAAGAATTCAAGGATTCCTTAAGGCTCAAAATAATGAATATCGATCATTTTTAAATACACCTTCAAAGGGTAACAGATTAAATATAATCGGACTTAAATTCTACGCAGATGGTGCTCTTGGCTCCAGAGGGGCACTTCTTTTTGGAGAATATTCCGATGCTTCCGGCAATTATGGTCTTGAATTATTATCAAAATCTGAATTATATAAAAAAGCTAAAATCGGAATTGAAAATGGTTTTGCAATAGCTGTTCATGCTATCGGTGATAAAGCAAATTATAACGTTCTGCAAGTTTATCAGCAACTTCACCTAGATGGTGTTGCTTCTAAAACTGATATTCTGAGAATTGAACATGCACAAATAATTAGACCGGAGGATTTCGAACTGTTCTCTAAGTATAATATTTTTGCGGCTGTACAGCCAGTCCATTGTTTGAGTGATGCGAAAATGGCAAGAGCCAGAATCGGAGAAAGAATTCAAAATTCATACCCTTGGAGCTGTTTCATAGAAAATGGAATTGTGATTAGTGGAGGATCCGATTTCCCAATTGAATCCTATGATCCTATTGTGGGATTAAATGCATTTATTCACAGAATCCCATTCAATGAAAATGTTGCTTGGGTTCCTGAACAGCTTATTTCTCCTGCCGAAGCAATAAAAGCCTATACGATAGGTGCACACAAAATGTCAGGAAACGATAATATCAGAGGGAAAATTTTGACCGGGATGGATGGCGATTTAACTGTATTGGATAAGAATATATGTCGATGCAACAATGAAGAGCTCTCATCAACGCAAGTCAAGGGTGTCTTTATAAATAGCGAACTAATTTTGAAATAATTTTAATTATTTTTCAAGATTAGCTTAAATTATATTTATTTTTGACGATTATATGTTTGATTATCACTTTTAACAGGAAAAGTAAAATGAAATTAATAATTATTGGTGGGATAGCCATTTTTTTGGCTTTTAACATAATTAATGCTCAAACAGACAATAAGTCTAACCATAAAGCAAATGAAGAATCTTATTCGGAAGTTCCTAAAGAAATAAAGGATAAATGTGAGGACTTTTTCAATAAGAACATCAAGAATGAAACCGAATCAGCCTACAAGAATCTTCTAAAGGATAGTCCGGTTAATTCCAATAAAGAAAATTTGAATAAACTGACTGAAGAGACAGCACGTGCTATCAAGATTTATGGTGACATGAAGTCCTTTGAGCCGATCAGTAATGAGCAGGTTGGACATTCCACTTACAAACTGAAGTATTTGTCTCTGCATAAAGACATCCCGCTCAGGTGGCTCTTTACATTTTATAAATCACCAGTTTTAGGTTGGGTGGTTTTGAATGTTAAATTTGATGATCAAATTGACTATCTTTTCCGGGAATAAAATGATTAAGTACATCATAATTATCTTTATGACTTCTTCCATAATGGCGTACTCTCAAAGTGCGCCATTTTCTAAGCATATAGTTCAATCTTCCAAAGCTCCTAAGGCAATTGGTCCATACAGCCAGGCAATTATTTCCGGTGATTTGATATATTTATCCGGGCAAATTGCAATAAACCCTGAAAATGGCATTTTAGTGCAGGATAGCTTTAAAGCTGAAGTCAGACAAGTTATGGAGAACATAAAAAACATTATTGAAACTGCTGGTTCTAATATTGATAATGTTATAAAATCAACAGTTTATTTGACCGACATCAATAATTTTTCAGAATTTAATACTATTTATGCGGAGTATTTTAAAGAACCTTACCCTGCACGAGAAACCATTCAGGTAGTTGCATTACCAAAAAATGCAAGAATAGAAATATCTGTAATATGCCACAAATGAACCACAAAAATTCTGAGACACACATAATGTGACTTTAGTCGATAGGTCATAAAGTACTTGTATGATGAATATTAATGTAAAAATATAAGAAAGTAATTGAAAAGTATTGGTTTTATAGAAAAAAGTTCGTAAATTTGTAATTGGAATTGGGACGTAGATGGATGGGCTGAGCAGCCCATTTTTTGTTACTAATCCATAAACAGTAAATATTTATTCATTATTTAAAGTGAGTTCAAATGCCGCGTCGCAAGGTTAAACCAACCATTGACAAAAAGCTTATAATCGAAGCTTTTTCTGAAATGGCAAAAGAGAAGAATATTGACAGAGATCTTTTACAAGGTATTGTTGTTGAAACTCTATCTCTATTGGTTAAGAAAAAATATGGACTGAATGCCATTTTTGATATAATTGTGAATATGGAAAAAGGTGATATTGAAATCTACCTCATCAGAACAATTGTAGATATTGTGGAAGATCCTGTTGTTGATATTTCATTGATCGAAGCCCAGTCATATAGTGACAAAGACGAGTATGCAGTTGGTGATGAATTCGTCGAGGAAATCACTCTTGATAACATTGCAGACAATTTTGGAAGACGTTTGATAACATTAGCCGCCCAGAATTTGAATCAGAAAATTCGAGACGTAGAAAAGGATAATATTTATAATGAATATATCGGCAAGGTTAACGAAATTATTATTGGCGAGATCTATCAGATTCGTAGAAATGATATTTTGATTTTGCATAATAAAATTGAAATGCATCTTCCCCGCGAAGAACAGATCCCCAATGAACCTTACAGGTATAAAAAGAATCAGTCCTTAAAAGCCATTTTAAAAGAAGTTAAACGAGAAGGTAAAGGCGGACAACCTGAGATAATTTTATCAAGGGCATCCGAAGAATTCCTTTCGAGGCTTTTTGAAATTGAAATTCCTGAAATTTACGATGGTATTATACAGATCAAGGCAATTGCACGCGATCCAGGAGAAAGATCAAAAGTAGCTGTTGTTTCCTTTGACGAACGTGTAGATCCTGTTGGAGCCTGTGTCGGTATGAAAGGTATCAGGATTCATTCAATCGTAAGAGAATTGAACAATGAAAATATTGATTTAATTGAATACTCTGAGGATCCAAGAGTTTTTATAATGAGAGCTCTATCCCCAGCAAAAGTGAAAGAAATTGTTCTTGCTCAAGATGTCAGAAGTGCAACTGTTATAGTTCCTGACGATCAGGTTTCGCTTGCAATCGGTAAAAATGGACAGAATGTACGCTTAGCCTCCAAGTTGACCGGCTATTCGATAACACTCATCAAAGAAGGTGGCGAGGATATCGATCTTGTTGAATTCCGCGAAGAATTCGGTAATGATATTCTTGAAAAACTTACACTAATGGGTATTGAAACAGCTAGAGAATTCCTTGAAGCTGAGCCTCAAATGCTTCTCGCTCTTGACGGAATGTCAGCAGACAGTCTTCTTGAATTACGCTCAATTATATTGCTTGAATTCGAAGAAGAAGAAACAGCTACGATGAAAGAAAGGATTTTAAATCCAAAAATTGAAGATATCAAGATTGCTACGATAGAAGTAACAGAAAATGTTTCAGAAGTGGTTGAGAATTCGGAAGAAGTTGTTATAGATGCTCCCGAAGAAGTCAAACCGAAACCTTTTGATATTACTGAGATAGATGAATTCGAAATAGATGGTAACGTTTAATAAAACTTTTTTCTTTAATAAAATTTAATTTTGTTTATGAGTGGTCAGGTTCGACTAATAAAAATTGCGGCTGAGATTAACATCGGAAAAGATGCTATAGTTCAATTCCTTCAGCAGAAAGGCTTTACTATCGAGAATAAGCCAACCAGTTTATTGACTGAAGAAATGATTGATGTTGTGTATGATAAGTTTAAAAAGGAATTGAAGACTGCTGAGAAGCAGAGAGAAAAATTCGATAAACTGAAGCAGACACGTAAACCTGTTACTGATTTGAAGACTAAACCCGCAGCTAGTATAGAGTCATTCCCCGAACACCACAGACCTTCTGTGGATAGTCTTATGGATGATTCGATTATTGATCCGTTAATAGCTGAAACTGTAGCAAAGCCAAAGTCGGATTATCATGATATGGGTGATTTAATCGAAGCTATGGAAGAAACCCCATCAGTGAATTTAGATATTCAGCCTGAAGAATCCCCTATACCTGAAATTGTGAACATCATTCAGCCCGAGGTTGAACCTAAACCAGAAGTTGTTCAGGAAGAGAAAATCAAAAGTAGCATAGAAGATTCGCCCGATGAAAAGAAAAAAGTTAAAACTGTGGTCAAACCAAATCTGGTTAAAATGACTCAGGAAACTAAGAAAGAAACTCTAATCGAATCTCCAAAAGAAGATAAAATTAATGACGAAATACCAACTTACGAAATAGAAGAACATGATGAGTCAAGTGACTCGATAGACCATGCTAAGAAAAAGAAAAAAAGAAAGAAATTAGCCGAAGTTGAGGTCGAACCCGGAGCCCATCCTAAGATTAAGGGTTTAACTATTGTTGGTAGAATTGATCTAAAATTACAAGCTGACAGATCCCCCGGTATAGCCGGAAGACTGAGAAAATTCGGTAGTACACCTATCGGTGGCACTCCAATTGGTTCTACTCCTACTTCTGAGGAAGATGCTGCTAAAAAAGATAAATTTAAGAAAAAGCTTAAGGGCGCAAAGACTTCCAAACAAATTATAGAAACTGTTAAAGACAAGGCAGTTGACAAAAAGAAAAGACGTAAGAAATCTATCAGAGATACTATTACCGAAGAGGAAGTTGAAAGAGCGATCCGCGAAACTATGTCCGGTATGGGAGAAGCTTCCGGAACAAGTATGCGTAACAAGGTTAAGCAGAAGAAACGTGTAGAACGCGAAGAAAAAGAACTAAGAATATTAGAAGAACAACAGAAAGATGATAGCGTCTTAAAGCTTTCTGAATTTGTTACTACCAGTGATTTAGCTAGTCTCATGGGCGTGAATGCTAATGAGATTATTCTCAAATGTCTGGGTCTGGGTCTGATGGTTAGTATCAACCAGAGATTAGACAAAGATACTATAACTCTAATCGCTGATGATTACGATATTGAAGTAGAATTCCTCGACCAAAAGGCACTTCAGATGATAGAGGAAGATCTCGAAGATGATGAATCAACATTAAAACCGAGAGCTCCAATTGTTACTATTATGGGTCATGTTGATCATGGCAAAACTTCATTACTGGACTTTATTCGTAAAGCAAATGTTGTTGCCGGTGAAGCAGGTGGAATTACCCAGCATATCGGTGCTTACAGAGTTGAATTATCCAGAAATAAGTACATTACGTTTCTCGATACACCAGGTCACGAAGCATTTACTGCTATGCGTGCTCGTGGTGCACTGGTTACAGATATAGTTGTTCTCGTTGTAGCGGCTGACGATAGCGTTATGCCACAAACTATTGAAGCTATAAGTCATGCTCAGGCAGCTAATGTTCCAATAGTTGTTGCTATAAATAAAATGGATAAGCCGGATGCTAATCCTGATAGAATTAAACAGCAATTAACAGACTATAATGTTTTAGTTGAGGATTGGGGTGGTAAGAACCAATCTGCCCAAATTTCCGCAAAGAAGGGTGAAAATGTAGATATTCTTCTTGAGAAAATTTTACTTGAAGCTGAATTACTTGATTTGAAAGCTAATCCGGATAGATTTGCTAAAGGTACAATTGTTGAATCAAACATGGATAAAGGTTTGGGCCCTGTCTCAACAGTTATTGTACAAAAAGGCACTTTAAATGTCGGTGATTATTTTGTAGCCGGTTCTCAATGGGGAAGAGTAAGAGCAATGCTCGATGAACGTGGACATAAAGTGAATTCTGCATTACCATCAATGCCGATAAGAGTTGTTGGTTTCGACGGTCTTCCCGAAGCTGGTGATATACTTTCCGTAGTTGAAGCTGAATACATGGCTAAGGAAATCGCTAATGAAAGAAGCCAACTCAGACGTCAACAAGAATTCAAACAAATGAGACATCTTACACTTGATGATATATCTCAACAAATTAGTGTCGGTGGAATTAAAGACCTTAATCTTATTATTAAATCGGATGTCGGTGGTTCTACTGAGGCTTTGAGTGACTCATTGCTGAAATTGTCAACTGATGAAGTAAGAGTAAATATTCTTCATAAAGGAGTTGGCTCAATTAATGAATCAGACGTTATGCTTGCGGTTGCATCAGGAGCCGTTGTTATTGGATTTCAGGTTGCTCCTACCGCTCAGGCACGTAGATTGGCTGATACAAATAATATAGATGTGCGACTATATAGCATTATTTACAACTGTATCAACGAAGTAAAATTGGCTCTCGAGGGTTTGCTTTCTCCCGACATCAAAGAAGAAATTACTTCACAGGTCGAAGTTAGAAAAGTATTCAAAATATCAAGACTCGGTGCTATTGCCGGATGTTATGTATTATCCGGAAAAATTACCAGAAATGATAAAGTTCGTCTTTTGAGAGATGGTTTGCCAATATTTACAGGTACTCTCGAATCTCTTAAACGCAACAAAGATGATGCTAAAGAAGTTGAGTCAGGTTTTGAGTGCGGAGTTATGTTGAACGGTTATAGTACTTTAGAAGAAGGTGATATCATAGAAAGTTACAAATTAACTGAAGTAAAGAGGACCTTGGCGTAAATGTCGATAAGAACAGAAAAAGTTGCTAGTGTTATTAAACGCTCTTTGGTCAATCCAATTTCTGATATAGCAAGGGAACATCGTGCAGGGTTAGTGACAATAACTTCTGTTCGATTATCAGACGATTTGCATATTGCCAAAGTATATCTAAGCATTTATGGTGGTCAGACCGGACCAGGAGAATTTATTACCAGACTGGAAAATGAAAAGGGCATGCTCCGAAGAATTGTAGGCTCTCAGGTCAGACTTAGACTAACCCCAGACTTGAAATTTTTTCTGGATGATACTTTGGAGCAAATGCAACATATTCAAAATCTGTTAGATACTGTTAAGAATCCCAAATAATAATAATCCGAAAGTTAATAATTCCGTATGATCCTCAGTCAATCCAATCTAGACGAATTTGATAATTGGTATTCTGAAGCTTCAACAAATGGTGCTGTCTTGTTGATTGATAAAGATAAGGCATGGACTTCATTTGACGTCGTTGCTAAAGTTCGAGGTCTCACAAGAATAAGAAAAATCGGGCATGCCGGAACATTAGACCCTTTAGCTACTGGTTTGCTGATACTGTGTCTCGGAAAATTCACAAAGCGAATAAATGAATTTCAGGATTGGAACAAAAGATATACCGGCGTTATCAAGCTAGGCTCTACAACAAAAACTGATGATTCAGAAGGTGAAGAAGAAAATATTACTGATGTTTCAGGACTAAAAGCAGAAGATATTGAAATTGCTATTAAATCTTTTGAGGGTATAATTAGTCAGATACCACCCAAATTTTCGGCAAAAAAGGTAGATGGACAGCGACTCTACATGCTTGCTAGGAAAAATATTGATGTGGAAATCAAACCTGTCGATGTTACTGTTTATAAAATAGATATCATTGATATCAGTTTACCGTTTGTATCAATTGATGTCCTATGTGCAAAAGGCACATATATCAGATCTCTTGCCAGGGATATCGGGGCTAAGCTTGGAGTAGGTGGGCATCTTTCCGCTTTAAGAAGAACCGATATCGGAGAGTTTTCGGTTAATGATGCTCTGACTGTTAAAACGTTCAACGAAATATTCTCAAAATTGGAACAAACAAATTCAAGTATATGAAAGTTTTTCATTCCATAAATGATATCGATTTCAATCCCAATACAATTCTTACTGTTGGGACATTCGACGGTGTACATCGTGGTCATCAGCTAATTTTGAATAAATTGCAAAGTGAAGCAAAAAAGTCCGATTTGAGAGATTTAGTAATAACAATTCATCCTCATCCACAGGTTGTGCTCCAAAGGGAAGACAGAGAGCCAATCCGCTTACTTACTTCCATCGAAGAAAGAATTGAATTATTCGAAAAATTTGGATTAAGTAATCTTCTTATATTGCCATTCACTTTAGAATTTGCACAAACACCACCAGATGTTTTTATAAGTGAATTCCTTTACAATAAGGTCGGTTTTTCGAAAATGCTGATTGGTTATGACCACATGTTCGGAAAAAACAGATCTGGTAATTTTGATTTGCTGAATCAATTGAGCTCTTCTTTGGGATTTTCTATCGAGAAAATGGAAGCATTCACTGAGAAAGATTTAGTCATTTCCAGCACAAAAATCCGTCATGCTTTGACTGATAACGATATAATCAAAGCAAATACAATGCTGGGATATAACTATTTCGTAAAAGGTGTGGTTGTTCGCGGTGATATGCGTGGCAGAACAATTGGTTATCCTACGGCTAATGTAGCATTCAAAGACCAAACTAAGCTATTACCCGGCAATGGAGTTTACATTGTAAAGGTGGAAATTTCTGCCGGTAATTTCTATGGAATGTGTAATATTGGGACAAGGCCAACGTTCAAAGACAACAGTATCACTAGTTTCGAGGTATTTATCTTCGATTTCGATGCAGATATTTACGATCAAGACATTAAAGTTGAATTTCTTGACTTTGTGCGAAAGGAAATCAAATTCGATGGTGTTCCAAAACTGATCGAAGCAATTAAGCAGGATGAAATATTTTGTAAGGAAAAAATAAATAGTTTTTAAAATTAAAAAGAATTACTTATTTTTGTAGTTCTTATTAAAACGGAGTTAAAATAATGATAACTAAAGAACAAAAAGCTGAAATAATCGAAAAACATGGAGCTTCAATTGCCAATACCGGTAAATCTGAAGTACAGGTTGCCCTTTTGACAGCTAGAATACTCGATTTGGCACATCATTTGGAAAGCCACAAGAAAGATCATCACGGTCGTCGCGGTTTGATCGCTATGGTTAGCAAAAGAAGACGCCTTCTCGATTATTTAGCAAGAACAGAAATAAGCAGATATCGCTCAATCATAGCTGCTTTATCCTTAAGAAAATAATCTCGTGGCACATATTATAATCAGAGTTACAAAACATGATTTCAATAAGCGGTATATGTTTATTACTACCGCTTTTTTCTATTTATTTAAAGTATAATTATCCGAAAGCTTATGTCAATCCACAAAGTAAAAATTGATTTGAATGGGAAAGAGTATTCCCTCGAAACAGGCAAACTTGCCAAATACGCTAGTGGCTCAGTTTTAGTCAGTCATGGCGACACTATGGTGCTTGTAACGGTGGTCGCTGCTCAAACAGAAAAGCCTGATCTAGATTTCTTGCCTCTTCAAGTTGAATATAGAGTTAAAACTGCTTCAGTCGGCAAAATTCCCGGCGGATTTCTTAAACGTGAAGGAAGACCCAGCGATTATGAAATTTTATCTTCACGCTTGATTGATAGACCAATCAGACCAATGATACCAAAAACCTGGAGATTCGAAACTCAGATTGTCGCTAATGTTTTTTCATGCGATCCTAATTTTGATCCTGATACTCTAGGTATGGTCGGTGCATCTGCCGCTTTGATGATCTCGGACATCCCATTCCATGGTCCTGTATCTGAAGTCAGAGTCGGTAAAGTTGATGGTGAATTCATCATTAATCCAAGTTCGGCACAACTCAAACTTTCGTCAATTGATCTGAATGTTGCCGGAACTGATTCTTCGATTGCTATGGTCGAGGGTGAAGCCAATGAAATTTCTGAAGTAGAATTTCTCGAAGCTTTGGAATTTGCACATGAGAATATCAAAAAATTAAACGCTATGCAGAGAGAACTTGCTGACTTAGTCGCTCCGGTTAAAAGAGAATTCTCCCTTAATGAGCCTGACGCTGAATTAGTTTCTCTTATCAAAAACGAAATTGAAAATGATCTTAATGACTATGTTCATAAGGTTACAAATAAAACCGAAAGACACGAAAAAAGAGCTAAAATGCTGGAAATGGCAGTAGAAAAAGTGAAATCGGTTTATTCAGAAAAAGAAGATTACGTCGAAGCTAAAATGGCTAAGACAACAAGCGAAATCCTCAGCAAGCTCGAAAAGAAAGCTATGCGTAAGATGATTCTCGATGATTCGAAGAGACTTGATGGAAGAGGTTTGACGGATATCAGACCTATCGCCTGTGAAATCGGCTTGCTTCCAAGAGCTCATGGTTCTGCTCTCTTCACAAGAGGCGAGACACAGAGTCTTACAACATCGACATTAGGTACATCCAGAGATGAACAAATGATTGACGGAATTTTACCGACATATACCAACAACTTCTATCTCCACTATAACTTCCCACCCTACAGCACTGGCGAAGTTGGAAGAATGACTGGAGTCGGCAGAAGAGAAGTTGGTCACGGTAATCTGGCAGAAAGAGCATTGAAAAAAATGATGCCAAGTCATGATGAATTCCCTTATACTGTAAGAGTTGTGTCAGATATTCTTGAGTCCAATGGTTCCTCATCAATGGCTACTGTTTGCGCAGGAAGTTTGTCATTATTTGATGCAGGTGTTCCCCTTAAGAAACCGGTTGCAGGTATTGCCATGGGTTTAATCAAAGAAGAAGATTCAGTTGCTATACTTAGCGATATACTCGGTGATGAAGATTTCCTCGGAGATATGGACTTCAAGGTTACAGGAACTGTTGATGGAATCACAGCATGCCAGATGGATATTAAAATTGAAGGACTGTCAATTGAGATAATGAAAAATGCTTTGAACCAGGCAAAAGTCGGTAGAATGCACATTCTCGGTATCATGAATGAAACAATAAATGCACCAAAAGAAGAAATGTCTCCTTTTGCTCCAAGATTTACGATAATCCATATTCCGGTTGACAAAATTGGTGCTGTTATCGGCTCAGGTGGAGAAACCATCCGCAGTATCGTTAAAGAAACAACGGCTGAAATTGACATCAAAGATGACGGAACAGTAGTTATTGCCGCAACTTCAGAAGAAGCCGCTACAGCAGCAAGAAAAATGATCGAGATGATCATCAAGAATCCTGAAGAAGGTGAAATCTACACCGGAGTTGTGAAAGAGATCAAAGAAGGTATTGGCGCAATCATGGAATTTATGCCCAAGAAACAGGGACTTCTTCATGTTTCTCAGATTGCACACGAAAGAACAAATAACGTTAGTGATGTTATGAAAGTCGGCGATTCATTCGAAGTGAAATTAGTCGAAGTAACTCCAGACGGTAAATTCAGATTGTCCCGCAAAGCACTTCTCGAAAGACCAGCAGGCATGCCCGAAGAAGAGTATAGAAAAGCTCCGCCAAGAAGCGACAGCAGAGGCAGAGACTTCAGAGGCGGCGATAGAGGTGGGGACAGAGGCGGAGACAGAAGATCAAGATAAATCGATTTTAAATCTTGCTATTTTTAGAAAGAGGGTTGCCGATCATAAAGCAACCCTTTCTTTCTGTAGTTGTCATTAGGAACGAAGTGAAGTGCCGAAGACTAACACTGCTAATCCAGCGTATTTTGGCTAAACTAATCACTAAACACTATATCCTGTTCACTAAAATGCTGTCATACCTGCGAATGCATGTATATATTTAATTTTACATCTTTACAAACTTCCCGACTCTATTCCCAATCCGCACAAAATACATACCAGAAGCCAAACCTGAGACATCGATTCTTACTCCCTCCTCGCATGCGGGGAGGGCTGGGGTGGGGTTGGGGGTGGTCTGTATTTCTCCCAGAACATCATATATCCTCACATCGCTTTGTAAGGGCGAAAGGCCGTTCGCCCCTACAGATATTTGTATGAAATCAGTTACTGGATTTGGGGAAATTGAAATACTATTTTTCAATTCATAATTTGGTGGATCAACTGATACATATGTAGGCTGATGCTCCAAATATGCATCCATAACACTGTCGATACTTTTCAAATAATACAAAGCTGAGTCAACTAATATATAATTTGTAAAATCGAGAATAAATACACAATCTGCTAGTTCAATTGAATCAAGAGAAGATTCATGTTGTCTTCTAATTGTAAAATTTCCGAATTTTTCTTCCAAAGCCTGAAAGCTGTTTTTTATTGAAATATATTGACTGTCAATATCTCTCCAAGTTTTCTTGGATCCGGGTGGTATAGGTTTCGGTGAAATTGGATAAATTGTCATACCAAACAAGTAACCATTTCTACTATACCACTTACCAAATGTTGGTGAGCCTTTACACCAATCAACCATAACTGAATCAGGATTGAAACCAGTCCAAACATCATTATTTTCTACCATTCTTAGACATGAATCAGCTACAGCATAAGCCGGATTAATATCAGAAATTAGTATCAATCCGATTATTGAGAATAGTATTAATGTGCTTTTCATTTCGTTTCCCTCGAAAATGTATTTTCTTCCACAAATTTAATACTATAACAAATTAAAAGGAAATAAAGTTACAAAAGATATGAAAATAGTTATTTGCATGTTTCTCCCGTTAGGGCTTACAGGTCGGTAGAAAATCATTCGGTGTCAGCTGAGTTCCGTCCCGTACGGGACGGCAGATGATTTTGGTATGGCACTGCTTCTTATCCGTGAAATCCTTTAATCCTATTAATCTGCGATTCAGACATTGGGAGAATACATGGATTCTTAAGTCGCTACGCTCCTTCTGAATTACATACTCTATTGTTTTCACACAGCTACATGTACTGAAATAACACAAAAAAACAAGGGCACAGCAAGCTGTGCCCCTACAAATACAAAATACATAGATTCCTGTATGCACAGGAATGACAAGTTAAAATTATTGATAAGCGGGAATGCCTGTTATATGCTCTCCTAATATCAATGTATGGATTTCGTGAGTACCTTCGTAAGTCTTTACGGACTCGAGATTGGCGGCATGCCTCATCACATTATACTCGTTGACTATACCATTAGCTCCGTGGATCTCTCTTGCTATTCTACAGCAGTTGAGTGCGATTTCAACGTTGTTTCGCTTAGCAAATGATACTTGATGGCTAGTGGCTCTGTCGTCGTCCTTAAGTCTTCCGAGTCTGTAAGCTACAAGCTGTGCTTTGCTGATTTCAGTGAACATGATTACAAGCTTTTCCTGGGTCAGCTGGAATCCTGCAATAGGTCTGCCGAATTGGATTCTGGATAAGGAGTAATCCAATGCTGAATCGTATGTAGCCATAGCCGCACCGATCACACCATAAGCAATGCCATATCGGGCTTGCGTGAGGCATGATAGTGGACCTTTCAGTCCTTTTATGTTCAATTTATTTATCTTCGGAATTTCGACATCCTGGAAAACAAGTTCAGATGTGATTGATGCCCTTAGTGAGTGTTTGCCTGTCATTTCAGGTGCAGTGAAGCCTTTCATTCCTTTTTCGACGAGGAATCCGCAGACTTCTCCGTTGAGCTTTGCCCACACTACTGCTATATCGGCTATTGTACCGTTTGTAATCCACATCTTCGCACCGTTGAGAATATAACTGTCAGCTGTTTCAACTGCGTTTGTTATCATTCCACCGGGGTTTGATCCATGATCAGGTTCTGTGAGTCCAAAGCAACCGATTGCCTCACCCTTGGCTAACTTTGGAAGCCAGCGTCTCTTTACTTCTTCCGATCCATACTTGTTAATGGGGTACATGACAAGCGAATTCTGAACTGATGCGAATGAACGGATACCCGAATCCCCGCGTTCCAGCTCTTGCATAGCCAATCCATAACTTGTGTAGTTTGCACCTATTCCGCCGTATTCTTCGGGAATTGTTATTCCGAACAAGCCTAGCTCAGCCATTTTGGGTATCAAATCAAAATGAAATTCTGCTTTTTCGAAACTATCTTCTATAATTGGTATTACTTCGCTATCTACAAAACTGCGGACTGATTGTCTGATTAACAGTTCTTCGGGGTGATATAACTCATCTATTCCAAAAAAATCAATAGGCTTATAAGCCATCTTGTCCTCCGGTTAATAATAATAATTGTTTAATTGCGGATTAATACTGAAATATATAAAGGTGCTTTGTTAAGATTTTAAATTACTAAATTTATAGCTAATTTTATAGCTTTTCTATCAATTCAATAAACTCTTCTTCGTTTATAACCTTAACTTCTAACTGCTGTGCTTTCTTTAGTTTGGAGCCTGCATCCGAGCCTGCAATTACGTAGTTTGTCATCTTACTCACTGAACCTGTTACTTTTCCACCGAAAGACTCAATTTTTTGTTTGGCTTCGTTCCGAGTCATCGAGCTTAGTTCACCAGTAAGAACGAAGGTCTGGCCTGTTAACGCTCCGTCTCTGCCTGTTTCTTCGTCGGTTAGATCAGTGTTTAAACCGTAAGATATCAATCTATTTATTATTTCTAGTTCTTTGGGAACTGAGAAGAAATAGACTATTGTCTCAGCCATTTTTTCACCGATTTCGTGTACAGACTTCAAATCGTCAATCGTTGCTTTAGATAGTGCCTCTATGTTCTTAAAAGTTCTTGCTAAGATTTTAGCTGCTCCTTCACCGATGAATCTTATCCCGATTGCAAATATAAATCTGCTCAAAGTTTGTTTCTTGCTTCGTTCAATCGCAGCGATAAGATTGTCAACACTTTTCTCACCCCAGCGGTCGAGTTCGAGTAGCTTTTCGCGATGATTGTGCAGTTCATATAGATCTGCCACTGATTTAATATAACCAAGATTTACGAGCTGATCGACAATCTTTTCACCAAGACCGTCAATGTTCATAGCATTACGACTGGCGTAATGTTCGATTCTTCTGCGTATCTGCCAGGGACATTCCGGATTCTCACAAAAGTAATTCGCTTCTCCTTCAGGTTTTACTAATGGATGCTTGATTTCGCAGGGACACAACTCAGGGAAGCTGAACAGAACAGCATCATCTGGTCTTTTTTCTAATACTACAGATGAAACCTTGGGTATTACTTCGCCACCTTTTTCAATGATAACAAAGTCATTAATCCTTATATCACGTTCTTTGATGTAGTCTTCATTGTGCAGAGTTGCGCGGCTGATTGTTGAGCCTGCAAGGAATATCGGTTCAAGCTCTGCAACGGGTGTTACAACGCCTGTTCTTCCAACCTGAAATGTAATGCCATTAAGCCGGGTTACGGCCTTCTCAGCCTGGTATTTGTAGGCTATAGCCCAACGTGGCGAACGGGCGACAAACCCCAGAATATTCTGATGATTAATCGAATCGAGCTTGATGACTATTCCATCGATCTGGAATGGCAATGTGTGACGCTTTTCTTCCCAAGTATTAATAAAATTGAATATCTCATCAATGCTTGCAGCCTGTCGAGTCTGCTCACTAACCGGCAGCCCAAGCTTTTTAATTATCTCAAGATTGTCGGAATGATTTGATAATTCTACATCTTTCGTGTCAATATAATATATTACGATGCTCAATGGGCGTTTAGCCACCTCCTTAGAATCAAGGAGCTTGAGTGTTCCGGCTGTTGTATTCCTTGGATTGGCAAACAGCTTATCTCCGGCTTCTGCACGTTGTTCATTAATTCTTAGGAAATCGCTTTCCATTATGAAAACTTCCCCTCGTACTTCGAAATTTCGTAGAGGTATTCCATTAATATCAAGATCATTTGCTTTTATTGGGAGAAATTGGATAGTTTTTATGTTCTGCGTTATGTCTTCGCCCGTGATGCCATCGCCGCGGGTTAAAGCAAGTTTCAGAACTGAATTTTCGTAATGCAGACTGACGGCAACTCCGTCATATTTGAGTTCCTGGGTGTATTTGTATGGAGTATCTCCAAGTGCTACGCGAACTCTTTTGTCGAATTCTTCAACTTCTTCTCTGCTGTAAGTATTGGCAAGCGATAGCATAGGTCTGTCATGCTGAACCTGCCTGAATTCCTTCAAAGGAGCACCCCCGACTCTTTGTGTTGGAGAATCGGGGGTAATCAATTCGGGATTTTGCTTTTCAATATCAATCAGTTCCTGCATCAGCAGGTCGTACTCACGGTCGGTCATCAGTGGCTGGGCATCAACATAGTAAGCTGTATCTGCCTCAATGATTCTCTTCCTGAGTTCAATTATTCTTGTATTCTCAACTTTTTCATTGTTCAATTCAAACAAAGAAAGATTATCACTCATTTTCCTATGCCGGGTTAACTAAAAATATTATCAATAAGCAGAGTCCTGTAGCTACCATAACCCATTGGGCTCTTTTCAGGTTTTTATCTTTCATATCATGCCAGAGATATGAAGCAATATAGCAAAAGACTGCGACAGAACTAAAGACGAATAAAGTCCCCCAATAGCCTGTTTGACCTCCGAACATTATTCTCAGTCCGATATTGATTGCAGTCCCATAAACAATCATGTTGTGAGAAACATATAAGAACAGCGATTCCTGCCCTGCAATTCTAAGCAAGTCACCCACTTTTGTCTTCTTGTACGTATCCTCAATGAGATATAGTAATCCGAAAACAAATATTGACACAGATATTCTAAAGAATGAATGGGGAGGTGATCCCTTCCACCAGTTTTCTACATAAGGATATGCTAGCATAAGATCGCGGGCATTATAGAGAATTGTTGCCACAACTAATCCCACGATAAAGAATATCCAGGCGATTTTGCGTTTATTTTGTGATTGCATAAACAAAGCTGTTACCGCCACACCACCAAAAAAGTATCCGCTCCATTGGAAGAGTGGGAATTTTGATATAGGGGCTTTTGCCAGAAATGTAGCAAAGAAAGCCGGCAATGTCGAAAAAGGATCCCATGCCAGAACAAACGGAGTGTAAAAGAAAACAAAAATTGATAAAGCTCCAAAAAGCCATGGTATATATTTAAGTTTTGGAGTTATCATTAATAAAAATAATGATATAAACGAAGTGTATACGATAGTCTGCAAAATATCAATTTCGAAAAACGAAAGCCACCGCTCCGGAGAAAGGTGAAAGAATCCTGCAAACGATCGAGTGGGAAGATGCAGGCAGTAGGCTATTATTAATATAACCAGTAATCTGCGTATATATACAAAAAGCGGTGCCCTGAAATGCTTATAATCATCTACCTTTTTCATTGCCGCAAGCCAGAAACCCGCTCCCGCACAGAATAAAAAGCTTACAGCTACAAATCCGTTCGATATGTTAAGCCACTGATAGAAAAATCCGGTCTTGTACATTTTGTCGAGAACCACATCAACAACGTGAGTCTCAATCATCCAGATCACAGCTATTCCTCGCATTACATCGATAAAGACAAGTCTTTCCTTTTTCTTGTCTGCTGTTTGAGTTTGTATAGTTTCGCTCATAAGCACCAGTAAAAAAAGTTAAAAAAATAATTTATTAATTAAATAGGTTTACTTAAAAATAAGGAATTTCAATATAATTCCTAGTGTTTTTCTTCATTTTCGGCAGCACAAAAAATAAATTGAAAATATATTTTGAAAATTAGTCAATTTCAGTTAATTTTGTAGTTCATTATAATCCATTTTTTGGAAAAAGAACTATGGCTAAAACACAAACATTCGGCGACAAGATGAAGAAAAAGAAACTAGTTAACACTAGTGTCAACATCAAAGTCATTAAAGGCATGAAGAGCGAAACAGGCTCCATGCGCTTAGTAGAGACATTCGTTCGCGTTAACGATTTGTCAGAAATTGATAAAATTGATTTTAATAAATAAGGTATAAAATGAAAAAGGCAATTCATCCATTCTACCACGTTGTCGAAGTTCATCAGACCGATGGAACTACTTTCAAGACACGTTCCTGCTATAAGGGAGATAAAATGGTGCTCGATATCGACTCCAAATCACACCCCTTCTTCACCGGCAAACAAATGCTAGTCGATACAGCAGGTCGCGTTGAAAGATTCAACAAGAGATTTGAAAGAACCAAGCAGATAAAAGAAGTAAGGAGTAATTAATGAACCAGATACACCCAATGCAGGGCGGAAACGCTATTCGTCCAAATAAAAAGACTTTCAAAAAGAAACCAAATCCCATGAAAAAATCAAGGGTAGTCGATTATTTGGATCCGAAATTCCTCAACCGCTTTGTCAACGACCAGGGTAAGATTCTTCCAAAAAGAATCACCGGTGTAGATGCATATCAGCAAAGAGAAATTGCTTGCGCAGTCAAGTTCTCAAGACATCTCGCATTGATGCCTTTTGTTGCTCAGGATATCGCATAAATACTGTAACTCGATTTATATTTTAAGAGGCTGTCCCACTAGACAGCCTCTTACTTTTTTTGTTTGATAGAATAATTCCATTCTTAAAACCAGCTACTTTCTCTCAGAATTGTATTGATCCATCGTTCCCATTTTTCGTATGTTCATTTGCAGACTGCTGTGCTGCATAATCCTTTGCTACATCCGATAGAACCAAAGAATCCTTTTTTGTATAAGAACTTGCCGCATCGGCTAATCTTGATTCCCGTATCTGCTCTAAAAGCAATTGATATAACTCTTCCTTTGAATCCATTGATGCTAGTTTATCAAAAGACATAACTCAATTCCCCGAATTAATTACAAATATTTGCAATACATTATTTGTCGGGTTTTATCACTTATTCTTTACAATGAGTAGCTAATATCCTGAGATACTAATTCAAAAATAAATCTAATGAGTGATAGATCAACTCAGCACCTTTGTCAAATCCGGAATTGAATTCTTCAATGTTTGCTGCATTATTCTTCAAATAGCTTCCGAATTTAATATGTTCTTCTTCCAGAAGATGCTCATCAAAGTATTTAACTTCTTCGGAATTGAAACCATAATGTTCCAATAATCCTGCTCTTTTAGTCTTTGCTACCTCAGGTTGCTGTATTTCGAACGCATGGATGGCACCAAGCAGTTCAGATGGTGACATTGAAGCAAATGCATCAAGAACATCATTCATAACCGGATAATTAAATGTATGTGGTAGTTTGCTTTCAAATTCTTCCCACAGACCAATATGAGAATGCTCATCAACGATTACTGCCAAAGCTTGATCATCCATCGCATTTAGTCCCATCACTACTTTCTGCCAGTAATTGGGAATTTCCTTAATGAAATCGAGGTATGATACAGCATACTTGGAAAGCTGTTCTGTCGTTACTTTGCCACATGACCAATCCTGATAAAATGGATGATCGAGCAATCTATATTTTAAATTCATAATGATACCTATTTAGTTAGAACTAACATAATAATTAGATATACCAAAAATAATACATATTTTTTACATATCAAAGAATTTTCTATTTTGAACAATTAGTGTTTGATCATAATAGAACGATAATTCAAATGCAGAAAAAAATAATTAGCTTTACTACGTTTATCATAACTATTAGCTATCTATCTGGTGGTTTTGTTAATTCAGGGCTAGTGGATGTTAAGGGCTGGAAAAATGTAACTATAGAACTTAGTTTATTAGCTGTTATTGAGCTAATTGCTATATGGGTGCTTAAGAAGAAATTTCAAGAAAAAACTGAATGAGCAGAATAACATATTTACACCAATTATTTCTTTTTCATTAACATGAAATCGCTCTCAATGAACTGAACATCCATTTTCTGCATGCCGATTCCTTTGAAATCTCCTCTTAGAATGATCGAATAGGCTTTACCTGGAACAAATTCCCTATTCCGCAAAGATAGCATTAAGCTATCCGTCGTTGCATCAAGTATGTCTATATTGTAATTACCACTATAAGTTGGTGTAAATGGTGATATAGTTCTAAATGGTTTGATTTGCCATTTAGGATCAGAACTTGTTATCCTGAACATGATGTATGGTGTTTCGTTCCCAAGATTAATACACCTAAAGTAGCAATTATTAGGCGTATAATTTTCTATAGAATCATTCAGAATTATTCCCTGCATCCTGGAGTGATTTCCATAAGCAATAAATGTGTAAGGTAAACCTTTCTGGAGGTCGGTTAGTCCGTTGAATAATACTGAATCAGACTTGGTTGTAATATAAAAATTCTGAGTACCGGGTAACAAATCTTTATAACCAAATTGATCCTCACTATAATAAGAATTTAATATAAATCCTTCACTTCCTGTATTCATTTTTAGATGATCAAATCCAGAGTTTGCATTTACAAATATTACATGTGCGAATTGAGAAGGTGTTTCTGACCTTGGGGTCTCAATATTAGTAACACATTCGCAAGAAATGAGAATAACTGCACTAATCAGGTACAGAATTACTTTAAAAATTAATGTTTTGTTCAGATGTAGCATTTGATCAATAGTTAATACTTACTCCATAAGTTAATCCATATTTTCTGGAATCATACAAAATTCCCTGATAATTATAATAAAGAATTGATGCTTCTGCTCCGAGGTTGAACGTAACTCTTTTATCAGGTCTGTACTGAAGACCAACCATAGCCCTTGCTAATGGTCCAACAGTAGTAGCACCACCAAATATCTGAGCATAAGGATAGAAAATTTTAGGAACAAAGAACTCACTTAATGATAGTTTATATGTAGCTCCATACCAGAAATATGTGGGATTTTGATCAACTTCTGTCTTGTCACCATAAAGTACTTTTGTGAATACCTGAGGATAAGCTTCTCTGCCGGCTTCCAAACCGAAAGCATGGAAATCGCTAACATTATAACTTGCTCCAAATCCAATGTTAGTAAACCATGCGTTTGAATTTGTAGGTACTGTTACATTCGGATTTCCCTGGGAAGTGATCCCCCTCAACGACAAAATGAATTTAGTATTATAATCATTTCTTAAGGGGATATACGCAATAGTATTATTATACTCAGAATTTGGCCCATTGAGACTGTTTTGATTGACATTGACTGAAGGTCTAAAGCCAATCAGATCTGAATTTCTGCGAACACTCAAATTATTAGCTAATAAATTATCTCTCTGTTCGAAACTTAAGTTTGGTTGTGTGTTATTGTTCTGATTTTGATTATTAATAGCGAGATTCCTCATATTCTTGTTATAATCAGCTTCAAATTTAGAAATATAATTTTTGAGCGATTCATCTATGATCCTCTTCATTTCAGCCTGACTAATACCATTAGATGGCAAAGTAGTCCCTGTAGAGTAAAGTGGTCCTTCGAACGATTTAACAGCAGGAACATTTGAGTTACCATTGATGATAACCTTTTCTCCACCGAATTTATCGAATATGAAATATACAAGCAGAGCCGTTAACCCTGCAGATAGAACTGCACTCATCAGGTACGGTGAATATTTCCTGAGCATCATCATCAGGGCAGCACCCCAAGTTCCTGCATTCCTTACTAAGCCAGCCGCTAATCCTGGTTCTGGTCTGTAGTCGGTAGGAGGAATCTGAAAGCCTAACTGACCGAAAATAGCATTAGTCGTTGCTATCGGAGCATTAATTGTGCCGATATCATTCCTTACTATTGAATGAATTTTTAATTGAGAATTAAATTCATTTCTCATTTCGGTGTTGTTTGCTAATTCCCTGAATAGATTGTCCTGCTGGGTTTGTTCCAGCTCGCCATCCAGGTATTCGTGAATTAATCTTGTGTTTTCCATTTTACATCATCTATTGAATTGTTTTATTTCATTTAAATAAGGAGCCAGAATTTCTTTTATCTTTTCTTTGGCTCTCCAAGCTCTATTTTTGGCAGCAAGCAGAGTGTCACCAGTTATTTCAGCTATTTCTGCATAAGACAAACCATGATACATTCGAAGAATAAATACTTCACGTGTATCGAAATCAAGTAGCTCCATAGCTCTGGCAATCAATTGCAGTATTTCCTTTTGATCGTATCCTCTGTCATTCGATTGCAATTTATAATCTTCAATTTGTTCTGTTAATCTAATTGTCCGCTTATAATTCATACAAGCATTTCTGGCAATTCTGAAAAGAAACGCCGCTAAATTCTCAGTATATTTTAAATCAATGGAAATAGTGAAAAATCTAAGAAATGCTTCCTGAAACACGTCCTGAGCATCCTCCTCTGTTCCCATTATCCTTAGGCAGTAAGAATATATCCTGTTGGAATGTCTTGTGTATATTTCAGCAAAAGCTAATTCAGCCTGCTTCTTGTCTTTGAGAGCGGCAACTAAATCAGCATCTTTATATTTACTGTAATTATACATCATAATATTAATTTTTCCAATATCCTTTTAAAACATTATTGCTCAATACTTGTATCACCGGTGATCCTGATATGAATTCGAGCTTTTCAAGCGAAGCATGAATAACATCAGGATCATCTTTAAAATTTTTAACATAAAGCAATGATTTTCCATCCTTCGACCATTGCGGATATAAGTTAAATGTTAGTTTACTGCTATTTGTAATGTTGGAATACTTCTTTCCTGTATCAGCCAGACTTCTTATCCAGATATTGCCATCTCTACCTGCGAAAGCTACTTGGTTTAGATCGGGTGAAATCGATGGTTGATATGCTCCAACACTTGTAATTTCATAACCCTTATCTGAATCTGAATTATAATCTCCGACGAAAAGCACATCAGAGATGTCAGAATCTGAAACAATGTAGCATATCTTTGTTCCATCTGCTGACCAACCTATTGTTGCTTCACCGCGGTACTCTCTCAATCCGTATGATTGTATTTTTCTGATTATTACAGTTGGAATTGGTGTACTAATGTCCATTACAGTAATCGTAACCAAATTGCTGAAATAGCGTCCGTCATAGAAAGCAATTTTATTCCCATCAGGTGAAAATGATGGTAAGGAATTAGCACAAAAGTTTCCGCTCAAATTTGTTATTTCATTATTTTCTGAAATTAGCCACAGTCCCCATTCCGTATCATTCACAACTATGAATTTCCCATTTGGAGATATCATCGGATATAATTTATCACTTGCAAAATTCCTGTCGGCAACCAATATTGGATTTGAACCATCTATCTCAGATTTTATTATCTCCTGGCTTCCATCATCATTCAATCGCATGAAAACCAATTTCTTATCTTTAGATGGTGATGAATATATGCGGGCTTTCTTATAAACTTCCCTCATGTTCTTTCCATCAGTGGATATTCTGTATATAGAAGGTATCATTGAATTGATGGATTGAGCATTAACCGGAAATACTGTAAAATAAATATCCCCTTCTTCACGAATTGGGTTGCTTGTATTCGTTGGACAATAATCGCAGGAACTCAAAAAAGTTGCTCCGATTATCCCCAAAATGATAGTTAATATTTTTAATCTTTTTTCCACAATTTCAAAATAAGTTTTTTAAAAATTGTCACATCCTATATTATAATGACACATAAAAACGGAAAACGTCTCACGCAATTTTAAACTTTTTTATAAGACATTATATATCAATTAGTTACAAGAGGAGAAAATTTGAGTCACCATAGCTCAAAAATCGATATTTCTCCTTAAGCGCTTCATCGTAAATTTTTTTCCATTGATTTTTGCCTATAAAAGCGGCAACTAAAAGTATCAAAGTGCTCTTCGGCAAATGAAAATTTGTTATTAATCCGTTCACTAATTTGAACTGATATCCCGGCACAATCAATATTCTTGTTCTCCCCGATATTCGCTCAATTTTCATACCAATCATATATTCTTTTATTTTTTCCATCACAACTAGGGGAGTGAGTTCATCATGATCCTGATATGGCTCCCACTGTTCAACATCGATATTTAATTTAGAATCAACATTTCTGAGCATCTTTAATCCATACCAATATAATGATTCAATTGTTCTGAGGCTTGTTGTACCAACACAAATTAACTTATTACCGGATTTTAATACCTCAATGATTGATTGGATTGTATCAAGTGAAACATATATCTGTTCAGAGTGCATCTTGTGTTCGGTGATATCATTGCTTTCAACGGGCAGGAAAGTTCCTGGACCTACGTGGAGCGTAAGTTCTGATTCTTTGACCCCATTTTCAGCTAATTTCTTAAGAATCTCATGAGTAAAGTGCAAACCGGCTGTAGGTGCTGCAATTGATCCATCGTCTTTTGCAAAAACTGTTTGATATCTGATTTTATCTTCATCTCCTGCATAGCGGTCTATATATGGAGGAAGTGGCATTCTGCCGGCGATTTCGATTATTTCGGAAAATGTTCTGTCATCATCCCAACTAAGCCCAATTTTTCCGGTATTTATTTCTCTGGAAATTACTTCAGCTTTGAGTGATAGATTTGGTAAATCGCACGTTAGAACCAGTCCTTCATTAACTTTTCTGCCTCCGATTATACATTCCCAAATGCAGCTTTTCCTGCTTGCAAGAGTTATCACAGGATCATTTGATGGGAAAATAGGCTCAACGAGCAATAATTCTACTAATCCTCCCGAAGGTTTTTTAAAAAACAATCTTGCCTGAATAACTTTTGTTTTATTGAGTATCAGTAGTGAGTTAGGTGGAATGAGATCAATAATATCTTCAAATTTTTTATGATGAATTTTATCTTCATTTCCATTGTAATATAATAATCTGCTGTCTGTTCTCTTTTCTGTTGGAAAAAATGCAATTCGTTCTTTATCCAGATTATAATCGAAGTCCGCTAATGAAATTTGATGTAACATTTTATTCATTTTAAAAATTTAGTTATTTTTGATTTTACTAACATTCACCAACAAAATTAAGCAATGTGGAATATATCTAATCAACTAAGTTTACTACGACTTTTTCTTACTATTCCGTGTGCGTTAGCTGTGTGGTATGATTTACGGATATTTACTCTAATCATTGCATTCATAGCAATTGTTTCCGATTATCTCGATGGCTATTTTGCCAGGAAACTAAATCAGGTTACTGACCTCGGAAAAATTCTCGATCCTCTCGCTGATAAAGTTCTGGTGCTAACAATAATAATTGTGATGTTTCTAAAAAATGATATACCTCTGTGGTTGGCATCAATAATTATTATCAGGGATATTGCAATCTTTGTCGGTGGTATGGTGATTAAAAAGATGAAAGGTATTGTGCTTGTATCCAATTTTTGGGGAAAATGGGCAGTCAGTGCTATTGCTCTTTATCTCGTTTTGAAAATAATTCATGTTACATATCCTGAAATTATTCTTGTTATGATTGTTACTGCACTTCTTGTGATTTCATTTGGAACTTATATTTATAGAGCATATAAAATAATCTTTTTAAAAGAATCTACATTCTAATTTTGACTTTTATTTGTCAATACAGCTATATTTTTTTACTTCTTTTAACCTCTTTATTCACTGAGACATTTAACTTCATGAATTATAGGTATTGAAAATTTCAAATTATTTCAAATTATTTTCAATATATTAATAATTTTATAACTTAATTGAATATTTTATTCGTATATTTGTACTTTAATATAATCAGGTAAATACCTGATTCTTTTTCTTTTTTCTATTTTAGGACTATTATGAAACTTTATGTAGGGAACATCCCCAACAGCATGACTGAAGATCAGTTGACTTCAGAATTCAAAGCATATGGAGAAATCCAGTCATTGAAAATTATTACTGACAGAGAAACCGGTAGATCACGTGGTTTTGGTTTTATTGAAATGGCTGACGGTGATGCTCAAAAAGCTATCGATGGATTGAACAATGCAGATATGCAGGGCAGACAGATATCGGTTAGCGTAGCTCAAGAAAGAAGATAATTAAATAATAAGATCTTTAGATCTGCTGATTTTTATAAGACTTGTAATGATTTTTTCTCAATAATTACTGAATTTCAATTCTGGTAATTAATATGTTCTAAGAATTTATTTATTTTCTTTTACAAAAAGCATTTCTCAAAAAGATATTTAATTTTATAGATTTTTTGCATACTCTCAAAAATACCGCCTATGATTAGTTTCTAATTCAGGCGGTATTTCTATTAGAAAAAAGAAGAATTTGGCAAAGTGGTTAACTTTGTCAATTGTAACTATTCTTACCTTCTTATAATTTATTTGATCTTTACCAGCTCTTTAATCATGAATTTATCATCATTCTTGATTATCAAATAATAGCTTCCTTCTGAAATACTATTTTTGTCTAGATTAATTTTGATGTTATAAATATCCTCCAATTTTCCACTTCTGTAAACAACATTCCCATTAATATCAGAAAGCTCAACATTAAACTTTTTAAAATCTGAACCTGTCAGAGAAATATTAATTTCTGTACTGAATGGATTCGGATAAACATTTAGGTTCATTGAAATATCCGAACTGCTTAGTCCAATGCCGGTAGAAGATTTATCGATATTCCATTGAACAATCTTTTTATGAATACTTTTTGTTAAATGATTCATTTCTCTACTGAGTTGAGTAGTGTCATTGACTGTTGCTGTAATTTTGGTTAATCCATCCTTTAGATTTTTTGTATCAATTGTCAAGCTGTCAATATTAGATTTAAATACTGAATCAATTGTCCATGTTATTTCTAAAGTATTTGGAATAGGATTAACGCAATTAAGCTTAAAACCAAGTAAAGTATCTGAAACAGAAATACTTAAATTCTGAGGAGAATAAGAATCAATTGGGCTTACAAGTGCATGAATTCTCTCAACGATCGTCTCATTACATACCACACAGTAAGGCACACCCAAACTTCTCATTTTGCATGAGTATTGAGGTCTGCTCCAGCCGGTGTCACAGTAGAAAGCACCGATGAATAAACCTGTAATAGACTGATACTGGGAATTTGCAGGAGTTGGAATTGGAGTGGATTTATCGATCCAGTTGTTCCATGGGATCAAGTCGTAAGTTTTTGCTTGGGTAATGTTTGGTCCTATCAGTGATTTATATGTACAATTACCACCATATTCATCTGAAACCTTTGCAAATGAATGTGCAAATTCATGAAGAATTATCTCTGATGCTGATGACACAGTTGATGAAGTCGGAAACATACCACCGGTGCCACCATAATAAGGCGAGTTAACTAAAATAAAAGCCTGATCATAATCGGGAAAATTTCTTTTCAATACATTAAATATTGAATCGGATCTGAGAGCAACTATAGCCCTGTGAACGCCATTCACATCAAAAGCTGACCCGAAGTAGTTGTTCACCTTTAGCTTTGGATGAGAAGCAGAATCCGGGCAATCGGGGGCAGTTCTTGGATGGCTTGCACCTGATTCTTTCGATGGTACCCTAATTGCAAATATGTTGAAGTAATTTTTATAATTTGAAAATGGTATAACCTTAAAAAAGCTATCCATTGAATTTTTAACATCTGTTATGAATTTATTTAATTCAAACTGTTGATAACCATCACTCAGGAAAACAAAATTTATTCTGTTTGCTTGAGATCCTGATATTGAGATTGTGTCTATTTGAAATTCACTGCTTATTAACTCTCTGCTTGAAAAAATGAAAAGAAATATTATCATAAAAAGGTAAATATTATTTTTCATCTTTTTCTCCGCACTTAAGCATTTTAAAGAAAATAGTATTAGTATTTAAATTAGCATCAAGCAGATCAATCATCAAATATTTGTAAGCAATATTATATTGCAGTCTCAATTGAAAGTCAATTTCTTTATGGTATATCATTTTTCTTTCAAGCTCGTTTTTTGAATTCACAAATTCCATGTTTTCATCCAAAGGATTTTCAAGAATTATTCTTTTGACCACTCCATATTTATTATCGACGAGTTTAAAAATAAGATAACCGGGAGCAGCTATTGTATCGCGATTGTGATCATCCTTCAATTTTCCTGCTGTTAATTCACAATTGTCCTGATTGATTGAAATAGTATCACCATTCTTCTGAAATTTAAAATGAATGAAAGCTATCACTTCATCTTGTTTATTGAATTGATTTTGATTGTCAGAATCACCAATTGTACTGCAGGCTGTTCCCAGAAGTGAGATGATAATAATGGATGATATGATTGATAATTTTTTCAAAATAATTCTATCAATTAGTGTCACTCTTGTAAGTTAAATAGAAAAGCCGCCCCGTCAGGAGCGGCTTTGATACTAGAAATTATATTGAATCAATAATTGAATTCAAAGTAGCGCTTGGGCGTAAAGCCTGAGTTGTCTTTGTGTTATCAGGTAAGTAATAACCTCCGATGTCAACTGGTTTGCCCTGTGCTGCTAAAAGTTCAGCAACGATTGCTGATTCATTTTCAACAAGTTCTTTTGCAACTTTAGCAAAACGTGCCTGCATCTCAGTATCTTTTGTTTGAGCTGCAATAGCCTGTGCCCAATACATTGCAAGATAGAAAGAACTTCCTCTGTTGTCAATCTCATTCACTTTTCGTGATGGCATTCTGCCGTTTTCTAAGTAAATACCAATTGCATAATCTAAAGTTTCAGCTAAAATCGTAGCTTTAGGATTACCGGTATTTTCAGCGGCTAATTCAAATGATGGAACGAGAGCACAGTATTCACCAAGTGAATCCCATCTCAAGTGACCTTCCTTTGTGAATTGCTGAACATGTTTGGGAGCTGAACCACCTGCACCTGTTTCGAACAATCCACCGCCATTTAGAAGTGGAACTATGGAAAGCATTCTTGCACTTGTACCTAGTTCCAGAATTGGGAATAGATCTGTCAAATAATCACGAAGAACGTTTCCTGTTACTGAAATAGTATCCAATCCTTTACGTGTTCTTTCGAGAGTAAATTTCATCGCATCTACTGGTTTCATAATACTGATATCAAGTCCTGTTGTATCATGTTCAGGTAAATATTTATTTATTTTCTTGATAATTTCTCTGTCATGTCCTCTGTTATCGTCAAGCCAGAAGATAGCCGGTGTTGATGTTGCTTTTGCTCTTCTTACTGCAAGAGCAACCCAATCTTTGATCGGAAGATCTTTTGCCTGGCACATTCTGAAGATATCTCCTGTTTCGACGGTCTGCTCTAGGAGTTTGTTACCTTCGAAATCTACTACGCGAATTCTACCATTTCCTGTTGCTTCGAATGTTTTATCATGGGATCCATATTCTTCAGCTTTCTGTGCCATAAGACCAACATTTGAAACCGCTCCCATAGTTGCCGGGTTGAATTGACCATTCTTTTTGGCATCTTCCAATATCTCACCATAGATTGTTGCATAACAGCGATCTGGTATCATTGCGATACAGTCCTGCAACTTATCTTCTTTGTTCCACATTTTACCGCCATCGCGAACAACATTTGGCATTGAAGCATCAACGATAATGTTATTAGGAACATGGAGATTTGTAATTCCATAACGTGAGTCAACCATTGCTAACGGTGGTTGGTTCTCATAAACTTTTGCAATGTCTGCTTCAATTTCGGCTTTTTTGTCAGCGGGAAGTCTGCTTAATTTTTCAAGGACATCAGTAAGACCATTGTTGATATTTGCCCCGATTGCTTTGAGTGAGTCTGCGTGCTTGTCCAAAGCTTCTTTATAGTAAACGGATACGGCATGACCGAACATAATTGGATCCGATATTTTCATCATTGTGGCTTTAAGGTGCAAAGAAAGTAGAACATCGTCTTTTCTTGCTTCTTCAATCTGTTCAGCATAAAATTCACGAAGAGCTGATACATTCATAACTGTACTATCAATTACTTCACCTGCCAATAATGTCAGTTTTTCTTTAAGAACTTTAACTTCGTTATTAGAATCAACAAATTCTACTCTTACATCGCAAGGTTTATCCAAAGTTAATGAATTCTCATTAGCATAAAAGTCCTTTTCATTCATGTGAGCTACACGTGCTTTCGAGCCTGATTCTGGCCATGCCTTCATCATTCTGTGTGGGAATTTCTGTGCGAATTTCTTGACAGATGTTGCGGCTCTGCGGTCTGAGTTTCCTTCACGAAGAACAGGATTCACTGAAGAGCCGAGGCATTTAGCGAATCTATCCTGGAGTGCTTTTTCAGCATCATTTTTAGGTTCTTCGGGGTAGTCTGGAATATCGTAGCCATTTTGCTGTAATTCCTTGATTGCGGCTTGCAACTGGGGAATTGAAGCACTGATATTAGGTAATTTAATAACATTCGCCTCTGGTTGTTTAACCAAATCACCAAGTTGTGCAAGAAAATCAGGAATTTTCTGTGCATCAGTTAGCTTATCAGGAAAATTTGCAATAATTCTGCCTGCAAGAGAGATATCTCTTGTTTCAACACTTATACCAGATCCTTTTGTAAAAGCTTGAACAATAGGTAGTAGACCATAGGAAGCCAATTCCGGAGCTTCGTCAATCTTTGTCCAAATAATTTTGTAGTTTGTCATGAAATAAACCTAAATATTAAATAAAAAAGTAATTATACAATATAATAATGTAAAATCGAATAACTACAAAATTAGTAATCTTTTAGCTAAATTAAAAAAAGGACTAAATAAAGACCGAAAATGGGGGATAGGAAAAATATTAGATCATATGATAACTTAACTGTGAATAATATAATTAGTTTATTTCGTATATTTATGAGTTAAAAAACTTAAACAAATCAAATAGAATGACAAAAGAAAAAATCGAATATATTGAAAATTACAGGAAAAGGGTAAAATCTGCAAATAAGGAGCTACCAAAGAAAGAAGCATTTAAGGATTTGCTCAATCGCTTGTATCCCGGTAATAAGGAAATTGAAAGAATAATTGATAAGATAACAGACGGCTCTGAATCCACAGTATTGAATATCCCACGTAAAGACAAACTGCATAGAGGAAGTGCTGATGCCCTTTTTAACAATATTATCATTGAATTTGAAAATGACCTCAGAGTAAGTTTAAATCATGCAAAAGAACAATTGTCTGGTTATCTGTTAGGACAAGTTAATTCTGGTAACGGTTACAATTTTACATTAATTGTTAGTGATTGCATTACATGGAAAGTATTTGCACCAGATGTTTCGCAACTTGACAAATTAGATTTACTCAAAGAAGACGAATTGATTTTAAATGAAGTAACAAGTGCTTCAATTATTCTTTCTGAAAACAATGCAGAAGATTTTTATTATTGGATTGATCGATTTCTTTTTAAAGAAGAAAAGCAACGAGCAACGTTAAAAAGAATAGAAGAATCTTTTGGCTATCAAAGTAATGTATTTATCGAATCTTTTATAGAATTAACCAAACACTTCCAGGATGTAAAAAAGTTTGGTGAAGTACAAGTCTCTTATGAACAATGGAACAAATTCCTTTCTATAGCTTATGGATCTTTTGATGCCAGTGAAAATAATTTCCTTATCCATACTTATCTGAGTGTATTTTCTAAAATGTTGGCTTATGCGGTAGTAAGCAATGATGATTATATAGACGAGAATGAACTAAAGGGAATTATAAACGGCAGCATTTTCAATCGATACAATATTGAAAATTTTGTGGATAATGACTTTTTCCATTGGATTGGTTCAGACAGAAATTTCAGTGGTTTGAAAAAAGTATTCAGATTGATTGCACAGGAAATTTCCTCTTTTGATTTTAATGATGTTGATGAAGACATTCTGAAAGGTGTATATCAGGAGTTGATTGATCTTGATACTAGACATTCTCTTGGTGAGTATTATACCCCAGATTGGTTATGTGAAAGAATAACAAATGAGTTTCAGTTCAAGCCAACTGATAAATTATTAGATCCTGCATGTGGGAGCGGGTCTATTCTTCGTGCCATGATACATAGAATTAAACAATTGAATCCCGAAATTTCAGTTGAAGAATTATGCAACAACATTTATGGAATTGATATTCATCCATTGAGTGTACAGATTTCTAAAACGACTATATTGATTGCTTTAGGAAAAGAGATCAGGAAAGCCAAAAAGCCTGTACATATCAATATAATATTGGCTAACTCTTTACTTGCCCCTGAAGGTGTGCAAAATCTTTATGGAAGAGATTTCATTATGCATATTGATAAAGAACGAGTATGGCTCAATACTCAGGTTTTTGAAGATATGAGGTTATTTGATTCAGCCCTCGAAGTTTGTGATGACCTTGCTGAACGATCAATGAACCGGGTTAAAGAAACAAAACTAACTTTTGAAAACAATCTTAAAAGGCGATATCACAATGGTGGTTTAAATGAAGCAATTATTGATAGCTTTTACAAAATATATGAAACACTAAAATTAGTTAAAGAAAATGGTAGAGATAGTATTTGGAAGTTTATCGTACAGAATCTATATAAACCATATTTCCTTAATAAAAAATTCGATTATGTGATTGGCAATCCACCTTGGTTCACATATAGTTCTATAAAGAACCAAGAATATCAAAATCTTTTAAATTCACTAGCGGAAAAATATAGCGTTAAACCCAAAAAAGTAGCAAATTTCCCTCATTTGGAAATTGCTGCTATATTTTTGAGTTATTGTAGTAGTTATTTCTTGAATGACAATGGGAAAATTGCATTTGTTTTACCCAGAAGTTTTTTTAGTGCAGATCATCACGACAATACAAGAAGCGGGAAATCAAAAGGTTTTCGATTAACTCATATTTGGGATTTGAACGATGTTTCGCCATTATTTAGAATACCAAGTAGTGTTTTGTTTGCCGAGAAAGTAATTTTATCAAAACCATTACCTGCATCAGGTATTGATGGAATTTCTTTTGCCGGGAATATACCTTCTCATAATTGTAATTTAAAAGTTGCTTTGCCAAAGTTAACTGAAACAAAAAACAAATGGTTTTATGTTAAACGAGTTGCACGCTCTGCATTTGCAACTGTAAAAGTTAAAACTCAAAATAAAGTTAATCCTTATAAAAAGCTATTCAAGCAGGGTGCAACAATAGTTCCCCGTACTTTTTATTTTGTTCAACTTACACAGGACGTTCCGCCTGATTGGGAAGGAAGAACTATAAATGTTAAAACATCTGAGAATATTCAGCATGATGCTAAAGTTCCCTGGAAAGGTCTTAACTTTGAAGGGAAAGTAGATAGTAAATTTATTTTTAGGACTGCTTTGTCAAAAAGTATATTACCCTTTTCACTGTTTAAACCTGATTTAATAGTTTTGCCAATAACTATTGAGAACAATAATACTGTTAAAAAAATAAAATTATTTACGCCTCTTGAGCTCTTGCAAGAAGGGTATAGTGATACTTCAAAATGGTTTCAAAATGCTGAGAATATTTGGAAAATTAAAAGAACAGAAAATAACAAAAACATCAACACTGTTGACTATCTTAATTGGCAAAATAAATTAAAAGGTCAAAATTTAAATGCACCATATTTAGTACTTTATAATGCATCTGCAAAAGATGCAAATGCAACTATTGTTAAAAGGAAGGATTTTGATCTGGAATTTATTGTTGAAAGCAAATGTTATTGGTTTGCTACTGAGAATGTTGATGAAGCATATTATCTTACTGCAATTTTAAATTCAACTACTCCGAATGAAATGATGAAACCTTTTCAAACTCAAGGTCTATTTGGTCCGAGAGATATTCATAAACTCATTCTTGATATTTATTATCCTAAATATGATAGCAATGATTCTAAACACATCTGTTTAGCATATTTGAGCAAAATTTCACATGCAAAGACATCAGATTTTCTCAAAAGTATTGATGCCGTACAGATAATTGCTGGTCTTAATTTAGGAAGAATTCGCTTGGATATAAAAAAGCATCTCGCTTCCGAAATGAAAGAGATTGACGAAATTGTAAAAAAGATAATCGGGTAAAGCAATTGTTTTATCCAAAATGAATTTTTTATTCAGGATACCTATGACAAAAAATATATTATATCTATTCCTTCTTTTATTTCTTACTCAACCTTTAATTTCAGATGAATTTGAAGATTTGCTAAATAATGGCAAAGCTGAATTCAAAAAAGAGATCGATATTCAGGATTATCCTAATGCGATTCAATTACTGGATAGAGCCACACTGTTAAGACCTGATAATGCCGAAGCACACTATTACCTCGGTTATGCTTACAGCAGACTCAATTCAAATGACGGGAAAGAAATTATTCACTCTTCTTTGTCTCTGGTTCTTAAATCTAGTAGTGAATTTGAAAAAGTTATAGAGCTAACTCCGAGTTATGTTGGTGAAATACTAATTCTCGATCCTTATTCTAAACTATCGGCTGAATGGGGTACATTAGCAATGAGCTACTGGCACAATAATCAACCTGATTCTGCAATTTGGGCTTTCAAAGAAGGAAAAAACCGTGGCGGATTCGCTGACTTTTTTCTAACAATGAACCGATCTGTTTTAGATTTATGCTCTAATAATGCAATATTAATGTCTTCTGGTGACAATTTCACTATTCCTCTTTGGTACTTACAAATAGTAGAAGGGTACCGAAAAGATGTTTCTGTGATAGATATTAATTTACTAAATACTGTGTGGTATCCAAAGTTTTTATCACAAAAGAGAATTGTTAAGTTTGATATTAATGAGAAAGATCTAGATAGTATTGAATACATACCATGGAGTGATTCAACAATTACTGTTGATCAATTCTCATGGATTGTTAAACCAAGTTATTATGAGCAATTTATTCTACGAGGCGACAGGATATTTCTGAGTTTATTGAAAGAAAATAAATTTATAAGAGATATTTATTTTACTGCTTTTTTGCAGGATGAAAGTAAATTGAATCTTGGTAGATATATGCATAATTATATCCTTGTTGATGAATTAAATATCGAAAATACTGCTGAACCAATAGATAAATCTTATATCACTAAGATTAGAGATAATCTAAAATTTGTGTCAGAAAATAATCAAAACAGCACGGATGAACTAAAGTGTCTATTTGGTTTGAGAGATAACATTATCAATCAGATCAAGAAATTTATAATTAGGAAAAAAATGATACATGCAAGGGAATTACTTCAAATTATGGATACATTCATTGATGAAATTAAATATCCATATCAAAATGAGTTAGATAAACAAAATGTAGATGATATTCGCAGTAAATTGTAAATCTTAATTTTAAGGAAATAATTATGTCAACAAATATAGATACAGTCCAGCAAGAGAGCCCAACAAAGGGTCAGAAGATAACACCATTCTTGTGTTTCGACAACAATGCCGAAGAGGCAGTGAATTTCTACGTTTCACTCTTTGATGATGAAAATGGAAAAACTGGATATTGAGAGACTAAAGGAAGCTTATGACAAGTAACATTTATTCAATTAAAAATATAATTATGTAACTGAGTAAATTTTAGTATTAATAGCTCACTATCAATGATCCACATCCAACTTCTTTTTTATCGCAATATTCTTTGAATTTCAGAATTTTTTCTAGCATCATTTTCTTGATTTTTTTACTGATAAGTGGAGCAGTTTGAAAGAAAACATAGTAATTTGAATTATTCTTGATTTTAATATTCTTTTCAGAAAATTTATCTATAAGTTGAAATATATACTTTTCTGATATCTCTTTGTATTGTAAATAATACTTACCATCCCAATCGATAAAAATATTTTCTGGCCTTAATTTTTTAATCACATCTTTGAAAGTTCTGCTTTTATAATATTTATAAGTCGATAAACCCTCATCTTCCTTTATCGATTTTAGTGTTAAATGGTATTCTTTGATGTATTCCAATGGAATACCGACTGAATCTTTTTTAAACCAAATACCAAACATATACATACCACATGAACAATCAAAATAAGGGAAGGTAATTATATCAAGAATTTTAATCTCTGCTTTATTGTTTATTTTCTTCAGTATTTTTTGTTGAGTTTCATTTAATTCAAAAGCCCAAGCTCTACTTACCTGAATTATTTGTGAGGAATCCAAATGTAAGCTGATATATTTTGTAGTGATTTTTCCTGTTGAATCAACAGGTGGTCCATCAGCAAATAACAAATTACAACCACACAGGAAAATTATGAGGAATAGAATGTTCTTTTTCGAACTGATGATAGTAATAAACATCATAGGACTCAACTAATGAATTTGTTTGAATATTCAGTTCTAATATAATCAATTTATTTATTTTATCAGAAGCAATTTTATAAAATTATGGAGCCTTTACTTTTTTTTTTTTATTTTTGTAAGTAATAATATTTCAATTCTATAAAATGGAACGGATAAACAATGGCTGATGAGCAAAAAATAATATTTTCGATGATTGGGGTTAGTAAAAAATTTCCACCTCAGAAACAGGTGCTTAAAGATATATATTTATCTTTTTTCTATGGAGCAAAAATCGGTATAATAGGTCTGAATGGTTCCGGTAAATCAACCTTACTAAAAATTATCTCAGGTGAAGAAAAATCATTTGAAGGTCAGGTAGCGTTTTCTCCCGGTTATACTATTGGTCATCTGCCACAAGAGCCTCATCTTGACGACGAAATGACTGTAAAAGAGGTAGTCCAGCAGGGAGTTCAGGAAGTTGTGGATCTCCTGAAGGAATATGAAGAAGTGAATATGAAATTCTCTGAGCCAATGACAGATGATGAAATGGATAAACTGCTCAAAAGGCAAGGTGATCTGACTGAACATCTCGACAGACACGATGCGTGGGAGCTGGATAATAAACTTGAAAGAGCAATGGATGCCCTGAGATGTCCAGATGAAAACATGTTGATTAAAACTTTATCCGGTGGTGAAAGAAGAAGAGTTGCTTTGTGCAGATTACTTCTTCAAAATCATGATATTCTTTTATTAGATGAACCAACAAACCATTTAGATGCTGAATCAGTATTCTGGCTTGAGGTTTTCCTTCAAAAATATCCAGGTACTGTTATTGCAGTAACTCATGATAGATACTTCCTTGATAATGTTGCAGGCTGGATACTTGAATTAGATCGTGGCGAAGGAATCCCTTGGAAAGGAAATTATACTTCATGGTTGGAACAAAAAACAAAGAGATTGGAACTTGAAGAAAAAACAGAAAGCAAAAGAAGAAAAACCCTGGAACGTGAACTGGAATGGGTCAGAATGTCACCGAAAGGAAGAAATGTTAAAGCCAAAGCAAGGCTCACAGCTTATGACAGTATGATGAGTCAGGATACTAAAGAAAAAGAAGAACGTTTGGAAATTTTCATTCCCAATGGTCCAAGACTTGGTAATAATGTAGTTGAGGTTTCAAATATATCCAAAGCTTTCGGGGATAAAGTTTTATTCGAAAATTTATCATTCAGTATTCCTCCTGCCGCTATTGTTGGTATTATTGGTCCGAATGGAGCCGGTAAGACAACTCTTTTCCGTATGATTATGGGATTAGAAAAGCCTGATTCAGGTGAATTTCAAATGGGAACTGGTGTTGTTCTGGGATATGTTGATCAGCAGCACGCTTCTATCGATCCCGAAAAAAATGTATGGGAGGTTGTTTCCGGAGGTTTAGATTTAATCAAATTAGGAGACAAAGAATTTAATTCCAGAGCTTATGTCGCAAGATTTAACTTTAGTGGAGCTGATCAGCAAAAAAAATGTGGGATTCTTTCTGGTGGTGAAAGAAACAGATTGCATTTAGCCTTAACTCTGAAAGAAAATGCGAATGTTCTACTGCTTGATGAACCTACAAACGATATCGATGTTAATACACTCAGAGCGCTGGAAGAAGGTCTGGAAAACTTTGCCGGATCTGCAGTTGTTATATCGCATGATAGGTGGTTTCTGGACAGAATAGCTACACATATTTTAGCATTCGAAGGAGATTCTGAAGTCTATTTTTACGAAGGAACATTTTCAGAATATGTAGAGAATTACAAGAAGCGTAAGGGTGAATTCACTCCACATAGAATAAAATTCAAAAAACTAATGTAATCCAATTAGTGAAATCATAAAAAAATGGGCTGTATCAAAAGTGTAAATAATTTGCTTTTGTGACAGCCCTTTTTATTGCGTTAATTCTATTTTTTAGCCGCGAGAAAAGCTCCAAGCTGCTGGTCTAAATCCATGATATGCTTATTTAGCCAATCTTTCAGAAAGTTCATTACTGCGACTGATAAATAATTATTTCCTTTTTGAAATTCAGCATAAGTAGATTCAATTTTCTCAACGAATGCTTGATGCTGAGCCTTCTGAACTCCAATTCCTGGATAATTATTCAGTTCCATGGTCTTCTCTTCATCACCAAAATGTGTTTTGGTATAGCTGATCAATTCATTTAAAATTTTTCCCATTTTATCTTTAGCTGAGCCAGTACCCATTGCATCATAGAGCTCATTAATCAGATTAACCAGTTTTTTGTGCTGATTATCAATACTCGATTGATTTAGTAAAAGTTTATCGTTCCATTCATAAAATGCCATAAAAACTCCAAAAAAAAATATATAAAAAAGAAATATAGTATTTTATACTAAGATTATTTTCAATTTTATATATCGGCGGCTAACATCTAATCTTTAATGAATTTGAAAGGAAATACCAATTTTCAATACCGAAATACTTTTTTTTTAAAAATCGTAGGTTAAAGAAGTTCCAATGTAGGTATTGAACATATTTCCCATTTTGTCAACATCGATTGTTCCGGGTTTATTAAAAGGGAAAAAAGAGCGGGTAGCAAAGAGTTTAAGTGAAAATTTATTATAAAATTGATAAGCAGCACCTAAATTGAGAGCAAAGTCCCAACGGTTAATGTCGTTATACATATTGTAATGTTTTGTGATGTCGTCATAAAAACCACCTTCTCCAACAACTACATGTATATCGGAGAAATAACTGCCTCCGGCAAGCATTGAAAACTGACATCCAAAGAAAGCATAGCCACGTTCAAAGAATTTATATGTCAAATAGACTGGTAAATCAATATAAGTTAATTTCATCAAACCGGAAATATTGGCAGTGTAAAAAGTAGGAATGTAACCCGTTTGTCCACCAATCGTGGTTTCAACCAAAGTATCTTTTCTGATTGTTCCAGTTAGGTTTACACCTTTCATTGAAATAATCAGATTCGGTTGAAGGTTAAAGTTATCCGATAGCCCTATTTCAGCGAATACGCCAAGAAATGGACTGAATATTGGATAGCCTGAGAATTCAGGTGTACTCTTGGTTGGCATAGGTCCACCATAAAGCAATCCGCCATTGACTCCCCATTTGAAATCTCCTGATTCCGAAACTTTGTTTGTTAAATCGTTACAAAACAACCAAAAGGAGCAAAAAGAGAAAATTATTATTTTTATCAAAATTTTCATTTAATAAAACTTCCACATGAAACCAATGTTCCATTTGCAAAAATCTTATACAGATATACTCCGCAAGGTTGCGTCGAAAAATCAAAATGAGAATCCGATAATTCGAAATCCTTTGATAGAAGCAATTTTCCTTCGGAAGTATAAATACTGATCAATCCATCGTCAATGTAATTACTATTTAGAATTAATGACGATGACAGCTGTGAGTATTCTAATATAATCTTGGACGAACTGGGTGAAGGAATATCAACGTCTGTACCGTAGTCAAGAATTAGGTCATCAACAAGCATTGAACTACCTACTTGTGCATTCTGAGTTGAGCTCAACCCAACTGTTCCGGCACTTGAAACAAATGCTACTTTAATTGTATCAGGTGTGTTATTGAGATAATAATTGAGTGGTACCTCGAATTTTGTCCATTGATTCTGCTCACCTTGCAACACAAGTAAACCTTCTGCAATTGTGTCCTTTTTATTCGAGATATTGTTGTATTTAGTTAAATTTATATAAGCAGAGCAGGAGTCGTTATTTACCGGTAGGAATTTATAATATCCTGTTAATTTTGAAGGCTTGGAATTAAATGGCATTCCTTCAACAAAACTTGCTGATTTTTGATCAAAAATACCTGTGGCGATAATACCAACTATTTTAAAAGAACCGAAAGTTTTAGTAGTAATCTTAGCCGAAAATGAACCTGAATGTGCATCAGTAGATTTTTCGGTTGTGATAGGTCCCAATGGACCCAGTAATCTCAGTCTATTAATTGTACCCCAAAAGCCGCCGGCTAAATCTTCGAACAGCTTTGAATCATCTGTCTTCCATTCTTCAAAACCTTGATTTGGCAATTGTTGTGAAATCGTTTCTAAAGAAATGACACAAATCATTATAAGAATTGAAGAAAGTACTTTTTTACTCATCAATTGCTCCAAACAAATAGTAATAATAATTTTATGAATTAACATAAGTTAATAAAATTAAGTTATAATAAAAAGAGATAAGATGTTGAATTTCAATAAAATTTTTTTGCTTATGAAATCGTTTTAGTAAATATTAAGTAAATAATTTTTTTATTGAGATAAAAATGAAACATAATTTTACGATTATATTGGCATTTATGCTGATTTCATATATAAGCCTGTCTCAGATTACTTCAATTAAGACTGTTGTAACATTGACCGGTTCCGTCCTATCTGATGTAACACATAAACCCATATCATGCGAAATGGAAGCTTATGATGAGTCTGGGAAAAGAGTTTACAAAGGAAAGAGTAATGGACTCGAAAATGGTTATTATTTCATCACCGGTTTAAAACCTGGATCAAAATATACAATCAATTTTATTGATATGAATTACTTAAGGAAAAAGCAAGTAATCGAAATCCCATATTCTGACAAATATGTTGAATTCTCTAGGGATTTTCTTGTAATCCCAAAATTGAAAGGTTCAGAACTATTGATGCACATTCCTCCTTTTGAATTTAGTAAAACTCGTTTGAGATACGGTATTGAGGATTATCTTAGCACTTTCAAAGATTTGGTTAGTTTAAATATTAAAGTGTCACTCGATATTGTTTGCTACCCTGATGAGGATAAGGATGAAGTTGTAAATGCTGCATTAACAAAAGAACGTTGCAATACTATGAGGTCATTTCTTATCTCAGCCGGAGCCGATCCCAACAAAATTACTATCAAGCCCATGAGTAAAACCGATCCAAAGTTTCCTCCGCCGCAAAAAAAGCAGGCAAAAGGCAAACGTTATATTGGGTCAACATATCTGGTTATAACCGGATGTTGATTGTATTGTGGCAAAGCGAAGGTCTTAAAATTTTTGTTATATGTATAGGGGCAATCTAATCCCATTTATACCAAGTTGCTATTGCAGGAAAAATAAAATCTTTGTGTCATTCAGGGCTTGTCCCGGAATTACATCTAGTAATATGAGATTCCAGCATTCGAGATTGTGTGAAAACTATAGAATTTGTCATTCAGAAGGAGCGTAGCGACTGAAGAAACCAGTATTCATGCGGTCTGGATTATTCACTGCGTTCAGAATGAAGCCCTAATCAGACTTTTAACAAAATCTCATTCGAAGGAATGAGAACTTTGTTTTTAAAATATATGTTTGAATGTGAATTGGAATTAAAGTTTGTAATCAGCACCCTTTTTTAGAAAGCCTAAGAATTCAGTAACATCTCTGGTAAACGCTTTAGTCCCAATTAGTTTTTCCTCAGGAGTATAAATCACATAAAGAGGAAGTTCAATGGAATTGAATCTGTTCTTTTGAAAATTCTTGTTTGATTGATAAGGCTCATTTCTTCTGTCTGTATAAAGTCGTACTAATATCATATTTTCAAGATATGATCTAATCTCTTTCTTTGAAAACATATTTAGTTCCATCCAGCGACAGTTTGTGCAGGTATAACCTGTGAAATCAATGAATATCATCTTTTTCTTCTCTTTAGCTAGCTTTAATGCATCCTGATAATTATCCATCCATATCAATTCTTCTTCTGATGCTGATATAGATTTGGCAGATGTAGAATTGCTTGTTCCTGCTGTTGTACTGCCTGATTCTTTCGTTGACATTAATTCATTGTAATTCGGTGGTGGTAAGAAAGCATCAAGTTCACCTAGTGGTTTACCATTTAGACCAATAAGCAAATAAAATGTTATTGCCGCAAATATAACTGCAAAAACAACCCTGGGAGTTCCTATTGAATCAACCGGTGCATCATGATGCAGTCTAAAAACCCCAAGAATATATAAAATAATCATTACAGTGCAGGCAAGCCAAATAGAAAGGAATAATTCGCGTGGAAGAACACCCCACATCCATACTAGATCAGCATTGCTGAGAAATTTTATTGCAGCAGCAATTTCAAGAAAACCCATAACGACTTTAATATTATTCATCCATCCGCCGGCTCTTGGCACCTTATTTAATGCTGAGGGAAATAAAGCTAATAAGAAAAAGGGAGCAGCAAATACTGCGGAAAATGCAAGCATTCCCGCGATTGGATAGAACCATTCTCCACTTCCCACCGAAACTAAGGTTGTTCCTACAAATGGGACAGTACATGTGAAAGATGTTAATGAGAATGTGAGCCCCATCAACAAAACACTAATGATCCCTGAGCCCTGACTTTTTGAGTTAAGCTTGTTTAATAGGCTTGTAGGTAACTGAATTTCGAAAGCACCGAAAAGATTTAACGCAAAAACTATAAATATTGTGGCTATTCCTAGGTTGAGCCATGGGTTGGTTGCTAAATCCTGAATACCTGACGGACCATAAATACCCGCAAAAATTACTCCGATACCTGTAAATGTAAACATGATACCTAAAGCATAAACTAAAGAATCGACAAGACCTTTACTCTTTTTCTTTTCAGACCGTTTAGTAAAAAATGATACTGTGATTGGAATCATTGGGAAAACGCAGGGTGTAAGCAAAGATAAAGCTCCTTGAAGCATTGCAAACCAAATATAACTCCAGAAGCCACGCTTTTGCATTTCAATTGATTGCTCCTGAGACTCAGTCTTTTGTACTTGACTACCAACAGTTGCCTTTTGAGTAGTTTGAATCGATTTTTCATCTTTGACGGTAGTTGCGGTTGCAGATGATTGAACTGATTCTGTTGGATTTAACCCGGTTTCACTTATAAAAATTTCTTTAGAAATATTAATCTTAAAATCAGTCGGGGGAAGACAGGATGTCTCGGTACATTGTTGTGTATAAAGCACGATTTGAATTTTGCTGCTATTAAAATCAATATCTTTTGATGCTCTCAAAGGTATTTCAAAAACAGCTTGACCATAATAAGTTCCAATTCTCATGCTAAATGCACTGTCATATTTAATTTTTGGTGGTGTAGCCTTGATTTTTCCTTCCAATTTAAAAAAGTTATTTGGATTGAAAGAAATTTCAGTTAGAATTGGTCCTACGTAATCGTCGGCAAGCTTTTTATTCAATTCATAAATATGCCAACCTTTATCAACAGTTACTGTAAGTTGAATAGCAAATTCTTCACCGGCTTTAACAATTAATTTTGATGGTTTAGCTATAGATTTAAAATGCTTATCATCTGCTGCTTTTACAAAGATTGCATTAAATATCAATAAAGTTGATATTATCCAAAATGTAATTAAGTTTTTCATTGATTTTCAAATTTTATGTAAAATACAAAACATAAAGACTACTTACTAGTAATTTTAGTTAAAAATTACTCAAAAAAAATTATTCATCATCGGGCTGAATATATGGAACGGCTCTCTGGAACTGGAAAGGTGCGTCAGATTTTGATTTACGATGAATCTCACTCTGAAGTCTTTCAGAAAATTTGAGAGCAGAATTATAACCATAAGTTCTTAATAAGTAATGTACAGCAATGACTTCTGCAATTACAGTAATGTTTTTTCCCGGAAAAATTGGGAGTTTAACTGTAGATATCTGTACATCCATAATATCCGAAGGCTCATCTTCCTGTCCAATTCTTGTGTAATCAACATCAGGATTGAATTCCTGCAATTCTACTATGATCTCCAGCCTTTTCTGGAATCTGATTGATCTGACTCCGAACATCTGTCTGATATCAATTATGCCTAAACCTCTTATTTCCATAAAATGCTGAACAAGATTCGTTCCGGTTCCCATCAAAATAGATTCTTTCTTTTTGGTCAACATCACAACATCGTCAGCTACAAGTCTATGGCCTCTTTCTACCAAATCCAATGCAACTTCACTTTTGCCAATACCACTCCGTCCCATAAACAGAATGCCTACACCATATACATCAACAAAAGACCCATGAACAACAGCCTGTGGCGCAAATTGGTCGTCAAGATACTCTGTCACAATGTAAATAGTTTTTGTTGTGTCGTGTGGTGTTGATAGCACAGCAATATCATTCTTTGTTGCCAATTCAAGAAGTTCAGGTTCGAGATTATGGTTATTAGTAAGAATAATACATGGAATTTTAAAATTCAATAAATTGCAGAAAGCAACAATCTTTTCCTCGGATGTCAAACTCTTCAAATAGAAAATTTCTGTATTCCCAAAAATCTGAACAGAATGATTGCTGAATAAATCAATAAAACCGGCAAGAGCGAGCTGAGGTCTATATAAACTTTTCGAAATAATTTCATTTTTCATCCCAATAGGTTCATTAAGGCAAACAAGACCTGCTGGAGACTGAAGTAGAGAATCAACTGGGATCTTTTCTTGTCGTAATATTTGAATATTTTCTAATGCTCTCATTCGTTTATTTGAATTATTGAATTTTAAAAAATATAATTAACAAAGAAAGGGGCATTTTTACAAGCCCCTTTTAAAAAAAAATTAGTTGATGGAAATAATTTTATTTGTTTGCAAGTTTTTCTCTTGATTTCTTGAGTTGACGAATCATTTTATCCGATGCTTCATTCATACTTTTGGTAAAGTCATCGGAACTATCTTTTACAACTAATATGTTACCGTGAACATGTACTTTGAATTCCACAGTACTCTCTGATTCAGCAATGAATTCCACTTGGGTACTTGTGATTCCGTCATGAAATTTCTCAAATCGTGATGCCAGTTCAATTGCCGCTTCGTGAAGTTCAGGTCTAGACTTCAAATGCCTGAAAGTTACTTGTGTTTGCATTATGCACCTCATATTAAAAACTAGTGATTTAAGCTTAGAGTCAGGGAGATAAATAAGAATTAATGTCACCAACTCTTCCTGTTTATTATTAACGGTTAAAATTTCAAATAATTTAACAATAGGATAAAAATAATTTATTTTTTTAAAAAATTATGGTAAAGATTAAAGCTTATTCCTGCATTTAAATTAATATAAAATGGAAGGAATGATATTTCATTACTCCAATAATCAGGTGGATTTGATATTTGGCTTCGGATATTTTTAAATACGGGAATCCTTCTGTAAAGCCATAGGAATGATCCTTCAAAGTGCATACCACCCAAAAATTGTCTTTCACCATCTTTGTCAAATTCTAGATCAATTCCTGAATAAATCCTTAAAGCTAGTGAATAATTATCGTCATCGAAAGCTAATCCTGATTTTCTTTTCTCAAAATCAGCATTCGAGGTCACAGTTTCGATCCAATTAATACTACTATAGGCTAATCCTGCACCAATTCCGGCAAATGATCTATAAGGTGATGGTACAGAAAGATATTCCAAACACAGCAAAATAGTTGTAGTATTGGCATTCATTTGCTCTGCTATTGAACGGTAGTTAGTTTTACCTGACAACACAATATTTTGTGAATAATTATCAGTAAATGTTGTGGTTGAGTAATCAAAAAGAATACAAGGCCTCAGATTTTTTGAGAAATCTAATTTGTAATATAATGATAGTGCAGGCGACATTTTAAAATCAGTATTTTTTCCACCGAGGAATTCAACATAATTCTCAGTAAACGCTTGCGATTGGGAGACAAATGAGAATCCTGTCATGATTTGGAATATACTTTTAATTGTATAAGTTTTCATTGAAGTGTCAGGTTTAGAGGTTGAGCAATTTAATGAAACACTCTGAATAATAACTACTATTGATATTGTTATTATTCTATAAAAAAACCAATCATTTTTAAAATTTTTTAGCAATTCTAAAAGAAATTACTTGCCAAACCAGTTAATCATTTGTACCAGAGTCTTCTTTAAATCTTTACGGGGAACAATAGTATCAACAAATCCCTTTTCCAGTAAAAATTCAGATCTTTGAAATCCAGCTGGAAGTTTACGTCTTATTGTCTGCTCTATAACTCTCGGTCCGGCAAACCCAATTAGAGCTCCTGGTTCAGCTAAAATTACGTCACCGAGCATGCCATAAGAAGCTGTCACTCCACCGGTTGTTGGATCTGTTAGCAGAGTTATATAAGCAATGCTAGCCTCAGCCAATTCACCAAGAATAGCACTTGTTTTTGCCATTTGCATCAATGACAAAGCTGCTTCCTGCATTCGTGCACCACCTGAGGAAGTTATAATTAACAGTGGTGCTTTATGTTCCAGCGAATATTTTGCTGCGCGGAATATCTTTTCACCAACTACTGACCCCATACTTCCACCGATGAAATTAAAATTCATACAACCAAAAGATAATTTGTGTCCATCTATCAATCCATAACCGGTAGTAATCGCATCACCGAGATTAGTTTTTTTATGTGCATCGACTATTCTGTCTTTGTATGGTTTTGTATCAACAAATCCCAATGTATCAGAAGAAATAAGTTGTTTATTGGTTTCAGTGAAAGTTCCTTTATCAAAAATAATATCAATAAATTCTTCACTACCAACTCTGAAATGGAAATTGCATTTAGGGCATGAGAAAAAATTCTCTTCCAATTGTCTTTTATATATGATATCTGAACATGTGGGACACTTAGTCCACAATCCATCAGGCATTTCTCGTTGAGTCTTTTCAGTAATATTATCTTTTGTTCTTAAAAACCAAGCCATGTTGTTCCCGGAATAAAAAAAATGAATAGAATTTAACTACTAACTTAGGATATTATTTGTCTAAATTCAAGTAAAATTTTGATTTGTGCCACGATCTTTAACAGAGTGAGATGAAATATTAAGCAAAATTCCCATCGCGATACAGTAGAAAATAATAGCAGTTCCACCATAGCTGACGAAAGGCATCGGAAGACCAGTAGTTGGTAACAATCCTGTATTTACAGCCGCACTAACAAATGCATATAATATAAAAGTAAAAATAATCCCAAAGGCAAGAAAATAACCAAAATTATCCGGAGCATTTCTTGCTATTTTTATTCCTCTCCAAGCCATGATCATAAAGACAACTACTATCAGAAATGTACCAATAAAACCATATTCTTCACCAATTATAGAAAATATAAAATCACCGTAAGCTTCCGGAAGAAAAAGTAAACTTTGCCTGCTTTGCCCGGGACCCAATCCAAATATGCCGCCACTACCAAATGCAATTATAGCCTGCTGAGATTGAAATGCTGCTTCGTTATTGTCGTTAGAACCGCTAGCCATACTAACATAATTAATTATTCTTTGCATTCTGTAAGAGGCTGAAACAGCATAGCCAATTAATCCAATAAATGCTATTATACCTATTATTGAAAGATGTTTCCCTTTAACATTACCAATAAACATCATGGCTATTGAAATTATAAATATAACCATAGCCGATGAAAAATTAGGTTGTATCGCAATTAGCAAACATACAATAAAACTCCAAACAAGGAGCGGTAGAAGGCCTAACTTGAAATCCTTAATAACTTCCTGCCTTTGGGTTAATAGTGCCGCAAAATGGATTACAAGAGCAAATTTTGCTAATTCAGATGGCTGGAAGTTGATAGATCCAATATATATCCATCTATATGCACCATTAATTGGGGAACTAATCAGAAATACAAGTAAAAGGGGTATAATAGTTGCGAACATTATAGGTTTTGAGAGCTTCAACCACACATGATAATCAATTTTCATAAATATGATCAAAGCCAATAAACCTCCTAATACCCTCAGTGTATGGTTTAGAAATAGCTTATCATAATCTCCAAAACGATGTTCCGCGATTGATGCACTTGCTGAATAGACAAATGCAATACTGAACAGCATCAATCCCAATGTTGCCATCAGCATAATCCAGTCAATATGACCTTTGGATTTAAACAAAATAATATTTAATAAAGATTGAATGTTTTTAAAACATAAGCAAGAAATAAAAACATACCTATCATTTCAAAAATAACTACAATTGTCATTCTTGAGCCAATTGGATTTGAGTTCTCATCTAGATTCCAATTTTTTTGAAATTTGTTGGAAGCTAAAACATAGGAAACTCCCCAACATAGCAATGCTATAGAGTTCAATCTGTAATTTTCAACAAATGGCTTGTTTGCTATATTTATCATTCCAACCATTCCAAGAAACAAAAAGAAAATGCCTACCCATAACCTTGTCGAATGATTAAATATCATTCCACTACCTAAAAATCTTAAGATTTTATTCATTACTATCGCTCATAGAATTTACAATTCTCTTAAACTCTTCACCTCTATGCTCAAAATTCATAAACATATCAAATGACTTACAGGCTGGTGTAAACAAGACAACATCATCCTTTAATGCTTGCTTTCTCGAATGTAAAACAGCGGATTCTAGCGATTCTGCTTTTATACACCGAACTTTTGTACAGTAATAATTAAATATCACATCCGCTTCTTCACCAATACATACAATGGCTCTAACATTATTCTTAACTAGCTCATCAAGCTGAGAATAATCATTGGAGTCACCGCGACCTCCGGCTATCCAGATGATTGGTGTTTTATAACTGGAAAGTGCATACCAGGTAGCATTGACATTTGTAGCTTTGGAATCGTTGATATAATCGACACCGTCAATAGTTCTGACAAATTCGAGCCGGTGTTCAACACCTTCAAATCCCATCAAACTATCCCGAATATCCTCATTGCGGATTTCGAATGCACGTACAGCTAAAGCCGCCGCCATTGAATTATAAGCATTATGCACGCCGGGTAGGCGCACTTCATCAAAGACCATAATAACCTCCTCGTTATTAGTGATGGGATCTCGCAATACCATTTCGCCGTTTCTGTTATATATGCCTGATGCTGCGTCAGTCATCGATATACAGGCGACTTTCCCCTTGGTATGCGAACTACACCCAAATGTTTCATTATCGTCTTTGTTCAAAATTAATAAATCTTTTTCACATTGATTGGAAGAAATTTTCCACTTAGCATGTTGATAACTATCGAATGTTCCATGATAGTAAAGGTGGTCTGGTGTTACATTGAGTATTATGGCTACGTCCGGGCGGAATGTTTTTATCCGGTCAAGTTGAAAACTACTTACTTCAGCCACAATAATTGTTTGCTCATCAATGTTTCCAACCAGATCACATAAGGGTGTTCCGATATTACCTGCTGTAACTGCCTTTTTACCCGATCGATTCAAAATGTAAGCAATTAATGTTGTCGTAGTTGTCTTGCCATTCGTTCCGGTAATAGCGATGATAGGATTATTCAAGTGTTGATATCCATACTCCAATTCACTTATTATTTCAATAGCACGTTTGTCTGCCTCAGATATAATCCATGTTGAAGGTAATACTCCAGGCGATGTGATGATTAAATCACAGTCCTGTAAAGCAGCTTCAGTATTTGCTCCGAATTCATATTTTATATTTGCACCGTCTAATTTTTTTATGACCTCGCAAAATTTTTCAGAATTTTCTGATTCACTTAAGAATACATTATTACCATTTTTTGCTGCCAAAAGTGCAGCCGATAATCCACTCTTACCTGCGCCTATAACTGTGATATTCATTAATTATCCTACTTCAAAACAAAATTATGACTAATTAAAAATCCTAACTTACAAAATTAGTTTATTTCCATTTAAATTCCTTGCCCCAACTCTCAGTTGAGTTAAGTATAATCCAAATCCTCATTGAATATCTAAATTGCATTATCCTGAATTGTGCATTAGAACGTTATCTATTCATTGAAAACACTGTTCAGTTGTGTCATCGTATGTT
>CAYXFU010000020.1:0-59610 GCA_964464375.1 uncultured Hyphomicrobiales bacterium
TCAGAAACGAAGAAAATCTGATTGAAAAGCTTTACGAAATGAGTTCAACTGATGAAGAATATATAAGAAACCAGGAACATCAGAGGGACAATAACTCATCCAGAACGAAGTTATTCCATCGTGGATTGTTAATGCCCGGACTTGGTGACACGATTTATACAAATTTCTCACTTTCTATTTATCAATATGATACTCCAAGTACAGATAATTATGATGATAGGGATGAGCAATCAATTAATGCAAATATAGGATATAAGCATCGGTTCACAAACGAATTCTCTGCCGGCGTTTCTGCTGAATTGCAGATGCTACATCTGGTATTTCTCAAATCTGAGCGAAGTGCTCTCAATAACTGGAATAGGGTCATCCGCCTGGCTCCTGCAATAGAATGGACTAACAAAATCTTCTCTATCCATCCTAAATTTGAAATATTGGCGAATTACACAGTTTACGATTTCGAGGATGCATCCGGTTCAGTCAAAAGTTATAGCTATAGACAAATTGGGTACAAAGATACTATCTGCATTTATCTTGAAAAGGATATGAGTCTTCAGTTTAAATCCTCATTTAGATATTTTGAACGTGGAATTCTTTACTGGGACTCATTTTCAGAATCACCACAGAACAGCAATTTCGAATCTTATCTCAGGGGTTTGTTCTATATAAAGCTAACAGACATGATTAGAATTGGTGCAGGAGCAAGGTATTACTCACTCAAGCAATCAAGTTTAAACTCCAACTCAGTTTCCGGTTCAGATTTCAGTCAAAAATCTATTGGTCCTGAAACTATTATTACATCTATTTTTTCGGATGGTTCGTCTATTTCCTTGCAAGGTTGGTATGAATTTCAGTATATTAATAGTTTGGAAAATAATCGAATTCCAAATTTGTTTTTAATAACAACGATTAAGCTCTAATAGAATAAAATGCGCAAGATACTGTTAAAGAAACAGGTTGTGCTTGATAGCGATAAAAAGTCCATAGGGTATGTCGAGCCTCTGGTTCATCAATTGCAAGAGGTTGTTACTCTACAATTGGACAGATATTACAATGTCTTAATCGCTGTTACAGAAGCAGTAAACAACGCAATAATTCATGGTAACAAATTGAATCCTCAAAAAAAAGTTACCATTACTTTGATTGTTTCTCAAAATGACATTACTGTTGAAGTGCTGGATCAGGGCGATGGCTTTGATCCTGAAAATGTTGCTGATCCTCGTGAAGCAGAGAATCTTTTAAAAGAAAACGGAAGAGGGGTTTTTCTTATAAAGCAGTTAACAACTACTAGTGAGATCAGTTCTGGCATCGGTGGTACAAAAGTTAAAATGACATTCGATTATTAATTAAAATTTTGGATTTAACATTAAAGAAATAATGAACTCTGTGCATCAATATTTGGCAGAAAATATTTGCAAGGATATTAAAGAGAATCGCTCCATACAACCAATCACTCTCATCCATGGGCAGTTTGGTATAGGTAAGAGTGAGATCGTTCGTGAGGTTTTTTCAAAATTCGGTGAAAATTCCTTTTTTGATTGTTTGATCAATATCAATTTTGATGTTGAGAAAAGATTCATTAGTAATTACCTCAAATCAACCGAAATTCGTTTCCCGAAATCAGACGCAGGTTCATTTAATTCAGATATTAATGAAACCTTCTATAATGACAACAGGCTTTCTGAACTTCTTCGATTGCTTTCTGATAAAGATAAAGATATTGCAGATACTACAACTAAACAGTTCCAGCTCAAATTATTTCCACCAATTGAAGACTCAGAAAATTTGGGGAGTGATGAGTTTGTAAAGAAAATTGAAGCATTGCTTGATAAGAAAGGGGATAGAAGGCTCATTCTCGAGAATTCCCGAGTTACAGCAGAGTCTTTAATTGTCGATTTGATGAATATATTTTTTCCTAATTCCGAAAAATTTACATCATTCGATAAATATTTGGAGACAATTACATCACCTGTCAAAATACTCTTTGTTTTTGATAATTTTGACAGGATCGCATATTCAATATTTAACTGGCTTTCAGAATATTTCCTTCCGACTTGCTTGCAATCAAAATTTGGAGATTTTATAGCCTTTAATGTTCGGGATTCCGAGAAAGAACTCTTCATAAATCAGTTTTTTGATTTTCATTTTATCATATCAAATAGGGTAGATCCATCGTTGAACGATTTCTTCCCTTTTTTTTCGAAAAATTTAGATTTTATTCAAAAATTTGAATTAGGATTGTGGAATCGTGATGAATCTTTATTATATTTGCAATCACAAAAATTACCTGAAAATACGAGACATGATGACATTATTGCTGCTTCATTTGGCAATCAATTCCTGATGGATATGTTCATGCAAGAGCAACAATCAGAGATTAAAGAATTCGATAAAAAAACTGTTTATAATAAAATCATTGAAAAATATCTTGACGGTAAAACAGCAGTACAGGTTGATACCATCAAATTAGCTTCATTATTAGGCACTTTCTCAATTAATGATTTAAAATCATTTCCTGCTTTATTCGATAAATACACTTATTCATGGAAGTTTCTACTCTTTCTGAATGATCTAACCGAAATTGCTGATCAAAAGCTATCTTTCAGACACCCATTTGATGATATTTTCAAATTGGCATTTGCTGATTCATCTAAACAAGAAATACTTGAATCTAAGAATCTGCCTGCAATTCTCGAATCAATCAGTGAAATTATTCCAAACTTGACAGATGATGAATTAAAAATCGTACGCAGCCTCGCTTATTTTGAAAATTTTGATTTTGAAATTGCAGTCGAATCAGCATTTCTTGACAAAGCTTCTGATGCAAAGATATTTGTGCAAAAGAATTCATCTTTATTCTTCAAACATCTCCATACTCATTCATTGAAAGGAGACATCCGCAATGTGTTAATGAAACTGAATAATGTTATTGATAATGATAAACTCGAAGCCAAAAGGAATCTCGTGCAATCAATCTGGGATAAAAGGCTTAATGAAATAACAATAGAAAAAAACATCATTCTTGAAAAGTTAAGTATTCTTAATAAGGAATCAGATGAGTTTAATGGGGATCCAACCAAAGGTAAGAGCTACTATGAAGAACATCAAAGGAAATTCATTAAAGCTGAGAATGATTTAATCCAATTAAGGAAAAGCCTTGGTGATTTTTCTTCAAATAGATTTCTAATAAACCTTATTATTAATACATCCGCAACAATTCTTTCGTTCTTAACGTCATATTATTTTCCTGATATATTTTCAACACCTGATAATCATACGTCTATTATTGTTATTCAATATATCCTTTATTTTATAAGTTTAGTTTTCGGTTTTCTATCAATTCATAATGGCTATAAAATCTTTAGAATAAGAATGCAAAGAGCAGAAATCAAGGCAGTTGAAGATAATATCGCGCTGCTTGAACAAGAAAAATTGGGATATCAGGAAGAAATGAAATTATTCAAGGATAGTAAGTCATCTTGGCAGAAGCGTTCTCAGGAAGTTAGTGAGCAGATTAAAACCTTAAAATTCCGATTGGATGCAATCGAATCAATAATTAAAGAATCTTACATCTAAAGTTAAAAATGGCTAGATATTTGCTAAAGTTACAATTGAATGAAGTACAATTGATAAGAATATAATAATGAAAAAACCATCATTAAAAAATCGAATAAAGTACAGTTTTGACAATTTAATGTCCAAGGGGGTATTTTCCCCTATGATATTATTATTTGTAATGTCATCAATTGCTATATTTATCATTGCGATTGTTGTTTATTATTCTGGGGTTATTCCATATAATTCAGATATTCTCGGTTTAAGGGATAAATCTGACATCAAATTCTATGATGTTCTTTGGCTGATATTGATGCGTACTCTTGATGGAGGCGTTGTAGCTCAGGATCCCGTTAGTTACAGATATGTTGTTTTTATGTTAATTGCAACATTGGGTGGTATCTTAATAGTTAGTATTTTCATAGGTATTGTTAGTACCGGTGTAATCCAAAAAATGAATGATTTACGAAAAGGCCGTTCATTTGTAGTCGAAAAAAACCACACTGTCATCCTTGGTTGGTCGTTCCAGGTGTTCAATATTATTTCCGAACTCGTCGTTGCTAATGAAAATCAGAAGAACGCTGTTATAGCTATTCTTGCGGATAAAGATAAGCTTGAAATGGAAGATGAAATCAGAGCAAAAGTAGGAGATACAGCCAATACAAAAGTTATCTGCCGTACTGGTAACCCGATTGATTTGCGAGATTTGGAAATCATTAATCCACATCAGTCAAAAGCAATAATCATTACAGCACCTGATTCCGATGAGCCTGACTCAAATGTTATAAAAACAATTCTTGCTATTACTAACAATCCGCATAGAAAAGTACTTCCTGATAAATATCATATAGTAGCTGAAATCCGTAACCCCCGCAATATGGCGATAGCCCAAATAGCTGGTCGTGACGAAGTTCAACTCGTCGTTTTTGATTATTTAATTTCAAGAATAACTGCTCAGACTTGTCGTCAGCCCGGGTTGTCGGTAGTCTTTACCGAACTACTAGATTTCAAAGGAGATGAGATCTATTTTCAACCTGAACCAAGACTTATCGGTAAAACATTTGTTGAGACTCTATTTGCTTATGAAAATTCAGCTGTGATTGGTCTAAGAAGGTCCGACGGTAGAATTTACCTGAAACCTCCCATGAACACTGTAATTGAAGAAGGAGATATTCTTATAGCAATTTCTGAAGATGATGATACAGTTGTTCTTTCCGGAATCAAAGATTATAATATTGATCCATCAGCAATCAGAAAATCACCAAAGTACATTCCACCAAAACCTGAGTCAACATTAATTCTTGGCTGGAACAGACGTGCACCACTAATTATCAATGAACTAGATAACTACATTTGGCCTGGTTCTAAGATTACTGTGGTAGCTGATCATCCTACTGCAGAGAAAGATCTCTCAATATATTGTGGTGAGATAACACATCAAACCATAACCTTCTGGCAGGGCGACACAACTAACAGAAAAATTCTTGACGAATTAAATATTACAGATTATGATCATATTATCGTTCTGAGTCAGGCTGAGCTAACAGATGTTCAATCAGCCGATGCAAGAACATTAAATACTCTTTTGCAAATACGCGACCTTGCAGATAAACAACCACACACATTTTCTATCGTTTCGGAAATGTTGGACGACAGGAACAGAGAATTAGCTGAAATAACACATACAGATGATTTCATAGTCAGTGTTAAGCTAGATAGCTTAATGTTGGCTCAGATTGCAGAAAACAAAGAACTCAAAACAGTATTCGAACTTCTGTTCTCTGCTGGTGGTCCGGCAATATACATTAAACCGGCTGAATACTATGTTGAGCTTGGTCGTCCTGTAAACTTCTATACAATAATGGAATCTGCACGTCAGCAGAACCAGATTGCCATTGGATACAAGCTCCAGAAATCTAAGCCAAGATACGAAGGACCAAATCTGTTGGCTCATGGAGTCAGTGTTAATCCTGTTAAATCAAATCAATTGTTTTTCTCAGAAGGCGATAAGATTATCGTACTATCAGATGAAGTCCAGATAGGATAAGGGGAGTGAAAATTATTTTGAATTTTTATATCTCCAAATTTCTCCGTAATTTACATTCTTTTTAGTTTGTAAATATATTATAATCGGAGGAAAATATGTTTTGGAAAAATGTCGCTACTTTGACATTTGCATTGGCATTGATGGCAAATCTTAGTTTTGCACAACCCAACAAAAATGCACCAGTAATTAAATCATCAAATGATTCATTGTCATATAGTATCGGATTTAGTATTGGAAAAAATATCCAGATGAGCATGACAAGAGACAGCTTAAATGTTACACTTGATCTGTTATTAAATGGCTTAAGTGACGCTATAAACAAAAATGCACCAGTACTGCCAGAACAAGCTATTCAGCAATGTATGGCGACTTTCCAGTCAGCTCTTCAGGCAAAAATGGAAGCAAAAAAAATGGAGGATGAAAAAATGAATTCACAAGCAGGCGAAGTAAATAAAAAAATAGGTGCTGAATTCCTTGCAAACAACAGAAATAAGCCGGGTGTTAAGGCTACCGAAAGTGGTTTGCAATACAGAACCGACCTCGAAGGAACGGGCAAAGCACCAACAGCTAGCAATACTGTGAAAGTACACTACAAAGGAATGCTCATCGATGGTAAAGTTTTTGATAGTTCAATCGATAGAGGACAACCAATCGAATTTCCTTTGAGTGGAGTTATCAAAGGCTGGACAGAAGGATTACAATTAATGAAAGTTGGCGGAAAGTCCACATTCTATATTCCAAGCGAATTAGCTTATGGCGAAAAAGGTGCTCCTGGAGCAATTCCACCCAATTCAGTTTTAATTTTTGAAGTAGAACTTTTGGAAGTTAAATAATAATTCGATATTTTTTACTCCAAAATTAATGGAGTTTTAAAATGAAATATTTTTACACATTTTTTGTGTTGTTGATTCTTATCGTTTTAGTTGGAGCTTGTGATGATAACAATGCTCCAACTAATCCGAATTATCCCCCAAATATCTTCGCTACCATATCTGGTAACTATGAATTGAATTACAGAGGTCTAGGTTCGCTTTATTCTGTCACTTCGCCTCATAAGGGATTATCAATTAATTCATCTTATAAAGATTCATCAGGTATAGCTCATTTTGTTATAATTAATATCTATTATTGGGATAATATAGAAAAGACAGGCACTTTCAAATTTATTCTAAAGGCTGATACGGCAACAACTGACTATGCTGTTTGTATTTATCAGCGAAGTGAAGGTTCTTCTAAAAGAATTTTTTCTTCTTATGAAGGTGAAATAAATCTCGAACAATTCTCCGGAACCTCAGCAAAAGGTACATTCAGTCTTTTTACTAAGGAATCTCAATCAGGTAGCACAGTTATTATTTCCAACGGAACATTTAATATTAGCGATTAATTTTATTCGATTTTAAAGGAAAGATATGTTTAAATACTTACTAATAATGCTTTTTGGGATTATAATTTCTGCATGTTCAGATAAAAGTAATCCTGTGGATAATACAAAGACTCCTCTAATCATATCCCTAAACCCTACCTCAGGATATGTAGGCTCGGCTGTACAAATTAGTGGGAAAAACTTTGGGAACACCAAAGGTTCCAATAGCATTTCATTCAATGGTATATCTTTGGTTGGATCTGATTATTTAAGTTGGTCCGACACAGAAATCAAGTGCAAGGTACCAGTTGGTGCTAGTTCAGGAAAAGTTATTGTTACAATAAGTAATACAAATACGAATGGAATCGACTTCACAGTGCTTAACCTTGATTCCATAAAAGATCCTACAATCATTTCTTTAAATCCTATAGCAGGATATGTTGGTTCTCTGGTTCAGATTAGTGGTAAGTATTTGGGAAATGTTCAGGGAACTAGTACTATTTCTTTTAATGGTTCCTCACTTTTAGGATCTGATTATAATAATTGGTCTGATACTGTGATTATTTGCAAAGTACCTTTTGGCGCATCAACTGGTAAAGTAGCCATAACAATAAATGGTAAGAATACTAACGGTTTAGATTTCACAGTCCTGAAGCTTGATACGATAAAAGATACCAAAATTATATCATTAAATCCAACATCAGGATATAATGGTTCGGTTGTGCAAATCACTGGTAAAGATTTAGGTTCCAATCAGGGTAGTAGTACAATTTCATTTAATGGAACACTTCTTCTTGGGTCTGATTATCTGAATTGGTCCGAAACCATTATCAATTGCAAAGTTCCGTCGGGAGCAACCACCGGTAAAGTTGTTGTAACAGTAAACGGCAAGAATACTAATGGTTTGGATTTCACTGTTCTTAAGCTTGACACATCTACTGTTCCAATTATTGATTTATTACCTTCCACCAAAGCACAGACTGGTCAGCAGATCGCCATCAATGGCAGGAATTTTGGAGATACGCAAGGAAATAGCTTTGTGATGTTTAATGGAGTTAAAGCTTCTCAGTATTCACTCTGGACATCAACTAAAATTGTTGTTATAGTTCCTGATGATGCGACAACAGGACAGGTTGTAGTTTATGTAAATAATAAGCCCAGCAATGGGGTTCAGTTCACAGTTCAGCCCAGTAATAATATAGTAACAATGAGAACAATTCCGGCTGGTTCCTTCAACATGGGGGACGATAATGGAGATTTAGATGTCAAACCCAGGCACAAAGTTACAATTTCAAAATCCTTTCTAATGGGAAAATCCGAAGTAACTCAGAAGCAATGGATGGTAGTTATGAAAAATTCCAATCCAAGCCATCCTGATAACTTGGGAGATAATAAACCGGTTCAGCAGGTTACTTTCAAACGAGCTATTGAATTCTGCAACGAGCTTTCATCCTTAGAAAATCTTAATCCTTGTTACAATATCAATGGTGATAACATTACTTGTAATTTTTCAGCAAATGGTTATAGATTGCCAACTGAAGCTGAGTGGGAATATGCATGTATCGCCGGTAGAGGTATAGAATATGCGGATATTGAAGTACCAGATTATGCTTGGTGTTCAAGCAACGCCGGCGGACATATACATGATGTTATGACAAAGAAGGCAAATGATTATGGGCTTTACGATATGCTTGGAAATGTCAACGAATGGTGCTGGGATATGTACGAAGAAGAATACTATAAGAACAGTCCTTCTACTGATCCTCAAGGTCCAACTAATGAAGTTAATGACCGCATAATTCGCGGAGGAACATATCAGAATGGTCCTGATAAATGCAAAAGTATTTTGCGTAATTCCTACCCGGGGAGTAATGACAACTTTAATTTTAATCTTGGATTTAGAATTGTAAGAGTAAAATAACTTTTTGTTTCAAAATATGGAAAAGCGATGACAGAAATGATATTTGTCATCGCTTTTTTGTAAATTATTAATCAAACGATATCGCCAAAAAGTGTAGCAGAAGTTGATCGTATAATTTTAACATTTAGCTTAGTGCCGGCAGCAAAGCCATTGAGCTGATTTTTTGGAAAAATAACTAATTTGTTTGAATCTGTCCTGCCAACCCAGTTATCCTCACTTTTCTTGGAAGGACCTTCTACTAGCACCTGAAGCGTTTTGTCTATTAAATTTGAATTGATTTCCTTGGAAATAATATGTTGGAGCTCAATAATATCATTCAGTCTGGATATTTTAACTTTTTCGGGGATGCTGTCTGCCATATCCCAGGCTTTGGTATTCTCACGCGGAGAATATTTGTACATATAAGAACCATCGAAATTAACTGTCTTCATGAGATCTAACGTCAGCTGATGATCTTCATCTGTTTCTCCTGGAAATCCGGCTATAATATCCGTTGATATCGTACAATCTGGCATTAATTCCTTAATCTTGTGAATTCTGTCCAGGTAATGCTCAACTGTGTATTTGCGGTTCATTGCCTGTAGAACTTTTCCCGATCCGGATTGAACTGGAAGATGGACATGTTTGCATATATTATCGTGTTCAGCCATTGTCCTGATAAGTTTATCGCTCATATCAAAAGGATGAGATGTAGAATAACGAATTCTCATCTCCGGAACAGCTAAGGCACACGCAGTCAGAAGATCAGAGAAGTCATTGTCTGAATCTTCATCAAGATAACTGTTAACATTTTGACCCAACAAAGTAACTTCATAGAAATTCTGTTTGCTAAGATCAATTAGTTCTTTAACTATTGATACAAGTGGTCGGGAGCGTTCTCTTCCACGAGTAAAGGGAACTACGCAAAATGAGCAGAATTTATCGCAACCACGCATAATCGAAACCCAAGCAGAAATACCTTCGGTTCTTAAAGGAGCGATATCGTCATAAGTCTCAAGTTTGCTTAACTTTACAGCTATTCCCTTTTCTCCTGAATATGCATTCTCAATTAAAGTCGGTACTTTGCGGTATTCGTCTGGTCCGACAACTAGATCAACAATCTTCTGTTCATCAATTAACTTTGTCTTGAGTCTTTCAGCCATACAACCAAGAATACCGACTACTAAATTCTTATTTGATTTTTTATAAGATTTTAAGTGATTTATACGCTCATGAATTTTTTTTTCTGCGTTTTCTCTTACTGAACAAGTATTGAGAAGGATAACCCCTGCATGTTCTGGTTTATCAACAATGTTGAAACCACTTTTGGAAAGTATGGATGATACGATTTCTGAATCATTTAGATTCATCTGGCATCCGTATGTTTCTATATATACTTTGTTATTAATTGCTTCGTTCATAAATAAAAGAAATCTTAATATTATAATCTTGTTTCAAGTAAATGTTGGAGCATTGTATTCCAAGAGTTGAAGCTATGATCCCACTCAGGTCCCCATACTTCAAGTTGATTTGAAATTTCCTTGTTGTTGAGTATATCGCTCAATATTGTAGTATTGTGTGGATATTCTTCGTTGCCTTGTCCAGTAAAGAGATAAACATGATGCTTACTTTGCAGGAATGATAGCCAATATGGATCTGTGAGATTAGGTAAATAATGTATCGGCGAATTAAAATAACAGTTAATATCGTAGAATCCTTGTGTGTAATGCTCAATATTATATGTACCACTCATCCCAATTGTTCCATAAAAAATATCTGGTCTGCGGAAGTATGTATTCACAGCATGATATGCACCGATAGCAGCACCACAAGTTATGATGGGTATCGGACCACCACTGTGAGCGAAAATGAAAGGCACAACTTCCTCTACAATAAAACTATTAAACTGATAGTGGCGTTTAGAGCGTTCTTCATTGTTTTTGAAAGGATCAAGCCAAGTCTGAAAATTTACATTTCCAACTGTAAACACACGTAACTTACCCTTTTCGATATACTTTCTAAGAGCCGCTATCATACCATACGTTTCATTTTCATAAGGATCATCAGTAATGGATGGGAATAGCAGAATAGCAAAACCAAAATGACCATAAACTCCTATTTCCATAGTTTGATCAAGATTGCTACTTAATATGCTGTGCTTCTCGGTAATCATCTTTCACCAGTTAATAAATATAGAAATTTATAAACGATAATTCCATGATTTTATTTGAGATAATCTTAACCCATTTGTTCTTCAGATGTCCTTAAACTCTGGTGCAAAAGGTAGTCTGGGAGTAAAAAAAACAAATAATTCTCCAGAATTTATCTCAAGTTGAATGTTATTACTCAGAGCTTTATTTCTGGCACCTTCTCTTTTACCCAGAATCAGGTCTTCATTATTAAGTGCCCATTTAAGGTTTGTGGTTTTAATATTTACTGCTGGAAATGGTACCAAGGAAATTGTTTCATCTGAAATAGTATTTAGCAATATAGATGAATCAATTAAAATGCCATATCGATCAAAATCAAAAATACATAGATTCAAAACTTTATTGAATTTTTTATAAACACTTAGATTGTTGAGTGTGTGTTCAAGTTCACCACCATGAATACCTGTAATCAGAAGATTGTTTAAATTACTATTAAAGCAATAATTAAGAATTTTTTCAAAATCATTTGTTTCCTGATCCTCTATGATTTTAAGATGAGAATTATCGAAATCTGAGGGTAATGTTGATAAATCCAGAGAATCCATGTCTCCAATAATCAAATCAGGAATAATTTTGAGTTTGAATAGTTCTTCCGCACTTCCATCTGCAGCAATTATTTGTATTGCAGCAAATTGTCTAAAGATATCTATGTCTGGTAAAGACGCATTGAGACAGATTACTGCATCAAATTGTCTATTTCCGAATTTAATTTGCTTCATTGTTTTCTTAATAATTAAAACACAAACTTAAATAAAACTCAATTATTTCACACTTTTTTATTAGTTTAAATTTTTAAATTGAATTTATTGGAACATTTATGTTTTCAGAGACAGGTTTAGCAATTGACGAGTTATTCATTGGAGAAACAAATTTTATAGCGAATGCCAGCAACTTCGCATCATTTGTTTATCACAATTTCAGTGATATGAACTGGGTTGGCTTTTATTTTCTATCGAATGATGAACTCGTTCTCGGTCCGTTTCAGGGTAATCCCGCATGTGTTCGTATCCCTCTTGGCAAAGGTGTATGTGGAACTTCAGCTCTTCAGAGAAAGACCATTATAGTCGAAAATGTTAATGATTTCCCGGGTTATATCGCCTGCGATCCACACTCAAAATCCGAAATGGTAATACCAATTATTCATAATGGGAAACTTTATGGTGTTTTTGATATTGATAGTCCTGTCCAAAATAGATTCTCATCCAAAGAAAAGGAATTATTTGAATCTTATCTTGAATTGCTTGTAAATTCATCAAATTTGATTCCATTGGAGTGCTATTACCATATTTAACTTGAAATTATAACTTTTTTAATCATTAATAGCAATAAAATTGTTATATTTACAGGCTTGAATATTTCAAAATTATTAGAAAAAAGATATCGGAGTTATTAGTATGTCAAAGAAAATCGAAAATTTTGCTCTTTCAAATCCTATCTCGTTATTCACAAATAAGGACAAGGAAAGTTTAACCAGAGAAGATCTGATTAAGGTTATTTTAGAACATGGAATAGAAAGAATAACTTTCCATTATACAGGAATTGACGGAAAAATTAAAGAACTTAAAATCCCAATTACATCGAGAAAACACGCAGAATTACTTCTCACCGAAGGTGAGAGGCTCGATGGGTCATCACTTTTCAAGGGTATTGTAGAAGTTGGAATGTCTGATCTTTATATTGTTCCACTTTATAAGTCAGCATTCCTCAATCCTTTTAATAAAGGTAGTCTGGATTTCATGTGTCGCTTTTTCGATCGTCATGGTAATCTTGCTTCATTTGCACCGGATAACATTCTGCACAAAGCAAGTACCCAATTGAAAGCACATCACGGAGTCACTCTTGATGCATTAGGTGAACTTGAATTCTACCTTATAGGCAATCCCGATAATCGCACTTATACTTTACCTAAGCAAAAAGGTTATCATCAATCTGCTCCATTCACAAAAACAGGTGCTTTACTTGACGAAATGATAAGATTGATAAGCCAGATTACAGGTTCGGTGAAATATGCTCATAATGAAGTCGGTATTCTTGATAAAGTGGAAAGTGATTTTTCTGAGTTATCAGGAAAGCTGGCAGAACAAGTAGAAATTGAATTTTTGCCAACTTATATCGAAGATGCTGCTGATAATGTTATTCTTGGAACCTGGATTATACGAAATGTAGCTTATAAATATGGATATATCGCAACATTTTTCCCCAAGTTGGAAACAGGCCATGCAGGCAACGGATTCCATATTCACATGGCATTGAATAAAGATGGCAAAAATATAATGACAAAAAAGGGTGGAGATCTTACCGATCAGGCTCATAAACTTATCGGAGGACTTTGCAGATATGCACCTAGTCTAACTGCATTTGGGAATATGGTGTCAGCATCATATTTAAGATTGGTACCTAATCAGGAAGCGCCTACTAAAGTAAGCTGGAGCGACTCAAACAGATCTGCTCTTATTCGAGTACCTCTTGCTTGGAGTAATGTCAGTAATCTGACAAAGAAAATTAATCCTCAACAAATAGATGAACTGCCCTACGATAGTGCTCGGCAAACAGTTGAACTGAGAAGTCCCGATGGTAGTGCAAATGTGCACCTTTTAATGGCTGGAATCACTATGTCTGCCGATTGGGGATTGAGTAATGCTAAGCATTCTACCGAATTAGCTTTGAAGAGTCGAATTCAAAGTCCTCAGCAAGCAAATGATAATAACAGTGAAGTTGAAGACCTCGCTTCAAGTTGTACAGAATCTGCAGAAATGCTGCTTTCACAGAGAAAACTATATGAAAGAGACAACGTTTTTCCGCATCAAGTGATCAATTACGTTACAAAGCTTCTTCAGTCAGAAAATGACAGATACCTTAATAGCAGATTATTATCTTTGCCTGATGAAGAACAACTAGTTGAATCTAGAAGAATCATGCATCGTGACATTCACAGATGTTAGTATATTAATTTATTAGTGAAGTAATATGGCAGTAACATTAAAACCGGTTCAAACTAAGGAGGATAAGCTCCAATTTGTTAAGTCGCAATGGAATTTTTATAATGGCGATAAGAACTTTGTTCCACCCCTAATTGCTGATAGGATGAAGCTTCTGGATACTGAAAAGAATCCATTTTACCAACATTCTAAAATCCAATTGTGGATGGCTGAAGACAATGGCAAAATAGTAGGAAGGATAGCCGCTATTGTCAATGATAATCATTTGAAAATTCATAATGACAAGACTGGCTTCTGGGGATTTTTCGAATGTGTAAATGATCAGAATGTTGCAAATTTACTCTTCGATACTGCAGCAAAGTGGCTTAAGGAGAGAGGTATGGACAATATGATTGGTCCAGAAAATCCATCTATTAATGATGAAATCGGTATGCTGTTCGAAGGTGTTGATGAACCTCCAATTATTCTAATGACTTACAATCCACAGTATTACAATGATTTATGCAATAACTACGGAATGACAAAAGCAAAAGATCTTTTTGCTTATATGCTTTATCCTGAAACATTCAAAACAGATAAAGTAACCCGGCTTCAAGGTGCCATTCACAAAAGAAATAAAATTACATTACGCGAAATCAATATGAAAAATAAAGTTCAGTTCGCAAAGGATGTACAAACTCTAAAAGATATTTACAATGGTGCTTGGGTGCCAAATTGGGGTTTTGTCAAATGGACTGATGCTGAATTTGATTTTCTCGCTGCTGATCTTAAGCAAATTGCCGACCAAAGATTAGCAATAATAGCTGAAATTAATGGTAAAATTGCAGGATTTGGTCTTGCTTTACCCGATTTTAACCAAATATTGATTCACAATAAAAAAGGTTCGATGCTGGGATTAATCTGGCACATGATGACCAAAAAGAAGAAGATTGATCAGTGTAGAATTATTGCTTTGGGAGTTATGCCGGAGTTCCAGAAAACCGGACTTGATGCAGTTCTCTACTATGAATTAGGTGTCAGAGGAACAGAAATAGCCGGATTCAGACGTGGAGAGGCTTCATGGATTCTTGAAGATAATGAAATGATGAACCGTGGATTAACTACCACAATGCATGGAGAGATTTATAAAAAGTACAGATTGTACGGAAAATCTATTTAGATTTATTTGTATAATTGATTTGAAAGCTCAGACTAAACCACTGAGCTTTTTGTTTATTCATTTATGGTTTTGTTAATTTATTACTGTTATTATTCTATTAATTACTCTATCACCCAAATAAATTCGTAGGATGTAAGTACCGTTGAGACTCTCAGTGTGTATGTTTATAATTTCATCATTCTGTGAGTATCCCTTTTTATAAATTTCATTTCCGTTCAAATCATTGATTATGATTATCATTTTTTCGGATAGCACATTGTGAATTTCAATATTAATTTCACGAGCAGCAGGATTCGGATAAATTTTTATTCCATTTATATCCTCTTCAATTATTGCGTTCAGTTGGAAAACAAATGTTTCTGATATATCTGACTGACAATTGTTTTGATCGGTAATCTGAACTGAATAATTGCCATCTGTGTCCGGCTTGAAAATCTGCTCAACTGCACCTGTTAGCTTTATCGAATCTAAAAACCATTGATTTCCTATAATCGCATTTGATTTAAGTGAATCTCCGGTTCTTGAGACCATAGGCTTTGCAGGCTTACTGTTAATTTCAACATTTTGTTCTGAAGAATCAAGAATTTGAGTTTGAATATTTTTTTGGAGAAGTTTAATCGTTCCATTAGAGTTCTGCCATACTATATCAACAAAATTCAGGTTATCAGGTCCATCAATTACACCATTAACAGCTGACCATTTATTCTCAAAATCCATTGATGAAGAAGTAGAATACTTAACTTTTGATAGTTCACAAGCCGAGAAAATACCGGATATCACAGGTTTGGTTAAATCAGAAATAGTTATCTGTTTCGTACTTGAATCACTACATAGTGTTATTTTGTCTGTTTGGATTAAGGTTAATTCCGAGGTTCCTGACGAATTCCATTTAACAGTTACGGAGCTTTGATCTGTTGGTCCCTGTGGTGTACCGTTAAGGACTTTCCAAGTGTTTGAAAGAATTAAGCTATTTGATGCGTAAGTCTCAGTACAATTAGAGCAGACCATTGTAACACCGCTGAAATCTGGCTTTGGCGAATCATTTATTGTTACAGACATCCTTGCCGTATCTGGGCAATTTCCAATATTTGTTGTTTGAATCAACGCAACATTTCCAATTCCTGCAAGATTCCATTGGATTAATACTGTTGAATCTGTGATGTTACCGTTAATTGTACCGCCATTGACTTCCCATTTGGTTTTAACGCCTGTGAACGACTTACATGAATAATTTATTGCTGATCCTTTGCAAATTGAATTAGAGCCATTTATGAGTGGATTAGAGCGATTGGCAACTAGTACTGAATAAATACTGTCGAATCTACAGGAAGTAGATTGATCAATCTTTGAAAAGGTCAGGGTTTGATTACCAACTGTATTCCATTTAACATTCACAGAAGAATTAGAATCTGAACCAATAATATTCCCACCTACTACTACCCATTTGAAATTATGTACTGGTGAAGATGGAGTTGAATAGATCTCTGTTGAACCAATACATGCTTGATTATTTCCATTGATCAAAGCATTTGACAAAGGCATGATCTGGATATTCTCAACTGTTGAATCTAAGCATCCGGTATTATTATCGGTAAATTTCAGTCTGATTGAATTACCTGAAGGAACATCCCATTTTACTGAAATGCTATTTCCAGTATTTGATATCACAGTTCCACCGGTAACCTTCCAATCAGGTGTAATTCCGGTTGTAAAGCTGGTTGAATAATTTTCGATGACGTTGAAGCATGGTGTTGTTTTGCCAGTGATAACAGGTTTAGGAACAGATTTAATAACTATTGTCATGTCCGATGTGTCGCTACATGTGCTATTTTTCGTTGTTTGAATTAATCTAACTAATCCGTTCGGAATTGTATTCCATTCCACGGAAATAATAGTTGCAGTATCTTGTGAAAGTAGATTACCACCGGTTATAACCCATTTGTTTGTTTTATTAGTTCCCGAGTTAGCTGTATATTGTTGGATAGATGACAAGCAAACTGTATCCGAACCAGCTATAATGGCAGAAGGAACTTTATTTATTGTTACATTGTATTCTGTAGAATCCTTTTTGGATGTGCTGGTAGATGTTATGACTAATTTAACCTTTCCGCTCCCGGAGGTTGACCAGTTAACAATTGCAGAATCTGAGGCAGATGGATTTTGTAAATTTCCGTTAGTAACCGTCCAAACTTTTGTATATCCTGTGCTGATATTAGATTTATACGTTTGAGTGCTTTGCTCGCAAATGTTGTTTGACCCAGTTATAATCGGAGTTACAATTGTGGAAACAAGTGGTGCTTCCCAGATTCCACGTCCGTAAGTTGCCGCTTTGAGCTTTGATGATGAATACTGAATTTCGAGTTCATCGATAACAACATTGGGCAAATCATCAGAATATGGTATCCAATCAGTCTTTGAGTTGTCAGTGTAATATATACCAACATCAGTTCCAATATATAATCTATCATTAGAATTTTCTTCATAAACTATTGTGTTGACTGGTATATTAGGTAACGTTCCTGATATATTAGCCCAGTTTGATCCACCATCAGTAGAATAATAAACTTTATTTCCTGCAGAAAAGCCCGAGAAAATAGCCCAGATTTTGGATGGATCTTCAGGATGAATCTCAATCTGGTTCAACCAAAGATTAGCAGGATAATTCAGATTAGTCCAATTCGTTCCTCCATTTGTTGTTTTCCTGAATAGTCCTGTTCCTCTGCCAGCGTACATATAGTTTGGATCAGATTTAGAAATAGCCAGAAAATTAAGAGCAAGATTACCGGTCAGACCGAACGCAGATATCTTAGACCAGTTAGTGCCACTGTTAGTTGATTTATAAATATCTTCCATGCCAATAAATATTGTCGTAGGATTAGTTGGATGTAAAACAAAAGGTGCAACCCAGCTACCACGTGCTCCCGATGGTTTGATGTTTGTAAAATTCTGTCCCTTATCCTGAGAAATTCCCAATCCTCCATTTGGTAGAGTCGAGTACATAATGTTTTCATCTGTATAATCTACTGCACACTCCATACCATCACCACCACGAATATCTGAGAAGTTTCCGGAATTAAACAGCTTTGTTCCATTGTCCTGAGTTCCACCAATAATCAAGGATTGATTTGTTTTGGAAACTCCAAGACGATAGAATTGAGTGATATTCAAACCACTACCCAACCATGTCCAGCTACCATTGTCGCGTTTTCTATAAACACCACCGTCGTTTGCGGAAAATAATGTAGTTGATCCGGGTATGAACCATAAATCGTGATGATCTGCATGAACCGTATTCACAGTATTTGTTGGATACCAGTTGGTTTCTAAAGTCCAGGATGAACCGGTATTTACTGATTTCCAAATATTGATTCCACCGACAAATATTACTGTTGGATCCAATGGAGACACTGCTAAACATAAATCATACCAGCCTTGCCCGCCAGCATCAGCTCCAGTTGTTGTCCATCCAAGTAAATTCGGGGTATTGGAACGATTTTGCCATGAATTCCCTCCATTAGTTGAAAGAAATAATCCACCATAGCCATACTCGCTGTTAGAAGCTAGTAGATAGACATTATCTCCCGAACCGTTTACTGGTGTAACGGCAATTGCGCACCGAGTAATACCGGATTGAGGTAAACCGGCTGTGATTATATCCCAGTTTGTTCCTCCATTTGTCGATACCTGAAATTGAGTTCCAACTATATAGACAGTATTAGGATCACCTGGTTTTAGCTCAATATCATAAAAAGTTCCGGTATTGATATTAGTCCAGTTAGTTCCACCATTTGTACTTTTATCAACTCCGTTGTTTCCAACAGCATATATTATATTGTTGTTTGAAGGATTCATCACCATTTTGTAAATCCGCTTCATTTGCGATGTACTCCATGTCAAACCTGTCGTATTCCATGTAGAACCGGCATTAGTGGATTTTAAAACACCAATACTGAAAGTAGCGATATTGTCAGCATCACCTGTAGCTATATACAAGATATTAGCATTACTTGGATGAATCAGAATATCCGAAATACCCAGACTTGAAAAATTGTCTGTATTTGTACTCCAACTCGTTCCGGCATCAGTTGATTTCCATAATCCTCCGCTAGCCGCTCCAGCATAAATTATATTTTCATTCGATACTGGTGATTTAGCAACATTCACTCGTCCCATTCCGTAATAACCACCTATTGATTGTGTAGGACCGAGGAATGACCATAAAGGAGCTTGTTGTTTATCTATTGAGGTTTTATCTTCTGCATTAGAAAAATTATAGTATGAACTCATATCGGGAAAGTTTCCGGTAGGATAAACACGTGGTTCCCAATACCATTCCCATCGACGAAACTGCTTGTATCCTTTACTCCTGGGGATAGTATCTTTGTTTTCCCATGACTTATTAAATTCTTGTTGGATTTGATAGAAACTGCGGTTTGAGTCAATTGAATAATTAAATGACTGTGCAAATGATGTACAGGAAACGACAATTAAAGCCAAAAATATTTGGTTTGCTTTCATATATATTTTTTATATCCGTTATGCTAGTTCTAAGATAATAAAAACGATTGAATTTTCAAATAGTTGCTTAAAATTTTAATTATTTTCTTTTTTGATAAAATAATACTATCATAAAATCCTCAAATGATTAAATTTTAAGAATAAATTGGATCATCTGTGAATCAGGAAATTGAAAACCTAATAATCGAAAAGCATATTAAATTTTATAATGTTGTTATTGGACTTTCTTCTACAATAGCTATAATCCTGATATATACTCTTGGGAGCTCACTTTTTAATTTTTATTTTTTTTATAGCAAAAGCAATCAATTAGTTAATCCTTTATCCATTGTTTTATCGCAGATATTCTTGCTTTTAATTCCTTCGGTGTTAATGGTATTTATCCTAAAAGCACCTATGAGGGAATTTTTCCCAATGAAATTACCGTCATTGAAGTTTATCCTACTCTCTATCGTCGGTATTGTCACGCTCTTAACTGCATCGGAGGCATATCTACAAATACAGGAATATTTGGTCCCGGAAGGAATGAAGAAAATATATACTGAAATAGTTACCGATTATGAAAATATGATTGGCCAATTAATCGGAAAGGGTAACTTTCTATTAGTTCTTCAGGGATTTGGAGTATTAGCATTAGTTCCTGCAATTGCAGAGGAGTTCCTTTTTCGGGGTTATCTGCAGAGAAGTCTTATGAAAGGCTTGAAACCGATGACTGCTATTGTCATTACAGCATTGATCTTCAGTGTGAGTCATCTGAATGTTATTAATATTATTCCTCTTGCTTTTATTGGTTTCTATCTTGGATATGTCTCTTATCTTTCATCAAGTCTGTTAATTCCGATAATTCTACATTTTGTAAATAATACCATATCAGTTTTATCATTTTATTTTAATGAATCTAATCAGATTGACTCTGTAGTGATAAGTAATTCTCATATAAATATTTCTATGATAGTCTTTGGAGTTGCTGCCAGTATGACAATAGGTTTGCTGTGGTATTTGAACAAAAATTATAATCCTTCTATAATGAACCATCCAGCTGAAGACCTATAAATCTTGTTTTTGCGAGATTGCCCGGGACTTCGGTATAATAATAATTCAGAATATTGTTGCAGTTTATTCTAAGATTAAGTGGTACTCCAACTAAATCTTGAAATTTGATTGACAATCTGATATCCAGAACATGTACCGGTACACGTGCATCATAATCCTTAATCTGAAGACCCAATGAAGGATCAACATTTTCTACTTTGCTTAGATATCTGTAATCAGCCTGTAATTCAGCATAGGGGAGAGGGATGATTATCCCATTATACCAAAGAATCTTAGATCGGTATTTCAAGGTCTGATTCAAGGATAGATCTTTTGGATCCATAAGTGTTAGAGATGACTGAACTCCTAAAAAGTTGAATAAAAGTGTTTTGGCTTCAATTTCAAATCCAACAATTCTTGCTGATGTTATATTAAGGAATTTGATAGGAGCTTCATTGGGCACACTCAAATCGAACTGTGGTTCTATTAGATTATCCATCCAATTGGTAAAGACTGAAGCATCTAATAATATTGGCTTCGATAAAACTGGAATCTCATAATGAATCCCAACTTCTGCAGACCAGCTCTTTTCAGGTAGAAGGTCAGGATTAGGTACAACTTTTAATCCCTGATAGTTCAACGAAGCATATTTTTCAGCTATGGTTGGAGCGCGGTAGCCATGTCCAATTGATGCTCTTAGGTTGAAATCTTCCTGAACTTTATAATTGAATCCAAGTTTAGGAGAAAATTCCATGTTTGACTTAGAGCCTGTTATATTCTCCTTGTCCAATCTTATACCTGCAGTTGCTATTAGATTCGTAATCTGAGTTAATTCAATCTGTGCATATCCCGCAATGTTGTTCTGGTCATGTTCACCGAAGGTAGAGGAAGAAACCTGATTAAAGTAATAACTCACGCCATAAGTCAATTGTGTATTGTCATCAATTTTGTTGTTTAATTGGATTTCTGATGTGTAAGAATTAGCTTTGGATGAACGAAAAAATGTTGAAGATGTGGGAAACGAGTTCTGGAAGTCAGTTCTAAAAAGACTAATTTTAGCTGATCCAAAGAATGAAGAACTAAATATATGTTTTATCTCACTATTTAGAATCAACTTATTTGATTTAAATCGAATATCATAGTTAGTATTTGAAGGTGGCAAGGTTGCGCTATCCAGGCTGTTCCAGTAAGCCCAGTCTGTTGTGTTATCCGTAGCATAATTAGCAAGCACGCTAACTTTTGTTAAGTCAGAAAAATCATATTTCAATTTCGAAAAAAGATTCCATTTATCCGAATTATAATAAGCATGATAAGAATCATCTTTTTGTAATCCTCCGGATAACATTATACCTAGATTACCAATTTTTTGAGAGTAAGTGAGATCAGTTCCGGCTTTACTTGCCAAAGAATTTCTATAAACCCATTGCTGATAAGTAGGTTTTGTATAGAGTCCTGCATAGGTGCGATATTTAATTTTTGCATCTTCTGTAGGCTCGATTGTAATTATATTTACAACACCACCCATTGCACCTGTACCATATAAAGCTGAACCTGAACCTTTGATTATTTCTATTCTCTCGATATCAAATGAAGGGAGAATATCGAATTTTATATCTCCATTATCCCCGGACATCATTGAGTTCCCATCAATAAGTAAGCTTACTCTTGAGCCAAGACCAAAAGAAAAACCTGATGAACCTCGTATGCTGATGTTATCCTGATTCATCTGAATGCCTGAAACGTATCGGAGAACTTCATCGAACTGAGTTGCGCCTTTTTCAATTATTTTACTGGATTCGATGATAGCCATAGATATTGGTACATCCTGAACAGCCTGAAGTTTTTTATTTGCCGAAACAACAATTTCAGATGTCTTAAGTTGACTTTCAGTGAGTTCAATCTTCAGATTTAAATTATCAGATTGAATATTGATTTTGGATGTTGTCAGATGGTATCCAATATAAGTAGCAATGATTGTATATTTTCCTGGTTTCAAATTTTTAAAAGTAAAAGATCCATCCTTCTTGGTAAAAGATCCAAAATCAGTATTCTCAATTCTGATACTTGCACCGTACAATGGTAATCCGGATATATTATCGGTGACTGTACCTGTCAAATCAGTTGATAATAACAGATATGGAAATATCAGACAGATTGTGATAATATTTAATTTTATAAAACTCATAATCTTTATCATTGAAATGGTTGTGGTGGCAAATTGTCAAAATCTACATTTATCTTTATGTTGTTAAAACTTTTGCCTTCAATCACATATATTGAATCGGGTTTAGTTACATCGCCGGAAATTGTGTAAACTCCTATTGCACGCCATTCCATTATGCTTCCAATCTGCTGGGCAACCACAAGATATTTAATATATAAAGGTGGCTTAGTGAATTCAATTGAGAAGGAAGAAGTGTCAACAAATTTAGGCATTGATGCAGTGAAAAATGCATCGCCACTCGTAAGTTCGGCGATTATATTTTTAGGTGGATAATTCTTGAATGCCACTACTCGTATGTCTTTAACTGAATCAGTGGGGGGCCATTTGTTTTTAGCATTTTTATATGTAACTAAGCCATTGATATAGGATTTTGAAATAGGAGGCGGAGGTGCTAAACCTTCGTTGCAAGCGCTTAGAATAAATGCGAAAACGATATATATAATCAGGTAAAATTTCATAAAATCAGGGAATTTAAAAAATTATAAGACAGAAAAATTAATGATTTTATTTTGCTATAATAATTAAATCAATGTTTTTGGCAAAGTAAAAATGAATTTTGTCCCTTTACCGAATTCGCTCTCTGCCCATATTTTGCCATTATGCTTTTCAATAAATTCCTTGCAAAGAATTAATCCAAGTCCTGTTCCAGATTCATTGTCAGTACCCTTTGTTTTAAATTTTGTTTCAATTCTAAATAATTTTTGAAGATTCTCAGGTTCTATACCAACACCATTGTCAGTCACGGTTAATTTAATCTTATCATTTTCATTTTCAGCTGTAATAATAATGGATCCATCCCGTGGGGTAAACTTAATAGCATTAGATACAATGTTTCTCAGAATTGTATTTAGCATGTTCAAATCTGCAAATACAGTCAGGTCATGATCAACATTTGTATCTACTTTGATATTTTTGGGGAACGCACTTCCTTTAATGATAGGCATAACATCAAGGATAATTGGCAATAAATTCAAAATTTGTGGTTCAAATTTAAGTGAATCAGTTTGTGCTCTTGCCCATTCCAGAAGGTTTGTCAGCAATTCATCCGATTGATGAACAGTCATACTAATTGTGTTGACAATTTTATCCATATTTTCTTTGTCTATTCGATCATAGTATTTCTTGAGCATATCAACAGACAAAATAAGTGAGGCAAACGGGTTCCTAAGGTCATGAGCAATAATAGAGAAAAATTTATCCTTAGTCGCATTAATCCGCATTAGATTCTCTTCAGATTTTGTCAGTTTGAGATTTGTTTCTTCTAGTTCCAGGTTCTTATCTGCTAATATCTTTGATGTATTCTTTTTATTGATGTAGAACTGATAGATAATAAGCGATAATCCAAGGATTAAAACTAAAATTATGACTAGGAAGATTACCAAAACTCTCTGCTGATTAATTTTTTGTATATTTTTTTCCTTTTCTAATTTTAGCACATCATTTTCTCTTTGCTTTCTCTCAGTGTCATACCTAACTTGCAAATCAGCTATGTTTCTTTTATTTTCCTCGTTGTTCAATGAGTCTTTAATTCGGGTAAATGCTCTGTAGTACTGATCGGACTTTATATGATCACCAGCATTTGAGTAATAAATTGCATAACTATAGAAAAGTAATGGCTTAAGTTCAGTAAGTTCGTTCTCATCGATTATCTTCTTGGCTTCATCAAGATAGTCTTTTGCCTTTTCCACTTGTCCGGTCTTAATGGCATTAGTTCCTAAATTTGTATAAGAAGTAACAATACCGTTTAAATCTTCAATTTGCTTATATAATTTAAGAGCATTTAAATAATACTCTCCTGCTGTGGTGAATTTACCCAAAGCGTCGTATGTATTTCCTAAATTGTTGAGGGATGTGCCAATTCCTTGGTCATTATTTAATTGTCGTCTCAAAAATAGTGATTTCTCATGATTGCTTCGAGCTTGCTTATAATCACCAATTTCCTGGTAACAATTACCCAGATTGTTGTAACTCATTGCTTCATAATTCTTAAGATTTGCCTTTTTAGATATTTCAAGAGCCTTGTTATTATTTTCAAATGCTTTATCGAAAAATTTCAAATCGTAATAAATACTGCCAATATTAAGTAAAATATTGGCTGTTCCAATCTTGTCGTTCGAATTCTCTTTCAATTTTAAGGCTTGAAAAAAGTAAGAGAGAGCGTCTTCGTAACGGGTCATTCTATAATAGGTCAGACCTATTTTGACAAGAACTGATGCTGAGCCTGATTTATTTACCGAGTTTTCGATAATTTTTTTTGCCTTTTGGTAGTAATCCAATGAATTAATGAATTCTTTTAATGATAAATATGCATCTCCGCATTCTATATGTAGATTAGCAACCAGAGCATTATTAGATAATTTATTGGCATACTCAATAGCAGTTTTATAACAATTAATCTCCTCTTTGAACTGGCTTGTATTATTATAAATAATACCCTGAAGCTGAAGTGCTGAACAAGCGGAATTATAATCCTGAATTTTTTGTGCTTCTGCTAGTGCTTCCTTTGCGAAAGTCATAGATATGGCTATATCAGTAGCGAAATATTTTTTACATAATGAAATTAATGCATCAATTCTTGCTTTCCCCTCCAGCTTAGGAAGGTTCTTTTCTATTGCGGTTGTTTCAGCCTGATTCTGTGCCAACGCTGGCAATTGAAAAATTATGAATAGAATCAGAATGATTCCGAACAATTTATTATTTATATTCGAACAATAATTCATCTATTTGATATGAAATGTATAATCAAAATTATTATTCTAACAAAAAGAGTACCAAATTTAAGGAAATCTAAAATTCATTTAGGCATAACAAATTAAAATTAAGTATAACTACCTATTTGAAAAGAAATAAAAAAAAATATTTGGATATTAAAAAAAGTTTTTGTTAGTTTACAGTTGAATATTTAGCTCATTCATAGAAATGGATTTCGTTACATACATAATTGGCTCAAAATAAGCTAAGTGGGGGAAAAGAAACTTAGCTACCGATCAAGCATATCGAGGAAAAGTGGTAGAAATGTCATCCTTTCATTGGGATTATTTGTTTCAATAGCTTTAAATTATGTGAGAACTTTATGAACTTGTATGTAAATTTTTTGATTTTTTAGGAGAGAATGTATGAAAAGGACTTTACTCAAATTTAGCATGTTGATAGTAATATCAATTATTGCTTTTACCACAAAATCTTATTCTCTAAACAACCAGGTTTGGAATTTAGGATGCCAGCAAATTAGTGACCTCAAACAGATCACATTTGTCGATGCCGACAATGATAATCATTATGAATCAATTGTATCAGTATTCTGTGACATGGAAACAGGTATTGATATAATCGAAACAAATCCAATTTTTTACCCGATTGAAGCAACAAAAGGCATTCCAATTAATGATATGCCCGATCCCGGTAATCCATTAAATCCATTTAAGGATTTGAAGTACAAAGGCAAAAAACCACCAAAACCGATTAAGTTATCATTCTTTTCAGATCCCAACAAGACTGTATTGATTTATACCTTAGATTGGATGCTTGGCAATCCTGGTGTGATTTACACTCAATATGTGCCTTACACTCCAATAAGTGGCGTTGATGATCCTGATATGAACAATAGTGTTACTGTAACACCTAATCCTGCTCAGGGAGATGTGAATGTCATCATGAGCGGGAATGTTTCATCATACAAACTGTTTAGTCAGAATGGTTCATTGATGCTGTCATCCAATGTTGAGGTTAGCGGTACATTTAATTTCAGTGTTAATGATTTGGCAAGCGGTGTTTATTATCTACAGATTCAATCAGGCTCACAAACAATTGTAAAACCTGTTTATGTAGTAAAATAATTAATTGAAATTGACGTTAAAAAAGGCTCTCAATGTATCATTGAGAGCCTTTTCATGTTTAATACTTGGGGGAATTACTATCTGACTTCTGCTGCGATTCCAACACTATCATCAGCTGGATGAATCAGAGTTAGTTTCCCATCCGGTGCATTAGCTGCTAATAGCATTCCCTGAGATTCTAATCCCATCAATTTTGCCGGTTGCAAATTTGCAACAACAACTACTAACTTTCCGATAAGCTCTTCAGGTTTGTAATGTTCGGCTATACCGGCAAGAATCTGCCTTCTTTCGTTACCAAGATCAATCTGGAGTTTAATGAGCTTCTTTGATTTAGGAACATTTTCAGCTTCTAGAATCCGTGCAGTCCTGAGTTTGATTTTTTTAAAATCATCGATTGTGATTAAATCTGTTATACTTGTTTCCGCAGCAACCATTTTTGATTTTTCTATATTGTCGCCAAGCTTTAAAATTTGGTTTTGAACCGTTTCATCTTCAATTTTTACAAATAGAAGTTCAGGTTTATTAAGTTGAGATCCTTGAGCAAGATTAAGCTTTGATGCATTAGCCCAATAATTAACATGTTTAGGATTTGTATTGGCTTCACCTGTATTAGAATCCTGAGCTAAAGCTTCAAATATTTTTTTTGAGGTAAATGGAAGAATGGGAGCGAAAATTACAGCTATTGAATATATAAGATTACAACAGATAAACAGAGTCTTTGCGCATTTTTCAGGGTCACTCTTGGAAGTCTTCCAGGGTTCTTCATCATTGAAATATTTATTTGCTGCTCTGGCTATATTCATAGTCTCGGTTAAAGCGTCGCGAAATCTAAAGCGGTTATAATTATCAAAAATAAGATTGATTCCATCGTTTAGCGACCTTACTAATTTGAAATCATTTTCAGTAATAATATCATTGTATTCTGGAACGTAGTCCATATTGTCTACAATTTTATTCCATTCCTCCAGAATAGGCTTATACTTTTCGGATAATACAGGTACTTTAGAATCATATTGTTTTGATACAAAATGTGCAGTTCTGTTGACAAAATTGCCAACTATATCAGCAAGTTCATTATTGTTTCTTGCCTGAAAATCTTTCCAGGTAAAGTCTGCATCCTTTGTCTCAGGGAAACTCATGGCTAGCGTATATCTTAGAGCATCGATATAATTTGATTCAGGGAAGTCAACAAGGAAATCCTTAAGATCAATACTCCAGTTTCGTGATTTAGAGAACTTCTGTCCTTCAAGATTCAGGAATTCATTTGCTGGAACATTATCGGGAAGAATATAATTTTCACCTCTTGCATGAAGCATTGCAGGGAAAATGAGAGTATGAAATACAATGTTATCTTTGCCAATGAAAGCTAAATAGCGGGTATCATTGTTTTGCCACCACTTCTTCCATTCATTAATATCCAGATTTTGCTCCTTTGCCCACACTTTGGTTGCAGTTATATATCCAAGAACAGCATCAAACCAAACATAGAGTGCCTTTCCTATGGCTTTGTCTTTGTCAATACCCGGAATATCGTCAATATGAACGCCCCAATCCAAATCACGGGTGATAGCTCGTTCGGCAAGTCCTTGCTTCATCCAGCTTCTGGTTTGTTGCAATACATTGTCCTTCCAGTCATGAGAATGTCCTTCAATATATTTCTCCAGAAATTCCTGGAAAAGATTAAATTGAAGATACCAGTGTACTGTTCTCTTTACAACAGGAGTTTCACCCGATACAAGGCTTTTGGGGTTCTTGAGTTCAAGCTGGTTGTAGTATGCACCGCAACTATCGCACTGATCACCGCGAGCTTTATCGTAACTACAGTTAGGGCATACACCTTCTACATATCTGTCTGGGAGAAACATCTTAGCTTTCGGATCGTAGAACTGTTCTTCTTCCTTATCCGTTAACAGACCTTTTTTAAGAAAATCACCAAAAAATTCTTTAGCTGTTTCGTGATGTTCTTTGATTGACGTTCTCGAAAATATATCGAAAGACATACCAAGCTTACCGAAAGCTTCCATATTTGCAAAATGATATTTATCGATAATGGCTTGAGGAGTTGTCTTCTCTTTGTCTGCGGCAATTGTTATTGCAACGCCATGTTCATCGGAACCGCAAACATATAGGACTTCTTCACCTTTTAATCTCAAATACCGTACATAAATATCAGCCGGCAGATATGCTCCTGCACAATGACCAAGGTGAATAAATCCATTAGCATAAGGCAGAGCAGAAGTTACAAGAGTTCTTTCCATTAAATTATTCCTAGTTCAGATGATAATAAATCATACAAAAATACCAATAAAAAATTAAATAGAGTCAATATCAGTTGTCAGATTCTTTTTTAAGAATTTCAATCTCAACTTCTATGATTCCTGCTCTGATCATATCCAGCTCTTCAGCCGCAATTCTTGAGATATCAATTATTCTGTCCTTTTTATGAGGTCCACGGTCATTAATAATAATTATTACTGACTTATTATTATTAAGATTAGTAACTTTTACTCTGGTTCCAAATGGTAGTGTCCTATGTGCACCTGTGAATGCAGTAGGATCGTAAGGCTGACCGCTTGCCGTGGATTTACCTGAGAATTTATTTGAGTAAAATGATGATTTACCACGGAGTTTAGTAATTGAGGGCAGATTGTCAGAATCCTTAGAAGAGTCCGGTTCGATATAAAAAGACTCATGCAAAGGCTCTTCATTGGCAAATCGAACACTTGAACTGCAAGATGAAAGCCAGATCAGACAAATAAATAAAAGAAAATATATAATGGATTTTTGAAGGAAAGGACTCTCACAGAAAATTATTAATTTGTTTACGTTTCATATAATTTACAATTTCCTGAACATCATTTGATTTGCCTCTTTTGCAGATCAACAATGATTCATCGCTATCGATTACTATAAGATTTTCTACGCCTTCAACTCCAATTAGTCTTTCACCACCGATAATAAGACTGTTGGATATATTCAAAGCAACTACTTCACCAATCAAAACATTATTGCGGGCATCCTTCATCATCATTCTGTGAAGTTCATCCCATGTTCCCAGATCACTCCAGCCAAAAGAAGACTCTATGACATAAACATTCTCAGCTTTTTCAAGGATAGCATAATCCATAGATTCCGCCTGCATTTGAAGATATGCATCATTAACTGTATCTTTAAACATATCCAAACCAACAGTCTTTTGAATAATTTTAAAGAGGCTGTTCTGATCGGGAAGAAACTTCTCAAAAGCAGACCAAAATGTATCTACCCTGAGAACAAAAATACCACAGTTCCAAAGGAAATCACCTGAATCGATGAATCGCTTTGCTGTATCTATATCGGGTTTTTCTGCAAAAGTTGATGTATGATTAACTGAATTTTCATATTTAATGTGCAAATCAATGCTATCCGGTTCCTTTTGTATGTATCCATACGCAGTCTCAGGTCTGGAGGGTGATATCCCGATAGTTACAATTCCCTTGGTGTCATGAGCAACTTTGCCTGCCAGATCCAGACTATTCTGAAACTCTCTTACGTTACTGATATGATGGTCAGCAGGGAATGCCATCATTACAGTATCGGGCTGAATTTTAAGCTTGAGCGATGTAAGAGCTAGTGCGAGACATGGTGCAGTGTTTTTCGGGAATGGCTCTAGAATAAAATTTTCCTGTGGAATCATTGGAAGCTGCTCGGTAACAAGCTCTATGAAATACTCAGAGGTTACAATATAAATGTCCTCCGCTTTAAAAAAGGGAAGAAGATACATCACAGTATTCTGAATCATACTGCCTTCACCAATTAGATGCAGAAATTGCTTTGGGGTTTTCTCTGTACTTTTGGGCCAGAGTTTGGGTCCGGCACCACCAGCCATTATTACTGCAATTGCTTTGTAATTATCTGAACTTGTATTTTCCATAACAAAAATTATTTTTTATTGCAAAACTACATATAAAAAGTCAATTATGAACATTCCAATTTTGAAATAATCGGCAATAGTTTGTTATGAATTAATCTTTAAATATATTATATTGGCATTGATAAAATTTTATATTGCAAAAGAATAATGTTTTTGAACAAGATAATTAAGTTTTATTGCAAATTAAATTGATCGATTTATAAGCTAAATTTATTTTTGTAGTATTTTTAACCACAAAAAAATCAATGCTTCTACTATTTTTATACTTGACTTTATACTATATATTGAACATTGTAGAAGTGTTAAAAGTAGTATTTTTTAACATATCTGCAATATTGGAAGCAAATACGAAAATAATTATAAAAATATCGTATTTATTTTTTTCTAAATAGCTAAAAATTGAATATTTTGTAAAACTTTGAATCCCCAACTTGATATTGATTTAAAGTGCTGAATTCGGAACATTTTGTAATAAGAAATTTACTCAAATTATTAAAAAAATATAAGGAAGAGAAGAAATGGGAAAAGGAGGCGGCGCAGGTAAAGTTTATTTCGTGTTGTATCTAGCTGTTGTGCTCGAACTTCTTATCATCATCGTTGAACGCGATGAAGCTGAAGAAGGGCTACTCAAGAAGCAACGTGAAACGATGAAAATTGTGGAAAGTATTCTTTCCCAGTTGCAGTCGGGTGCTGGTACAGAAGGCATAAACACAAGGCCACAGGATGAAATTACCATTCCTGAAGCAGGCATCAACATTAAAGAATTGATTGGTGCTGATGTTAAGTCATTTCGTAAATATATTGTAGAAGTGGGTGTGACCGATATTGCCGGCGAATTAAAGAAGCGGGAAGGTGAGCCGCAGAAGGAATATGCCGAACGACTGGATAAGTTAATTTCCCTGGGTAATGTTGAGGAGATTGAATACCAGATATTCTTTAATTCCAGTTCCGATCCGAATAATGCTCCTCTTTTCCCTAGTGAGCAAGATATTAAGGCTAAAGGATATGAGTTTTCAAAAATGGCACCAGGGCAAGCAATTCAGGCTCCTGACGGTTCTAGCTGGGAATTCTTATCTTTAAGAAAGCTCAAGCTGGACAGCCGTAAAATTATGGATAAAATTACAGACTTTAATAATATTAACCTTACTGCGGTTGAACCTATCTACCCCAGAGAATCTGAATTGACAATTGGTGCTATTTATGCACCACCTGATAAGCAAGACAGTGTCTTTTATTATTCAAACAAGGAAACAGGAACAGCAATCAATTCGACTACTTCGACTCTGATCAGACGTTCTTTTGTTGTTAACTTCCAGCCACCAAGAAGAGCAGGCTGGTTTAAACTTAGATTCGCATCCAGAACTAACAGAATTCTAGGTGTTCATAGTGGTGTTTCACCAACTAACATTCCAGATGAAGCTAACATCAACATTGGAACTGTTTCTTTGACAGCTAAAGACTTGAAAAAGGTTCTTAAAGAGCTTACTATCAAACTAGAAAGATACAATCCACCAACCTTTGAACTTCTGGCTGTTAGTGGTAATTTAGTTGAATATGAGAAAAAACTATTGGCATCATTAGAAAAAGCAAAATTAGATGATAATCCAAATGAAGCGGCAAGTAAAATCAGACTTTATAATTATATCGTCAGACTTCTTGCTCCTGGTCAATCTATAAACTTTGAACAGAACAAAGGAAGCATAGAATTTAACGTTCGTGTAATTCTTCCAGAAATCAGACAGGCTAAACCTGAATTGGTTATGCCAACATTTACGGCTACATTTGATAAACTACCTGCAGTATTTGAATTCACTGCATCTCCGTGGATGGGTAATAACGTTCTTGATGGTAAAGTTATCGATGCTTCTAATGCAACTGTAGCTAGAATTGCATTCAAGCCTGTTGATGAAATCAATCCAGCAGTTCCTAAACCTGATATGGGTAAGAAACGTGATTATCGTGCTACTGTTGATCAGGCTTTATCACCAGGAAGATACACTTTCATAGTAACTCATAGAGTTAGTGGACAGCAAAGAGAAGATCAGGGCGAATTGCAGGTATTCCCATCACGTTTGACAGAAAACAGTGAAAAATTGATTAATGCAAGAATGGAAGTTCTTTACTTCGGAAGTTCGTTCCCGTTAATGAATCCTGAACCGAGTTCTGGTGGAAAGATTAAACCAGATCAATTCAGAATGTATCTGTCAACTGATAAAAACAGCCAACCAGTTCCAATGTCAGGCTTATCCTTAACAAGAGATAATACTATCTTCTTTGATTGTGCTGTGAAAACTGCTACTTTGAAGATTACATGGAAACAGCCATATACTGACAATGAAATTGACTTGTATCCTGCTAATACTAAGAATGTGAGACAGCAGACTCCAACCATCAATACCGGTGATGCTCAAACATCTTCAGAATTAATTGGTACTAACAGACTCAGAGTAACGATTAAAAATGTCAGAATTGCAAAACCACTTGATGGTAGTAAGGGTGAAACAGCTCAGGCACAGATAAGCTTTGATGTCGATAAAAAAGTAAATCTCTCAGGCATGCAGGGTGTTGAACTTTATTCTGAGCCAACAATTGTCCAGGATGGAGATGGTTATAAAGTTGTATTTGAACTCAATGTCAACCTTCCTAAGGGTGTTGATATGGTCAAGGGTACAGCATCAGTAAGAGTTCTTGCAAGAGCTAAGAACAATTGTAATTCTGAGTTGGTTTCCAGTCAGGAATCAAAAACGATTAATGCAAATATCAGTTTTGAAGCACCACAAACTGGTAGAGGTGGTCGTAGTGGCGGAGGTGGCGGAGGTGGTACACCCCGTGGCGGCAGAAAATAAATGATTTTATTAATGATTCTTGACTTACAATTAATTAATTAGTGAATAGATTTTAAGGGAAAAATAAATGAATAGTAAACTAAAAGCGATTCTTAGCTTCTTGCTGATGGGATTCTTTGCCTCAGAACTTATTTTCGCGCAATCGGTAGAACCCTCAAGGCAAGAGCTGGAAAACGTACTTAGCCGTTTTTTAAACTATAGATTCGGTACTGTATCGATTTATAAAGTAAAAAATATAAGCGATATTAAAAGAGCACTGAAAACTACTAGTGAAGTAGGTGCCGGCAAAAAAGAAGCCGAAGAATTAATGAAAAGCCTAGAACCTGTTGTTGTCTCAGTGATTACAAGAGGCGTTGAAGCCGGTGATCCTTGCGATAAAATTCGTGAAGATATGTTAAATCAGGGATTAATCCCACCGGAAGCTGCAGTATTTGAAAAAATATGTTCGGGTATGAAATCAGGTAGTAACGTTCAGGATTTAGTGGAGAACGCATACCTTATTACAACCAGACCAACAAGAGGCCAAATACCTAATACTGTAATTGCTTTGATAATTTCTGATCGTCTTGGAGATGATCTTGAGAAGAATCTAAGAACCAGAGCTACTAGTGATATATATACCAATGAAGAACTGAAAGCATTCAAACTTGATACAACATTCAGCTCTTCAAATTTACACGACCTGATGGTTAATGCAATTATGCAGGGTAACATCGAGAATAAAACTCTTGATGCTCAGGGTATTGGTAAAGCAGAATGGTTTGCACCAAGGGTTTACGGTAAAACATTTTCATTGATTGGCAGTGAGACTGATATCACACCCTCAGATGTGCAGAAATTCATGAGAATTTCCGAAGGTCAGGCTTTAGATTATGGTACAAAATCCAATGAAGTTATCGCCAGCTTGGATCTTATCAGCTGGAAGAGATATGCTAAATCAACCTACACTGATAATGCCGGTAATTTAATTGTTGATTCGTCTGCTAATTCAAATGATGGTTTACCAATTTTTGGTATTGAATTGAAATATGGTGCTGATAACATCAGCTATCCATCTTTCTGGAGTGAGAGAATGACATTGAGTGCTTTATGGCAAAGTGTTAAACTTGGTATCATACTCCCAACTGATGGCTGGTCTGCAATGACATCTTCTGTTTATAACATAGATCGTAAGCTTACCAACGGTGGTGTTGGTTTGTCAGGAACATTTGATTTTCCTTTCAAAGTCGTGCCACAAAGCGGAGTGTTTAAATTATCAGGAAATTATGTTTTTGGCGATGCAAATGCACCATCATATAAGAACAGAAATATTAGTGATCCGGATGCTTATGATTTAGCAACAGGTGGTACAGATTATTTGCTACGAACAGATGTTCAGTTGCACTATACATTCGGTGTTGCAATTGATAATGATTATTGGTTCAGATTTGGAATCGGTGGAACAATATATGCCGCTGAAAGTTGGAATTATAGTAAAATACCAAATACAGATCCTAATAGTGAATTTGCAAACAAACTGGTCTATTCCAAATCCGGCTCTGAAACGGTCGGAGGTCTATCCGGTAAAATCGAATTTTTGTCAAAGAATATAACAACACCATTCGGTGGAAGTGTTCAATACTTTGATGAAGCTTTAGGACTAAATGTCTGGCTGCAGATACCTGTAGTTGAAAATTTATTTGCAATCAGACTCGATGCCAGCGGATATATAGTAGCATTTCGCGGTACTCCACATGCTTGGGAGAATCAATCGGTGTTTATACCACAGGCACGTTTTATTATTAATTTCTAATTAAATTTGATTAAACATCGGAAGAAAAGGCAAAAATTATGAAAAAAATAGCATTGTTTATATTGTTAGCTTTATCGCTTTTAAGCATCGTTGAGTCCAAAGCTCAGTCAAGAAAGGAATTGATTGACTCACTTTCTACAATTGATCCTGAGATCAGAAAATACTTCCCAAGGTGGAGAATCTGCGAGACAGATCTCCAGATACAGATTTTTCAGGCTTTCAAGCTCATCGGTTTCGATGAAAAATTGCTTGATAAAAACAAAATTGAATTATTAGCCGCTCCACATCCTGATCCTTATATGTCATTTGATATTCTTTTGATCACATGCGGCAGGGCAGTACTAAATTCAGCGGAAATCAATACAAATTTTGGTAAAAATTTATATGACATACTTTCTGGTGAAGGTTTCTTTGCTAGAAGAAACAATCCGCCGGCAACTGAATTAAGAGCAAGAGATTACTGCTATATTGAAATTCCACCCGACATTCCTGTTTCTGCAACAGAAGCTGATGCTATTATCAACTTCCTGAGACCGACTAATGTTACACATGCAATATCATTATCTTTATTTGAACAATCATTAAAGATAGGAAAAACAGGTTTCTGGATAAGTTCAATAATTGGAAACGACGAAGTCGGACTACCCTTCTGGACAGCCGGTCAATCAAAAATCGTTCTACAGAGACCATTATATGCTAATAATGATCCTGTTACCAGTACAAGAATCCCTTATCTTATTAATGCATACATGGGTGGTGCATACAGACTGACTTCCGGTATTAATCCAGATGGAACAGCTCTCAGCTGGATTCCTGAAAGGCACCTGAATGCAGGTCCCGGTGGCAAACTCGTAGCCGGATTAGATTTCAATATGCCTTTCCATCCTCAGTTCGGTGTTCATTTTGGTATGGAACTGCCTATGTCTGAAACCAGACGTGAAGCCATAGAAGAATCAAAATATGCTTATGTTCCTATGCGCGATGAAGTCGGTTTTAATGAATTTGACTATAGATATGGAAACAAAGATTTTACTTTCAAGAATGTAACTACTTTACTTCGTGGAACAGGTCAGTTCTCTTTATTCTATTGTCTGTGGCTTGGTGAAAATAAGGGCGATTTTGAAAACTTCTTCAGATTTGATTTCGGAATGTCATACATGGAAGCCAAGGAATATGGAGTTTATAGAGACGACAAGAGTTTTATTTCTTACATAGAGCCAAATGGGATTGATGGCCTTAAAACCTACAAACCAAATGAATTCGGTGATTGGATTTATGCTAAGGCAGAATACAGAAACCAGGCAATCTGGCCATTTGGTCTTAGTATTCAGTACTCCAACCAGACTATGCTCGGTAGAGTCTATGTGCCACTTGTTAATTGGTTGTATATCGAAGCTAAGGTTGCAACACTTCTCAGAGGTGCCAGACCTTTCGAGAACAAGACATTCTTTATGATTTCTCCTGTACTTAGATTGACAATATAATTTAGGCAAAATATCAAACGCCCTCTGACCTTTAAGAAAAGTTAGAGGGTGTTTTGGTTTAAAAGAAAGATTACATAACGAGGTATTGAATTAGATGAATCGCAAATTAATATATATTTTTACTTTTCTCTTACTGTTAACAATAAATCTATCAGCTCAGTCAGCCAATCAGGATTCAGCACAAAAAACAAAGCAAATGATGCAGGATGCCAGGGTTATTTCTGAAAAGAAGAGTATTGCATTGACTATCCGGAATGTTGATATTGGCAAATTTCCTGAAATTAACATCATGGTCGAAGCATTCAACACTTTTGGGGAACCCCTCGACACACTTAGAGCTGAGGAAGTTTCTGTTGTTGAGAATGGTACAGAGAAAAAAGTAATATCGATAAAGAAAATTTCTGTTAAAGAAAGAGTTCCTGTAGATTTTATTTTTGCAATAGATATAACCGGATCGATGCAGAAATACATTGATGCCGTTAAGAATTATGTTTCCACATTCACCACCTCGCTTGTTCGTAGAGGCATTGACTATCGTATTGGTCTTATTTTGTTTTCCGATATTGTGGAAAAGGTTTATCAGCCTACCGATAACGTCCAGACCTTTCTAACATGGCTGACACCTGTTAAGTCATTCGGTGGTGATGATGAAAAAGAAAATGCTCTTGAAGCATTGCGTTCTGCAACAACAATGAATTACAGACCATCTGCAAACAGGGTTACTGTTATCGTCACAGACGCCCCTTATCATCAAGCCGGTGAAAAGGGCTCAGGAGCAACAAATCTAACAACCAAGAGCATTATAGACCTGTTAAATGACAAAGAATTGAGAGTCTTCTCAATAGTTCCTCCAAAACTTAGAGAATACAATCTTATTGCAGGAAGAACGAGGGGAACAGTATTCGATATTGATTATCCTTTTTCTACGATTTTGGATAATTTTTCGAATCAGCTGACTAATCTATATGCAATCAAATATAGAACAGATCTGCCGGCAATTCCTGATTCGATCAATATTGCTTTGCTGAATGAATCAAAAAAATTGCTCGTGCGCAAAACTATTCCTATTGTTGAGCTTGGACGTAAGTTAATCATCGAAAATCTGCTCTATGAAACAAATAGTTCAACTTTACCGGATTCGGTTTCAGAGCTTGAAGTATTGAAGTACTTTATGACAAACAAACCTAATGTCGCGATTCTTGTTGAAGGGCACACAGACGACAGAGGAAGCAACAAAATAAATGACGCATTGTCCCTTCAGCGAGCTGAGAGCGTCAAGAAGTACCTAATTGCAAGAGGAATCAAAACAGCCCGCGTTAAAACTGTCGGCTACGGCAAACGAAGACCAATTGCATCGAATTTAACGGATTTCGGCAGAAAAATTAACCGAAGAACAGAGATAGTAATTGTCGCAAAATAAAAACACCACATTTATATGAAAAAGCCATTCGCTTAATAGTGAATGGCCTTTTTTTATTGAAATATTTTTAACTTAGCAATATTCCAGGCCATCTTCTAATGTTTTGATAAGATCATCCACGTCTTCTATCCCAACAGAAATTCTGAGAAGACCATCAGGTATTTTTGCCTTCTCACGAAGTTCCTTGCCCATTCCTGCGTGAGTCATCGATGCCGGATGCTGAATTAAAGATTCTACGCCGCCAAGGCTGACAGCCAACTGCCAAAGCTTTATGTTGTTTAACAGATTTTTACCGGCTTCTAACCCACCCTTAAGCTCACATGCAATCATTGCTCCATAGCCATGCATCTGCTTTGCTGAAAGTGCAAACTGTGGATGGCTTGGTAAACCCGGATACATTACCCATTCGATTTTTGGATGATTCTCAAGGAACTGAGCGATTTTCATCGAGTTCTCTGTGGCTTTGTCAATTCTAAGTTTTAGTGTCTTGATCCCGCGATGAACAAGGAATGAGTTGAACGGATCAATTGTTCCACCGAAATGATTCAGTATTCTTCTAAAATGTGGATATTCTTCGATATTCTTGAGTACAATAATTCCTGCGACAACATCAGCGTGACCATTCAAAAATTTTGTCATACTATGAATGATATAATCTGCGCCAAGCTCGAATGGACGCTGATAGACAGGACTCATAAATGTATTGTCAACAGAAACCTTTGCGCCTGCTTTATGTGCGATATCAGCAATTTCTTGTATGTCGGACATTATCAGAGTTGGGTTGCCGGGAGTTTCAATATGAACAAGTTTTGTGTTCGGCTTCATCGCTGCCCTAACAGCTTCAAGATTTGAAGAATCTACAGCCGTAACTTCAATTCCAAAATTACAGAGGATTGTAGTTAATAAAGTAAGAGTCGGCCCATAGACAGATTCACTGCAAACAACATGATCACCTGATTTGAGAACTGCCATAAAAAGTGTTGAAACTGCTGCCATACCGCTCCCACAGCCAAGACCTTTTACTCCACCTTCTAATGCGGCAACAGAATCTTCCATTGCTTCGATTGTGGGATTTCTCATTCGGGTATAAATATAACCATCTTCCTCACCCTTGAAGAGACGAGCTCCATGGTCAACATCCTTGAACTTAAAAGTAGATGTCTGATAAATAGGTGGAATCACAGCTCCGAATTCATTTTCTTGAATACCGGCATGAATACATTTTGTATCCATAGCCATGTGCTTAACATCGTGCATAATTGCTCCAATAAATTTTATTATTTAAAAGTATTTCAATTTTTATTCAATTATAATCATGCAATTTAAAGGGATTAGATTTAACTACCAATATTAAATCAAAGTTTTAAGATAGTTTTTCGTCAAGTGGGTGTACAAATTATCTGAAAGGCTGGAATGATCTTAAGGCAGAATCATGAAGAAATATTTAGTATTACCACTGAAGAAATAAGTAGACTTCTAAACACTGCTCTATCAAAGGGCGGAGAGTTTGCAGAATTGTTTTTCGAATATAGAATTTCTTCATCGGTACTGATGGAGGAAGATATAATCAAGAGTTCCAGTGAGAATATTATAAAGGGCGTTGGTATAAGAGTGATAAACGGTCTGCAGACCGGATATGCATATTCAAGTGATTTAAATTTTGACAAAATCAGTAAAGCCGCATTGACTGCTGCTACAATCGCAAATACAAACTCAAAGTTCAATTCAATAAATCTGGACTTTCGCTCAACAAAAAATAATTCCTATGATTTGATTTTACCTCTATCAAAAGAGAATCTTCAAACAAAGATTGAGTTAGTGAAAAAAGCTTATTCAGCCGCACTGAATTATGATAGTAAGATAACAAAAGTCTCCTGCGGACTAGGTGACGAACTACAATTTGTTACCATAGCCAACAGCAATGGACTTCTCATAAGTGATCTAAGACCTCAGACTAGGCTTGGAGTGACCGTAACTGCTGACGATGGTAAGAACCGCACGACCGGTTTCAAAAGTGCCGGTGGTAGGGTTGGAATGGGATATTTCACTGATGAACTACTTGAAGGAGCTGGAAAAGCTTCATCAGAAGAGGCAATTATTCTGCTAGATGCAGTCGATGCTCCGAGTGGCGAACAAGTTGTAGTGTTAAGTAACGAGCAGTCTGGAGTTCTGATTCATGAAGCCATTGGACATCCTCTTGAAGCTGATAGTGTGAGAAAAGGAGCTTCGATAATGACTGGAAAATTAAATGAGATGGTCGCCAATCCTATTGTTAGCATAATTGAGGATCCAACTATTCCTGAACTGAGAGGAAGTCTAAATATTGATGATGAAGGCACTGAAACTGAAAAAGTAGTTTTAGTTGAACATGGAAAGCTGGTTGGGTTTATGAATGACTATCTATCCGCAAAAGCTCTTGGACACAAGATGAACGGGCATGCCAGAAGAGAATCTTTTAGTTGCTCGCCGATTCCAAGAATGAATAATACTATTTTATTAAATGGAGAAAGCACAGCCGAAGAAATTATTTCATCAGTAAAAAGTGGTTTTTTTGCTAAAAGTTTCCAGGGTGGTATGGTAAATTCTACAGGAAAATTTACTTTTTCTGTAAATCTTGGATATATGATTGAAGATGGCAAACTAACTCAACCAATCAAGAACACAACTTTAATCGGTTCAAATATCGAAATATTGAAAAGGATAGATATGGTTGGCGATGATATGGGATTCTTCCTCGGAAGCTGTGGTAAAGATGGTCAAACTGTTCCAGTAACCTGTGGAACACCAACTTTGAGAATTAGTAAAATGACTGTGGGAGGAACAAGATGATATCTAATCATGAATCAGATTTACAGAATACTGTCGAGAAGCTGGTAGATTTTGCAAGGAAGAATGGCGCAGATCAAGTACAAATATCCATCGGCTCAGGAGAAGAATTTACTGTCGAAGTTCTGAACAAAGAAATCGAAAAACTCACTCAGGCTGGATCTCTCGGTCTGGGTATGAAGATTATTGTTGACAATAAGGTAGCGACAGCATCAACAAATGATATGGATGAGGATTCACTTCTTGGAATGGTTCTCCGAACCCTTGAGAGAGCAAAATTGTCGAATATGGATGTTTTCTCTGGCTTACCAGAAAGTGTGTCAGAAATACCTGATATTGATTTATTATTGTTCGATGACAAGATTGATGATTTAACTCCTGAGTATAAGATTAATTTTGCTCTGGAACTTGAACGGGTTTGTCTTTTGGACAAGAGAATTGTTCTATCTGTAGGCTCCTATTATTCAACTCAGAAAAGCGAGCATTATCTTGCAAATTCTAAAGGGTTCAGCGGATCGTATAAAAGGTCTTCCTGTTCTTCAGGAATACATCTTCAGGCAGGAGATAACAATGAAAAGTTCGAGGATGGATGGTTCTCTACAGCGATTAATCCAGATGACATGCAATCTGTTGAATCCATTTCAGCTAAAGCCGTAGAGAGGGCTGTAAGATTGATAGGAGCCAGAAAAATAGATTCTCAGATTGTTCCTGTTATCTTTGAACCTGGAGTAACTTCATCGTTGCTGGCTTTCCTATCTGGGACAATAAATGGTCATTCGATATATATGAACAGATCTCTATTCAAAGATAAATTAGGTGAGAAAATAGCCGCAGATATAGTTAACATTAAATCTGATGGACTTCTTCCAGGAAAATTCGGCTCAAAACTATTTGATGCCGAAGGTGTCGCAAGCAGAAATATCGATGTGATAGAAAATGGAGTTCTTAAATCCTATCTGCTTGATACATATTCCGCAAGAAAGCTGGACATGCAATCAACTGGCAATGCATCCGGTTCGAATAATTTTTATTTATGTCCGGGTAATAATTCTTTAGAAGCTATGATTAAATCTATAGATAATGGGATTCTTATAACCAAACTAATAGGGCAGGGGACTAATCCTGTAACCGGAGATATATCTAAAGGTGCATTTGGACTTATGATAGAAAATGGCGAGATTAGCTATCCAGTTCACGAAATAACAATAAGTGGCAATCTAGCTGTTATTCTTAAAAATTTTGAAATGATTGGTAATGACTTCGAGTGGAACAGAACTATCGTCGGACCATCAATAAAGATTTCTGAATTATCGATTTCCGGTAAATAATTCTTAGAAGAAAATTTTAAGAATCCCTGTATTGCTATCGAAAGAAGTAGGATATTGATGTAGTGCTCTTTCTGCAGGTCCCTGCACAGCTTTGCCTTCATCAAATGCATCGAAACGTGATCCATGACATTTGCATACTATGTGTTTTGCATCACCTTTAATTCCGGTACTTGGTAGAACATTTGTATTCCCGGGTTTAAGAGGATCATAACTGTCGCTTCCGAAGCAGTTATTGTGAGTACACATCGAAGAATAGCACTTGTATATATTCTGTGTTTGATTGATAGGATCAGGTATTCTTACAACGATTACGGGCACTCCAAAATTAGCACGACCAAATGAGAGTATAAGACCTATTCCATTTCTTGTTAACCATTTGCTATAAGGAATCTCTTTAGTATTTATTTCATAAGTTTCATTGATTATTGCTTTGTTATCAACGAGATTGTCATTGAATGATTCACATGCTGTGAGGAAAGGTGTTGTCCCTAGAATGACTATTGAACTTATTGTCCCTGCCGATTTCTTTATAAAGTTCCGTCTGCTGTTGATTTCGATCATCACTATTTAGTCACAGTAAATGTTTGGGTCAAATTTAATGTATGATTAATAACCATTCGAAAAAAATAATTCCCTGATTGATAATCATTTAATGCTAAATGGCATGAATAGTTCCCTTCTGAAATAAAACTATCAATCATTGTTTCCAATTCATTTCCGCTAATATCATGAACCGACAGTTTAACATAAGATGGCTTTTCAATACCATATTTAAATTTAGTAAAGTTTGTACATGGATTGGGAAAGTTCTGTGAAAGATAGGATAGTTCTGGTATTTCATTGAGAGAATCAACCCCTACAATTGCAGGTATTTCAATGCTGAGGGTATCAACTCCATCAAATATGGTGACATATCTTTCAAGATTTTTCATAGAAACACCCCAGAAATAATTGCCGTCAGCTGTGTAACGCGATCCATGTCCTTTCTTACATTCGAAGAGAGGAACGATGAAATCAGGATTTAGCAATTCTACAGGGAATGCCTCATGAGGGCAAGACTCAGTAACAACAGTATATTCTGCATTGAATTCAATAGGATCAACTTTTGATACAATGATTTTGGGGAAGCTGAACTTAGGATCCATAGCGTCAACATTCAACCGAACAGAACCCCACAGATCCTTCAGCACAGGATAGTCAGTGACCTTGACTTTGTAAATTCCGGTAATCTTAGTGTCGTTCTCACTGATTTCCGGAATCACTCTTCCAAGACTAATATGCGGGCAGGCAACTGTTGTGATAGTTACTGCCAGCACTTGTTTCAGAAAATCTCTTCTATGTGAAGTCATATACTACTACTAATATAATTACTTTTTCAAAATACCATTATTAAGAAACGGATTAGCAAAATCAGAATTGTTTATGAACTTCCGATCAGTTAAAGATTTCAAAAAAGCAACTATTTCATTCTGCTCATCTATTGTTAAATTCAAAGGTTTTAATATTGTGTCTTTATTAATAAATGGGCGTCCACCACGGTTGTAATGCTCCAATATAGCTTCGAGTGTTTTAAGTTCTGCATTATGCATATATGGTCCCGTTACCTCAACATTTCTTAACGATGGAGTCAGAAATTTTCCTCGGTCTGCATAATCACCGGTTACATACCAGCGACCAAAATCAAAATAGTGAGTAACAACACCTGTATTATGGAATTTTTCATCAGTAAATAGAAATCCAGAATGACACTTTGAGCAGTTTGTTCTGCTACTAAAAAACAATTTCATCCCACGCTTTTGGATATCTGAAAGAGCATAAATATTTCCATTTACATATTCATCATAGGGTGATGTCCCTGAAACTAAACATCGGACAAAAGTTGAAATTGCCAGTGACGCAAGGTAGCATCCGGGAACAGCCTCAGAACCAAAAGCTTTATTGAATAATTCAGAATAAAGAGGATTAGTCTGTAGTCGCTTATTGATCACATTCGTATCACTTCCGAATACCTGAGGTAAGAAAATACTTCTGTAAGCTGGTGCTTCAATTCGATTGGCTCTGCCATCCCAGAAGATTTGTTTTCTATAAGCAGAATTAGTTACAGGCATACCATTCCTTGGTTGTGGCTGATCTCCAAAACCAAAACTAAGTGGTACATTATCAGTAAATCCTGATTTCTGCTTCATACAATGTGAGCATGACCTAATTGAGCTATCTTTTGACAGCATCTTTTCATAGAAGAGCATCCTTCCAAGAATAAACTTTTCCTTTGAATATGGATTATCGACTGGGAAAGGTATGGGTGGAAATCCAACAGGGGCAATGTTGTATTCTTTATCCAGAATAATTGGAGGCTGAACTGTCTGTTCTTTGCATGAAAAAAGAACAAGACTGATAATAACTAAGTAAAAGAGATTGTTTTTCATAATTTTTTTCTTTAACAATTTGCTCAACAAATATAAAACAAAAATTTGGAAAAAGTTACACAATAAAGGAAATTATATTCAATAAAATGCAGTTGAAGATTGCTTTCTTTAACTTTGTTAAGGTTTTATGAATAATATCCGATAATTCTTAACAATTAGAAAAATTATGGAACCATTTTTTTTTATTTAACAATTTTAGGAAGTGATAATGAAAAAAGTTTTAGTCCTTATTCTAGCTATCGGTTTGATGCTATCATCAGCTTTTTCCCAGGAAAAAAGTCCATTGAAAGTAGCAGGAGTATTTTTTGGTGATTATTTCTATAATGTCGCAAGGGATACAGGTATATCTACTATAAAAAATACAGTAGTCAATGGAGCAAAAGAATTAAATGGATTTAGCATCAGACGAATTCAGGTTGCCTTCATTTATGAATTTTCTGACAAAATTATTTCTAAAATAAGATTGGAATCTGATGGTGCCGTTCTGAATTCTAATTCTTCTTATGGCTTGTTTATTAAAGATGCTTATCTCCAATTTGGTGATATTTTGCCTGGAATGAATCTTCTCGCTGGTATGCAATCAACACCGGCGACAGAGTTTGCTGAATCAATATGGGGATACCGCTGTCTGGATAGAACTATCATTGATTCAAGAGGATTTCTTGGAACAAGAGATCTTGGTGTTTCCGTAAGAGGTAAATTCGATAAGGAAGGAAATTTTGGATATGCTCTGTTATTTGGAAATAATAGTGGTACAAAGCCCGAAACAGACAGGAATAAGAGGCTATATGGAACTTTTACATTTAAACCTATCGATGGTTTGGCTTTTGCTATATCATCAGATATGGCTTGGAAAAATGCAGATCAGAATACCATTACGTCAAGTTTCACTGGTGGTTATTTGCAGAAAGATGTTTTCAGTGTAGGCCTTGATGCTTTCTATATTACTCAAGCCAATACTTTGCTAAATACTGATCCGGTACCTCAAAAAACTGCTCCTTTAAATTCATTAGGTCTCTCAGTTTTTGGTAATGTATTCTTCACTCCTGATTTGTCATTGGTTCTAAGATGTGATTATTATCAACCTAACATGAACTCAGAAGATAAATATAAACTTGACCCTCAATATGATCCAAGAACGTACATAATCGCTGGCTTATCCTATATGCCGATTAAGAATGTAAAAATTATTCCAAATGTTCAATATGAAATGTATTCAACAGGAAAATCCCCCAACGGTAGCGATAGAAAGTATGATCCATCAATAACTGCCAGAATTACTTTTGAATTCAAGTTCGAAAAATAAATTTTTTTTAAATCAAAAAAAAGTGGGTTTGATAAATTCAAACCCACTTTTTTGTTTATTCAACAATTAAAATTCTAGTTCGAACTTTATCGCCCTCCATCACCTGGCATAAATATGCACCATGAATCAGAGGTAAATACTCCTCTAATTCAAACTGACTCTCACCAAAAGTATTAAACTGACGAGAAAATAAAGTTCTACCTTCAATATCACATAATCTTACAATGACAGAGGAAGAATTTGTATGCGCCAATGTATATTTAACTTTCAATGTATTCCGATCTGCTGTTGCTAATAATCCATTATTCATTGATGGATCCTTCAATTGCTCTATATAGCTAGGATAATCAAGTACAAATAAACCAGCTTCTGAAGCCATAAATAGTCGTTCATTGCCAGGTGTTCCCAAGTATCTCAAAGACCACATATTTGAGAGAGGACCTGAACCCCAACTAGGAATATACCAATATTTTCCACCATCCAGAGTATTTAGAATGCAAAGATATTGCCCACCTGCAACAACACTATCTTTATTATTGCAATAGATAGTATAAAGATTGCGTGTTACCTTTGTGTTTGATATATTCCATGTATTACCACCATCAGTTGTTTTGATAATTACACCTTCATTGCCTCCAGCGTATCCAATTTGATTGTCATTCTTAGCAAAAGCGATGGTTCTAAGATGTTGACTAATTGGAACTGCTATCTTCTTCCAGTCAGTTCCACCATTTGTTGTTTGAAGTAGTGTTGAGCTATCGCCTGCAATGAAGCCTATAGAAGCACTTGCAAAAGTTATGGCATTGAGATTGAATTTTGATTTAGAAAGTTGTGGATTCCAGGTTAAGCCACCATCAGTTGTTGCTATTATTACTCCATCATTCCCAACCGCCCATCCCAGTTTATCGTTGAAGAAAGTAATGGAATTCAGTTTGTCGGTTATATTTGTTATTTGAGGCAACCATTGTTGACCATCATCTGTAGTTCTGATTATTGTTCCATTGGCACCACAGGTATAGAAAGTAGCCGCATTAACTGAACAAATTGAATAGAACTGGGATTTATTGTTAGAATAGGATTTTGTGAGCATAGCACCACCATTAACAGTCTTGAATATATCTCCTGATGAAGAGGAAATATAACCCTTTAAAATATCAGTGAATACAAGACCGGTTAGATTTTCCTTTCCTGGATTGTAAAATGTGTTCCAGTCATTTCCACCGTTGTCCGTTCGCATGATCACACCTGCCTGCCCTACTGCATATCCACGATCAGGTGTTGGAAAATTAATTCCATAAATATTAGCATTGGATTTAGGATCTCGAAGGAACCAATCCATTGTAGGATCATAAGACCACCAAGTCTTTCCGCCATCCTGTGAGCGTCTGACGATTCCTGCTCCCGGAACTTTTGATGAATCAACTACATAAAAATCCTCACTGTATCCTCCGATAAATATCTCGTCGGTATTTCCATAACCTCTGCAGGATAGCGCCCAAATGCTGGTATCTGGAAAAGCTATCTGTTTCCAGTTCCAGCCACCGTCAGTGGTTTGATAAAGTCCTCCATTGCTCTTATTTGCACTAAAAAGATACGTAATACAGGCATAACCGGTCCTTGGATCTCTGTCACTAAACACAATTCGAGTAATTTCACAATCGAATTGTTCAAAATCAGGTTTAACAATTTCCCCTCTGTAATGCCATTTAATACCACCGTCAGTAGAGATGAACATTTCTCCATGCATTGAACCATAAACCAGAACATTAGTACTGTCTTCACGTATCGAAATTGCACCAATATTTGTTGACCAAGTCGAATCTCTGAATCCTCCAATGCTGTCAGGGATTTGTACTGTTCGGGTAAGTTGAGAAATGGAATCCCAGGTCAAGCCTTTATTTGTACTTCTCCAGTTGATAGCATACTGAAAATCTCCGGCATAGACCGTATCAGGGGCATCCGGCTTAAACGCCATAGATTTTCCGTTAAGTTCAATTGCATAATTTTTTGAAAGGACAACATCCCAATTCAGACCGCCATCTGTTGAACGTTCGATAACATTAAAGTTCAATCCTCCAATAAGGATAATGTTAGTATCAACAGGATGAATAAGTACATTATTGAACCTGCCTGCAGCAGTGCGAAAATTGACGATTACTGTATCCCATGTTTTACCGGCATCGTATGAACGATAAATAAGCCTGCCTTCACCTCCTGCTATGTAGGTATTGGGATTCTTAGGATTGACAGAAATATCAAATGTGGCTTTATCGATGATTCTTCTCCATCCCATATACTCTGAGTGAAGAGTCGTTTCTAAAAGCGATAAAATTAGAATAACAAGAACTAAATAGCGTTTCATATTAATTCCACATATTAATTATAATATATTTTCAGCAACAAATTTACTGAAAATATGTTTCAATAAAAAGTAATAAAAAAGCCTCGGTAAGGAGGCTCTTAAAAAAAAACTTACAAGCAATATTTAAAAGAAATAATATGCAACATCAGACAAAATTGACGGGAATACACCAAAAATGACTAACCCGGCTATAGCAATAAAAAGTGGAATTCTGGCTAATCCATAATCAGCCTCAAGTGCTACTGATCTGGGATCTTTAAAGTACATTTGAAGAATAAGACCGATATAGTAATACATCGATATTATTGATGATACAACAGCTACAATTGTTAGCCAGACATAATCAGCTTTTATTGCTGATACAAAAAGATAGTACTTACCAAAGAAACCTGCAAATGGAGGAATGCCAGCTAATGACAACATAAATACAGCCATTAATGCAGCAAGAATCGGATGACTTCTGCTTAAGCCGGCAAAGTCAGATAATTCCAGATTGGATTGTTCATTCCGCTCAATTACTGATAAAACTATAAATGCTCCAAGTTGCATCAATATATAAGCAACAGAATAAAATAGTACACCTGTCCAGCCTGTAGAATTGTTCGAGGCAATACCTATGAGTAAATATCCTGCATGGGCTACTGAAGAGTATGCCAGCATTCTTTTAGCATTAGTTTGAGCAAGAGCTGTAAAGTTACCTAAAAGCATAGTACATGCCGCTAAAACAGCAATAATATTCTGAATGAGATGAGTATCTTTAATTAATACCGGATTATTCACCGCAGGGAGAATATGCTTAAATACAATTATAAATGCTATCATAGCTGCCGCTTTACCAGCGGAACTCATAAACCCGCTTGCTACAGTTGGAGAGCCCTGATAAACATCAGGTGCCCATTGATGGAATGGGAAAGCAGCGACTTTGAAACTTAGTCCGATTAGAATCAATCCTGCTCCCAAAAGGAAATAAACATGATTAAACTTTCCGGCAATCAAATTAGATGTTATAATATTTAGGTCAAGAGAGCCTGTAGCGCCATATAAAAGTGCAATCCCATAAACAAGGAAGCCTGTGGCAAAAGCACCCAGTAGGAAGTACTTTAAGGAGGCTTCTATTGATTTGATTGAATTTCTGAAATATCCTGCCAGCACATAGAATGTTACTGACATTATTTCAATCCCGATAAAAAGTACCAAAAGATTGTTAGAATGCCCAATCAGCATCATTCCACTAACTGCAATAAGTATCAAAGAATAGTATTCGTTAAGTTCCTTGTACTCTCGTTGAATATAGACTCTTGAGGCGAGTATCGTCATCAAGCCTGCACCGGCAAAGACAATATCAAAGAATGATGCATAACCACCAAAGAAAACCATGTTTTTCGTGATTAAAGCTTCTTTAGGCAAATTCATTAATTCCAGTGAAGGTATAACGAAAGTGTAAGAAGCTGTACCTATAACCACAATCAGACCTATAATCGACCAAACAAAGCTGAAGATCTTGTTCTGAAGTAATGCATCAAATACTATAGCTGTTACAACGAAAAATGATATCGTGATTATCGGTAATAAATATTGTAATTCAATTCCCATGTTTGTACCTGCCTGATTTCACTTTATAAGCCAACTCAATAAAATTAATTTTTAATATTTGCTTTCTGCTCTGGAGAAGCAGGTAAAGCATAAGGTTTAAAACCAAATTTTTTCTCGTATAATTTATTAACCAAAGCCTTGGTTGAATTCTCAGAGACTTTCATAAATGTAGAAGGATAAACTCCTATCCAAACAATAAACACAACCATCGGAACCAATAATGCCCATTCCCTTTTTGATATATCCTTTAAACCATGATTATGAGGATTTGTGTTTTCTCCGAACATGACTCTCTGAAACATCCACAATAGATAGACTGCGGCGAATATAACACCTGATGTTGCAACTATTGTATAAGCCCAGTTATTAAGGAATGGTGAATTGAAAGCTCCGAAAAGTGTTAGAAATTCACCAACAAATCCGTTCAACCCGGGAAGTCCGACTGATGCGAACATAGCGATTGAGAAGAAAACAGTGAATGCAGGCATAACTCTTGCAATTCCTCCAAACTCAGCAATATCTCTAGTGTGCCTTCTTTCGTAAATCATACCTACCAAAAGGAATAGCATACCTGTCGAAAGACCATGATTAACCATCTGAATAATTCCACCCTGAATCCCCTCGACTGTCATCGAGAAAATACCCAGAACGACAAATCCAAGATGACTTACAGAGGAGTAAGCGACAAGACGTTTCATGTCGGTCTGCACCATGGCAACTAAAGCACCATAAACGATTCCCACGACAGCAAGTGTGCTGATAATGGGGGCATAGTAAAATGAAGCCTGTGGGAAAAGATCAAGATTGAATCTAATTAAGCCATAAGTTCCCATCTTCAGCAGCACAGCCGCAAGCACAACAGATCCAGGAGTCGGAGCTTCAGTATGAGCATCCGGAAGCCAAGTATGGAACGGGAACAAAGGTACTTTTATGCAGAATGAAAGAGCAAAAGCAAGGAATATCCATTTTTGAATATCGAGTGGAATAGGTTGATTTGCTAGTGCATGCTGAATTACCATGAAATTGGTGGTGAAACCAACCTCATTGTGTAAAACTGTTCCACCGACATATGAACCAAGCCAAACAATTGCTACCAACATGAAAAGAGAACCGACTACAGTGAAGATAAAGAACTTCACAGTTGCGTAAAGCCTGTCTTTACCACCCCAGATGCCGATTATAAAATACATAGGAATCAAGATGATTTCCCAGAAGATGTAGAATAAGAATATATCCAATGAGATGAAAACACCGGTCATTGCAAACTGGAGAATCAGTATCATCACATAATATTCCTTTTGTCTCTTTTCTATAGAAGAAAATGATGAGAGGATCGTAATTGGTGCGATAAAGGCTGTCAACATTACCAAAAGTAGTGACATACCATCCACGCCAATTCGAAATCCGGCATCAAATTGCTTAATCCATTCAATATTGACAATAAACTGAAAATCAGGATTATTGTTATCGAACTGAGCCATCAAACCAAAAGAGATGACAAATGTTGCAAGGGAAATAGACAAAGCAATATATTGAATTACTTTAGCTTCCTTTTTATTGACCAACATCAGCAGGAATGCACCAGCTAATGGTAAAAACAAGATGGTTAAAAGTATTGCCATATTAGATCTTGTTCAAAATTCGTAAAAAAATTATAATGAAATAAATATCCAGAATAGAATCAAAATAATTCCACCCGTCATAATAACTGCATAGTTCTGAACGATACCAGTCTGAAGTTTGCGAACAGTTTCTCCAATACCCATTGAAGTTCTTCCCAAACCGTTGACTAAGCCGTCAATATATTTAACATCGAATATTTTCCATAAGAAGCTCCTTGAAGTCTCTATGCATGGATCTACAACTGTTGCGAAGTAGAATTCATCTAGTTTATACTTTTTGAAAAGGAGATTGTAAGTACCTCTGAAATTTTTCGCAAGGGCTCTTGGCACTGACCACAAGGCATCGGAATAGAATTTATTTGCAAGATAAATTCCTGACAGAGCTATACCGGTTGATATAAGCATGAGCAGGTATTCCTGGAAATGAATCTCATTGCCTGAAGCAACTTTCATAGTCGCAGTACTGATAATCTTTTGTGCGTCCTCAAACACTGGTTCAAGAAAATTCTCAAGCAAATTTGGATGAGCACTAAACCATGAACCCAATGCATAAGGGATACCAAGGAATCCTCCAAGTGCCGATAATACAGCAAGTATTATCAATGGAATTGTCATGGTTTTAGGTGATTCATGAGGATGAACATGATGAGGATCGAATCTTTCCTCACCGTGGAATGTAAGTTTCAATAGTCTGAACATATAAAAAGCCGTAAAGAAGGCTGCTGTAGCTCCAATAAGCCACATAACCCAGCTACCTTTGCTGAAAGCAGACCAGAGTATCTCATCCTTAGAAAAGAATCCACTAAAGAACGGAATGCCCGAGATCGCAAGAGTTGCAACAAAGAATGTAATATATGTCACAGGCATGTATTTCTTGAGTCCACCCATCATTTTAATGTTCTGTTGATGATGCATTCCATGAATTACAGAACCCGCACCAAGGAATAATAATCCTTTGAAAAAAGCATGAGTCATAACGTGAAACACGCCTGCAGTGAATGCACCTACACCCAATGCTATAAACATAAATCCAAGCTGAGACACAGTTGAATAAGCAAGAACTTTTTTTATGTCATTTTGTACCAAGCCGATTGTAGCCGCAAAGAATGCAGTTGCAAGCCCAACAATAGCTACTACCATCATGGTATCCGGTGCTAATGCAAAAAGTACTGAATTCCTTGCTATTAAAAATATACCTGCTGTTACCATTGTTGCCGCATGGATTAATGCAGAAACTGGTGTTGGTCCAGCCATAGCATCTGGCAACCAAACTGCTAAAGGAATCTGAGCCGACTTTCCTGTGCAGCCAAGAAACATTAATAAAGTGATTGCTGTTAAAATACCTGTATTGTAATAAGCGAAAGCTCCACCAGCAGCGGCTTCTTTGACTGTCTGATAATCGAGTGAATTGAAAGTAAGAAAGATAAGAAACATTGCGATTATGAATCCAAAATCACCGATACGATTTACTATGAAAGCTTTATTGGCAGCATCACCAGTCCATGTAATACGCGTCCCTTCGAACTTTTGGTCATACCAGAAACCGATCAATAAATATGAGCAAAGCCCTACGCCTTCCCAACCTAGGAACGTTAAAAGAAAATTGCTCGATAACACCAGATTCAGCATCATGAAAATAAAAAGATTAAGGTAAGCAAAGAAGCGTGAAAAGCTTCTGTCACCATGCATGTATCCGATGGAATAAATATGAATAAGAAAACCGACCCCGGTTATTATCAAAGAAAATAATATGGATAACTGATCAACCTGATATGATATTGAAATTGAAAGCTGACCTGTATTGATCCATGTGTAAACAGGAACAATAACAGGAGTTGTAAGGTTTTGTTTAACGATATCGATAAACAGAATGATAGAAAGAACAAATGGAATAAAAACAGCTAGACTGCCAATCGTTCCGATCACAGCTTCTTTCTTGATGTATTTACCCGTAAGACCCAAGATAAGAAATCCTATCAATGGGATGAGCGGTATAAATTTTATCATATCATACATATCAAAAGTCCTTAAGGTTTCTAACATTATTAAAACACAATTAAACAAAATAAATTTGTTAAAAAGTATAATTTATAAATATACGAAAGTTAAAAAGATTTAACAACCTAAAAACAATAATCGGAAATTCTTAATGTCTATTTCTAATAAATTTTTGAATTAATTTAATTGAATATGAACTGGAAATTATCGACTGAAGTACTGGAAGAAAATGAAATAGACGTTTCTGATGGAACGACTTTTGGATCAAAAGTTATACTTTTTAATGATGAGGTTCATTCTTTTGATGATGTCATAATGCAGCTGATGAAAGCCATAAATTGTACACCGGAGCGAGGTGAGGATATTGCATGGGAGGTTCACTCTAAAGGTAAGGCATTAGTTTACCAAGGAGATATGCCCGACTGCCTGAGGGTTAGCGGTATCCTTGAGGAAATAGGGCTACACACACAAATTGAATATTAATCTTTTAATCCTCGAACTGAAGTTCAATTCTAGTTTTTTCGCCACAATTACATTCTATTTCGATTGCTTCAATTTCATTTTCTGCGTTCTTAATTAGATTTACTTTGCTTGTAGCCAAAGAATGTGTTATTGACGTGGAAACTAGATCATCCACGAAAGAATCTGATTCGATACTATCATCGTCCTGCAAATCAGGATAAAAATATGGAATTTGAGTGAAATCTTGAAATTTATTTCTTAAACTTTTTGCGTAATCCCCACTGTGTTTGTCTTCTTCTATGAAGGGTATAAAGGATTTCATCACCCTCTGCTCTTCATGGTATTTATAGAAATTACTTGAATCGATTTGCTGTTCCTGAATTTTACGGATTATTGATTTTCTGAATAAGATATCATTCTCTTCATTCAGATCGGTTTCAGAAATCAAAGGAATAAAATTCTTACCCTCTTTTACGATACCATCTTCAGAGACAGGATCCTCGAAATCAATTAGAGGATCGTTATTGATTCTGGTTTGTATGTCATCCCAATGAACATAATTATCATTGATTTGCCTTGTAATTTCTTCGTCTTCTACCAACATATCAACCTCATGATGAATGGTTTTTACTATGTATTCCGAATATAGATGCAATAGATTCACTTATCTCATTCAAAGGCACGATTTCATTAGCAATCTTCTGTTCAATTACTGCCTTAGGCATACCAGCAACGACACATGATTCGATATCTTGTGAGATTATATAACCACCCATGTCAGATAAGCGTTTCAGTGCTTTAGATCCATCATTGCCCATTCCTGTCATTATAACACCCATTACATTTCTTCCAAAATTATCTAATGCTGAAGAAAGCATGACATCAACACAGGGTTTGAATAAAGTATTTGAAGGCTCATCTGAAATTGCTATTCTTCTTGATTTGGAAACTGTCATGTGGAATCCACCTGGGGCTAAATAAACTTTGCCAGCCTCAAGGAAATCTCCATTCACAGCTTCTTTAACGGATAAATCAGATAGTCCGTCAAGTCGTTGTGCTAAAGATTTGGTAAAGAATGGAGGCATGTGTTGCACAATCATTATCGGTACTGGTAGATCACCTGGCAAATATTTACATACTTCCTGAAGAGCAGCAGGTCCACCTGTAGAAATTCCAATGCAAATTAACTTCACCTCGCCTGCAAGAGGTTTTCTTCCGGGATTGATCAAGGCAGTATAGTCACGAAGTCCTGATAACACAGAATCAACTGATTTAGGCCTGATAGTGTCAGGTCTGGATGTATCCATTGACTTTAGTAGCTTTTTCCTGTTGAGCATATTGGAAAGAGCTGAATTTTTGTGTAGAGAGCGGATTTTACCAACAAGTTCTGCTTTGAGTGAATCCATTTCGCGGAAAGCTGCCTTTTTAGTAATAAAATCAACAGCTCCATTTGAGAGGGCTTCAATAGTGGCATCCGCACCTTCTGATGTAAGAGTACTTACCATCAAAATAGGTACCGGATAAACTTTCATTATTTCTGCAACTGCCTGCAATCCATTCATTATGGGCATTTCTATGTCCATGGTTATAACATCAGGTTTCAGTGCTTTTGCTTTTTCTACCCCCTCGGCTCCGTTTTTTGCAGTATCTATTATTTCAATATCAGGTTCACTTAAGAGTTTAGTAATTGCTTGACGCATAAATACAGAATCGTCAACTATTAAAACTCTAATTTTATCTAACTGGCTCATAAATTTCTAATCTGTTTGTCTTCGTGTTGTTTCTAAATCAATCAATTCACCAACATCTATAATCATAATGACGCTACCGTCGCCTAATATAGTTGATCCGGCAATTCCCGGGATATTGCCAAGATACTCACCAAGGGATTTGATAACGATTTCCTGTTGACCCAATAGCTCATCTACAACGAAACCAACTCTTTTCGTGCCGATTGCAACAATAACAACATAGGGACTTTGCGCTTTAGTATCTATTATTTTATGCTTAAGTACTTTATCGAGTCGAACTAATGGCATAACGTCTTCTCTTATTCTTATTACTTCCCTCTGGTTGACTTTGTAAACATTCTGAGTATTAATACTAACAACTTCTATGACTGAGGAAAGCGGAATGGCGTATATTTCTACACCAATTTTAATCAACAATCCCTGAATAATAGCCAATGTCAATGGAAGTTTAATTGTAAATGTAGTACCCTTGCCAAGTTCGGAATCAATTTCTATAATACCTTTAATTTTCTGAATGTTAGTGCGGACAACATCCATTCCAACACCTCTGCCGGATACGTTCGAAACTTTAACGGCAGTAGAAAATCCTGGAAGGAAAACTAACTGGAACGCATCTCTTCGAGTCATTTGGGATGCTTGTTCTTCAGATATTATCCCTTTCTCTACTGCTTTTAATTTGAGCTTTTCTGGATCCATACCTTTACCATCATCAGAAATTCTGAGAACGATATTATTTCCTTCCTGATCAGCATCAAGATGAATAGTACCTTCCGGAGTCTTACCAATCTTTATTCTTTCTTCGGGAGATTCAATACCATGGTCGCATGAATTCCTTATCATGTGAACCAGTGGATCATTCAATTCTTCAATAATGCCTCTGTCGATTTCAGTTTCTTCACCGGACAATACGATATTGATTTTTTTTCCGAACTCTTTAGACAAATCCCTGACTATACGAGGAGATTTCTGATAAAGTTTACTAATCGGCACCATTCTCATTTTCATAACAGCCGATTGAATTTCGGATGTAATAAAGTCAATCTGAGCGGTGGTTTCTATTAATTCGCGGACGCGTGTGTTTGTACCTAATTCGTAATCTAACGCTTCAGTAAGCTGAGCTAATCTATTTCTGCCAAGAACAAGCTCACCTGATAAATCCAATAATGATTCGACGCGCTCTACATCTACTCTTATAGTTTCATTACTAGTTTTGGTTTGACCTGCCGCAGTTGACTGTTGTGGCTTAGCCGGAGTCGCGGCAACCTTTTGAGTGGCAACCGGTGTCGGAATAGGTACTTCAGCTTTAACAGCCTCTGGAGGCGGTGGAGAAAGTATTTCATTTTCCTGCTCTGGGACTAAAGCTAGAGGGAAAACATCATCATCAGTAGTAATATCCTGTACTTGCTGAGGTTCAGTAACTTCAGGTTTAGCATCCGGGAAATCAAGATTCGTTGACGCATTAAAATTTTTATTTAATTCTGCGAAAGCAGATTGAATAAGATCAAGTTCATCATCCGAGAAATAACCGGGTTTTGTGGTTAGTTCAGTATCTGTAAGGATTTTATTATAAGCACTGTCCTCCCCATACACCGGCTCTTCGAATGGATCGGGTAGAGAAATAATTATATCTTCATTTACTACCGAAGTAGGAACAGTCGAATCAGCTTCTGGAGATATTTCAGAAGAAGGATCTTGTTTTCTAATCAATTCAATTTGATCGATTGTTGACTGATAATCAACCTTTTCATTTATTCCTTGCTGAAGGTTGTTTACTAGTGTTTCTATCCAATCGTGAACTTCAAGTAGAACATCAATAATGGATTGATTGACAAATAATTCCTGCTTACGAAGCTTATTGAGTAAATCTTCAGCATGGTGAGTAATTCCTACGATATTATCGAAAGCCATAAAAGCAGAGGTTCCTTTAATGGTATGGAAACTCCTAAAGATTCTGTTTAAAAGCTCTAGATCTTCACCTGAACTTTCAAGCTCCATTAAGTCGATTGAGATAGCATCAATTAATTCTGTAGTTTCAACAAGGTAACCTTCGAAAATTTCCTGCATCTCCGGATCATCAAATAAAGTACTCATATTTTTTTGCTGAAAAGTTTTATAATTTTAATTATTTTTTCCCATTAAATAACGCATCGATATCCCCCTGCGAGAACTCATCTGAATCATCTACTACTTCTTCTTCTTGTTCTGGTATCACACTTTCTTCTTCATGAACCAATGAACCAATTGAATTTTGTTCTGATTGAGCAGTGACTTCAATATTTTGCTGTACTGAAATACTATTGAATAAATCATCAACCTCAGCCTGTCTTGATCCGCTTAAACTCATTGCATCCACAGCATCGGGATCGAAAGCAATTTGACGATGCATCTGAGTGATATTTGTTCTTTCGTGATACTCTTCCTTAGTTTTTGTCAAATCCTCAAGCGGATCGGCATTAAATTTTGTCATTAAATTAGTCAATTTTACCTGTACAGTCTGAAGCAGATGGTTTACTGCTGCAAGCTGTTGTGAGGTTATATCTTGAATCTGCAATGAAGTCATTATGTCATTCGAATCATTCTGAATACTATCTAAAAGGCTGTCATTATTCGTAAATAACTTATTTATCTCAGCCTTTAATTCTTCATCAATATTAATATTTTTAAGATTGTTGAAATAATCAGAAATTCTATGATTATTCTGATGAATGACCTGAGTTTTATAGACAATACCATCAACAATATCCATTATCTCGGTTGTCGCCAGTTCAGTAGCTTCAGTAACCTTTGAAAGCTGTTTTGATGCTTTTGGCATTTTTTGCAAATTATCAACAATGGATTTGTTAATATCATCAAGCAGTGGCTTTATCTCATTAAAAAATTTAAAGATTTCTTCTAAAAAAGGAATCACTCTCTGTCCAAGAACAAATAAAGCTTTGAGTTCTTCAGCTTTTTTTAACAGGGACTGTATATCCATTTCTTTCATTTGAATTCCTGATTAATTATTGCTGAATTGATTTAAGAACTGCCTGTATCTTTTCTTTCAGTACAGGAGGAGTAAAAGGTTTAACAACGTAATTATTGACCCTGGCTTGCAATGCCTCTACAATATCACTTTTCAATCCTCTGGTAGTTACCATAAGAATCGGAATATTCTGAAGATTTGGATCAGAGCGAATAGCCTTTGTAAGCTCAAGTCCGGTCATGACCGGCATATTCCAGTCAGTAATAACAAAGTCCACTTTTTCAGTCTGAAGTTTTTCCAGTCCAACTTGACCATCTTCAGCCTCAATCACTTCAGTGATGCCAAATGTTTTCAATGCGTTAATTACAATTCTTCTCATTGTTGGTGAATCGTCTACAATCAGAAAGCGCATTTTTCCACCCATTTTTATTAATTAATGATAATTTACTCTTTTATAATTTCGAGATACTTAGAGACTTCATATTGAATTCTTTTAGTATTGAACGGCTTAATCAAATAGGAGTTGGCTCCTGAATCCATACCTTCTTTAATGTCCTCGTCTTTTGAGAGTGAGGACAGAATGATAATCGGTAAGTCGGCATAATCGGGATTGCTTCTAATGCTTCTAATAAGCGTGTACCCGTCAACATTCGGCATATTCAAATCAGTTAGGACTAAATCAACTCGTTCCTGAGCTAATTTCTCCAAAGCTTCCATTCCGTCAACAGCTGTTTTTACA
>CAYXFU010000020.1:59620-59962 GCA_964464375.1 uncultured Hyphomicrobiales bacterium
AGGATTACTCTGTAGCCATGTAACTTCAATGCAAGGGAAATGAATTTCCTGATTGATGCTGAATCTTCTGCTATTAATATTGTTTTTTCCATAGATCTATAATATTAACTATTAATTATTCTTTTTTGTAAGCCAATGCTTTTGGCAAATGAATTAGTTTGAACGCTTTCGATACGCCGTGTAATGATTCGGAGTAACCAATCATTAGATATCCTCCTCGGTTCAAAGCATCGTATAGATATGATACGACTTGTGATTTGGAAGGGATATCAAAATAAATTAATACGTTACAGCAAAAAATTACATCACAACCACTTACTGCACGCATTTGAGATTGATCAT
>CAYXFU010000021.1:0-24047 GCA_964464375.1 uncultured Hyphomicrobiales bacterium
AAAGCTCCGTAGGAGCGACATAAAAAAATGAAAACTCGATGCAAATGATGCAAATTGTATTTCTCACTTCCTTGAGGAAGGGTCTGGGTAGGTGTTGTATTAATGTTTAGTAAAGTGGTCGTAGTAAATAGTATAAGTGAAAAAACACGATGCAAATAGTCTAAATTTCCTCCCCTCGGGGAACAGAGAATCAATTTTTCCGGTTTGGCTCCGGGTATCTTTTTTGTGCGGATTCTAATGAATATTATTCAATTATATAAATCCCACTAATAGAGAAGCTGATGATGAAAATTACAAATGTCAGCCAGCCGATGATTTTCCTTTTTGTGTCCAGTTCATCATCGAAGTAAAATTCCGGATGCGGCAGATGTATAAAAAATCGAGTAATTAAAGCCCAAAACAGCCAGCCACCCCAACCTTGAAGATACCATGGAGCCAAAGCTTTGATTTGCTTTAGAACAGGAAGCAGTAAATTTTGGAGCAGAATATAGATTCTATAAGGATAATCTACTTTGGAAAGAAAATCTTCTGCAAAGCCCAGAAGAGCTCCAACTCCTATAAACAACATGATGTACCAGACTATCATAGCAACTTTTTTCTGATTTACGCCGATCAAAGAATAGAGAATATGCCCACCATCCAGCTGACCTAACGGAAGCATGTTCATTGTCGTAACGAACAGTCCAAACCAGCCTACGCAGAGAAATGGATAATGATATATCTCATTCATTGGCGGAAGCCATCCTGAAGGATTTGCAAGATAATTTCTGAAGAAGTTTAACAAGAGATTATCTCCAAAATAAAGTCCCGTAGTTGGAATTATGCCACCTTTATTCAAATATTCGGGATGAATTTTATATATAAAGTCAATAGTAGGAAGATTAGTATAACCAATTATCAGAATAATAACACATACGATAAACCCTGCGATTGGTCCTGCGGCGCCAATATCGAACAAAGATTTGCGTGATGGGAATGGGGAAGTGGTTTTAATCATGGCTCCCATTGTACCGAAAAGCATAAAACCCGGTATAGGCATCGGTATAAAAAATGGCAGAGTTGCATTTACCTTGTGAATCCTCGATGCGATGTAATGCCCCATCTCGTGTGCTGTAAGAAAAGTCATTATCAGAATTGCATAAGTGATACCGAAGTGCCAGTTAGATACTTCTGTAAAATCCTTTTGTGCCCATTGAGTACCGGCTATCAGACAGCTTATGAAAGTTGCAACGAAAAGAATAATATTAATGTAGTATCTATCCTTTTTAGCTTTATTTTGCATTGAATATAGGAAATTGATTTTTGGTTCTACTTCACTGCTCATCTAATTCTGCCTTTTGTGTAAATATTCTGGTATCTAATTATTCCATCAATATCGATGTCCAGCCTTCCATTGAAATGGTGTAGAATGGAATCGATATATCTCTGTGCGTAGCGAAGTTTGATCTTATTCAAATCAGCGAAGTAGGCTAGTGATACTTCATACCTTCCTAGTAAAAGAAGTGCCATTAATGATTTTCTCAATTTTCTGTGCTTTATCCAATTTCTGAGCTTTAGAGCAGAAATGTACATATAAATCCCAGTTACCAGCATAAAAACCACAGCAGTAAAGGAAAAAACTTTGAAGTAAAAGATTGAATCATTAGTTGCAACAATGCTTAGACTCGTCGATAAAAAGAACAAAGAATAAACTATCCAAAGAATTGAGGCAAACATTGAAAGTAACCAGGTCAAAATCCTATTCCCTTCAAAAAATGCTGAATTGGAACCCAGCTTCCATTGGTAGAATCTAGATATACTCCTAGAAGCAGGAGCATCAGTGATGTAAAATAATAAAGATAAAGTAATCTACCGAAAAATGGTTTGGAATAGGAAGATTTAAATTTTTTGTCATTGATAATATTTTGATATTCCCGGTTCCTTACAAAAATGTGCAGATTGATTGCGGCAACAAGTATAAATACTATAAAACTGATTGGCTTACTGCTGTAATACCAGTGCTGGTTAACGCGGATAAGCATCAGCAGTGAAGATATATTGAAGCATTCTACCAATGTAATCAGGAATGTAACAAAGTAAACCCTGCCAATTTTGTCCTTTTCAAATTGGTAGTAATTATATAAGCAATAAAATATGTATTTATAAAAATTCAAATCGTATTTATTCGTTTGTTTTATTGATCTTGCATTTTGACGAACCGAATTGGAAATTACTATCTATGAGAAAGGAATATCACTCTTATCTTAATTTTTTGATTTATTTTGTTACTCCACCCGTTATTTTGCCAAACTCATTATCGTAAGCCTCCCAGAGCTCAATTTTATTGCCCTCAATGTCAAGGATGTGAACAAACTTACCATAATCATAAGTCTCTATCTTATCAATAATTATTACACCTTCTTCTTTCAGCAGTTCAACAAGAGCCTCCAAATTTTCAACACGATAGTTTATCATAAAGTCTTTTGAGGAAGGATCAAAATACTTCGTCTTTTCATTGAATGGGCTCCATTGTGTAAATCCCCTTTTTGTGCTGTCCTCAGCTTGTCGCCACTCAAATACTGTTCCATATTTGTCAGTGTTCAACCCTAAATGCGTTCTATACCAATCCTTCAATTTGTCCGGATCTTTACACTTGAAAAAGATACCGCCTATACCAGTTACTTTTTTCATTTTTGGTAGCTCATTAGGTTTTGCTGATATGATTGAATTAAATGCGTAACCAAAAGCGAATGAAATAACCAGAGACGGAATTAGTAAAATTGATTTTTTCATATTCAATCCGTAATGAATGATTCTAAATAGTATTTATAAACATTATTTTACAATTAGTTAGCAAGCTTAATATCAATCAGTTTCATAATATCAGGCAATAACATCTCATCAGTTACTATGATTCTAATACCGCGACCTTCCGCATATTTAGTAGCTTGCATTAATTCACTTTTCATTTCAGAATTAACATCGCTATCCATAATAATATCATAAGCTTTTTGCCCGAAAACAAATGCTACTTTAAAATTCATGTCCCTCGGCAGAAAGTAAATAATAGCACGCTTTTTATCTTTAATTCTGAAACTCCATCCATACTTTCTTCCAGGATAATTCCATTCGGAAATACCACTGGGATATCTTTCCAATACAAAATTCCGTATTTGAATCCACAAATGAAAAGTTGATCCAAGTTTGTCAGCTAAATCTTTATCAGTAGGCTTTTCAGCTTTATCCACAAAAATGCTTATATCTTCCATTTTCGACCCTTATTCAACATTCAAAAATTGCATTAGCTTTGCTTGTCTTTAGAATTTAATGTTTTGATTCTACTTATGTGAATAGTCACAATCAGTGCTATTAAAATTAGTAGTACACATAAATATGCATACTGTGATAAAGAAAATAAAGAAAATATAATGGTTACCCATAATAAAACAATTGACACTATTTTCACTCTTAATGGAATGCCCTTTCCTGCTCTATAGATTCTAATATAATTACCAAACAATTTGCTGTTCATTAGCCAATTATAGAATCTTGGTGAGCTTTTGGCATAACATGTTGTTGCAAGCAAGAGGAAAGGTGTTGTAGGCAAAAGAGGCAGAACAATACCAAGTACTCCGAGTCCAACACAAACGGTTCCAGCGATAACTAGAATTACCTTCATAAACTTATTTGTTTCTAATATTGTCTCATCGGAGTTAACGCCACTTTTCCCTTTCATATTTATTGTCAAATAAATCCCTTTTCCGTTACAAGACTGCATCTTGATTGAATATCAAATTAAGCTATTAACGTTCTATCCGAATTTCAATTCTAAAGTGAGAATCAAAAATGATTATTCATTTTGATTCTGTACTGATTTGCTTTATATAATTAAACCCGAATAATGCAATAGCTTCCTAATTGGATGATTTTCAATCAATCGATTCTAAATCATTAGTGGCAGATGTAATTATTTCTAAAATCGCAAATCTCAATAATTATTAATTTTTAATTATTAATTATCAATTAATTAAAAGCCCCAGCCCAGCTGAACCTGAAATCCTACATTACGTCTTTCGGTATTTGTGCTTCGAAATTCTTTGTAATTATACGCTACCATCAGTCCATAAGTATATCGAAAATCGACATTTAATCCAAAATCGAAATCATAGCCTAATCCAGCTATCAAATCCCAATTTGATGAGTTGTACTGAGTTCCAATGTCAAGACCATTCTGATTTACTCCAAGTAAATATCCATACTGAACACCTAATCCTGCATTTGCACCGATTTTGTTTGTCAAGGGGTAGAATTTCAAAAGTCCACCTAAATTTAGATAATTTATTGAAATTGATGCCTGATTGTCAGAAAAGGAGCTACCAAAGCTAGAATAAACAATCTCAATCTGATAGGAAAGTAGTGGCATAATATCAGATCGATTGAAAACACCAAGTAAAAATCCTGTTCGGTTGGTGTAGAGATTGGGTAAACTTTTGACTGTATCTGAAAATGATGTGAAATTCAAACCTGCCTTGACTCCCCATTGGCTTGATTTTCTTACCGGCAATATTTCATCGCCCTCGTCCGAATCATCCTGTGCCAGTGCCATAAAGCAGGATGTTAGCATAATTAATGCTATTAAATAGAGATATTTTTTCATTGTTTTCGCCCTTCTGTAAGTAAATTTCTCATAAAAATAATAATTTTTTAGCAATTTATACGATTTTGTTCTGATTTTTATTTGATGAATATATAGATATTTAAACATTATTTCTTAAATTTCCTTTTTGAACTTAACGAAAAAGCTCAATGGAATATGCCAAGCCAATATCGATCAGCATCAGGAAATTAGTTGCATCTCTGCAAAGACGCAGGGATCGTGAGGAGAACGGCTTGTTCGTTGCAGAAGGGGAGAAGTTATGTTCCGAACTTCTCAGGAGTCGTTATTCACCGGAGTTTATCGTTTTAAGATCTGAAGCCGGTGAAACTGCACTAAAGATTGCTGAAAGATATGACGAGCGTGGAAAGGATGTTTATATAGCAAGCAACAAGCACTTCGACCAGCTCTGCGACACAAAATCACCTCAGGATATTCTTGCTGTTATCAGAATAAGGGAATTGCCCCGTTTGATTGAAAGCTCGTTCATAGCTTTTGATGGGATTGCTGATCCGGGTAATCTCGGAACGATAATCCGCACTGCTGACTGGTTCGGCATCACGAGGATAATTCTTAATTCTGCATCTGTTGACCAATTCAATCCAAAGACAGTAAGAGCAACAATGGGATCAATCTTTAGATGTACAACCCTTATGGTTCCTGACTTAGCGGATTATCTTGAAAGACATTGTTCTGATTTTGAGCTGTACGGTGCGGCTCTGGATGCAGATATGGATATAAATGACTGCAAACCAAAGGGTAAGTACGGAATTGTATTTGGAAACGAAGCAAATGGAATATCACCTGAAGTAATGAAAGTGCTGGCACATAAGTTCATCATTCCCGGCGGTGGAGGTGCAGAATCCCTCAATGTAGCTGTGTCGGTGGGCATCAGCTGTTATCATTTCAGCAAAATGAGAATTGATAATTTATAATTTTTCAGGTCTCTCCGATGGAGCTATGATTAGTTTTTGTTCTCGCTATCTACAAACTGGTCGCTAGTACTAAGCTGAATACAATTTGCATCAATTTGCATCGTGTTTTTTGATTTTTGCACTATTTCAATGAACGACAAGGGATATAAAACTCTGTAACCACCTTATATTGCTATCATCTTACTTTTGGGTTTGCACTTTTGCATCAATTTGCATCGTTTTTTTTCATTTTTGGATTTTTTTCTATTCACGAATCACTCTCTCACTAAAAACTAATACAACACCAACCCCGACCCTTCCTCGAGGAAGGGAGGTCTAAAGATAATCTCTATTGCTTCAAAAATCCATACTCATAAACTTTGGGTTCTATCTTTTTTGCTAATATTTTCAGTTTGTCACGCAAATCGCCGATTAATGACATATATTGTGCATCATCGCTTTTGTTGTTCATTTTGCCTGCTGGGTTCCTGCCCTGGAAATGTTCGCGGATGTCGTACAGCGAAGCGTTAACATTACAGTTGGGCTGTGCGTGGTAATATTTCCATAATTCCCTGCCGGCATTGAATACTGTTTTAGCTTCAGAAGAAAATTCCAAAGGCGTGGTTCTCTCTTCGGTATAGTCGCGTTTATCACCATAGAAAATTCTTGGCTCGGATAAGCTTGTTTTCTTGTGTGTGCCTTCGATGAATTTTACCATAAAGTCGCTTTCAAACTTCTCTCTGGCTCCGACTTCATATTCAGTAAAAGGTATCCAGTGGTTTGAGCTTACATTTGAGCAAATACTATTTTTACTATGGAATAGGGAAAAAGTCAAACAATTATTTTGAAATTCAATATCGCTTTTCCATCTATCATTTGGATATAAAAATTGGTCATTATGATTTATCCATGTATGTTCAAACAAATGTCTAACCGTAAAATAAATAGAACATTCTAACAAGTTATTACTGTTTATCCACAAACCACGAGGATTTGGTAAATAGTCTTTACCATTTGTAATATAAACTATATTATTATGCTGAAAATCATTTCCATTTATTCCATCCATATAACCTATATGAAGTTTGGCTTCAACTTTATATTCGCTAATCCATCGATTTATGAATTGTTCTTTTATTAATGAACAAAATAATTTATTTCCTATTAGAATACCTGTTGAGTCAAAAATATCAATAATAATCGAATTAAATTTTTCCCTATTTTCTGTATTCCAAATTTTGAAACCAGTAGGAAACGAACCAAAAACATTATCAAACGTATTCGCTGGAACAATAAAACCTTTTTCAAATTTAGCTTTAAAAAAGTTACGATATTTATCAAAAGCAGATCCATTTAATGCTTTTAAAGTAGAGAACTCTCCAATTTTACAATTAGGAATTTCACAATAAATACGAGTAAGAAATAGAGCAAATAATTCACGCCCTGCAGTACCTATAATGTTGCTATATTTAATATGTGTATTTGTTAAATTGACTCCAACTTTTCCCTTTATGGCTTTACTTGAAACTTCTGCATACGGAGGATTAATATAAATTACCAACTTCTTTCGTTTCTTCGGATTGTTTATTATTTCCTGAAGCGGTTTTGGGAGTTTGGTGAATTCATCATTCAGAAAATCAAACTGAAAAACATGATCTTCGAGTAAGTTAGCACCATTTTTAATACGGTCTTTCATTACTTCCACATCCTGTTCATCGAGTGTGGAAGCCCAGATATTATATTTATTTGTCAGACCAGTCAATAAATTGCCTGTACCGGCGGCACAGTCCCAGACATAATATTCATCCTGCCAGTCTTCACCCAACACATCTGTCAGATACTTTTGTGATAACTCTACCCATATCTGAGGAGTGAAGAAACTGCCTTTTCTTTCCCGAACGTCCTGTGGAACGAGAAGGTCACGCCGCTCAATAATATAGTCCCAGTATTCTTCTTTCGGAGGTCTTTCGTATTTGTTCCAGAACTGAGTGTGTGCAACTTGTTTATCGTTGAATTCAACGGAACTTGAGGTAAATGCTCCAAATTGATCTACAAAGCGATGGAATTCATATCTGGTTGCTTTCAAAACAACATATAGGTTATCTTTCAGTGATGTGTTTTCATCTGAAATCAAATCTGCAAGATAAAAATCGCCGTCAATTAATCCATTTTTTTTGGCAATCTCCCAGTTGACAGCAATTGTCTTCTTAACGCTGTTCAGCCATTTATTGTAAACTACTATAAAATTGTTCTTATCGATTCTTGTTTTGGTGAGACCGAATTTCCCGACTACGAAGTTGTTTTTTATAAACCTTGTAATATCTTTTTCATCGCTTTCAAAATGAAAAAGCAGGGCTTTATTGTCAATAATTGATTTGACTTTATCATGTACAAATTTAAATTCTTTAGTTTCATAATTCGATGAAGTAACATTCCAGTTAAAATCATTGAGATAAAAAATATCATGAATCTCACTATATGGTATAAATGCGATTTTCTCGCCATCAAAAGCACCCAACATAGCAGGGGGAAGAAATTTATCGAAAGTCCTGGCTTTACCAATTGTGAGAATTAGCTGAACAATAGATTTATAAATATCTGATGAGCCAGTTTTGGCTTCAGCCCAAAGAAGTGACTCCTGATCAAAAAGTGCTTTCTGACTTTGGTGCATACAAACACAAAAGTCAACGTTGCCAATAATTTTCGTGCAATCGTACAAATAAAAATACTCTTTAGCAATAGTATTTTTGAGTTCTTCTTCTCTCATGTTCGAATACTTCATAAGCCTATAATTATCATTTACATTACTAATAATTGGAAAGAATTGATAATGTCATATCACAATACAAATATATGCAAGAAAATTCAATTTACAATCAATAAATCGATCCCATTTCAAGAAATTTTTCACTAATCAAACATATTATCTCCGACTCTCTCTTTCTTGCCACAGCCAATAACAGGCGGTTTTTGGTCGTCGATTGACATAAATCCGATATAGGCGAACGCATCCACCTGATCGTCATGCCGTCCATCGGGGAAACGCATCAGTTCATCTTCGAAATCGCTGAGCCAGTGTGCCCCTGTCGGGAAATACACTTTTCCCAAAGCCATTTTTGCCTGCATCACACTAGCACGCAGAACTTTGTTCCCTTTGGGAGTGAGCGCCTTAATCTGGAATCCTGCTTTACTCATCTCGTTCACTAAAATAGCCTGATAGCCAACCTGCTCAATGCCGACCAAAGTTATGGTCCATTTCGCGACTTGAGTTGCAATCAGATTCCTGTGATGCTCGGGTGCTAGTCTTTGACGCAGAACATCAAGCACGAGAATCTCATTTTGCGGAGTGTGTGCATAGGTGAGAATGACGGTGTAATCGCTTGTTTGGGAGATACTCGAAGCCAGATCGACAGTTGCGAATCTCAGGCAGGAATCTTTGCGACGGGTTTCCCTCGCACCCAAATGATTTACGAGATGATAACACTCCGAATCCTCTGTGAAATAGCTGAAATGCTCACGTTTGAATACCGGATTTCTGCCGGGAATCGGACTCTGCTGATAGAGCGAAGCAAACCAGTAAGCACCTGCCTGGAGCTTGATCTTTGCCAGAGCCGACTCATCGTATCTCTCTGCCCAGAGAGGCTCACCAATACTACGACCGAGTTCGTCATCTTCTCCGGCAATAGCAGGAAGAGTAATCTTCACCCAGGTTTCTTTGTCAGACGGTAGAAGGGAATCAGAGCTGATAGCCTCATCCAGTCTGATGATATTCGATGTTTTGGCGATGCGTCCGCATAAGTCGTCATCGTGCCAGCGGGTCATAAGCAGGACAACTTTACCGCCGGGTTCGAGCCTTGTGTAAGCCGTAGCGACGAACCATTCCCAGATATTATCGAGGATTTTCTCGCTGTTGGCTTCCTCATTGTTCTTGACGGGATCGTCGATAATCAATAGATCGGCACCGCGACCGGTCAGAGAGCAACCTGCACCCGTGCTTACCATGCTTCCAGTTCTATTTGCGATGCTGAACAGCTTCATTGCGTGGCTGTCTTTGGATAATCTCAGATCGGATTTGCCTTCGATCGATCGGGTGATGAGAATTTCCTTTACCAGTCTGCCCCACATGGAGGCAAAGTCAGCGGAATAGCTTGTGAGAATGATTCTCTTATCGGGAAACCTGTTGATATACCATGCCGGGAAGTATTTGGAGATCATCTCGGATTTGCCGTGTCGTGGCGGCATATTGACCATAAGTCTGGAGAATTTGCCTGCAACGAGGAAATGCAGAGCTTTATCGAGATAGCGCAAATGTGGCGGATACTTCCATTCACCCGATGAGTTGATGTATGCAAACCACCCCGGGGAGATAGTTTCGAGGATTTCCTGACTAAGAATTTCGTCGCGAATATTTATTTCTTTTTCTTCCATTTTCTGCTTTCAATAGAACAAACCACAAGCAATCTATTGAATCAGCAGTAAACGCCAAGAAAACGGTTTTTAAAAGGAATATATAGGAAATAGAAAGGGAATAATTTAGAAATACAGAATGTCGAATATCGAACACCGAATATCAAATGAAGAGGGAGGAAATTAGAGATTTTTTAATACCGGAAACACCGTAGGTGTGAAATCTTAATAGAAAAAATGGAGGAGAGAGCATCATAGCCCCGTAGGGGCGACATTTTTTGATTCAAATTTATATCGCTCCTACGGAGCTTTGGGCTGTGGCTTAGGTACGATTTTCTATTAATATGCCATCCCTACGGGATTTTGAGATTTTGTTTGTATCGCTTTGCTATACATATTTCATCCCTTCGGGATTATCTTTTTTCCCTGAGATTTTCACCCCCCTTGATTCCCTCTCAAGAAGGGAAAATTAAATTTTAATACCGGAAACACCGTAGGTGTGAAATCTTAATAGAAAAAATGGAGGAGTGAGCATCATAGCCCCGTAGGGGCGACATCATCTTTCATTGTCAAATCTATTTCGCTCCTACGGAGCTTTGGTCTGCTTTGTTGATTTATTTTCTATTAGATTTCGCTACTACGTAGCTGAACATAAATACAAAATTGTCCTAACCCCGACCCTGTTTATTCATGGATAGGGAGTTCTAAAGCCATTAAAGTTTCACAAACTTTCCAACTCTATCCCCAATCCTCACAAAATACATCCCCGGAGCCAAACCAGAAACATCGACTCGTAGGGGTTCAAAATTTTGAACCCCTACAGACAATACTGTTTGCCCGAATACATTCATTATCCTCACATCACTCAGATCGGACACGGCACGCAGTGCCCCTACGGCATCTTTCTACCGAGCTACTTTTTATTTTGCCCCAATCAAATAATAATATACTTTGATGTATCTCAAAAAAAAATAATATTTTTTTTAATTTTAACAACTTACAACTACTTCTTCTGCAAAACAAGCACTATTTTAACAAAATTCTAACAAAACGACACAAAAAATGTATTTCATTGTACAAAATTATGTTAAATTGCATATTCTAAAAGAATTTAACGGTGAAATAACCGGAGAATAATAATGAAAACGCCTCTTGCTTCAATTGACCGCTCTTTAGTACTGATTCTGTTTATGATAATTAGTACATACAATACTTTTGCTCAGGAATTCATACCAAACTTAAATCTTAACAAGAATAAATTTGATTTTGGATCTGTAAAGTATCTGGACAAGAAAACAGATAAAATTACTATTAAGAATACAGGCGATACCGCCCTGACTATTTCTGCAATTGATCCTATTCTCAAACCTTTCAACAGCCTGCTTAAAGCTCCATTGAGCATTAAGCCCGGTGATTCTATTTCATTCGAAATCACTTACAAACCAATTCGTTCCGGCAGGGATAGCCAAAGAGTGAAACTGCAATCCAATGTAAGACTTTCACATTCTATAGGACTACTGATTGATATCAGCTATAGTATGATGGAAAGTCTTCCAAATAGTGCGATCAGAAAGATTGATGCAGTCAACAATGCTGTAATAGCTTTTATTGATGATATGCTGAATACACCAAATGTGATTGATGAAGCAGGTATTTTTTCTTTTGGAACTACCTTTTACAGAAATCATACTTTTTCTACTAATAAAGCAACTTTGAAGTCTTCACTCCCTAATTACAAATATCAGAATACAGCTTTTTATGATGCCTTAATGAAAACAATAGACAGCGTCAGGAAAAGACCTTATCAAAAGGTGATTATAGCGCTTACTGACGGTGATGATAATTCTAGTTCAAATACTTATACTTCTGTAATTAATTTTGCTGTAGCAAATAAGGTAAAGATTTACATTGTCGGAATTGGTAATAACATTAGTGATGGAAAGATTCTACAGGATATTACAAGCAGAACCGGTGGTGAGTTCTTCCAGGGAAACACGGCTAAGGACATTGCTGATATTTATCATAAAATATTCAAATCTTTTAGCAATAACTACAATTCATACTTTGATCTGGTTGGTCTGACACCAACTCCTGAATTCGAGCTTGAATGCGACACAAATGCAAGTATAAGTCCGGGTGATACAATCAACTATAAGATAAGCATCAGAAATGTCTATTTCGTTGAGGGAACATCTGTGCCCTATAAGATTAAACTAAGATACAACAGAACTTTATTGCTTCCACTCGATCACGATGTTGTAAACAATCCTGACGGCTCATTGGAAGTCAGAGGAACAATCACTCAGAATACTGACTCATTGCCACTTAAATCAATCAGATTCATAGCATTGCTTGGGGACAGCAATTGTACCGATCTAATATTCGAATCAATTATCTGGGATGATGATTACTATCCTCCGTTGACAATAGATCAATCCTGCAAGTTGTGCATTTATTCCTGTGTTAGGGATCTGAGGCAGATTCAGACATTCCGCAAGGATGAGCTTATCGTTGTGAATAAAAGCGGATCTGATAATGAGCTTGTTATCGTAGCAAACAATGAAGGCGACTATCGGCTAAGTTTATTCAATTCAATGGGAACAGAAGTTTACAGATTCCAGGAGAAATTGAATGAGGGAAGTTTCAATATTGATATTGGCTCACAGTCGATACCGACTGGTGCATACTTTTGTGTTCTGCACACACCAACAGGCATATTCGTCAGAAAAATACTGATAATCAGATAGAATGTTTGGCACGAAAGAAAATCAAAAATAAATTGAAAATTCCTAATTAAAACTTATCTTGCTTTCTTCGAGAATCTTAAAATTAAAATTGATTAAGAAGAATAATTACATGGCTGGAAATCAGATATCATCCCCAAAAATATTCATTTTCTATTCTCTGACCTGTTTCATTTTGGGTTTTTTTTCGATAGTATCAGCAAATTTAATCTTTAACAACACCAATAATCTTCTTTCGATATTTAATTTTATTTCATTCATCACCGGGTTTAGCCTTAGCGTTAATAAAATAGTATGGTTACAGAATCATTTTGCTATCATACTAAATAATATTGGCATTCTTCTTGTAATCGTATCAATTTGCAATTACCTGGTTTATAAAACTTCATCCCGTTTTTTTGTTGAAAATGTTCAAAAGCTGGCTATTACATTAGTTTTCAGCATATTTACAATTGTTTTCTTCTTTAATTCCTTCGTTTGCGATGATGCTTACATAACATTCCGAACAGTAGATAACTTTATTAATGGCTTTGGATTAACCTGGAACACAGTCGAACGAGTTCAGGTTTATACGCATCCACTCTGGATGTTTACACTAAGTGTGTTTTATTTTTTCATTCATAATCTAACATTCATTTCTGATGTTGAGAAATTCCTATTTATATCTACTTTTTTATCATATTTCATTACCTTATCGGTAGTAATTCTCTTGTCCTATCAATTGATTTTGCAAAAGAGCTTCTTTATTCTGTCCATGTTTATTTTGATTATAATTCATTCAAATGCTTTTATTGATTATTCATCTTCGGGACTTGAGAATCCATTGAGCTATCTTCTTATTTATCTTTTTTTTAAAAGATTTACTAGATTTATTAATAAAGAAACAATTATTTCATTGGCTGATATATTTTGGGTGTTTCTCTTTGCATCGTTATTATATACAAACCGTCAGGATAGTATTTTATTAATTGCTTTTCCTTTGGTCCAAGTAACAATATTGTCTTTCAATAAATTTAAATATAAAAGTATTAACTACATTTTAATCGGACTGCTACCGGCAATCATTTGGACACTTTTTTCACTTATATATTATGGCTTTCCTTTTCCGAATACATTTTATGCCAAACTGGATTTTGGATATACAGGTATTGCGGTTAAGCAAGGGATAAACTTCATGTATCATATCTGTTTATCCGATCCGATTACAATGTTGATTATCTTCATTGCAATAATTCTACCTTTTTGGATTAAAGCCCGAAAATATAAAATACTTTCGTTTAGTTTAAGTATTTACTTGGTTTACATCATTACCACAGGTGGAGATTTTATGGGTGGAAGATTTTATTCTGTTCCATTTCTACTGTCTGTACTTTTGATAATTGATGTATTAATGAATAAAAAGAATTTTTTTGAAATTAAATATTTAATATTCAGAAGTGTTTCATTTACAAATGCTTGGCTATTAGTGATTAGTGTTATAATTTATAATATAATATCACCGGTTACGCCTGTTAAATATTTCTTTTTACGATCGATAAAGAATCTAAATGAAAATTCCCAAACAGTCAAATCAATCCCATCAATTTTTGACATTAAGAATCAGTATAATAGAACATTTATAAATGGTGATAAATCATACTATTTCTGGGATTCAAATCTGCTGTTTTATTCCAGGAAAGGTTACCCTATCTTTCCTTCGCATGCACAAAGAGACAAAAGCACCTGTGATTCATGCAGAAACGACAAAAACATGGTATTAATCAAGGGTGGCGGAATTTATGGATTCTGTTTTGGACCAACAAAATTTCTAATTGATGCCCAATCACTATCTGATCCTTTGATTGCAAGGCTTCCTCCGCCAGATTTAAGCGATGGCTTCTTTGTTGCTCATTTCACCAAAGGGATACCTGCAGGTTATCCGGAATCCTGTTCAGCGAATAAAAATTTGATTGAAGATCAGAAACTAAGAGAATACTATGAAAAGATCAGAACCATAACCAGAGGAGACATATTCTCGCTGAAGCGCTTTCAATATATTTTTGAACTAAATTTTACACATCAGAGAAAATATATGGAAATCTACAAGAGTATAACTACCGGTGAAGCAAATCCTAAGATTGATTTATGATTATTTTTCTTTCTAAATATATTAAACCCTAATTACTAATTAGAACATCTAAAGCAGGTGAAATCTATTGTCTTTCTGTGCCTTAGGCACGGCAGATCGGTGGAAAAATGGAAAATCAAAAATCCATCTGATACCATGAATCGGTATAATTTAAATAACAGTGGGTGTAAGTTCACAGAGATTAAAAAAATCACTACCATTCTTTTAAATGAACAACTTGCAAAGATTAGTGATCAATAAATATAGAATTGTCCTCACTCTAACATTCCCCAACAATTGGGGAGGGAGTAAGGAAGTTTGTGAAACTATAAAGTAGCAACTCTTCCCCTAGTTCCAAGGTGGGTTGGTTCATTCTTTGTAGGTATATGAATAGCCACGAGCTTTAGCTCGTGGTGAAAAGAAAAAAATGAATTTATTTGGGGATTTATCCCCACAAAAAGAGCAATTTCGACTAAAGTCAATGAAAATAATTTGAAATTTTTCCACGAGCTAAAGCTCGTGGCTATTCACTCAATTATTTTTTTAAGAGAACGAATCAGCTCAGCTTGTTCCAAGGGGGATTAAGGGGGTTTCTGGATTTTGTATTGAAGTTTTGCTTATTTTTGTAAAAAGACATTAAAAATATATGAGGAATATCATGTTTGTTAAATACCGTATTACTTTTTTGAAAGCTCTATTCTTTCTTGCTTGTATTGCATCTTCTACTCTATATTCTCAGACCGACAAATCCTTAGGCGGATATTATGAAATGGACTATTTTACGATAAAAGCCTATTATGAGAATATTCTATCAAATCAGTCAGACAATGTTAAAGAAAAAAATAAATGGATGCACCGCTGGCTTTGGAACCACAGAATGGACTTCGATGCCAAGGGCAGGCTCAATTATCTGGATATGGATCCGATGGCGTATATTAATAGTGCGGAAAAAGCTAAGGACGACAGAATGCTTTCTCAGTCGGGCTGGGTGCCAGTAGGTCCTGTAACTATTCCGCCGAGCTATGAGCCGCGCTCCTGCTATTCTATGGGCAGGGTGAACTGTATAGCTTTTCATCCGACTAAGCCGGGATTCCTTTATATCGGCACTCCGGGCGGTGGTATATGGAAAACTGAAGATGCAGGAAAGAACTGGATTCCGCTTACCGATAAGCTCTCGACACTAGCTATAAGCGACATAGCTGTCGATCCGAAGAATCCAGATATAGTATATGCCGCTACAGGAGATTTTGATATAACAGGTATGACTGACGGCAATGCTCAGGGTATCTTCAAATCTACCGATGCAGGTTTGACATGGAATGTAACACCTCTACTTACTGAAGCAAATTTTAAGTATTCTGCTCTTAGAAAAATAATCATTAATCCTCAGAATACAGACCAGCTATTAGCTGCCGGTAAGCTTGGCATCTGGACATCTCCTGATGCAGGTTTAACCTGGACTCACGTTTGTGATTCCATTATAACAGATATTGACATGACACCCCAAAATACTAATGTCCTGTATGCCGCAATGGGACGGCAATGGGGACAGGGCAGTGCCGGTGTGTTGAAATCGACAGACTTCGGCGTAACATGGACAGAATTAAACACAGGCATACCTGCTAAAGGTACTATTGGCAGAATGGATATAGCTGTTTCACCGGCTGACCCAAACTATATCTATGTTCTTGCTGTTAATGTAAATACCGGTGGTGTTTATGGTTTCTATAAGTCACAAGATGCCGGCAAAACGTGGGTAACCAAAGTGATAGGAGATTCCACTAGTACGGATAATATGCTCGGTATATGGGGTGGCGATGCAAGTGACCGTCGCGGACAGGGATCTTACGACCTTGTGTTACTTGCCGATCCAATTAAGCGAAACCAGGTTTATACCGGCGGTATCAATATCTGGATGTCTGAGAATGGTGGTAACGAATGGGATTTGGTTAGTTTCTGGATTTACTGTTTCGGTCCGAGCATTCATGCCGATCATCACTATGCCGCCTACAATCCGGCAGATCAGTACTTCTATTGGTGCAATGACGGTGGTGTTTACCGAACAAAATCAATGTCGGTTGGTTCAAAAACATGGGTCAGAGATTGGATAGATACATATAATGAGGATCTTAAACCAGGTGCACCTGATGTTAAATTCCCGACTGTATGGGAGAACCTCAGCGATGGGCTTGTAATCACAGAGTTCTACCGGATGAGCCTCTGCAAGAATACGCCAAACATATTAGCTGCGGGTTCGCAGGACAATTCATGCTATTACTTCAAATCGGACAAATGGCTTAATTACATCCCGAATTATGACGGGATGGAAACGATGATTGACAACGACAATCCGGATAGATTCTATGGAGTATGGCAGTTCGGAGGTCTTTGCAAGACAATTGACGGTGGAAAGACACTATCCTATAGACTTGCTGATACTATCATAAAATTAGAAGGTAGTGGAAACTGGATAACTCCTATAAATATGGATCCTGTTGATCCCAATGTAATCTATATCGGCTTTAAAAATCTGTGGCGTTCGATGGATGGCGGTCTTCATTGGGAAAAGGTGATGAGCTTCGATACATTAGCTCCAAAGCCGATTATAAATAGATCAACTCTTAATATTGTCAAAAACTCCCCAACTGATTCCAAATATTTGAGTATCTACAAAGAAATTGACTGGTATCAGGACACAGCCCAAGTCTGGCGGCGATCTCCCGGAGAGCTTTGGATTACCGAAGACGGGTGCAAGACATGGAAGAAATCGAAGGCAGGACTTCCACTAGATTCGATGAATATTATCAGTATAGACTATGATTATAATAATCCACGGAAGATTCGTGCTGCTGTTAACACATGGTATAGCAACATTAATACATATATCACAACTGATGGTGGTGAAACTTGGAAGGATATTTCAAAGCCTATTACGGGTGGCAGTATGATAAGAACTATTGTACATCAGCCGAACAGCGAGAGGAATATTCTTTACGCAGGTACGAACAAGGGAGTATATTACACAGATGACAGCCTGGACAAATGGGTGCTCTACAGCGACAATCTGCCGAACTGCATAATCAATGAACTGGAAATCCAGAACAGCACTAATGAACTTTTCGCCGCTACTTATGGCAGAGGTGTCTGGAGAACAAATGCTCTCCCCAATGATGTGAAAGAGATCGAAACACCATCACCGGCTGTGATGATATATCCGAATCCGACATCAGGAGATTTCACAATCAGCATCAGCTCAGCCGAAGCAGTGACAAGCAGCAATCTGAACTTAAACATAATAGATGTAACAGGCAGAATCGTATATGAAGAAAAACTTGGCACAGACACGCAGACAAAGCTGATAAAGCCCAATCTGAACAACGGAATCTATTTCGTTCAGCTAGATATGAACGGCAGAAATTATTCTGCGAAGCTGGTGGTGATGAAATAAAATGAAACAACTTATTCTTATACCTATCCTCCTAATTGCTTTTATTCCTATCATAAAAGCAAATGATACCGAAATGGGAAACTATGGATATAATCCTGTTCCGATGTCGGCAAGTAAAGTACAGATGCTGAAGGAAGTTGTATATGCCAAGATGGAGAAGAATGGGTATAAAGTTCATTGTAAATTTTGGTTTTATAACCACGGCAATCGCACAAAGTTGAAAGTAGGTTTCCCTGATTTTAATTTTGGTTATGAAGATGAGAATTATAATCCTTTATATAATTTCAAGTCACTTGTGAACGACAGACCAGTCGAACTTGAATACAAAAAGACAATTAAAAGCATCGATACATCTTATGGAAAAGGAAATGATATATTTCTGGATACTATATCGGACAATTGGTATATCAAAACTGTTGATTTTCCTTCAAATGATACAGTTGTTGTAGAAAACTATTATGAAGGCCAGCTCGGTAGTAGTGTCGGGCATCCTTTTTCAGCAACCACATTTGTGCATTATGTCATTGGTACAGGTTCGTCCTGGTATGAAAATATCAATGACGGCTTAATAGTATTCGATTATACAAACCTAAGATCTGCCGATTTCATAAGAAACCCACAGGATTTATCGAAGAACAAAAACATTAAAGTAACTGTCTCAGAGAATCTAACAACTTTTGAATTCAAGAATTACAAACCCAAAAAGAATGAAACCCTTGGATTGGTATTTTATTCATATCTTGGACTTTGTGATTGGGAGAGTATGTTCAATCCAACTGAAAGTGAATCAGACTATGGCATTGATGAGAATAAAAAATCTGAGAACGAAATAAAGAATAACTTTGATCCTGAAAAGCTTGATAGAATGAGTAAGGAAGTGCTGGCTCGTATAGGTAATATTTTTTCCGATAAGAGTGATGAGCAGTTCTTTAGTCAAAAGCCATGGTATAAGCCGAAAGTAGGATTAAGTAAAAGCAAGGATGAGGATTACCATATCGAGGAAAGTCAAAATATACTTTCATTGAAAAAATACATCCCGAAAAATAAGATAAAATCTATAATCCAAAAGATAGACGAAGCTGAATTGCTAAAGCAAATGCAAATATTTAAGTTAAAGTAGGAAGGATAAATCAAATGAATAATAAACTCAAGTCGGTATTGCTCCTTTGCTTTTGCATGCTTTTCTTAACCTGTTCATCATTCAGCCAAAATGAAGAATATAATGGTGTTTACATAGAAGACAGTAATGGTAGAAGCTTTACAAAAGTTAACGATAGTAGTTTTGTAATAAAAATTAGCTCTAAATCTTTGATTCAATTTACTCAGATAGAAAAAATAGTATTTGCTTGCGAAGGGTGGGATACTAGCCATAAATTATTGGTTTTGGTTTCAAATGATACTGCCAATGATATCTTTTATAATTATACAAAAGAAAACCGAGGAAAAAGAATTGCCATAGTTATTAAAGATAAGCTTATTGTTGCACCAAAACTTAACCAACCCTTTTTGAAAGCTGTGTTTTATATCGAAGGGTATAGTTTAGAATATTTGAAGGAATTGTATCGATATTTGAAAGAAAAATATAATATCGAGAGTAATTTTGATGATTAATTATGCGGAAAGATAAAATCCTAGATTTATAATGTTTCTATTAAGTCAAGCAGGATGCTTAACTTACGAATAACAGAGTTTGTTTTTCTTTATTTTATTAGCTGTTCCAATACTGTCGGTCTAAACTTCTGTACTGAATGGCTTCGCTTACGTGTTCTGCCCTTAAATCTTCACTTCCGCTCAGGTCCGCAATTGTTCTGGCTACTTTTTGGATTCGGTCATAACCACGAGCTGAGAAATTTAGCTTTGTCATCGCCATTTTCAGTATCTCTTGCGATGCTGTGTCAAGCGTGCAGAACTTGCGTATATCTTTGCTTCCCATGTCGGCATTCTTGAATATACCGGGTGATTTGGAGAATCGCTCAGTTTGCAATTTTCTGGCTTTTAGTACACGTTCTCTGACAATCTCGGATGGTTCGCCCATTCGAAGGGAGGAAAGATCCTGATATTTAACAGATGGTACTTCGACATGCAGATCAATTCTATCAAGCAGTGGACCCGATATTTTAGATAAATATCTCTGAATCAAAGCAGGTGTGCAAGTGCATGGCTTCGATGGATTGCCGTAATTGCCGCATGGGCAGGGGTTCATCGAGCAGACAAGCATGAAATTTGCAGGATATTCGATTGTCATTTTTGTGCGGGAAATACAGATACGCTTATCTTCGAGTGGTTGGCGCAGAACTTCCAGAACATTCCGTGCAAATTCCGGTAACTCATCCAGGAATAACACACCGTGGTGAGCCAGTGAAATCTCACCCGGTCTTATCATGTTCATTCCTCCGCCAACAAGTGCAGCATCCGAGATTGTATGATGTGGTGAGCGGAAAGGACGTATTGTTACAAGAGCTTCGTTCGATGGCAGAAGTCCCGACACAGAGTGTATCTTCGTTGTTTCGAGTGATTCTTCTAGTGAAAGTGGTGGCAAGATTCCCGGGATACGCTTTGCAAGCATTGTCTTTCCCGATCCAGGAGGACCGATCATGAGCATATTGTGCCCGCCTGCGGCTGATACTTCAAGGGCACGTTTCACGTTTTCCTGTCCTTTGACATCTGCCAGATTGAGATGATAATTCTTCATATTCTGGTCGAAGAGTGCTTCTACATCGACTGTTTTGGGTTCGATTGTCTCTTGTCCGTTCAAATACTGAAACACCTGGAATAATGAATTGACAGGTATTACTTTGAGAGTCCCAACCAAAGCCGCTTCGTCGGCATTAGCCTCAGGAAGTATAATTGTAGTTATTCCATTTTTTATTGCTTCAAGCGCAATCGAAAGTACTCCGTGAATAGGTCTAAGCTTACCTTCGAGTGAAAGTTCCCCCAGAACGACAGTATCAGCAAGTGCACCTTCAGGAATCATTTCAAGTGCCGATAATATTCCTAGAGCAATCGGCAGATCGAAAGCTGAACCTTCTTTGCGGACATCTGCAGGAGCAAGGTTGACTGTTATTCGCTTCGATGGAAACTCAAGATTTGAGTTCTTGATTGCCGCAGGTACACGTTCGCGTGATTCTTTGATAGCTGAATCGGGAAGCCCGACAATATTGAATGATGGAACAGCATTGTCGAGATGTGTTTCTATTTCTACAAGAAATGCGTTAATACCGAATACTGAAGCTGACTTAATCTGCGAATACATTGATTTGCTCTTTTTGGTTTTCGTACAAACTTAAACTAAATGAATTATTGCAAATATTCCAACTTATTTTTATAATAATCTAAATGATTGTTAATTTTTAGAATTTTTAGTTATATTAATCGTTTGTAAACATAGCAATAAATAAATAATTAACCATTGATTTGAAAAAATTACGAGACATAGCAATACGCCGATTAGCCGGGGACAAAAGTCTTATGGTGGCTGGTCACAGAGGTTCCGCAGGAACGGCTCCCGAGAATACCCTGTCATCATTCCGTCAGGCTGTCGAGGCTGGCGTTGATCTAATTGAAACCGATGTGCAGATTACCTCGGACGGTTTCGTAGTGGTGTTCCATGATAAAAATATCAGTAGGACGACCAACGGAATCGGTCAGGTTAAGCAGACAGATCTATCTCACTTCAAAGATCTGGACGCCGGCAGCTGGTTCTCCGAAAAATTTCGGGGAGAGCCTGTGCCATTGCTCAGCGATGTAATTCACATGATAAAGGGTAAATGTTTTCTTAATATCGAGGTTAAGAATATCGAGGGTGATTCTCTCGATGACAATATCCACAGAATCATCGATGTGATAATGAACGAAGGATACAAGGACTATACACTATTCTCATCGTTTTACTACACAACTCTGGCTCAGATGAAGAAGGAATTCCCATATCTACCGACTGCCGCCATCAGACTGCCGAAGGATAAACGTCTCCCGTCGCAGATAGCTTCCGAAATCGGCTGTGAGGGCTTTGTATGCAGTGTGGAAGAAATGACTGATGAAGTTGCAGATGATATAGTAAAGAATAATATCATTACCGGAGTTTACTCGATTGATGATGAACAGACACTCAAAGAAATGGTAAAAAAACCAATAACCGCAGTAGTTACTAACTTCCCCGCATTAATTATCGAAACTATGCACAAACGCAACATCCCTAAAGCAAAATATATCTGACAGGAACAGCTATGACAAACGAAGAACTGCAGCAGAAAGTTGAGCAGGTAATAAACGATGATATTCGTCCATTCATTCAGGCTGACGGCGGCAAGATCCGTCTGAAAAGCATTGTGGACGGCAAAGTTCTTGTAGAGCTGTCAGGAGCCTGTGCCGGATGCCCTGCTGTAGCCTTAACGCTGAAGGGCGGAGTTGAACGCATACTCAAAAAGCAGATCCCGGAAATAGAGTCAGTGAATTTATATTAAATTAATTGATGTTTGAAAAAATGTATTAGAATTTAGAACTCCATCGGAGTTCAATATTTGTAGAAATATGTATAAAAATGAGAATTTTTATCCCTTTAGGGATTAAAAGTATGTGTGCAGATGTGTAGAATTGACAAATATTCAATCCCTGACGGGATAGAGAACGTTGGCTTGTTGCTCTTTTCTACAAATATTTAATCACTACGTGATATAATTCAGAATACAGCATTAGTCATTGCCACAAATGTTTTAAGAAGACGTTATTTTTGTGATGCAAAAGGAACTCCATCGGAGTTCAATATTTGTAGAAAAATGCTATTCTAAAGTTAATTCTTATCCCTTTAGGGATTAAATATTTGTGAAATATTAAAGGTTTTTACAATGCCAAACACATACACACAGATTTATATTCAAGTTGTATTTGCAGTCAAAGGAAGAGAAAACTTAATTGCTCAGAATAACAAAGATGAACTATACAAGTATATTACAGGAATCATTTCTAATAAATCTCATAAAATGATTAATATAAATGGTATGTCTGATCATATTCATATATTGATTGGATTCAATCCTGAAGAATCACTATCTACTCTAGTTAAAGAAATAAAGCGGTGTTCTACGATCTTTATTAATAAAAACAATTGGGTAAGAGGAAAATTTGAGTGGCAGTCAGGTTACGGTGCATTTTCTTACTCAAATTCACAAATTGATAAAGTATATAAATATATTGAGAATCAGGAAATTCATCATAAGCAGATTACATTCAGAGAAGAATATATAGAATTTCTAAAAAAATTTGGTATTAGCTTTGAAGATAAATATATTTTTACAGATGTGTAGAATTGACAAATATTCAATCCCTGACCGGATAGAGAACGTTGGCTTGTTGCTCTTTTCTACAAATATTTAATCACTACGTGATATAATTCAGAATACAGCATTAGTCATTGCCACAAATGTTTTAAGAAGACGTTATTTTTGTGATGCAAAAGGAACTCCATCGGAGTTCAATATTTGTAGAAAAATGCTATTCTAAAGTTAATTCTTATCCCTTTAGGGATTAAATATGTGTGCAGATGTGTAGAATTGACAAATATTCAATCCCTGACGGGATAGAGAACGTTGGCTTGTTGCTCTTTTCTACAAATATTTAATCACTACGTGATATAATTCAGAATACAGCATTAGTCATTGCCACAAATGTTTTAAGAAGACGTTATTTTTGTGATGCAAAAGGAACTCCATCGGAGTTCAATATTTGTAGAAATATGCTATCCTAAAGTTAATTCTTATCCCTTTAGGGATTAAATATGTGTGCAGATGTGTAGAAT
>CAYXFU010000021.1:24147-58274 GCA_964464375.1 uncultured Hyphomicrobiales bacterium
CAATATTTGTAGAAATATGCTATCCTAAAGTTAATTCTTATCCCTTTAGGGATTATATATTTGTGAAATAATTAATTTTTCTCAAAATAGATCATTATTTCTGATAGCTGAAAATAAGCAATCAATGCCGTGCTACAGACTATTTTCAAAATCCGTGAGACGTTTTGCGTTTTTCTGTGTTATTATATAATAGAGTGTGCCAATTTTTGGAAAAAATTATTCAAATTTGTATCAAATTTCATTACCATTAATTTATATATAGGTTTAGAAATGAAAAATCATTATAAGTATATTTCATTAATTATATTTAATTTTTGAGATTTCTTCATATGTTCCAGGGAATTCATTTTATATGAGGGTAGTTTTTAAGAATATATTAAATGATTCAACTGTTAAAACATACGATAAATATTTAGGGGTATTAGAAAATAATTCTGGAAATATCTCTTATGGATATACATTCGTAGATTATAATGAAATTAAGAATTTAATTTTTGTTTTGGGAAAATTAAGCTGGCAGGCAAATTTTTCTCATCAAACATATTATTATGACGTTAACTCAAAAATGTATGATGCTGATATGGCATCAGGTTATAATTTAAGCTTCATCGAAGGTACTAATATTGGCAGAAAATATTCTTATAATTCTGATTATAGATCAAAAAGTATTGCAGTTGATTCAATGTTTTATTCAGATGGTTTGTCAATAAAAAGTGGCAGAGGTCTATTACCAAATTTAGGTAAAATTTCTAATGATTCTAACTTTATAGTTACATCAAAGGATTCAATAATTAATTTTTATAGATTTAAAAATGATTCAATTAATTCGATCAGTTATTTCATTTTACCATATAAACCTATTCAGCTTGGATTTACAAAAAACAACAAAAATCTAATTGTGCTCAGTGAAAGTAATAAATTGTATTTTTTTAGTATAAATACACAACAGCTTATTGATTCATTAGTACCCATAGATAATTATAAAATAAAAAAGTTTCTTTTACCTAGCAATGATTCATCTGGTATTTTTGTGTCAGATATGATTACAATTAGACAATATAAAATGAATATTTTGGCTTCTATATCTGAAAACCATGATAACCCTGTTAAATTTGCTATTTCCCAATCCCGCCTCTGATTTCATAGAAATTTCCGTAGGGGCGAACGACCATTCGCCCTTACAAAGCGATGTTAGGATATATAATGTGCTGGGAGAAATACAGACCACCCCGTCACTGCGTGACACCCCTCCTTGGAAAGGAGGGGAAAAAGTACGAATCGATGTTTCCGGTTTGGCTCCGGGGATGTATTTTGTGAGAATTGGGGATCGAGTTGGGAAGTTTGTAAAACTGTAATTTGGCTTAAAAAATACCATCTACAAACATACAGAGTGTTGGGGTATGATAACTTCTGGCTATCTGAATGTACAAATAGTTGAAAATGAATTATACGGGAGAAAGCATGAAACTGGAATTTTTAATTCTTTCGTTTCTTTCCCAGAAGATTCATTGAATGAATAGTTAGCAGCACAGTAATACCAAGTCCTGCATTCTAAATCAAAATTATTTGTCTATATTTTTAATTTATTCTACAACTTTGTAGCCCATGTCTTCGACGGCTTTCTTCAAATCGTTTAATTTGAAGTCGCCTTCTACATAAGCGGCATTGTCAGACAATTTAACATCAACGCCGGTAACACCTGATGTTCCTGTGATTGCTTTCTGAACATTCATAACGCAATGATTGCAGGTCATGCCCTCAATGTTGATCTTTGTTCCTGAGTTTTCCATAATATTTTCATCCTTTGGTTTAAATCTGGGTTTAAGATATAATCTGTAAATTGAAAGCAAAACTAAAATAAAGAACACAGATGAAATGATCCAATCGAACAACGTTACGGTTGACATATCGTGGACGTGCAGATGGGACATCTGAGCATGTGGGTCTATACCTGTAATGTTGAATATGAGATCGAGTAGAAGTCCGAAGGCTATCGATGAAAGCGAAATAGTTAGAACAAAGATAGCTGTAATTTTTTTGCCGAGAACTTTGCTCAATACTGCTATAGATGCAGCGTTAGTGGCTGGACCAGCCGCGAGAAAAACAAATGCAATGCCCGGAGAAAAACCCTTCATCATCATACTTAGAGCGATAGGAATAGATGCTGTCGCACAAACATACATCGGAACACCAATAAGAACGGTAACTATCATCCCGATAATGCCATTACTGATGAACGTTCCTGAAAAGAAATTATCCGGAACGAGATAGGTAATCAAACCTGCTATGAACAGCCCCACTATGAATTGAGGAGTGATGTCGTCCAGAAATTCGATGAAGGGATAAATCAAAGATTTCGAAGCGTAATATTTAAAATTCTTAACTTCGGGAGCCAGAGCAGATTTTTGCATCAGAGGAATATCTATCTTTTTCTCAAGCCTTAATTCATCTTTTGCTGTAGCAAATTTTGTTACAATTCCACCGATTAAGCCCATCAATAGTGCTGCAAAAGGTCTAAATATTGCGAAGATTGGACCCATCATTCCATAAGTAGCTAGAATACTATCGATTCCGGTCTGAGGTGTGGAAATCAGGAATGAAACGACCGAAGGTTTCGAGGCTCCGTTTTTAGCCATGTAAACTGCCGAAGGGATTACACCGCAAGAACACAGAGGGAGCGGAACGCCAAACATCGCTGCTTTGAAAATTGACATGAAGTTATTCTTGCCGATATGCTTAGTGACAAGATCTTTTGTAAAGAAAATATTCAGCAGACCAACGAAAACCAATCCAAGCATCAGATACGGTGCCATTTGGATGAAAAGAAGTAAGACAGCTTGTAATATATTTAAAATTGCATCCATAGCAAATCACATTTTTAGAAAAAAATTTTGTTCAGTACAATGAAATCACTCTACTCCATAGCTAACATTGAATTTGCATAACAAAAAGGTTAGCTTAGAGCAAAAAAAAACATGAAATCAGATAATCTGGCAAAACGACAAATAATAAATTTATTTGACTTAGAAAATATTATATACGTACTTCTCTCTATTTTTATTTCCAAAATAGGGAGTTAAATTTGTACGTGGATTGGTAGATGTTTGAAAATTGAACAATATGATTATTATGATGGTTTATTTTAGCCACCAAATAATATTGACCAGATGATATTTGATTATTTATTTGAATTGATTTGAAATGATTTGTCATAAATTAATATTCTTAAAGGTTTAGCTCAATATGTCAATAAAAATGGCATTGTAATTGTAGATATGTTTTATGTTAAGTATAATTTTAATATATTGACCAATGATTTTTCGCTATCATTTATTTAATGACAAACTACCTCTCTACACCAGAGCACTCGATACGTATGCACTGCGAGAGAAAACTATTGCGAAAAACATTGCAAACACTTCTTCTCCGCACTACAAACCGGAGATGGTGAAGTTTGAAGAGTTCTTTAATAATCAGGAAATTGCAACAACCGGTTCGATTACTAATGAGAATCATATTGCAATCGGGCCACCTAAAGCCGGTGATATTCAGGGTGAACTTGCAAGTAAGCCAGTTCCTCAACCTGAAATATATTTTTCAGGAGATTCACATGTTAACATTGACAAAGAAATGTCAGATCTGGCTGAAAATCAAATTAGATTTAGATTTGCTTCCAGATTAGTAAAGAAATTCTTTACCGGAATTAATTCTGCTGTTTCAGGGTTCAGAGAATAGATAATTAAGAAAAGCTGATATAGATTATGCCAGAAAATATTTTTGCTTCCTTCAAGATTAGCGGTCAAGGGATGAGCGTTCAGAGAATGAGACTGAATGCCGTCGCCAACAACATTGCCAATGCAAACACAACAAAGGGAGCCGATGGGAATCCCTATCAACGCGAAGTTGTTGTTGTGCGATCAATAGCTAATAGTCCATTTGAGAATGAATTAAACGGACAGTTAGATTTAGCTAGGACCAATCAAGTCCATTCACCAAATATCGGGATTCCGGGTGATGCTCCTGATTATAATACCATGCAGGCAATATCAGCTAAGGATTCTACTCCTCCGCGTATTGTGTACGACCCATCTCATCCTGATGCTGACGAGAATGGCTATGTGAAGATGCCGAATATCAACGTAGTAACTGAGATGGTGGAAATGATAACTGCACAAAGAGCTTTCGAAGCAAATGCCGGAGTTATAGAAGCGGCAAAAAATATGGTGCGGGATTCATTAGAAATTTGATATATTTGAATAATTAAATCAATTGAATTATGAGAACTGTTGACGCAATAAAAGTTTATAGAGAACCTCGGCAAATGAATTTAAAAGATTCTAAGGAATCTTTATTGCCCAGACCTGTAGCTCAAAAGCTTGATGAAATCAGGCTTACAGCTTCAAATATAAGCATGTCTGATTTTAAGAATTCCGATAGGATTGTGAATTCTGAAGAGCGCAGTTTCTTTATGAAAATGTTTCCTGATAATTCAACACAACTGGAAAATCATGTTCTGTTCAATCGCGATGGCAGACTCCAGGTGCAGAATCTAAACAAGGGAATGATAATAGACGGAAGAGTCTAATAGATTTATACTGCCTGTGCAAGATATGCACGGGCTTTTCTTTTTTCAGGATGAATAATTGGAAAGGATTTCCATGTTAGTTAGTGAACTTCAATCAAACAAATCATTTCTGCCACAGGTAGAACAATTCAACAATCTCACGGAAGCCAAACCTAAGGATACCACATTTGTTGATACCCTCAACGAGTTAATCGGTGATGTAAATCAATCACAAAAGGAGTCAAAAGATCTCAATGATAGATTCATCAAGGGTGAACCTGTGGATCTGCATGAGGTAATGATTGCATCTGAAAAAGCTAAAACAACGTTTCAACTGCTAATGGAACTAAGAAATAAGTTCGTTGATACATATCGCGAAGCGATGAGAACACAAGTTTAATAAAATTTCCGGAAGAATCAAATGGCTAAGAATGACTTTGTTGACCAGGTAAAAACCTTAAACTCCAGACTTGAATGGTGGCAGAAGACTATTATTGTAGGTGGGGCAATAGGTGTAATAGCCGGTATTATTATGCTTCTGTCAATGAGTGCATCGAACAAAGAAATGTCTGTCCTGTTTAGCAATGTTGACAATGCAGAAGCAGGAAAAATAGTTGCCAAACTGAAGGAAATGAAAATTGACTATAAGGTTACCGACAATGGTCAAACTATTCTTGTGGATAAAACAAAAGTTTATGAAACCAGAATGGATCTTGCCGGACAAGGCTTGCCAGAGTCTGGTACAGTTGGTTTTGAACTATTCGATAAAACTAATCTCGGTATGTCCGAATTTGTCCAGAAATTAAATTACAGACGAGCTCTCGAAGGAGAATTATCCAAAACGATTCAATCTATGGAGCAGGTCAAAAAAGCAAGAGTACATATAGTCATTCCCGAAAAGACTTTATTCGAAAAAGATCAGAAAGTACCGACAGCGTCCGTTACTCTTCACATGAAAAACGAAAAATCCATGCAAAAGGTTGATATAGATGGTATTCAAAATTTGATTGCAAGCAGTATAGAAGGAATGTCCTCTGGAGATGTTACAATTGTCGATAATCGGGCAAAAATTTTATCAGTTAAACCAAATGATAAGAAATCCGCGGCAGGGAAAACTGAATTTCAGATGGAACAGAAGATCAAAGCTGAAGAATATATCTCTCAAAAAGTTCAGTCCTTGCTTGATGGCGTCCTGGGTCAGGGAAACTCTGAAGTAAGAGTCAGTGCAGAGCTGGACTTCACTCAGATAGAAAGAACAACTACAGATTTTAATCCTGAGCGTCAGGTTGTCAGAAGCGAACAAAGTATTGCAGAGAACAGCAAATCGGTAGATTCACTGAGCTATCCTAACGTCAGCCAGGACAGACAACAACAGAATAATATCTCTAATTATGAAATTTCAAAAACAGAAGAAAAAATTATTCAGGAAGTTGGCAACATCAAACGACTTACAGTTGCGGCTCTTATTAACGGCACCAATAAAATTCTTGATAAAAATGGCGTGAAGACCATTCAATACACACCAAGAACAGAAGAAGAACTTCAAAAGCTGAATGATGTTGTGAAGAATGCTGTAGGATTCAATCCCACTCGAAACGACCAGGTAAGTGTGCTTAGCGTGCCATTCGACAATTCTTATCTAGAAAATGACATTAAAGAGGTGAAGCCTATCGATTGGTATAAATCTCCAGAGAATATTAAGTTATTTATCCTTATCGGCTCTATATTAATAGTTATGATAATGATCTATAGTATTCTTAATTCAAGGGCAGTCAAGGAAAGATTCAGAATTGCTTATGCTCTTCCTGAGAAAGCCTCTATCGATGAAGTGGATATGCATCTGGAGCAGCTAGAGACCGAAAGAATGAATGAACTTTCTATTGACACAGAAGATATGCTCCTGTTGCCGACAGAGATGACAGATCAATGGCTTTTATCAGGTGACAAATCTCTTCTTGAGTCAGATTCAATGCTAACAACCAACAGTGATTTCGATACTTCCGGATTTGCCGATAGAACCGGGAATCTCGAAAAATCAAAGTATGTTCAATTAACTGAAGAATCAATGATGAAATCTGAATTGAAAAATCAAATTCAGACTTACGTTTCTGAACAGCCTCAGGAAGCTGTGAAATTAATCAGAATGCTGATGAATCAGGACTCGGATTTAGAAAAGCAAATGAATAATACGTAAGTCATAGTATATAAATTCTGATTAATAAGCTACATTAATTTGTGATAATAACGTCAATAAATAAAAAAAATAGCATCTATAATGAAAAAACAAAGTGTTGCATTTGAACAACTAACGGGTAAACAAAAAGCTGCTGCCTTACTGATGTCTATGGACATGGAGGCATCATCGAAGATATTCAAAGAATTGGACATAAAGGAAGTCGAAAGCATAGCCGTTGAGATTACCAATATGAAGGATCTTCCTTCCAATATAATTGAAAGTGTCATCGAAGAGTTTTATCAGATAATTACTGCTCAGAACTATATGGTAGAGGGTGGTATTGATGCCGCTCAGTCCTTACTAGAAAAAACTTATGGAATGGAAAGAGCTCGGGAGATCGTCGAGAAGATTCGGGTTCTTACAACAGTCCGTGGGTTCAGCGTGCTTAAAAAAGCAGATCCACAGCAGTTGGCAAATTTTTTAAATAAGGAACATCCTCAAACAATTGCACTTATTTTGTCTCATCTTCCTCCGGATCAATCAGCGGCAGTTTTGGCAGAGTTCAATCCCAAACTAAGCAATGAGACTACTATAAGAATTGCAAAGCTCGGCAAAGTTGCTCCTCAGCTTCTGGCTCAGATAGAACACGTAGTCGATCAGATTGCAGAATCAACTCTATCCCAAAATATGACAATTTCCGGTGGTGCTCAGCTTGTAGCCAATATATTGAATAAAACAAATAATATTCAGGCTAAGGCTATGATTGAGGCAATCGAAGAAAAAGATTATAACCTCGCAATAGAAATTAAACGATTAATGTTCTTATTCGATGATATTGTCGGTATCGACGACAGAGGTATTCAGAGGTTATTGCGCGATGTAGATAAGCGAGATCTTGCACTTGCATTAAAAGTTGCAGACGAAAAAATCAAAACAAAAATATTCAAGAATATGTCTGAACGTGCTGCGGCAGTTGTTAAAGAAGAACTTGAATTTATGGGTCCTGTTAAACTTAAAGAAGTTGAAGGAGCTCAAATGCGCATTGTGGACATAGTGAAGAATCTTGAAGAGCAGGAAGAAATTTCAATCGGAGGACGCGGCAAAGATGATGTATTTGTATAATAGACTAAAACTTAAGAACTGCCTGAAACATGGAAAACATTGTAATAAAAGCAAGAAAAAAGGTATCTAATATCGAGGTAATAAAGGCTGATGAAAATAAGAATTCAGCCCTTCTTCCTTTTCTGCCCATTGATAATCATGACGAAGACTTCTTCCTCCAGGAATTAAAAAAAAAGCAGGATTATCTTTATCGGATAAAAAACCGACAAGCCCAACGAAAAAAAAACTCACGTCAGAAAGACAAATATAAGATTTACGAAGAATCTGCAATTCCGGGATGTTCCGGATTTCTTCAAATTGATTTATCCAAAATCAATCAAAAAAACAAGCATCTGAAGGAATCTCAGGAAGAAGTTGAGCATGCATATAATTATGGATTTAATGATGCTCAGCAACAAACACGAACCACATTCGAAATCGAATTGCAAAAAAGGGAATTACAGATTGTAAACTTCGAAACAATGTACCACCAGATGCGTCAGGAATACAGCAAGGAATTGCTAAAACTTCAGGAATTCTCTATCCCTCTGGCTATTCAGATTGCTGAGTATATAATTGGAAGAGAAGTTCTGCACGACGAAGGAATAGTTATTGAGCAGATTAGGAAAGCATTGCTAATGATAGACAAAGAAAGTGTTTTCTCACTTCATATCAATCCTCTGAATATGGAGACGTTGAAGAATGCGAAAAAAGAGTTGCTTAATGAAGGATCAAATCTTGATAAAGTAGTAATTGTAGCAGACGAATCGATAAATCAGGGAAGTTGCAGACTTGAGACTTCAGTTGGCATTATAGATGCTTCTTTCTCTGCACAGTTAGAGAAATTAAAATCAACACTTGAAAATAATTTATTTAATCAGGAATTATCATAAACTTTTATTATATTTGAACTTAAAGAAGATAAATGCTTGAAACTAAATTATTAGATAATTTCAATAGTGTTGTAAAACAAGTCAATCCGATTCAAATGACCGGCAGGGTAACCAAGGTCATAGGCTTAGTTCTCGAAAGTGAGGGACCTAAAGCGAAAATTGGTGAAGTTTGCATTCTTAAAGATAGATTAGGTCGTGAGGTTTCTAAATCAGAAATTGTAGGTTTCCGTGATAATATAATACTTTCTATGGTTCTCGGTGATGTTGACGAGCTTTCCCCTGGTATGGAAATTGCTGCAACCGGGGATACCCTGAAGGTTAATGTGGGTGATGGATTACTAGGCAGAGTGGTCGATGGATTAGGGAATCCAATTGATGGCAAAGGTAAGCTTAATACTAATGCACGCAGGACTATTTATGCTGTTCCGCCTAACCCACTGCAAAGGAAGCGTATTACTGAAACTCTTTCTACGGGAATCAGGGCAATTGATGGTTTGCTTACCCTGGGTAAGGGTCAGAGATTAGGAATTTTCGCCGGATCAGGTGTCGGTAAATCGACTCTGTTGGGAATGATAGCCCGGAATACGAGTGCTGACATCAATGTTATTGCTCTGATAGGTGAACGAGGCAGAGAAGTAAGAGAGTTCATTGAAAAGGATTTGGGCGCAGAAGGTTTGGAGAGATCTATTGTTGTTGTTGCTACATCGGATGCACCGTCACTCGTCAGAGTTAAAGCCGCATTAGTTGCTACCTCAATAGCAGAGCACTTTCGCGACAGAGGTCTTGACGTGATGCTTATGATGGACTCTGCGACGAGACTTGCTATGGCTCAGCGCGAAGTTGGTTTGACAATCGGCGAACCTCCTACAACTAAGGGCTATACTCCATCTGTTTTCTCGGTTCTGCAGAAAACAATGGAACGTGCGGGAACATCAGAATTAGGCTCAATTACAGGATTATATACTGTACTTGTAGAGGGAGATGATTTCAATGAACCTGTTTCCGATGCTGTAAGAGGAATATTAGACGGGCACATTGTTCTTTCAAGGAAATTGGCAGCGATGAGGCACTATCCTGCTATCGATATACTGCAAAGTATAAGCAGGGTTAAAGGTGATATTATTTCGGATGAACACAATATAGCGTCAGGTCAATTCATCGAATTAATGGCTACTTATGCAGGAGCTGAAGATTTGATAAGTGTTGGTGCTTATCACAAAGGGTCAAACCCGAAAATTGACAGAGCTATAATGATGAATGACGTGATTAATGAATTTTTGAAGCAGAAGGTACACGAATCAATGACTTTCGATGAAACGGAAGATTTACTTTTGAATATAACAGCTTAATTTTTATCACAATAATTATATCGGGAAATGGGCAAAAAATTTGAATTTAGATTGGAAAAAATCCTTAGTCTTAGAGCACAGAAAGTAACACAAGAAAAGCTGGCTCTGGGCAAGGTTCAATCTTTACGTTTGAATAAGGAGCAGGAAGCCCAATCACAAAATGATTATCAGGATGAACTCAAAAAGGTAAAGCATAATAAAGGTCAGGCATCAATGCTCCAGGCTCATCATCAGCACAGAACTTTCATCCAGGAAGAAATTAAAAAGCTGGAAGAAGAAATTGATCAGCTTAAGGAAATTGAGGAACTACGTAGAGTTAGACTGACAGAAGCGATGAAGGATGAAAAGGTTCTTGAGAAGCTCAAGGAAAAAAGGAAATTCGATCATGAGGAAGACTCAAAGCATGAAGAAGTTCTAACATTAGATGAAATCTCACAAATGAGATTCGAAAAAAGGAAAGTTACACAATAATTATACATCAGGGAAGATGACAACTAAACAATTATTATTATTGGTATCAGGGGTGATAGGTATATTCTTATTCTTTTCGATAAGTTTATACTTTCTCTTTATATTCGCTCCGGATCTACTTGGATTGCCGTCCAAAAAGTCGGCAACGGCTCATAACAAAAATTCTAAACCATACTACGATCCAAAACTTACAATTAACAAAAGTGAGTTCGACCAAATCCAGACAAAGATTCTCAAAGGTGAGATTGCGATCAGTGATAGATCAGCATTAACCAAAGAGAATAAGAATCTCAAAGATACAATTGCATCTTTCAAAAATACTACTTCTTCAGGTTTATCAGAAAGCAGTGACGGAATTACAACAAAAATTCTCAATCCCAAAGCATTGAAGGATTCAGTGGGTAGATTGAATATACTTGTATCGGCATTAAAAACAGAACTAGTTTCTACCAGGAATAAGGTTGATCTTCTGGAGAAATTAATGGCATCGAAGGACGATTCACTACGTACCGCAAATCTAAAGGATTTCGCAAAGATGTACGAAACTTCCAATCCGGCAGATGTTGCTAAAATTCTTGATAAGGTAGATGAAGCAACAGCGGCGAAAATTCTAAAAATGATGTCAAAGAAAAAAGCTGGCAAGATAATTGAAGCAATGAAGCCTGAAAGAGGAGCTACGATAATGCTTCTGGGAGGAAATAAATAAGGATTTTCTTTCTAAGTAACTTTAAAATCAATATTTAATATGGCAGGATGCCAATAATTAATTTAGAAAAAAGCATGGATGCAACTGTTCTAAATATTAACAATGACAATATTATCCAAAAGTCTGTTCAAAAGCAGAATTTACTGGCCAAATCTGAGCAGTTGGATAAAGAAGTTAAACCTCAATCAAAAATTGATTCCGATAATAAATTAATTTCTGATCAAAATTTCGAAAATAAATCTGAAAATTTTGATCAGGCAATCGCCAATGCTACCTTAGATGCAAACAAAGAGAAAATCCCAACAAAGCAAGAAAAATTAGAGCAACCACAAGTAAAAGAATCTCTAAAGAATACTATTCTTATCGCTCTACCCAAAGTTATTTATGAAAATAACATTAAGTTAGTAAGTACAATTGATTCCGAGCCTATTTCCAAAAGTGCAAATCTTGAAAATAAGATTAAGTTAGTAAGCAATGAGGATTCCGAAACTATTTCCAAGAATGCAAAATCAATAGTTTCTAAGCTTGATCCCGAAATATACAATGGGAAGATGCCTCGTATAGAAACTGCTAACAATCAGGCTAATGCCGCTGATATGAGGAAGATACTGTCTTCTCTTCAGAAATATACAGACAAAGATATCAAATCAGTTATAGATAATCTTAGCTCAGTTGTAATTAAAAAGGAAGAACCGAAAATTGAGACTTTGAATAATATGCCTCTCCCTTTACAGGCAGACAAAGACCTATTAATATCTACTTTTACCCGTGAATTGAACTTTAACTCTAAGATTGCACAAACAAAAAAGGAGTTTATTCCGGTAGAGAATAAAAATTCCGACAATAAACAAAACACCGATACTCCCGAACAAAAGCTTGTTCCCGAGGATTCTAAATTAGTAAAAGAAGCAAAGATTGTCGATAGTATTCGTAAGATTGAGGAATTGATTTATGGAACTCCAATTACCAAACAAATAGAAATTCCTGCGGCAACAACTGAATCAATTACCACAAAGGAAACTCCTCCATTGACATTGAATCAAAAATTCAACTTGAGTGAGATTTCAAATGTGACCAATAATCTTGTATCGAAATTATCGGAAAATGGAAATTACACTGCTATTCTCCATTTGAAGCCGGAATCACTTGGCTCTGTTATGATTGAAATTACTCTCAAAAATAATATGCTCAATCTAAGCTTTAAAGCTGACAGTGCCGAAGCCGCCAGAGCAATTGAAAGTCAGCTGGCAAATCTAAGTGATAAATTGTCAAGTAATGGTATTCATACACAATCCGTTGAAGTTAGTTTTGGCAATGATAAAGATTTGACCAGGAACTATAGTGAACAGCATCAGAGAACTGCAAAAGAGGACAGAGAAACGAAAGAAGAACTTCTTAAATCCTATCGAATGTTGCAGAATATGACCACAGAATACACGGATGATTTGATTAAGCCGGGAAATTTCTTAAGAATGATGAAAATAAATCAGCTATACACTAACTAGATTAATTAATTTAAAGAAAGGAGTTGTATGACACAGCCCATTTCAAGTACTGCATCTTCAACAACTAAGGAGAAAACGACAGTGGCAGCGGCAACTAAAGATTTAGGAAGAGATCAATTTCTTAAGCTTTTGACGTACCAGCTGAAGTCTCAGAATCCAATGAAACCGGTTGATAATCAGGAATTTGCGGCACAGATTGCACAATTTTCCCAATTGGAGCAGTTGACAGGTATCCGCTCGTTACTAGAAGATCAGATGAAATCGTATCAGGTTTTGGCAGAGCAGATATCAAACACTTCACTGCCGGGTATGTTGGGAAAGAATGCTACAATAGCTTCTGATACTTTCGCATTTGATGGAGAAAACAAGGTGAATCTTGGATACTCACTTCCCGAGAGAGCAATGAATGGCAAGATTGAAATTTTGGACAACGCAGGAAAAGTCCTAAGAACTATCGTCCTCGAAAATAGCAATCTGAATCAAGGAATGCAAAAAGCACAATGGGATGGCAAAGATGACGCAGGATCGACTCTTCCAACAGGAGACTATTCATTCAAAGTAACTTATGGAATTGGCAAGGGAATTGCTACACAAGCAGAGTCATTCGTTTATGGCAAAATTGATGCTATCCGCTTCAAAGCAGAAGGCACAGTGCTGGTTATAGGCGAAAAAGAATACAAATTGTCGAATATTGTAGATATTCGTGAAAGCTAAGAAAAACAATGACAGAAATTAATGGAATCAGATTGCCGTTCATGCCCGTTGGGGGCATTAATGACCTGCAGAAAAAGCCACAAGTGGCTGAACAGCAGGAGTCTAAAGAGACTTTCCGAAAGATTTTTGAAGATGAATTAGATAATTTAAAGTTTTCAGCTCATGCTAAAGCCAGGATCAATAGCCGTGAAATCGATTTTGGTCAGGAAGATGCCATGAGACTTAACAAGGCAGTTGAAAGAGCCGAGGCAAAAGGTGCAAAGGAATCGCTTATTCTCATGGATGATAAAGCATTCATAGTATCGGTTGTCAATAGAACGGTTATCACAGCAGTCAATAGAAGTTCACTTAATTCAAATGTGATTACTAATATTGATTCAGCCGTGATTGCCTGAAAAATTAATGGAGCCGGACCTCGCCTTACTTACATCAAGGCAGGAAGCTCCCTCCAAAGAGTTCGGACTGATTGAAGAACTCTGACTTTAAGAAAAGTATATTTTTTTAATATTAATTACCATGGAGGGTATTTATGGGACTATCCCGTTCTCTATCTACAGGGACAAGTGCGTTAAGAACATTCCAACGCCGCTTCGATTTTATTTCTAATAACCTGGCTAACGTAAACACTATCGGCTACAAATCAAGCCGTGGCAATTTCGTTGAACAGTTTAATCAAGTATATAGTGTTGGTAAATCTACTGATACAGGTTCCAAAGGTGTTGGAGGAGTAATGCCTCTGCAATTCGGACTCGGAGTTAGATTAGCTGGTATAACAACTGACATGACACAGGGTTCGATAGAAACTACCGGCAGACCATTGGATTTGGCTATTCAGGGGGATGGTTTCTTCGTTTATAATAATGGCGACAGACAAGTTTATTCCAGAGCCGGTATTATTGCGGCGGATAAAGCCGGTTATATTGTTGATTCATCAACAGGTGCATACCTTCAGGGATATGGGTTATTGCTCGGACCAAACGGTATGATCCAGAAAGATGCTGATGGAATCAATATTCTAGATAAAACTACAAATAACCTGATTGTTAGTCCAAACTTGATTTCTCCGCCAAGTCAAACTACAACAGTAAAATTAACCGGAAATTTAAATTCTTCTGCTTCAACGGGAACTACACGCGATACCAGTATAACAGTTTATGATATCAAAGGCGCACCCCATAGTTTGTTAATGACTTTTTCAAAAACAGCAAATGCTGATGAATACACGCTTGACGTCAAAATGGATAATATAGCAGTGGGTACTCAGCAAACAATTACATTCAACAATGACGGTTCTATCAATACTCCAACTGATGTTACATTAGCCTTCGCAGATATTAATACTGCATTAACTGGAACACCTTTCAGCAAGGATTTAAAAATACAGCTTTCTGATCCTGCTAATGCAATCGGAGGATTGACACAATATTCTGCTCCAAGCTCAGCGACTGCATTAGAACAAGATGGTTACGAACCCGGTGAATTGATTGACATGAGTGTAGATCAAGGTGGAAGACTAATGGGTTCATTCACAAACGGACAGTCAGAAGTTCTCGGAAGGGTAGCAATCGCTAAATTTGTTAATCCTGCGGCTCTTGTAAGAACAGGAAATAACTTTCTTGTAGAATCTCCCAACAGTGGAATAGCAAATATAGGCACAGCAAGTGATATATTTCCTTCTACAAAGATTGTGGGTGGAGCATTAGAACAATCAAATGTTGATATGACGATTGAATTCACTGAAATGATTTCGACACAAAGAGCATTTGAAGCTGCTTCAAGAACAATCACAGTCAGCGATACAATGCTCGCTGAAATGAATCAGCTGAAGAGATAGACTAACTTGGTTTTATGAATTTATAAAAGCTGGGATTCTCAAAGATTCCGGCTTTTATACTATTCACAATTATCCCAAATGATTTACTCTTGGAACGAAGTATTTTTCTTAGTATATTGATAAAATTCAAAACAATAAATTATAGAATGATAATTATGATTATTTTTTCTTCAATCCTGATCACACTAGCTCTTATTTTTTATTCCACAGGAATCTGGTCTGAACGCATTTCCCGCAATCTTAAGGGATGGCATGTTGTCACATTCTGGTGCGGCTTCTTCTTCGATGTAGCTGGCACTTATTTAATGCATCTAATGTCAAAAGGTGGTTTCGATTTATCAAATTCCCATACTCTTACCGGGCAAATTGCACTTTGGGTAATGCTTGTTCATGCAATATGGGCAACCATCGTTATTCGTAAAGGCTCCGACAAAGCAAAAACAGAATTTCACAAGTACAGCATCATTGTATGGCTTATATGGCTGATTCCATATTTCGGCGGGATGTATCTGGGAATGACACACTAAAATTATTACTGAAAATTGAAATATTTTAGTTAATTAGTAGTTATACTTAATTAAAAAATAAGTTGCTTAATAAATATTCTGAAAAGAATTGTGTCTGCTAGGCTAAATATTCTTGCAATCTTGGTATTGACCTTTTTACTTAGTTGTAAAGAGGATAATCCTACTTATCCTCCAACCGACAACTCTGTATCTGTAACAATTTGCAATAAAACGTGGACTAAGAAAAATCTGGATGTTGACCACTACCTCAATGGGGACTCCATCCCGGAAGTTCGTGACCCAATCAAGTGGTCAACTCAAACCAAAGGTGCCTGGTGCTATTATAACAACGACCCTGCCATGGGAGCCATTTATGGTAAACTCTACAACTGGTATGCCATTACCGATCCACGAGGATTAGCCCCAAAAGGTTGGCATGTGATTAATGAAATTGAATGGAAGCTTTTGGAAGCGTGTATGGGTATGACCGCAAGCGAAATCGACGAAATGGGTCTAAGGGGTATAGATGAAGGCGGAAGGCTAAAGGATTCCAGCAAAACACTTTGGCAAAGTCCTAACAACGGAGGGACCAACGAAAGCGGCTTTTCTGTAATACCTGGTGGCAGACGTGACGCAAACGGGAACTTCCTTGACATAAGCAAAAGTGTCTATTTGTGGTCTTTCCCTTATGGCAATTCAACCGGGGAATTGGGCAGATACATCACATACAATAGCTCCAGGATAGGCAGAGACCACTTCGATAAGTTAAATGGCTTCTCCGTTAGGTGCATTAAGGACTATGTGGAATAATCTGGTCATGCTCAGTCAGCAGTAAATTGCTTAAAGAAGATGCCGGCACAGCCGAAAACCTCACACCTGTAATCACCAATTCCTTCAGCCAGTCCGACTCGTATGGCGATTGAGCATTAAGAGAATTCCCTGAAAGTACAGGAAAAAGCAAAAGAAAGGCGAGAATATATATTTTTGAAATTTTAAGTATAAGAATTTTTCTTTTCTAATCCCCCGTTGGTTCTATCGTATATGTCTCAACCATGAGCATCACAGTTTTCTTTGGGGCTCTGGTTCTGTGCATTATTCCTTTGGAGATTGTTATTCCCTGATAGGGATTCAGTACCACAGTTTGGTCTTCGTAGTCCACAAACAGCTGTCCCTCAAGCACAAAGAAGAATTCATCGTCATTGTCATGCTTATGCCAGTGGTATTCGCCTTCGACGATTCCGACCCTTACGACGCTGTCATTCACCTTAGTCAGTGTCTGATTGAACCATTTGTCCTTGCACTCATCAATCATTTTAGGCAGATCAATCATCTGCAGATGATCATACTTGATCTCGAGCTTTGTTACGTAATTGTATTTGTTTTGCATAAGAGAATGGTGAATATATGTGATTAAATATCAAATGCAAATTTAACAAATTTTAGATTCACAAGTATGGATTTTGTTTCAATGATACTTCAGATTAAGTTCTAATTAGGAAATGTCCCCCGCTGGCGGGGGCAGGGGGTGGATGTATTAGTTTTTTTATTAAATTTGCTAAAATATAATTAGTGATTATATGGAAGAAAAAAATAACCTATATTACAGTAAGTCATTGAAACAAAATGCAAGTGCTTTAAGGAAAACTATGACTAAAGCTGAAGCTTGCCTATGGAAATATCTTCTTAAAGCAAAGCAATTGGATGGATACAGTTTCTCACGGCAAAGACCTGTTGAACGGTATATAGCAGACTTTATGTGTAAAGAATTGAAACTAATAATAGAAGTAGATGGAAATACTCATAATTTTGAAAATATTTATATTAAAGATCAGGAAAGACAGCGAGATTTTGAAGAATTGGGATTCAAAGTAATAAGATTTAATGATATTGAAGTTCTTAAAAATATCGAAGGAGTGAGAAAAGAAATTGTAATAGTGATAGCTGAATTAAATACAGTCCACCCCCTAACCCCCGCCAGCGGGGGACAAAATACAGTATAATAAATAGAGGTAGTGAAAAGGCATTCATTCTATAATTTCTTTTAATATTTCTCATAAAAATACAGTCCACCCCCTAACCCCTGCTGGCTGGGGACAGAATACAGTTTAGTATTATTCTGAAATTTTTTTAAATTTTTTTGCTAACTTTTTTTAAATTCATACGTTTATACACATGTATCATGTTGTATTGTAATTTTTTTAACAAATTTTAAAATTTTTTGCGTCCTAAATTAATTTTGCGTCACTTACCTCATGGCGGACAGAATTTAACTAAATTTGAATAATGGAAAACAAAGACAGACAGGAAAGATTTTTGGAGCTATACGAGCAATCACGCGAAAGCCTGGTCAGGTTTGCCCGTTCAATAGCCGGCACCAATGATGATGCAAAAGATCTTGTACAGGAGACAACTCTTGCTGCTTACGAGAGATTCGATTCTGTTCAACATCCGGTAGCATTCAAGAGTTTTCTATTTACTATAGCCTGTCGTATCCATAAACGACAGACATGGCGCAAAAGATTATTTGTAAGATTCCAGACCGCCGATAAAAACGAAATCGATGACTTAGTGGCTCCTAACTCAAACTCAGATTCTCTCTATGATGTTCAGGCTCTGCACAAAGCCTTGAGCTCACTGCCGAAGAATCAGAGTCAGGCTGTAGTTCTGCATGAAATTTCCGGACTAACGATGGAAGAAATAGCTGTAATTCAGGACGTTTCAGTTTCCGGAGTAAAATCCCGTGTTCAGCGTGGCAGAAAAGAGCTCAGCAGGATTCTCAACGGTAAAGGCTCCAGCAGACCGGATTATCAAAGAGAACCATCAGTTGCTACAAGCAGAGTTTATGCTTACTCATCTACAGAGTCATACACTGAAAACCGTGCTTACATATTGGAGGTCCTCAATGATAAATAAATATACCAAAGGGTCAGGCAAGAAAGATCTGGACGGATATTTCAATCTTGCAAAGAACGAGAAGGTGCTTTTCACCCAAAATAATACGAGAAATCTTCTTAGCAAATATGGAAGAACTGCACCAACCGGATTCCTGGCAAATCTGGGGTTTAGGACTGCAGCTACACTAAGATATTATGCGATTGGAACAATTGCTCTTACAGGAATAGCATTAATCACTTATTTCTCATTTAATAATCAAGAGATTAAAACAAATATATCTAAATCATCGAATACAATAATGAGTTCTACTTTAGCAAATAATTTAGAAAAAGATCAGAAACCTGTTCTTTCTTCAGAAAAAGGAGAAGTTTTAACTACGAACCATAAAGTGATTAACAGTGTTCATTTAACACAAGATGTAAATCTGGTTGAAGTCAGAAATGATGAAATTGCTAAAGCCGAAGTTCACCCGGTTCACGCTTTGACAAGTGCATTACTCGAAGATAGTCAGCTCCCATCCGGATTCAGCGAGAATTCATCGTTGATGAATGAAATTACTTTAAATCCGAATGAACCTCAGCCCGAAGACAGTGATGAATTGAAAACAATTGCTTTTGACTATGCTATTCATAATGGATTTTCTGTTTCGCCATCAATCAGATTGACGAACATGGCAGGGAGTTTCTCGAGCTTGATTGGAGGTAAAGTCAGCTGGATTATGAATAACGAAGTGACAGTTGGACTTATAGGAATGGGGTATCTTGGAACAAACAAGTTCAATTACACACACTCAAGCGGTGAAAAGTTCAACGGGAACATGAGCCTTGGCTATGGAGGTTTGTTTCTCGAATACACTTTCAATCCAGACAATAAGCTGCATTACAGTATTAACAGCTCAGCAGGTTTCGGTGGTTTTAAACTGGCAACACCGATCGGGACTACTGCAAAAGTTTCTTCTCCATGGGGAACGTTCTACTTCGTCGAACCAGGAGCAAACATAGAATATACGTACTCAAAACATCTGCGTTTCGGTGTGGAGGCATCTTACAGACATTCAAGTGTTTTCCAGAAAAGTGCCGATTACAAACAAGACTTAAATTTTAACAATATACAATTAAGCAGCATTTCGGGAGGTTTTTTCATTAAATTCGGAATTTTCTGATACCCGATAAATTTTCCAACTAATATAAAATAAGGAGCATCAAAATGAAAAGAATTATTTTGATAATGATGGCTATTGCCCTGACCGCAACAATGGTCAACGCACAAACAGAAGAAAAACCAAAAGAAGAAGTAAAAACATTGTTCAGCGGATTCAAAGGTATTAAGAGCAACTTTTATGCAGGTCCATCCATCAAGTTTTCAAAAGTGAATGATGAATCTGCTATTTTTATCGGAGGTCGCGGAGCTTGGACACTCAACAAGACATTCAGCATTGGTATTGCAGGATACGGAGATGTAAAAGAGCATAGATTCAGTTACATGAATAATGACACTCCAATAGTAAATTCCGATATCAATTTTTCTTACGGTGGGCTTTACTTCGAGTATATCTTTATGCCCAGGGAGTACATACATTGTTCAGCGAATGTTCTCTTTGCGTTTGGCGGTTCAAGTTTAAACAGGGATAGTAGTTCCTTATTCTCAGGTCACATGAAATATACCGACAGTGATCCATGGAAACACTATCTTGTAGTCGAGCCAACACTAGCTATTGAATTCAATATCACAAGTTTCTTTCGTATTGCTGTCGAGGGATCTTACCGCATAGCAAATGATATCTATACAAGCGAGCAGTATGATAAAATACCAGACTTAAGGAATAAAAAGATTCAGCTAAACGGACTATCATACGGCTTGACTTTAGAATTTGGAATATTTTAATTTTAATAAGAAATGGAGATTTAAATGAAAAAGCTAGTATTAATGTTAGTAATGATGGCACTTTGTGCTGGTTTTCTTGCAGCTCAGGACGAAAAGAATGATGAAAAAGATGAAGTGAAATCACTCTTCGGTGGTAGTGGGAAACTTAAAAGCACCTGTTATGGAGCGGCGAATATCAAGTTCACAAATATCAACAGTGAATTTGCTGTACTTGTAGGTGGTCGGGGCGTATGGACAATAAACAAATCTTTTGGGATTGGTCTTGCGGGATTTGGACTAGTTACACAACATAAATTTGATTATAAGACTAATGCACTCGAACAAATCAATTCATCAATCTTTATGGGCTATGGTGGTTTGTTCTTGGAGTATATCATTCAGCCAAGAGAGTATATTCATTTTTCTGCAAATACTATATTGGGTTTTGGGGGTTCAGGACTATCCAATATCGGAGATTCATTGTTTATGAATGATAATTTTATGAATAATAGCCCTTGGAAAGCACATTTCATCGTTGAGCCATCTCTGGCAGTGGAGTTCAACATTACAAAATTCTTCAGAGTTACATTTGAGGGTGGATATAGACTTGTAACTGATATTAATAAAAGTAGATTATTTGAGAACACAATTGATCTCAAAGATAGAAAAATCGGGCTGAGCGGCTTTACAGGAGGAATGACACTTCAGTTCGGAATTTTTTAAAAAAGTAAGAAATAATAGATATAAAGATGGTCCAACGCCGTACAGGTGTTGGACATCTGGTAATAAATTTAGCTCTTTATTTTCTGAATATTATTGAATTGTGCTGAAACATAATCCCAGTTGATTAACTTTGTGAATGCTTCCACATAGTCTCCGCGCTTGTTCTGATATTTCAGATAGTAAGCGTGCTCCCAGACATCAACAACTACCAGGGGAATAGTTATCCATTGCGTCAGGTTTGAATGACGCTCTACCTGATTAACTACAAGCTTGTCTGCATAAGGTTCATAAGAAAGCATTCCCCAGCCAGAGGCTTCCACAGCTGTAGATGCTGCCTTGAAGAGTTTGATAAAGTTCTCGAACGATCCGAATGACTTGTCGATATAAGCTGAAAGCTCTTTGCTACGGTTGCCCTGTTTCGGACCCATAATGTTCCAGAAGATTGTGTGCAGGAAATGACCGCCTCCATTGAACGCAAGTTCACGTTCCCAATGCTTGATCGTAGCGAAGTCGCCTTTTTCGGTTGCTTCTTTGATTTTGTCGGTTGCTGTGTTTAATCCGTTTACGTATCCCTGATGATGCTTTGTGTGATGCAGAGTCATTGTCTGAGCATCAATATGAGGCTCCAGAGCATCATACGAATAGGGTAGCTTAGGCAACTGATATTTGCCGGATGCATCGACTGAGTCATTCAAATTGTGAATATTATTCTGTGTCAGAGCCAGAGCAGATATTGGCAGAACGCTTGCCATGCCGACTAATCCAGAAGTTTGTAGAAATTGTCTCTTATTCATTTAGGTTTGCCTAATATTATTATTAATCTTGTCTAATTTTAATATCTGACGGTCAAGAATGTAAATTGTTGAATAAGAATAATAAACAATAATAATTTGGATCTTCTCTAAATTATGTGGGTAATACACAAAAATGATAATAATTTTTTTTGCAAATTGAATGTAATGTAATAATTGCCTCTTGATTTTTGTATTTAATTTTTGCATCGAAGATGCTAAATTTGAATAACCGCGGGTGAAACCCGTGGAGGAGGCAGAATAGCGACCACCCCGTCTCGACTACTTCGAGCCACCCCTCCTTGGAAAGGATGCGAAAAAATACAAATTGCATCAATTGCATTGTGATTTTGGCACTTTTGGCACTATTTTAATGAACGTAAAGGCATATAATATATCCGTAACCTGCTTATATTACAATCATCTTACTTTTGGGTTGGCACTTTGGCATCAATTGCATCGTGTTTTTTGATTTTTATCCCGATAGGGATTATATATTGGTAGAAAACCGAACCCAAAAATAATTATTACCACGTAGTGGTTAAATATGTAATCGCTACGCGATAAATTATCTTTTGTGGACATTGTTCTACCAATATGTAATCGCTACGCGATATTTTTTCCATCCCTTCGGGATTTGTTCTTCGTTTCTGCCACTTTCACACCCCTTGATCCCCTCTCAAGAGGGGAGAATAAAGACTGGATGCCGTGTTTATGCCATCTGTGATAAAGTAACAACCAGAGCAATCAGTAAAATTATCTTTTTCATTTAGTCTCGTAGTTTATTAAAATAATATTTATTAATCATTGGGTTTTTCTATTACATCGATTAAATTGTGTATGTTAATTCTAGATATTTCAAATTTATCCCTTTTCTTGAAGTTTATTGTTTTTTTCTTGGAATTTGATAAATCGTGTATATCATAACAATCAGAGTACATTTGCGTTAAGTAAAATTTAGAGTTATAAATAGTAAATTTTAAATTTAAATAACATCTTATTTTACTTCCAAAATAAAAACGTAAAGTAAAAGAATTCTTTTCAATTAACATCCCTCTCCTATATGGTTCTGACTGTGAATCAAATGTATTCAAAATAATATTCTCAATAACATCAAAGATAGAATACTTATTATCTTTATTGTTTTCTAATATTAAAAGTAATCTTTTTGTCTTAAAAATATCACAATCTGATCTAACAATAGTTTCTTCTTGTTCATATGGTGATAATATTACTAATTTATAAAATTTATTATTTTGTATATTTTCAAAAGTTGCATAATCAATGATTTTATAAAATTTTGAAATTTTTACGCCAAAAAACTCAAAATATTTATTTATATTCGTTGAATCGTTGCAATCTAATGCTGTTTCTTTTAACAGGTTCTCATCGTATGAAAAGGTTTGGCTAAAAGTGTTATACGATATTGACAATAGAATTGTACAATAAATAAATATTGCTTTCTTCATTAGATTTCCTTTTCTCCTGCCACTTTCACACCCCTCGATCCCCTCTCAAGAGGGGAGAATAAAGACGGTTGCGGTGGCGGCAATTTTGCTACTGGCATAAGCATACCGAAAGCATAATAATTATTTATACTCTTCAGGTCTAATGAGTAGGGTCCGGCACCCGGCTGAACCGACACAGGCACTTTAATATCCGAAAATGTTTCGCGGACATTGCCGAGGTGGTCTTTGGATTCGATATAGTTTGATGTGCTTGTAATAATTGTTTGAGATTAATTCAAAATCGAAATTACTGAATTCAAATATGAATTCACAGAGAAATTTTGGGATAGGGATGGAATTTTTGTTAAAATATGGTGTTGCAAAAGAATACAAGTAAGGTTGTGCAACAGAATACATGGGCACAGCAAGCTGTGCCCCTACGAGAAGAAAATGAGAAGGGCGGGTTTAGAACCCGCCCCTACAGGAAATACAAAGATTCCTGCATTAGCTTCGCTTCTAATTCGTGGTCGCAGGAATGGCAAGCTAGAAGCAGAATTACAACAATTCTAGTTTGTTTTTTATGGATAATCTATCCTTATTCTATTGATGTTATTTTCTGTAACTATTTTAGGTCTGGTTTTATCATTTTTCATGTCATATTTCCTTAAATATACCATATTTTTTTGCCTTTGGCTCAGAATTTGTTAAGTTATTCGTCAATAAAGTGTTTAAATTGAAATTCCGTAAAATAAATAGATAGAGCGAATGCAGGAAAACAATGAAATTCGTGGTGAAAATGCCGTCCAATTCGATTCATTCAGAGTTCTGGCAGATATCCTCAGGTTTAAATATCTGATATTAATCTTTACATTGCTTGTTACTGTTGCAATGGGTTTTTATATTTTCTCGGAGCCAAACTGGTACGCATCTACTACCAATCTGATACCTCCAAAGAGCTCCGGCTCAGCCTTCGAAGGTATGATGGGTAACTTGTCCTCAACTTTGCGCAACTTCGGATTGTCTAAAATCGGACCTAAGACGGATGGATCGTACTCGATGAGTATTCTGCTGGACAACCGCACAGTAAAGGATAGTATAATCCGAAAATATCAGTTACGTAAGCTATACGATATGCCCAAAGCTAAGGACGATGAAGTCAGACTCGCTTTTCAGGAGAACTTGAATGTAACAACTGAACTTGATGGGAATTATACTGTAACAGTCCTCGATACAGATCCAATCAGAGCAGCAGCTATGGCAACAGATTTTGTGGAAATATCGAACGGACTGGCGAAAGAAGTATTCCAGACAGAATCAAAACTAAACAGGGCATACCTTGAATCAAGAATTCAATCGACGGATTCAGTACTTTCTGCAACATCCAGATTATTAGAGATATTTTCAAAAAAATATCAGGTATTTATGCCCGAAACACAGGCTAAATCGATTAGTCAGGCGTTGATTGATATCAAATCCGACATAATCAAGCAGGAAATAAATCTTCAACTTCTGACCAACCGATACGGAGCAACTGATCCGATGACTTCGATGCAGAAGCAGGTTCTGGAGCAGATGAAAGAGAAGCTGTCCGATGCAGAGACAAAGCCCGGATTTGGGGGTAACTTCGCAGTTAATGATGCGGCAGAAGTCGGAATACAATTTATGAGACTATATGCAGAATTAGAGACCTTCACTAAAGTTAAAGCTTTTCTTCTCCCAATGCTCGAGGAACAAAGAATAAATGAGAACAGAGATACCCGCTCGTTTATTGTTCTGGACAAAGCCTCTGTACCCGATAAAAAATTCAAGCCCAAGCGTTCACTTTATCTGCTCGGAGCCTTCTTCGGTGCGATTGTGCTTAGTATCGTTGTTGTTCTATTGATAGCCGGTGCCCAAGATTTTAAAAAGCGATATAATTTAAATATGCAGAAAATCAAGAATGAAAAAGCAAGATAGTGTTAATGACTTCCAATAATGGTGAATTGCTGAATGACAACAAACAAATAATCCTCGTTTCGTCGGGGATTCTTGTTATTCTAGCGTTAGCCGGTCTTTGGTTAAGTGCAGATGGCGGAAACGGTCTGTTTGTTCTTGCAGGAATATTTGGTATATTAATGATTAGTTTGATAATCAAGTATCCCAAATTATGGCTATATTCAATAGCTATAAGTTCATTCTCCTTTTTCCGTGCGAGTTCCGAGGGAGTTAGTACTGCAGATGTTCTCTATGGCGGATACTTCATAGCGAGTACATTCATCTGGATTTTCTGGAAAATGGTAGTCCAACGAGAGAGAATTGTAACGAACATAGCGGACTGGTCAATTCTGTTTTTCTTCTTTTTTCTCATTATTAATTCATTCTGGTCTTTTAGCGATGATGTACAGCTGTTTGACTGGTTCAGGGAGTATTCGCTTTTCTCTACAGTGCTTTTGTATTTCCCGATTAAATACTATATTCGTGAGAAAAATGATATAGTCACACTTTTGGTTTGTTTCGGAATATCAATTGCAATCTGCTCTGTAGATCAATTAAGGATGTACAAAGAGAATGCACTGACTCAGGTTGTTTTTGCATATCAGTTAGGTATTTCGGTGCGAGTGAATCAAACACTATTCAGTGCCGGAATTCTTTACTCAGTAATACTGAGCCTAATAGATATGAAAGCGTGGAAGAGAGCCTTGGTTTTTCTGTTTTTTATGCTAAGCACTTCGGCATTGCTGGTCTCATTTTCCAGATCGTTCTGGTTGTTAATTATAGCAAGTATGATAGTTTTATTTTTTTATATCAACAAAAAACAGAGAATCATGCTTTTAGTAGGGCTACTTTTTGTTTCTATCATCGGAACTATAGTTTTTTTCAATGTTTTCAAAGAAAAATCGAAAATGATGACAACAATCATAGAAAAGCGAATTTTGTCATCAACCCAAGGGACAAAGGATATATCAGTCCAATTGAGATTAATGGAATACGAACAGGTATTTAGGGGAATAGCGGCAAGTCCATGGTTTGGTAATGGATTAGGAAAAAAGATTGAATTTTATGACCCAAATATGCATTGGACATTTCGTGCTTTCAACATTCATAATTCCTACTTTTTCATAGTTTATCGTGTCGGGATACCTCTGGCTCTATTCTTCTTCTTTCCGGTAATTTACAGAATTTTTTGGGGAGAGAGGCTAGCCAGACGAATCGATGATAAATTTCATAAAGCATTGCTTCTTGGAGCAACAGCAACCATCGTACTTATAACTGTTGCTTCATTTGCAAGTGCCCAGTTTTTCAACAGAGATGGGACTGTCGTACTGGCAGTATCTTATGCCATGATTGATATGATCAGAAATAAATATGAGAATAAATTAATATCTTGATTTTGGATGAGTTATTCCATAATTTTGCATTCGCAGCATAACTAATACCCTTTTTAATTTAGAAAAAATTATACTTAAATGGCACAGAAACCTCAACAATTCTTTACGAATCCTGAGTTTGCCTCTCTCACCCGTCAGAGGGTAATCAGAGTGATTGTGATTCTAATTGCTTCAATATTTATTATCCGTCTTGGATTTCTTCAAATAATCAAGGGAAGTGATTTCCGTGTGGAGAGTGCTGCACAGGCAATTAAAGAAGATGTGGTGGAGCCGTTCAGAGGTAATATGTATGATCGCAATGGCGAGCTGATGGTTCACAACGAACCGTCGTTTTCTGTGTATCTGACATTAAATGATTTTCATCGGAACAGACTTCCGCTTCTGGCTTCTATACTTCATACTGACACCACAGAAATATTAAAAATATTGGATAGAAGCAAGAATTTTTCTCCGTTTCAGGGTATAAAAATTTCAGGTGATATTGATTTTCCAACATTATCTCAGATTGAAGAGTATAGCGATATGCTCCCCGGTGTAGAAGTTATAATTGAATCTAAGCGTTTATATGATTTTGACTGCAACATGTCTCATTTCCTTGGCTATACTCGTGAAATCACACAGGATCAGCTCAAAAAGAGAGGTTATTTCAAACAAGGGGAAGTTGTCGGACAGCAAGGTTTAGAATATTCTTATGATGATTTTCTAAGAGGGCAAAAAGGAATAAATTTCGTTGCTGTAACTCGAAACGGAGAGAAAATCGCAAGATTTAACAGCGGAATTAACGATATGCCTGTCAGCAACGGATTTGATTTGCATCTGAGCATCGATAAAAAGCTGCAAGAGAGTGCTGAAGAACTAATGAAAGATAGAAGAGGTGCTATTGTAGCTATTGATCCCAGCAACGGAGAAGTATTGGTTCTTTGTAGCAAGCCTGATTTTGATCCACGCAAGTTTTCGGGGAAGGTGCCTTATGATATTTATGATGCCTTACAGAATGATCCTGGTAAACCGCTCTACAACAGAGCACTTCAGTCATACTATCCTCCCGGCTCCACCTGGAAAATGTTAGTAGCAATTGCAGGATTAGCAGAAGGATTAATTACTGAAACTTCTACATTGGCTTGTAACGGAGCATTTCAATTTGGAAACAGATCCTTTGGTTGCCACGGCAAACATGGCTCGGTTGCTGTACGTCAGGCTATCAGTGCATCCTGCAACGTGTTTTTCTATCAGTTGGGGCTCAAGCTTGGGCTGGAGAAACTCTCCTATTATGCCAAGATGTTCGGATTTGGTGAGCAAACACATATAGATCTCCCTAACGAAGGATCAGGACTTATGCCTACAATCGCCTGGCTTGAGCGTAAATTTGGAGGACCCGGCAGATACCCAAAAGGGGCTTTAGTGAATTATGGTATCGGACAGGGTGAAATTTCTGTTACTCCGCTTCAGATGGCATTATACTGCGCTACTCTAGCGAACAAAGGCACAGTCAATCAACCACACGTTGCCAGAGCAATCAACAACAATCAGGTGCATAAGATGCAAAAGGTTGATTACGCATCAAAAAAATTACCAATAGATCAGCACTGGTTCGATGTGGTGCGTGAAGGCATGCTCGGTGTTGTGAACAGTGGTACTGCTGTTGGAATCAAAATGGCAGACATTGCAATTGCCGGCAAAACAGGGACTGCTCAGAATCCTCACGGTGGCGATCACTCATGGTTTATAGCTTTCGCACCCTACGACAATCCCAAAATTGCTGTTGCATGTATAGTCGAGAATGCCGGCTTTGGTTCTACAGTTGCCGCACCAATAGTGAGAGATATAATTGCCCAATATCTTGGAAAGGCTATCGCAAAGAAAGATACAACACAGGTACAGCCTAAGCAATAGTAGAGAAGATCTCGATTTTTCTTAATTCTATAATGATTAGATCAAACCTAATCATAACTAATTATCCCTTTTTAAAATTTTTCTTTTTGGGCTTCTTTTCAAAATTTACATAAACTTTATTTGCATCATTGCTTTTTTTTAGCCAATAAGCAAAGATTAATTCGACATTGAAATCAAATTCGGCAGCATGTTGCTCACGGATTTTATGAATTTCGTCAACTAACGGATCAAAGCTCATTATAACCTCCTAAAATTTCAATTGGTGTACATAAAACAGGCAGATTTAATTTATGGGATTTTGCTATTGCATCTATTGTCTTGATTATGTGAGCGTTCGCAATATGTTTGCAATTCCAAGTTAGTAAATAATCAATATTATTTGCTATAGCTTATGAAATATGAAGAATATCATCAGCCGCTTTAATTGGTAATATTTTCTTATTAACTATTGAATTTGCTATTAATAAAGTTTTCTCAGTTACTTTTAGAATTGGTATATTTTCAACAATTTTTAGTCTTTGGTCTGCATATATTGAATCGCCTTTACTTACTTCTTCTATCACTAAATCTTAAATGAATAAATCGTAATTAGTTTTATGTTCAAACCACCATTCCTTTGTTAGTTCTTGTTTTGCAGTAATTATTATATCTCTGTTTGTCTTGGATACAAGATAACTTATGATGCTGGTTTCTATATATACTTTTTCCTTCATTCTTTTTGGACGAAAATAATTTTAAAATATTTCCATACAAAGTTTTAACTTAGTTTATTATAATTTATTCCTATATTTCTATATCTTCACAAACTTGCTTACCTTATCCCCAATTCTAACAAAATACTTACCGGGGGCCAAGCCGGAGACATCTATTCTTTGTCCCACGCTGGTGGCATTAAGAGATGGACAATTAGCATCTTTTTTTGCATCAATTTGCATCATTTTGCATCATTTAATATCTTTTAACCTCTTTATTTATCAATGATCTTACTTGACGAATTGCATCGTTAGCATCGCGTTTTTTTTTAAAATCAAAAAACCTTATTCGTATTTGTTGGAGTACCTTAGTAAAAATCTGTACCACATTGAGTTTTGACCTTATTCGAATAAGATAGTAAGGTTTATGGGCAGTGGCGTTCTTCCTGTTACTAAGGTTAGCCCCATAAATAAGGTTTTAGCAATACAGAATTTTCCTCACCCTTACCCTCTCCATGCCTGGATTGTATGGGTATAAGTGGAGATTGAGCAATTAACAAGTAGAGCGATGTTACAAACTCAGTCCCTGATTCAATAATTCGGCTCTTTCTGCAATCTGAAGGTTTTCGATTAGTATGTTCAGATCGCCATCGATGATTTCTCTTAAAGTGTAATTTTTTGCATCACCTTCCAATCGGTGGTCTGTTACTCTGTTCTGGGGGAAGTTATATGTGCGGATTTTCTCAGATCTGTCGCCTGTTTTGACCATGGAGCGTCTTTTGGAGGACATTTCGTCCTGCTGACGTTTCAATTCTTGCTCGTAGATTCTGGAACGAAGAACTTTCATTGCTCTTTCGCGGTTCTTCAGCTGCGAACGTTCTTCCTGGCACGACACTACGATTCCCGTTGGCAGGTGAACCAGTCTGACGGCAGTTTCAACCTTATTTACATTCTGACCGCCTTTACCACCGGAGCGGAAAATATCAATTCTCAGATCTTCATCTCTGATCTCAACATCAACATCTTCAGCTTCAGGTAATATAGCGACTGTAGCGGCAGAAGTATGCAGACGTCCGCTTGACTCTGTATCGGGAACCCTCTGGACGCGATGAACACCACTTTCGAACTTCAACTTACCGAATACATCTTCGCCCGATATAGCAAATACCATTTCCTTGAAGCCGCCTCGTTCACTTTCATTGAAGTCAATAATTTCTATATCAAAGTTATTCCGTTCTGCATATTTCTGATACATCCTGTAAAGATCGCCGGCAAAGAGTCCGGCTTCATCACCGCCGGTACCTGCTCTAAGCTCGACAATGCAGTTTTTCAAATCATTAGGATCTTTGGGAATCAAAAGTATTCTCAATTCATCATCAAGCTGTTCTTTTTCGGCAACTAGAGTGTTATTATCTTCATAAGCCATATCGCGAAGATCCGGTTCGGTTGCTGAATCATTAATCATTCCAAGGTTAGAATCAATATCTTCGCATATCCTTATATACTTTTTTGCAGTTATGGCAAGAGGGGTCAATTGCTTATATTCCCGTGAAATTTCCTTATATTGCTTGATATTACTCGAAATCTCAGGATCTTTCATCATTGCAAACAATGAATCATATCTCTCCATTATGGATTCTAACTTTTCTCTCATTGCGTCTTAATCGGATTTTTTCATATTATTTTTTGATATAGGAATTTATAAGACGGATTGATAACAAAAATAATAATATTAATTAAAAAAAAATTCTTAACTTTATCTTTTTATACTTTTTCATTTAGCATTTATCAAGAAATAACAATGACAAAAGATCAGTTAAAACTAGCTATCATAGCATTATTGCTATTTGCAACAGCGATTATTCCTCAATCTGTGTTGGCAGGCAAAAAGCCATTTTCATTCGAAGATGCCATGAAATTTGAGGCACTGCGTAAACCCATGTTGTCCGATGATGGCAACTGGATTGCTTATTCAGCTGTTCCCGACAGAGGTGACCCAACTGGATATATTCAATCTACTACCAATGATTCAACTTATAAAATCAAATGTGCTACCGATCCAAAATTCTCAAAGAATTCGTGGTGGGCTGGCTTCACGGCTAAACCAACTTCTTTAGAGGTAGAGAATTCAGAAAAGAAAAAGCCGAAAAATGGAGTAACTCTCATCAAGCTTGAAAACGGCAAAACCTACAAGTATGATAATATTGCAGTTTATGAGTTTTCGAATGACTCACGTTGGGTTGCAATGCATGTCAATTCTAAAGATGGCAAAAAGGATGATGATGATGAACTTGGAACAAACTTGATCTTGCGTGATTTACAAAGCGAATCCGACTTGATTATTGTTGATGTTACTGAGTTTTCATTCGATTCATTAAGCAATAATCTGGCTTATATAGTGAAGAGTGAAAATAAGAAAAGCAATGGCGTTTATAATCTTTCACTTAAAGGAAATTTTCAGTTGCCAAAATTAGTTGCCGGCAAAGAAAAGCATTCTTATTCATCGCTTTCGTTCAGCAACATGACAAGTAAACTCGCTTTCGTAGAGTGCCATGTAATCAAAGATGAGAAGGATGATAGTTGTGAAGTTAATTTTTGGGACACTCAGAAAAATATACTAACAACTGCGGTTTCAAATATTGGTCTGCCCGATGGATGGTTCATTCCTTCGAAAAATGAACTTGAATGGACTGATGACGAAGCCAGACTCTTCTTCGGCTTTAAACCACATTCTGACAGTATTCCCGGAGTAGATAAGATTACTTATACTGATACGAATTACTATGACTCTAAAACTATCCGCAAAAAGATAAACCTGGATCTATGGCACTGGAACGATCCAAGAATCAAAACAAATGAAAGAAGCTGGTGGGATAAGAACAAAGATCGTACTTTCCGCTCAGTTTATTATTTAGATACAAAGAAATATACTCAACTCTCAGATTTCAGCTGTCCAGATGTTGATTTTACCGACAATCCTAATTTTGCGATGGGATCCAACGATACTCCATATCTGAAGGAAACCACCTGGAACGATTCCTACTATGATTTATATATTATAAATTTAAAACTTGGCACAAAAAAGAAAATTGTTGAAAGGCTATCCGATCCTGCCAGCCTTTCTCCTCTTGGAAAACTATTGGTCTATTATAAAAATAAGAACTGGTACTTATACAATTGTTATTCAGATTCAACTATAAAGCTAAACCAAGGAATCAAAACGCCATTCTACGATGAAGATCATGACCAACCTTCACCTCCTGGAAGTTATGGTGTGGCTGGCTGGATGAGTAATGATTTAGCTGTTTTGATTTACGATAAATATGACATCTGGAAATTCTTTACCGAAGGCAGTTATATTTCTCAAACTGCAGTCGATGGTCGTGAAAATTCAATTCAATTTCGTATTGTTAAGCTCGATCCCGAAAAAAAATCATTTGGACCCAAGGATGTCGTGATGTTGAGTGGCTTCAGTGAGAAGTACAAGACCACCGGTGTTTATAAGATGAATATGGATATCATCGGACCAGAAGAAATTAAGGCAGAAAAGAAAAAATTCAGATTAATAGATCAAACTAAGGATTCAAGCAAGATTATTTACAGCCGCGAAAGCTATGATGAATTTCCTGATATCTGGATAACTGATTCAGACTTTCAGAAGGAAAAAAAGATTACCAAGCTTGGCAATCAGCTCAAAGACTACGTATGGGGCAATACTGAACAAGTAAGATGGGCTAATTACGAAGGAGATTCCCTAGATGGTTTTATAATCAAGCCAGATGGTTTCGATCCGAAGAAACGCTATCCTGTGCTGGTTTGGTATTATGAAAAATTCTCTAATATGATGTATAATTTCTCAGTTCCGCAGGTCAATCACCGTCCATGCTATCAGATATACAACAGTGATGGATATGTCATATTTCTGCCGGATATCAAATTCAGAATCGGAAGTCCGGGTTATTCATCAGTCAGTTGTATCACATCCGGCATAAGAAATCTGATTAAAATGGGCATAGCCGATTCTACTGCGCTTGGGATTACAGGTCACAGCTGGAGTGGCTATCAGACAGCATTTATGGTTACACAGACCAATATGTTTGCGGCAGCAGTTGCCGGTGCTCCTGTTGGCAACATGACAAGTGCATACAGTGGAATACGCCTGGAAAGCGGTATGGCAAGGCAGTTCCAGTACGAAATGCAGCAAAGCAGAATCGGCGGTAATCTTTGGGATTCGCTTGATTCTTATATAAGAAATTCACCAGTGTTTCAGGCTAAGGGCACTAAAACCCCACTTATGATTATGTTTGGTGACAAAGATTGGGCAGTTCCATGGAATCAGGGACAGGAAATCTATATGGCAATGAGAAGACTCGACAAGAATTGTATATTCCTGCAATATCACAATGAGCCTCATTGGCCCGAAAAATATCCGAATAAGCTCGATTATGCAATCAGGATAAAAGAATATTTTGATCACTATGTACTTGGGAAGCCTGCTCCAGACTGGATCATTCATGGTGAGAGATACACAGGAAAAGAAGACTGATATCTTTGTGAATAAGAAATAAAATTGTATAGATAAATAGGGGGTTCAGAAAACTGAACCCCCTATTCAATTTATAAGGATCGTGGTAA
>CAYXFU010000022.1:0-37944 GCA_964464375.1 uncultured Hyphomicrobiales bacterium
TTCGTGACACCCCTCCTTGGAAAGGAGGGGAAAAAGTTAGAATCGATGTCTCCGGCTTGGCTCCGGGGATGTATTTTGTGAGGATTGGGGATAGAATTGGGAAGTTTGTGAAGATGTAAAGTAGAAACCCCCTTAATCCCCCTTGGAGCAAGGGGGAGACAAAACAAACAATTGCACCTCCTGTATTTGCCTCCTTTTTCAAAGGGGGTTTGGGGGTTTCTCTGGGTTTTGTTAGAGTTAGATTCGATGTCTCCGGCTTTGCTCCAGGGATGTATTTTGTGAGGATTGGGGAATCTGTACAAAAGTTTATAAAGTTGTAAAGATCTTGAAATTGTAGGTATTGAAGAGCCATAAACTTCACTCCGACCTGAACATTCTTGGAGAAGGACTCTAATACCAAATAGGATGATTCTGCACTTCGTTCATAATGACAATACGCTATAGATGCGGGAATACAGAGATTCCTGCATTCGCAGGAATGACAGGATTTTAATGAGTAGTGTTTGGTGATGAAGGATGAGGGAAATACTAGTACACGGCACGCCGTGTCCTTACAGGATGAAAATGTGAAGGGCGGGTTTAGAACCCGCCCCTACATGAAATTTACTAGTTTCGGTTTTACTTTGTGATCGCAGGAATGAATGCATTTTATATCTATATTTATATTTTCTCTAGTGTGTAACCTTCTTTGTTGTCCTTTACAAGCCAGCCTTCGGCTTTGAGTTTGTCACGCAATTCGTCGGATTTTGCCCAGTTTTTATCTTGCTTGGCTTTGAGTCTTTCTTCAGCCATATCTTTGATGTTCTGAGGGATAAGTATTTCTACTTCTGCTCTGGGATTGATCTCCCAAACGCTGAACACACGATTCAGATCCTTGAAGAACTCAATCAGTTCTGATCTGGTTGTAGAATTTAATGTTTTTGCAGGATTGTTGTTGATAAAAGAGAAAACTTCTGCTAAAGCCTGCGGCGTATGAAGATCATTAGCAAGATGCTCGTAAACCCTGCTTTTTAGGCTTAAAGCGTCTGCTGATTGACTTCCGGCATTATTATCGAATAGATCATAAATAAAATCCTGAACGCGCTGACGTGCCTTTCCTGAGGCTGTAATGCCATCGAATGTAAAGTTCAGAACTGATTGATAATGAGATGAAAGCATGAGATATCTTACATCCAAAGAGTTCAATCCTTTGTTCATCAGATCCCTTACGGTGAAGAAGTTACCGAGAGATTTACTCATTTTCTCACCTTCGACTTCGAGAAATTCATTGTGGCACCAGAAAGCTGTGGGCTCAATGCCATAACCGGCTTTGCTCTGGGCGATTTCATCCTCGTGATGAGGAAATTTGAGATCTACACCGCCTGTGTGAATGTCAAAGGGAAGACCTAATATTTCTTTTTCCATAACGGAACATTCGATATGCCATCCGGGGCGTCCATCACAGTTTTGACTATCGAGATCAAAGCTCCAGAATGGCTCACCGGGTTTCTTCAATTTCCATAAAGCAAAATCGCTGGCTTGCTCGCGTTCGTATTGATCAGTATCGACACGGGTTCCGGGTTTGAAATTCTCAAAATCAATTTTGAATAATTTGCCGTAAGTATCTACCTGTCTCCATTTATTTACGTTGAAATAAACAGAACCTTCGGAAACATAAGCCAGACCTTTGTTGAACAGATCGGTGATCAATCCTTTCATCTGCTCGATATAGTCAGTAGCCCTGGGCATAGCTTCGAAATCTTCTGCTTTTATTCCGAGAATATTAATATCTTCTATGAAAGATTGAGTATAAAAATCCGTGAATTTAAGCAGATTATCTATCGGATCATCAGACTGGGTGCCCATTTCTGATGTCCAAGTGGTAGCATTAAGTGCACTATCGCGGATAGTTTTATCGTCAATATTTGTAATGTTCATCACCCATCTGACAGGATATTCACCCACGACACGCAAGACTCTCTGCAGAATATCTGCAAAAAGAAAGGCGCGCATGTTACCGATATGAGCATAATTATATACTGTAGGACCGCATGAATACATTTTTACTACATTGGATTCAACAGGTTGAAATGATTCTGTAGTTTTTGTCAGAGAATTGTATAATTTAATCTGCATAATTTTTCACTTAAATATTTTTATTCATTTTATCAAAAAGTTCAAAGTTTGTCATTCTGAGGGAGCGAAGCGACCTTGAGTTCCGAAGGACTGCGAAGCGCATCCAGGCAGTTTTGCCGGGAAAAACAAATACATGGATTCCTCACTGCGTTCGGAATGACAGCGCTTTAGTGAATAGTGATTTGTGATTAGTGTTCAGTTAATGCAAATACACTGGATTCACTTCGTAAGGCTTCAAGCACTTCACTTCGTTCCTAATGACTCTCTTTTACTGTATTTCACTTCATTATTCGATATTCGATGTTCGATATTCGATATTCATCCAGATTCCTCACTGCGTTCGGAATTACTATACAAATACAGCTTACGGTCTTGTCAATACACACTCATAAGTGACATTACATCCTGATCTTTTGAACATATTCGAAACACCGCAGTACGTTTCCTGTGACAATTGGACCGCTCTTTCCAGTTCAGCTAATTCTGCATCAGGGCTAATTAGTTCGATTATCATTTTTACATCAGTAATAACTTTTGGATGTTCGTTTGCACGTTCAGCTTTAAGATTAATTTTAAGATCGACTACCGTTTTTCTTTTTTTACGGATAATCGAAATGACATCGAGATAACCGCAGGCACCCATAGCTTCCAGAGCTATCTCCATTGGAGTAGGTGCTGAATCATCGCCACCGGATTCGGTATGAGTATCGAAGTAGGTTTCATGCCCAAGAGCATTAGTCCCTATGATACGCATGTTTTTGTCTAATTTTAGGTTTACTTCCATAATACTTTCCAATAAAATTTGTTTTTACTTTTATTTCTAATTTAGATTTCCAGATACAAGACTATTTGAAAAGTCTAATTAAAAGTCATTCCGAACGAAGTGAGGAATCCATGTATTTGTATTTACTTGCAAAAACAGCCTGGATTTTCACGGTCGCTTTGCTCCCTCAAAATGACATAATCGTAATGTTCACACAGTTGCATATAAAGGATAATCAATAACTAATACTTAACTTCAAGATTAAAATTATTTTTAATACTCAAAGTGCGGATCTCTTTCTCAATGAAATCCCTTACAACCGGCTTCAGATGGATATTCTCTGCATGATTAGCTAATCCCTGAGCAATAATGGAAGCCAGAGTTTCGACCGGAGTAGATTTATTCAGAATAAAAATCTCTTTATCATTGACAAAGCAATGTCCGCTCTTGAAATTTCCTTTATCCTTTCGGACAGGAATACCAATAGTTCTGGTTACTTCAAGAAGTTCAGCGTACATTTCACGTATTTTCATATAATTGCCCCCAAACTCAAATTATTCAGTAATGCCGGATACTTTATCAGTCCGGTCAGCGAGTTCATCCAAAGCTAATTTCATCTTATCCAATGGTCGCCAAATACATATTAGAACACCTGTAACAGCCATCAAATATGATATGGCTCCCCAAATTGAAAGTGTAGTATAACGAATCAAAAAGAAATCCTTTATACCCGGATCACTGAAATTAATGCCGGGAAATTGCAATAAGAAATATAATTTTATGTCCAGATAAAGCTCAAAAAGCCCATAGGGTGTGGCAAGAATAAACATCATTAATGCCATAAAAATCCAGCCATGTTTTTTGAATCTATCTGACAACAGCAATCCAAGAGAAATATATCCAATAAAGAATAAAGTAAAGCCAAGTCCTGTGTATAAAGCAGAATTTGAAAATAATTGTATAGCATAGAGTCTGATAGTGTCATTGTATGATGTTTTCAGCACCATATTAGAAAATGGAATATACATATCGAATGCGATTCCGGTTCTAACAATTGATCCACCAATCCACATGATAAGACCTGAGACTAAAAAGGTTAAAAAGAACTTCTCTCTAAATGATTTTTTCTGCATCATATACAACGGAATTTTTGTTTGACTTAACTAAGCAAAAATAATAAATACTAATCAAAAAATGCACTTGTTTAACCCAATGTGGAAAAATAATTTGAAAAGTTGAGCGAATAAACGATTCTAATAGGCAACAACACCCAGGATTGTCTCTTTTTCTGCGCCTGTTACCGATGGAATGTTTCCGGGTAATCCGCCGAGTGCCCTGTATGCCAGGTAAGCGAAGCAAACAGCTTCCTTTGAGTCACCGGGCAGGTTATAGACATCTGATTTCACTAATTCACAACCCGGTAGCATTTCTTTCAAACTTTTCATTAAATATTCGTTATTTGCTCCACCACCGGAACAAATAATCCGTTCCACAGGAATAGAGAATAGTTTAATGTTTTCAGCAATTGATACTGCAGTAAAATTAGCAAAAGTAGTTATAAAATCTTCTCTTTGAATCATATAAGAGTACTTGTTTATCAAATCTTTTGTATAGTCTAATGTAAACATCTCTCTGCCTGTGGATTTAGGCGGCTTTTGAGTGATAAATCTATTTCTCTTCAATTCATTTGTTAATTCATTGGACACTGTTCCGGTTTGAGCGACTGCACCACTTTTGTCGTAGGTGAGATCAAACAGGATATTCATTGCATTATCTATCAAAACGTTACCTGGACCAGTGTCAAAAGCCTGAAGATCAATTAATGAGCAATTTTTTGGTAAAATAGTAATATTGCTAATTCCACCAATGTTAAGACAAATTATATTCTCATCTTTGCTTCTGAAGAATTCGTAATCAAAAATAGGAACTAATGGTGCCCCATGACCGCCTAATGCAGTGTCGGCTTCACGGAAATTACCGACGACAGGAATCTGCAACCATTTAGCCATTGCAGAAAATGAAATAGCCTGTAGTGACGCAGGATGTGCATAGATAGCTCCTCGAGTGGGTTCTCCTCTGTGCCAGAGTGTTTGCCCGTGTACTCCAAGTGCATCAATTTTTAAATCACTTTTAGATTTAGAAACTAATTGTTTAACAGAATCTGTGTAGGCTCTTGCTAGTAAATAGCTGAATTCTGAAAACTCTGAGATATGGATCTGTTCATGAATAATCCTCATTGCTAGAGATTTTAGTTCTGCCGGAAAATCAAAAGTATGATAATCGATTAATTCATAGCTATGTTTTCCATCCGTATCAGAAAACCTAGCAACAGCTACATCAATTCCATCGAGCGATGTCCCTGTCATTACACCACAAACTGTTCTAGGCGCAGAAAGCCAATCTTTATAATTCATCATAATTGAATCTCAAAAAAAAAGGATACCCAAATTTACGGATATCCCCATAAATATACTATAAATTAATTTAAGGTTTTACACCGGTTAATTTAGAATCAAACGGAATTCCCTTAGGAATATATGAAACATCTTTTCCCAGATTAAAGAGTGAAGGCTTATGCACTTTCTGTACTTTTTCCTGAATTGTCATCAAGGCTTTGATAACGGCTTCCGGGCGTGGCGGACAACCGGAAATATAAGCATCAACGGGTAAAAATTTCTCTATTCCCTGTACTACATTATAACTTCTGAACATACCGCCGGTAGATGCACAAACCCCCATTGCAACAACCCATTTGGGATCGGGCATCTGGTCATATATTTTTCGGACTACCCAGGACATCTTATATGTTACTGTTCCTGCGACAAGCAATAAATCACTTTGTCTGGGTGACATGCGGAACACTTCTGAGCCAAAACGAGACACATCGAATCTGGCAGAAGCAAATGCCATCATTTCGATTGCACAACATGATATTCCAAGAGGCATGGGCCACATAGAATTTTTCTGAGCCCACTTGAGAACGGCATCAACAGACGTAGTCAGGAAGCCTTCCTTTTGAACTAAAGTATCTAATCCCATTTTATAGCTCCCTTTTTAATAACATAAATATAACCAGATAATAAAAGCACAATAAAGAGCATCATGGCTATGAATCCGGTCGATCCCAGTTGCTTGAACTGAACAGCCCATGGATACATGAAAACTATTTCGATATCGAATATAAGAAACAACATTGCAACCAAATAAAACTTAACCGAGAATCTGTCTCTGGCTGTTTTGAAAGGAACCATGCCACTTTCATAGGTTGTTTGCTTCTCTTTAGTGGAACGCTTCGCACCTACTATTTCGGAAAGATACATAAAAAGGGTAGCAATTCCGAACCCGAAAATTAACATGAAAACTAATGGCAGATATTCTATTGGCATTTTTTATCCTTAGATTAATTTCAATTTTTGCTTATTTCAAGATTTTAAATTTAGTCTTTTTAGAACAATTATCCAACTGTTTATTATAAAGAAAGAGAATGAATTATTTGATTTTCAATTTCCTTAATTGCGACCATTATGGTCGTATATTAGTGTAAATAAAAAACCCGCCCTTTTTAAGAGCGGGTATTTTAATTACAATCTTAAGCTATCTGATTAAGGAAGTAAGTCTTTTACTAATGCATCATCATCAGCTGGAACCCAAGGATTTGAATTCTTTTCGCTTTGAGGATACATCCATCGAACATTCTTTCCCTTTACTAATTCCGGCATTGTTCCGGTTCTTCTCATGTCATGATAAGCCTGACCTTCGAGAAACAATTGCAATGTCTTTTGCTTCAAAATTTCAGTAATTGTCTTAGCCGCGTCAGCACTTGAAAAATCAGTTAAGCCGGCGGCTTTTCTAATTATATTTACATCAGTTACAGCACCGGCAACGTCACCTGTTCTTGCTTTTGCTTCTGCTCCGATTAGAAGATTTTCCTGATAAGAAACCATATTCAAACCATCAGCGTAACCGCTGTACTTTTTCATAGTAACAGACATGGATGCCTTTTGCTCATTGGTATCTGTAGAAACAGTATGCTGAGGAAAGCCATAAAATGTTCCGCCAGCATCCGGTGATGGAATAAAATATTCGGCTAATCTGGTATCGCCTGCTTCTGACTTCAAAGCATCAATGAATGATTTTTCTGCACGGATTGGCTGACCAACTTCAGTATTGCACCAATGCCCCCAAGGTGAGTATTCACCAACAGTTTCGCTGTGCTGTCCAATCATGGCTACTGCTTTATCAGAAATACCTAATCCGGCTTGCGTTTTAGCATTTGCATAATCCTTCATGTGCAGAAAGAATCTAGCTTTCAGCGTATGAGCTACAGACTGCCATTTAGCGGCATCGCCCTTAAAATTCAGATCACGGTCAAGGGTTACCCCACCTGCCTGAAAAGCTGTGATAGCTTCATCAAGAAGTGTCTGAACAGTGGCATAAGCATCCTTCTGAGCTACAAACTTTGCAGGATTCAACCCTTCAACAACTACGGGTATTGATCCGTAGCATGCAGCTAATTCTCCGAATGCCATGGCTTTGAACACCTTTGCCATACCAACCATTGTGTTAGCTGTTTTTGTATCTGCTACAAAAACCTCAGGAGCATAAGAAATAATATCATTGCATATTTTAATGCCTCTGTATGCTAATTTCCATTGATCGTCAGTTGGACCGTCGGAAGTCATAACGTAAGTATTCCACTGTACCGGTTGAGGTCTTCCAAGTCCCTCAGGGGCACACATTGTCCATGTCCAGATACTGTTTATTCTGGAACGGTCTCCGGAATACCAGTCGCTTAATGCACCTTGCATTGCTATTACCAAGCCTTTGATGCCATCAGGTGTTTTTACTTTTGCTTCATTCACAGCATTCGGTGAATTGTTCAAGCTATCATCTATGCAAGAAGTAAACATCACACCCAACAGGACAAAAACCGGAATGGCAACTAATAGTTTTATTAATTTATTTTCCTTCATAAATTGCCCCAATTAATAAGTTAGAGATATACCTAATCTAAAAGTACGAAGCTGTGGCAGAGTAAAGTAGTCAAATCCACGTCCTTCTGCCAAAGAGAATGTGTTTACTTCCGGGTCGTAACCAGTATAATTTGTGAATGTATAGAGGTTTCTTACCGATGCCTGAATTGCTAAACCAAAGCCTAAAGTCTGTTTCAGACCTGAGAATCTGTATTCAACTGACAATTCACGGATTTTAACAAAATTACCTTGCTGTACATGTGGTTCATTAATATAGAAACCATTAGCATAATATTGATAATAATTCTGTCTGATTGTCTGTACTGGAGCATCTGGATCTGAGTAATCCATAACTGCTTTTCCTTCGAAATTGAACCATGGATCATTCCTGTCTTTAGTGTCACCCGATTTACCAAAGTTATAAAGAGCACCATTGGTACCGTTCCAGATATCAAATCCGAAAACACCTTCAATCAAAAATCCAATTGTAAGATCGTTAAATAAAGTAAAATCATTTCTCCATCCAAATGAGAAACTTGGATTAGAATTACCGATTTCTAACATATCCGGTGCCTGCATAGGAGTACCAACGAGATTGTTTCCATAATCATCGCCGACGACTTCTTTTTTATCTGCATCCCATGACGAGTATCTGATATTGCCATTAGCATCTCTCAACCATCCATAACCACGGAATATACCAAGAGGTTTACCAACCATTGCAACGTTAGTAATACCGGTGAATCCACCATTCAGACTGTAGAACTCATCGCCTGTCGCAGGGAAACCATCAGGTTTTACCTGAAGCTTTGTAACTTCATTTGTATATTTAGTATAGTTAACTGATGCGTTCCAGGATATATTTTCTGAGTTAAATAAATTTGCCTTCAATGTAACTTCAATTCCACGATTCCACATTTCAGCTGCATTTTTCAACTGTCTTTCATAACCTGTTGATGATGGCACATCGACACCGATAATCATATCTGAAACAGTTTGGTCGAAATAAGTTAATTCAAGTTGTAATGCGTTTTCAAAAAACCCGATATCGAAGCCAGCTTCAATTTCAGTTGTTTTTTCAGGTAGAATGTCCTTAGTACCGGCAACTATGTATTCATCAGTAGCTCCGCCACCGGGACGTAACCCAATGAAACCTTTACGTGATGCGTGGGAAGATCTGTCCCAAGGATCAAAGAATCCCGATGTTCCATAAAGGAAGTTTGTTGCATAAGCTCCGGGTAAACTAGGTGAACCGGCTATACCATAAGCTCCACGAATACGGAAATTATTCATTGTTTCCTTCATTGGTTTCCAGAATTCTTCTTCGGAAATAGTGTAGGATAAACCAAGTTTTGGATAGTAATGAAATTTCTGTGATTCACCAAAAGTAGTACTTCCATCACGTCTGATAGCTGCTGTCAGTGAGAATCTGTCGAGATAAGTTAAGGTTAACTGGGTAAAATATCCAACAAGTTCTGATTGATAAAGACTTGATGAAGCATCTTTATTAGAACCGGCACCAATTTGATCATAGAATGATAATGTTGGCTCAGAGCTGCCACCAATTGATGTTCTGTCAGTGAAAACATCTTGCACACCAACAACTAAATTAGCATAAAGCTCATCATCCATAAATTTCTGGGATAATGTTGCTGTAAGGTCAAGATTTGTTGCCTGATTGGTTACTCTGGAATATTCGATATATCCGCCACGGCTTGGTGATGCTGCAGAACCGACCTGCAGGCGTTCCTGATTGGCATATTCATAACGGTCATAACCAATTCTACCAGTCAAAGTAACCCAATCCATAGGCTTGTATTTGGCTTCTGTAGATGTTATAAATCTTCCAATTTTAGAATTATAAGTATTATTATTTTGTGTCCAAAGAGGATTGTCATAACTTGCAAATCTTCTTTGAGAGCCATCCGGCTCTAAATATAAAGAATTGTCAAATTCAGGTGGTGTACGGAGTGAACCGAGCAAAATACCTGATGTATTTGATCCATCCTGGGGCAGATTGTTATCTATACTGATAAAATTACTGTTTGACTGTAATGTTAATCCGGGCAAAATAGATGCACCAAGATTAACTCTCAAATTTGTACTTGTATAATCAGAACCAATAACATATCCATTGATCTGATTATATTTTCCTGAAATGAAATAATCAAACATTGGGATACCACCGGACATTGAGAGTGTATTCTCAGTTCCTATATGGGTACGGAATGGGACTTCATCCTGCTTAAAAGTTGGTGTTCCGGCAGGAAGTGCGGCACCCCAAGATGTTGATGATCCTGGTTTACCTGCTGTATATGGTTTTGTTTGTCCGAATTCTGTCTGCAAAGGAACTGACCCATATTTAGTTCCAACATCTAAACTAGATGAGAAAAAAATTGTAGCAGGTTTTTCAAGAGATGACAAGTGACCTCTTTTTGTTGTAATTAGAACAACACCATTACCTGCCTGAGTACCATAAAGAGCGGCAGCAGATGCACCTTTGAGAATTTCAATTGATTCGATATCAGATGGATTAATATCCATTGCACGATTCGAGAACTGCTTGGTTCCGCTTGGATCATAGAGTGATGAATTGTCAATGAGAACTCCATCGACTACATAGAGTGGTTCGGATGAACCTGAGATAGTTCTGCGGCCACGCATTGTGATGTATGTTCCAGCACCCGGAGTTCCGGAACTCTTAGTAACCTGAACGCCTGCCACTCTGCCACTAAGAGCATCAATAGCAGATGGAGAAACGACGTTATTGACTTCGGAAGCAGCAATCTGAGTAATAGTATTACCCAATCTGCTACGATCAACTTCCCCGGATAATCCGGTAACTACGACTTCATTAGTTGTTACACCACGTTGCGTAATAAAAAGTGGGTAGTCGTAAGTCTGACCAGACTTAACATAAATTGATTTGGTAAGTTGCTGATAACCGATGAAACTGACTTCAAGTGTGATATTTCCGCCGGAAACGTCAAATTTGAACTCGCCTTTGTCATTTGTCACTGCTCCTATTCTTTGAGCATGAACTGTTACACTTGCTCCAACCATTGGTTTGTTGGATTCTTTGTCTTTAACTACACCTTTGAGTGTTGCTTTTGTCCCTTGGGCAAAAGAATCAACATTCATAACCAATGCAAAAAACAAAATGAGCATTGGCAAAAGGACGAAGAATCTACTAGAGAATCTTCTGGAAAGGTGTAATTGTTTTTGGGAGGGCGCGTACATAATTCCCATAAGCAATCCCTTATTAATTATGAATAAAGTTAATTAAGGTAAAACAAGAAAGATCTATTTATATAAAAAAATAGTCCAGTTTCAAACTCCCAATATTTTTGGATAATCGAAAAAAACTAAATTTAGAAAAATACTTTTTACTTTAATTTGAGAAAATATACAATTGCAATGCGAAAGAATCACCAACATATATAACATTCATATTTTTTTGCCTATCGGTTTGTTAAAAATATATGAATAAATTTGCTAATATTTAACATTCCCATTTGATGTTGATATAAACTTAGTAAAAAATTATCTATCTGCAAATGAATTTTTTATTATTTTTTTGGAGAAAAGGATTTTATTTTGTTTGAATAGAAGCTAATTTAAACTAACAACATCATCTAAATCCAATAGAAATAATGGCTTAAAATTGAGCATACTTCGATGAAAAGAATTAATATTTATTCTAAAATATTTTTCACATTTTTATATATTGACTATAATCCTTCACTTTTTGCTTCATCCCAAATTGAATCCATTTCATCCAATGTCATATCTTTTAGTGGTTTCCCAATCAATTTGCTTTTATTTTCAATAAACTGAAATCTTTTTGTAAATTTGTTATTTGCTTTCTGTAGAGCTTCTTCAGCATAGATACCTTCGAATCGTGCCGTATTGACAAGTGCAAAAAGTAAATCTCCGAATTCTTCTTCCATTTTGACTTTGTCACCTTTGTCCACTTCAGTTTTTAGCTCCTGAAGTTCTTCAAATAGCTTATCCCACGCACCATCCTTATGTTCCCAATCGAAACCCACACCGGATGCTTTATGCTGAGATCTTTGGGCTCTTAGCAAGGCAGGAAGACTGACCGGAACTCCTTGTAATATTGAATCCTGACCTTCTTGCATTTTAATTGTTTCCCAATTTTTCAAAACATCGGATTCACCACTGACCTCTGTATCTCCGAACACATGAGGATGACGAGTTACCATTTTATGCTGAATTTTCTTCAATACATCAATAAGATTGAATGCATTTCTTTCCTCTGCCATTATTCCATGCATGATCACATGAAGAAGAATATCCCCCAATTCCTTAGAGAATTCTTTGTCGTCACCACGGTCGATTGAATCTATCATTTCATAGGCTTCTTCAATCAATAAATATGCTATCGATTTATTAGTCTGCTTCTTATCCCATGGACATTCTTTTCTGAGTATTTTTACAATTTCTACGAAGTTTATAAACTGATCGCTGAGGCTGTCCTGATTAGCCGGTTCAGGGGCAATATAAAATTTAGTTTGTTCCATTGAATCTCTTTCTCATTTAAATTAAATTGAATTATATCAAATTTAATAAAATATTATGATACCAATTCATTAAAAAATTAACTTTTATTAATCAATACTTTGAAAATTTTAAAACTTACTCTATTTTTGTAAACTTAATTATTCTCAATCTAAATCGAATATATTAAAAATGTTAAAAGATTCAGGACATATAATGGAAGAAAAGAATGTGTATGCACTTATTCTCGGTGTATCCAGTGGTTTTGGCAAAGCTACCGCACTGGAATTAGCCAAGAAGGGTTATAATATTATCGGACTTCATCTGGATACAGGCTCTAACAGGAAGAAGGCTGAAGAATTAGCTGAGGCAATAAGACTTCTAAATGTAAAGTGTACATTTATTAATGCAAATGCCGCAGATGATGCAGTTAGAGCAGAGGTTATCCAACAAATTAAAGATAATTTTGCAAATGAAATCAACCCACAGTTGCGTGTACTGATTCATTCTCTGGCTTTTGGTGCAATCAAAGCTTTCTTTGATGACGATCATGAAAAAATGGTGAACAAGAAACAGATTGAAATGACTATGGATGTAATGGCTAACAGCTTATTATATTGGACTCAGGATGTCTTCAAAGCAAATCTATTAGCAAAAAATTCCAGAATTTTTGCACTCACTTCAATTGGCTCGCGAAGAGCCATGCTTCATTATGGTGCTGTTTCCGGAGCTAAAGCCGCGCTTGAATCATATATCCGTCAAATTGCGATTGAGCTTGCTCCATATCAGGTTACAGCCAATGCAATTCTGGCAGGATTAACAGATACACCGGCTGCACAAAAAATTCCAGGTTTCACTGAGATGCTTTTGAATGCAAAACACCACAACCCATTCAGGAGGAATACTCTCCCTGAAGATGTTGCTCAGGCAATATCTATGCTGGTCGATGAAAAGTTTTATTGGATCACAGGACAAACTCTCGTAGTTGATGGTGGTGAAAGTATTCTGAATTTCATCGAACAGAATTAATTTTTTTTCCTAATAGCAATTGAATTATTTTACTATTAATTACTAACGGGGGTTTATTAATGATTGATTTTAGTTTTACTGAAGAACAAAACATGTTGCGAGAGATGGTTCGCGACTTTGCCAATAATGAACTTAAACCAATTGCTCAAAAAATTGATGAAGAAGAATCGATTCCTGATTATATCATCGATAAAATTCGTGAATTAGGTTTGTTGGGAGCATCGTTCCCTATTGAATATGGAGGTAGTGGTTTTGGTGAAGTTGGGTACTGCATTATGCAGGAAGAAATTGCCCGTGCCTGCCTATCTACTGCTACATTCATAGGAGCTCATCAGTCAATTGGTACCAACTCCATATATATTGGCTCAACGGAAGAACAACGCCAACGGTTTTTACCTGCTCTCACCAGCGGAGAAAAAATTGCAGCATACGCTTTGACCGAGCCTCAAGCCGGTTCTGATGCTTTCAATTTGAGAACAAGAGCAGAACTCGATGGCAATGAATGGGTAATGAATGGTGAGAAAATGTGGATAACAAATGCGCCGTTTGCAAACGTATTCGCTGTTTTTGCCAGAACAAAACTAGGAATTTCATTGTTCTATGTCCCTGCTGAAACACCCGGTATCTCAGTCGGTGCTCCTGAAAAGAAAATGGGTATTCGAGGAAGTAAAACTGCATCTGTCACTTTTGATAATGCCAGAATTCCTCAGGACTATCTGATTGGAAGAGAAGGGAAAGCCTTTATTTATGCTATGAAAACGCTTGATGCTGGTAGAATTGGTCTTGGTGCGGCGGCTCTAGGTCCAATGAAAGAACTTCTTGAACTATCAACAGTTTATGCTAAGACCAGAAAGCAATTTGATCAACCAATCGCCAACTTCCAGGCAGTTCAGTTTATGCTTGCAGATATGGCATCTGAAATCTATTCTTGTGAATCAATGCTCTACAGAACAGCTAACGACTATGACCATGGGGTGGTAACATCGCGCCAGGCAGCAATCGTGAAGCTGAGATGCTCAGAAGCACTTGATAAGATTGCAGACTTAGCTATACAGGTTCATGGCGGTATGGGGTACTCACGTGAACTGTCTATAGAAAGAGTCTATCGTGATTCCAGAATTAACAGGATTTTTGAAGGAACAAATGAAATCCAGAAACTTGTTATCGCAAACGATTTGATAAAGCGTAACGGAAAAATGTAAAATAAATAATGTTGGAAAATATTATTATTTTATTTAAATTTGAATGTATTTAATAAATTTCTAATCTACTTGCAAAGCCTCCGAAAGTATTATGCTTGACGAGGTTTTTTTTATTTTCGGTAACCAATTTGGATAATCGTCATTATAATATTATTTTGTATATTTGTAATTGATTTAAAAATTAAGAATCTCGATAGTAAATAATGGAATGGCACTCAAAAGATATTTCTGAAGTTTTAGAACATTTTAATACTGATTCTGAAGCTGGCTTAAAAGATGAGCAAGTGATTGATTTGCGGGAGAAATTTGGCGAAAATATACTAACTGCTAAAAAGAACAAATCTGATTTCATACTACTTCTTGAGCAGTTTAATGATCCAATTATTTATATGCTCATTATAGCGGCTATATTTAATGCTATTTATTCGGATTTTAAGGATACTATAGTAATAGTATCCGTTGTTATTCTAAATACTTTGATTGGGTTTTTTCAGGAAAGACGTGCGGCTGATGCATTAAAAACATTGAGTAAAATGGCGGCACCTATTGCACGCATTATTAGGAATGGGGAACAGCTTTTGATTCCTTCAGCAGAAGTTGTTTGTGGCGATCTGGTCGTCCTTGAAAGTGGGATGAAAGTTCCTGCTGACGGAAGACTGATTGACACTAACTCGCTTTTAATTGACGAATCCATGCTTACAGGCGAATCATTTGCTATTGGCAAAAAGCATAACACTAAACTCCCAAATGATGCCTCACTTGGCGACAGAATTAACATTGTCCATGCTGGTACAATTATACAGAAAGGCAGAGGAACTGCAGTTGTTACCGAAGTTGGCAAAGGGACAGAATTTGGTAAAATTTCTGAAAAGGTAGCTGAAGCAATCGAATCTCAATCTCCACTTCAACATCAGATAAAAAAGTTTGGCAATGGACTTATTTATGGAATTTTAGCTATAGTTATTGCTATCTTTATCGTTGGTTTTCTTAGGGGAAATGAATGGATTTCAATGTTCCTGACGTCAGTAGCCTTAGCTGTTTCGGCTATACCCGAAGGTCTGCCTGTTGCTATTACCATTACCTTAACAATTGGCATATCCCAGATGGCAAAGCACAACGCAGTTGTTAAAAAGCTGTCTGCTGTTGAAACTCTGGGAAGTACGAATGTTATTTGTACTGATAAAACCGGCACTTTGACTAAGAACCAAATGACAGTTACTAGTCTCTGGACAGGATGCAATGAGTTCAAAGTGTATGGCTCTGGCTATAGTAAAGTTGGGTCGGTGTTTTCGATAGATCAGAATAAAACAGTTTCTTATAAAGATAACCAATCTCTATTACTGACAGCACTCCTTGGAAATACTTGTACCGAAAGTTCAATAAGCCTTGAAGGAGACGCCTGGAAAATAACTGGAGATCCAACAGAAGCGGCTCTGATGATTCTCTCAGACAAACTGAATCTTGATGACTTAAGCTTTCAGATTCTAGTTGATATTCCATTCGAATCAGAAAATCAATTCATGGCTGTAAGAGCTCTATCTGCAGTTGATTCTTATGTTTTTGCAAAAGGCGCACCTGAAAAAATACTAGCCAGATGTTCTAATATATTAAATTGTGACGGTACCACCGGAGAACTGGATCCGGAACTGCTTAATTCAGTAATCTCATCGCTTTCGAAAGATGGTCTGAGAATCATTGCTATGGCTTATTCCAGAGAAAATACAAACAAAACCTTATCTATTGAAAATATTAACAATCTAACATTTCTTGGTTTTGCAGGGATTGAAGATTCTGTAAGACCTGAAGCAGTTGAAGCCGTTGCCGAATGCCGCAGTGCAGGCATTAAAGTTGTTATGATAACCGGCGATCACATTAAGACAGCTCAAGCAGTTGCTATGGCTGTTGGTATTGGTATTGACAAAGAAGTGCCAATAGCTATTGACGGTAAACACCTGGATGACATGACGGATGACGAATTGTTCCAGCAGGTACCGGACATTGATGTTTATGCTCGCGTTGCGCCTCATCACAAGTTCAGAATAGTCCAGCAGTTGCAAAAGCATAACAACATAGTTGCAATGACAGGTGATGGTGTTAACGATGCACCAGCACTTAAGCAAGCTGATATCGGGGTGTCGATGGGAACCGGAACCGATGTAGCCAGAGATGCTTCGCACATGGTTTTGATGGATGACAACTTCGCTACTATAGTTCATGCTGTTCGTCGTGGCAGAATTATTCTGCATAATTTGCAGCATATTCTGCTTTACATTTTAGCCACTAGTTTTGGTGGGCTTTTAACTATTGCAATGTCTGTTGCCTTTGGATTTCCTCTTCCAATTCTTCCTGCTCAGCTTTTGTGGATTAATTTGGTAACCGATGGAACTTCTACTTTTCCGTTAGCCTTCGAGAAGGAGCATGGCAATGTAATGGCTTTCCCACCACGAAAGAAGAACAAACCATTAATTTCAAGAAGAATGATCTGGAGAATTCTTTATGCCGGTTTTGTAATGATGCTTGGTACTTTGTCTGTATTTTATATGTTTCTGGATAATTTTTCTGATCCATCTCCAGAATCATTGGCACAGGCTAGAACGATGGCTTTCTGTATTCTCGCTTTCTTCCAGATATGGAATGTACAGAACTCAAGATCTCTCGACAGATCCATACTTTTCAATCTGCCATTTTCTAATAACAATAGTTATGATAAAGTCAGTCCGTTAAAGAATCCCATTCTCTTGGGCATAATGATACTCGCAATTGGTCTTCAACTCATGGCAGTAACGATTCCTTTTATGAACTTACTAATGGATACTGTCCCATTATCGTTAAATAATTGGCTTATTGTTGCTTCTGTATCGTTCTCTATCATTATATTTGTTGAATTAGAGAAATATATCAGAGCCATTAACTACAGACATAAGAGAGATAAACACGGGATTGAAATCAATTTTGAATCTGAATAAAGAAAACCCCGGTCATGCCGGGTTTTTTTCTAGAAATCTTCTTCATCGATCTTTTCAACAGCCTTTAAACCTTTTGTGCTTAATAGCCTTGAGAAAAGTCCATTCTGCATGTCCTCATCGATTATATTGAGCGTAAACACACCTTCAAAACTCGCATCTGCTGTTTTGAATAAATTGATTCTTTGAATATTTATTTGACCTATCGCCATTGTAATATCATTTAACATACCGGGTCTGTCGTCTCCAATTATCCTGAATCTAACTTCTTTATGTTCTCTGATAAATTTCTTTTCTCCAATAACCCTGCTATTCGTTTTAAAATAATCATAAAGCTTAACAACAGCCTGGAATGTTACAACGAATTCTTTCCAGCTTTCGTCCGGATTACTGTTTGGAGAAGATATTATTTCAACAATATCATTATTCTGAAGTTCGTATTTGAGACTCTTAATTTCGCCATTGACCTTGGTAGAGATACAATGAAATGCTAAATCATCAGAGATTCGGAAGGCAAGATCCAGTGCGGTTGACCTTTGGGGAAGGGTATAATCACTTCGGTCAGGTGTGAACACAGTAATATAATCACTATCCAAATTCATACGGATTGTGCCCCAAATTTTCTGAATAGCGTCTTCTTCGCCTTCATTCACAACTTCCTGCATCCATCTGATCCATTCATTCAAATCGCTCTTTTTGAAGTTTAAATTTTTATTCGCTTCTTTAATGGATAAAAGTCCTATCATACCCTGCTCAACCAGCTGATCCATCTCTTCAGTGCGAATAATTACTTCCACGAGCTTACGGTTAGGACCAAAATGAGATGAATGAATGGCTCTGTAAAAATTAATCTTTGGCTTAGAGAAATAATCTTCGAACGAACGGACCGGACCGAATAAATTTGCAATTATTCCATAGGCTTTATAACATTCTGAATAATCATTGGTCATAAGTTTGATTACAACAGAATAGAAATTATCAATTTCATTAATTGAACGTCCATTTTCTATCATTTTGTAAATCTCATAAACATGCTTATGCTCTAATGCTAGCGCATGATCAACGTTCTTTTCTGCCAATGTCAGCTCAATTTGATTCTCAAGATTTGAAATGATAGCAATGAATTCTTTCTGTTTACTTTCCAGTGCACTCTTTATCAATTCATAATTTCGGCGATCTGCAAAATAAAGTGATAAATCTTCGAGTTTACGTTTAATCTTGATTAATCCAAGGCGTTGTGCAAATGGAGTATAGAAATTCAATGTTTCCTGTCCAATTACTATTTGTTTCCGCTCTGGCAAATGATGCAAAGTACGCAGGTTATCTAAGCGGTCTGCCAACTTTATAAGTATTACTCTTACATCCTTAATCAGAGATTCAAAGAGTTTGCTGTAAGTAGCTGCTTTATCTAATTTTCTGGTGTATTCACCTTTAATCTTAGTAACACCTTCTACAATATCAGCAATTTCTTCATTGAAGAAAGTCTTAATTGTTTCTCTGGTTATAGATGGTCTGTCCTCGATAACATCATGAAGTAATGCGGCAACAATTGAATAATTATCAGCATAATTCATTTCCTGCATCAAATTCAAAGCTACTTTAAAAGGATGAGTATAATAGGGATCGCCCGATGATCTTTTTATTTCGGCAAATTCATCCACACAGAAATAAAAAGCCCTGGTAATCAGTTCTTCATCAAAATCTTTTATAATTTTTCGGCATTCATCTAAAAGCAACTTCAAGTCAGCCTTAGGATTTACACCGTAAGGACAACTTTTTTCCAGTTCCAGCTCGTATAGCCTGATCATAAATTTTCTTTAATCGTCATTATTATTTTGTGAATATTAAAAAAAATTAACTTAATATCAAAATTTTGAATAATTTTAATAAAATGTTTATCACATATTTCTTTATTTTATTATGAATAGAAGAGAAGTAATTAAATCAATTTCATTGGGTGTCGCCGTTACCCAACTACCAATTTTTTCAAATTCAATCGCTTTAGCAGGAATTAGTCAGGCAAAGAATTCTCTGATAAAGGCTAATCCCCTTAAACAGGGTGATACAATCGGAGTTATTGCTCCCGGTTCAGCAGTATCGAGCCCTGATGATTTTATTTTAGTGAAGGAATTGACCGATTATCTTGGTCTCAAATTTAAATTTGCTAAAAATGTAGCCAAAGGATCCGGCTATAAGACAAGAACTATCAGCGAAAGAACAGATGATATTCACGAGATGTTTACCGATTCTTCAATAGCAGGAATCATCTGTATTCGTGGCGGCTATGGTGCCGCACAGTTGCTAGACAAAATTGATTATTCTCTAATTAAAAATAATCCAAAAATATTTGTTGGGTATAGTGACATAACTTCTCTCCATCTTGCTATTCACAAGATGACAGGATTAGTGACATTTCATGGTCCAATGCTTTTAGCTAATTTCCCGCAGTTAACAATTGATAATTTTAAACGAACATTATTCTCAGCTGAACCTGTGGGTATTATTAAGAATCCCGAAAATAGAACACCTGTCAGGTCTGCATATCCGGTCAGAACAATTAAAAGCGGAATTGCTAAAGGGGGCTTGATCGGTGGCAACCTTACATTAGTTTGCTCACTTATGGGAACAAAGTACGAAATAGACACAAAAGGAAAAATCTTGTTTATAGAAGATGTTGACGAAGAGCCTTACAAGATTGACAGAATGCTGACTCATCTCAAAACAGCAGGCAAACTTCAGGAATCTGCAGCGATTGTCTTTGGGAATTGCAGTGACTGTTCAAGTTCATCTAAGCTTAAACCATCGCTATCATGGGACTATTCCCTCGCAGAGGTTATTGATAATGCCTTTGGAGATTTGAAACAACCATCATTCTACGGCTTGACCTTTGGTCATTCTTCAACTCAGTTTACGATACCTTATGGAATTGAAGCAGAATTGAATGCGGATGATTGTTCACTTAATTTAATTGAATCACATTTAACCTAAATTGTGCATTTGAACCTTATCCATACTTTGAAAACAGTGTTCAGTCGTGTCATTCCCTTGCATACGGGTACCGAAGGTGCCTAGGAAAGCGAATCAACTGTATTGTCATTTCGAACGTAGTGAGAAATCTCATTTCAGATTGTAATTTCTACTTTACAGCTTCACAAACTTCCCAACTCTATCCCCAATTCTCACAAAATACATGCCCGGAGCCAAACCAGAAACATCGATTCTTATTGTAGTGGCGGGTTCTAAACCCGCCCGAACGAATGACACTGTCTGCCCAAGCACATCATATATCCTCACATCGCTTTGTAAGGGTGAAGGACCGTTCGCCCCTACGGAGATTTCTATGAAATCGGAGGCGGGATTGGGAAATATCATTTGTGTTTCATCCCTGTCAATAAAATTCTCCTCGATTCCATTTATCCCTTGCAAGCCGTCTTCGTTGTAAACAACAAGACTTGTAGTCGGATTAACATAACCATGAACTACAAAAAACCATTTATTATTATATTTATCCACAACAGTTTCATATACATTATTAATATTTCCGTCATCGAATGAATGTTTTATATAATGAAATCCTAAACTGTCATATTTTGCTAATCCAGCCTCTGTAGCAACCCATATATTGTTTTTTTTGTCTATAGTAATTGTAAGTACATAATTTTTTAAAATATTAGAATTAGATGTATCTATAAGCTTCCATTTGCTTTCTTTCAATATTAATAATCCAATTGGTGTTCCAAAATACTTGGAACCATCAGGAGCAAAACAAATAGATAAGACAATAGAATCATAAGGACTTTTATTCTCTTTGAAAATAGTCTGCCAATTTTTACCATCAAATTTTACAACACCCTTTCTTGTAGAGAACCAAAATGAACCATCAAAATCTTGAGCCATAGTATAAACAATACTATCCAATAGTCCGGAATTTGATTTATCGAATACTTGCCAATCAGAAGAACCATTAAATTTAATATATCCATTGAAATTAATATATGTTCTAAACTTCATCCATAAATTATTTTCTTTGTCTAAAAATATTGGTTCAACATTGAGAAATGGAATTGATGAGTTCGTATCATTATAGTTATCCCAAACTGATCCATTAAACCTCACTAGCCCTTTAAATGAACCTAACCATTTATTGTCTTTTTGATCGACAATTATACCAGGAGATCCAATTATATTAATGCTATTATCTATTAATTTATAATTTTGCCATAAATATGTATCAGTTTTGAATGTACCTTGACTCCATGCTGATAACCAAATTTTTCCTGTAGAATCGACTGCTAAACTATGGATATCAAATCGAGGTAAAGGAGAATTCGTATAATTCCAATACCTAAAGTCTAGTGCATTTGAAGAACAAATACATATAAAATATATTAATATGACTAACTTAATAAAATGTGCTTTTTTCATTTGAATTTTTTCTGTTTAATTAAGAATCCTGTTAATGAGACATTCTAATCTTCTATTACATATTTACATACAAATATAATGATAAAACACAATTTAACACCAAAAGTTACAAAAGAATCAGAAATAATATAATTGCATCGAAGATGCTGAATCTGAATAACCGCGGGTGAAACCCGTGGAGATGGAAAAGGCGACCCCACCCCAGCCCTATCCGCGAGCGAGGAGGGTGTAATAAAAAATGCATTATTTGCATAAATTGCATGGTGTTTTTTGTATTTCTCTCCCGTCAGGGAGAACAGGTCGGTAGAAAATAGTTCATCGCTTGCTTTGTTCCGTCCCGTACGGGACGGCATTTTAGTGAATAGAGGATAGGGATGAGGGATGAGGGAATACAAATACAGAGATTCCACACTTTGTTCCTAACGACAGCCAGACTGTATTTCACTTCGATATTCGATATTCAAAAAATGTTTTTTGGGACTATATCTTTCTACCGATCTGCTGTGCCTACGGCACAAATACAAAGATTCCTGCATGCGCAGGGAAGACAGCCAAAGACAAGGACACGGCACGCCGTGTCCCTACAAAGATATCCAAGAAATAGGAGGCATGTTTAAAAAAACAACCATTTTTCTTTACAAATGAATTCCGGTTTTAGCAATCCCCTTTTTTTACTTAATTATTGTACAATTCCTTACTACTTGATTCCCGCCACATTCAGCAACAATCCAATAAATTCCCTGAGCTAATCCTTCACAATCAAATGTAATTTCTTTCTGTGAATTATCAATATAACCTCCGAATATCTCCTTGATGAACCTGCCAGAATTATCAGAAAGAAACATATTAACATTACAGGTATTATCTGCGGATGCACTTAAAGTAACAGTATTATTCTCTGATCTGATTAATTCGATTTTCAAATTATCTTTTTGGGTGACCGGAGAAATTGATACAGAATTAACAGTGTCAATTGTTAGCCTTGCTTCAAGACTGGTATCCGAACCGCAAGTGCCAATAACAATGCACCTATATAATCCTTCGTCATTCTTACTTGTAATCTCAATTTTGAAAATTGAATCAGTCGCGTTTTGAATTCGACTCTTATTCCTCTGCCATTCGTATGTCAGATTTACGCCTGATGTTGAAACACTGAACTGAGCTGTCTTACCGGCTTTTACGGTCTGGTCACCGGTAGCAGATAGTATTGCTGTTTTAGGAATAACGACAAGATTAAAAGAGCCACTAATTGTATCGGGTGAGCACTTGCCGGAAACGCGTACATCGTATTTACCAATGTCAGAAAGTGCAACTGCAGGAATTATCAACAAAGAATCTGTTGCATTCGTAATATTAACACCATTTTTCCTCCAGATAAATTTCAGGTCATGACCGGCGGCATTGACACTGAATTTAACAGGATCACCCTCGCAAATATTCAGATTATCAGGTTCTGAGACTATTTCTACGATAGATGGAGCAGAAACTATAGAGAAGGTTCCATTGGTAATACTCATTATTCCGGATTGATGGTAAACTCTGACTAGATATTCATTACCTGACTGAATTTTTTGTGGGATTTTCCATTCATATTCTAAACCTGTAACATCCTTAATAATTGATTGCCAGGTAGCTCCTGCATCGGAAGAATAGTCGATATTGAATTTCGGTGAGGTCTCCGAAAAATCAACAGCAGACCAGGTCATTTTCATTTTTGACCCAGCACAGTACTCCTCACCTTTTAAAGGATTAGATAATAGGAGTTCCTTGAATGTATATTTATAAACGAAACCGTCCTTTGTTCCACCAATTACATTCTGAATTGCTGGATTGTTTGCAGGAAAGTTCTTTGATAGAGTATAGCCTGTTATATAAATATCACCGTAGCTGTCAATAGTGATGCTTTTACCTGCATCGTCTAGAGATCCTCCGGCAACTGTGGACATTGCAACTGCTGTGCCTAATGGGTCGAACTCACAAAGAATAATATCCTTTCCTCCACTTAGCTTTGGTTTTGAGGGATCATTCACTATCGGAAAATCTGAAGATCCTGTGTAACCGGTTACGAAAATCGAATTTCGACCTGTATGCCGAGCTAAGGACAAAAATGAATCATCATTATTTCCACCATAGTAAGTTGAAAAAATCAGCCTATTGCAAGTTTTGTCAAACTTAGTAATGAAGCAGTCCCAAACACCTTTAAATTTTGATTCGATTGCACCAACAGACAACGGAAAAGCCGTTTCTTCCGATGTAGGATTGGGAGCGGCTATATTGGAATTAGTATGTCCTGCAATATAAAAACTGCCATCTTTATCCAGAAGCACTGTATTGATATAATCATCTTTTGCTCCACCAAAAAAGCCTGAAAATTCACAGAAAGCTCCGCTGGTGCCAATTTTAGCAATAAATCCATCCCAACCTCCATTGTAATACCTATCCCAAACTCTGTTTGATCCGGAGTTTGGTGTAGTATAGAATCTGGAATTGTCGGTTATGCCGCATGCTATAACAGTTGCCTGTGACTCATCGACAGCAATTGCAGTTCCTCTGTCGAGCCCTGCAGTAGTCATAATTGCAGAATATACAACAGAAGAACCCGATGGAGATATTTTAGTAATGAAAGCTTCTTCCCTGCCCTTGTTGCCATCAATATTATAAACAACAGAACTAGGAAAAGTTGGAGAAAAAGTGCCACCGGTAACATATACAGCACCTGATTCACCGACACCCATTGCAAGTATATAGTCATCGCCCTCACCACCGAGGTATGTAGAATAGAAAATCTTGCTGCCATCTGCGCTAAGCTTTGTTATAAATGCATCCTTTTTTCCATTTATCAGTGAACTGACTCCAGATTGTGTAGGGTAATTAGCTGAATTTGTTTCGCCGGCAATGTATATATTGCCATTGAGATCGACACCCATTGTGTTGGCAATATCATCACCTGTCCCACCAATAAATGTTGAGAAGATGATTTTTCTCTCATTCCCAGTGAGCTGTATTTTAGTTATAAAAGCATCTTTCTCGCTGTAATAACTTGTATCATAAGCTCCGGTTGTTGCAGGAAAATCAGGGGAATTTGTCCAACCGGTTACTATCAGATTGTTGCCCTTGTCAATTACTGATGATGTAATTTCGTCTTCTGCAGATCCACCAAGGTAAGTCGCGTAAATTTTGGGATCAATAATTAATGCAAAATTTTTGTCATAATTCCCAAGTTTAAATGAGATGGAACCAGATGCGCGAACAAACTGACACTGGATATTTCTGTTTTTACCATCAATCACCTGAAACGCATAAATCTTTCCTGTAGAAAGAGTTCCAAATCTTGTAGTCAATTCAATTTTATCTCCGTCATCCGATAAATTGATATGATCCTGTCCATTAAATCGAAATTTTATTGATTCCGGATTTGCCCCCGGGTGCACAATAAAGTCATAGCGTGGCTGATTATCTTCGATAGTTAAAATTGCATCGATATCTTTGTACAGATTATTTACTTTGAGCTTAGAGTAGGAATTTGTCAATTTCCATTTGCTTTTATCATTGCCAATGAATGTATTGATTTTTGAGATTGGATTTTCCGGGATAATCGTTTTAAAACTATTTTTTGTCTTCAAAAAAGACATTCCAATTACATGACCAGTTCTTTTTTCTTTCTGAATATTTTCAGAATTATTTGGAGAGAAGATGGTTTCCTGAGATTTGTCCGGCTTTGATTTAATGAAGTTATCAATAGTAAAACCATCTTTATTAATCCAGAAATTTAATCCATTCATCTGTGCAAGAAATTTAACGGATGAATTCCATTTTCCTGTATTTGGGATAAAGCCGGATGGGTTTGTCTGAGAAAATGAAAGATTGGGAAAAATAAATATAAAGATGACAAACAATAACGAAAGAAGTATATTCTTTTTCATCAGGTACTCCTAAGCAACAATTTTTTATCAAATAGTGTTCTAATTGCAATTTAACTAATTAATAGAAAATTCTATGGAATAAAAGAAAAAAAGGTGAACATGACTTCAAAATTCATGTTCACCGTATGTTATATTCTAAAGATATTGGTTATCAGGGGTAGAATCTGATTCCGGCTGCAGCATCCAGATTTACTCCAAAAGCCGGTGAAATACCAATCAGTGGGCCCAGTTCAAAGAAAATTTCGATTGGCGATCTTTTGGGTATTATATTGATACCGAATACAACTCTACCGGCAAATCCGACAGAATGGGTGTCATCCCAATAATAAAACTTATCGTGCTTGTCGCCCCACCAGAATCCACCATGACTTTGTCCGAAACCGAGGACGATACCCGGACCTGCGTACATTTTTACAACTCGTGAGTTGAAGGCATCGAAGTGCCAGAGATAATCACCACCTAACCGGATGTTTCCAAAGTATGAAGAGCCGATTGAAGCAGTGAATGCATTTTCGTTATTTGTCCAGTACTTGATTGTTGCACCGGTTGGATCTCCAAGAATAAGTCCAAAGCCAAAACTGTTGCCTCTTGGACCCTGTGCGAATAGATTCGATGCCGAAATAATAAGAAACAGAGAGAGCAGTGATAATTTAATATATTTCATATAATTTACCTGAATGAATAAACCTCATAATTAGAAATGACGTAATTGGCAAAATGTTAACGTGGATTGAAAAATAATAAACGAAGGGGGAAAAAAATAAGCTAAATTTCTAAGTCATTGCCGAAGAGCGTGTCTTCTTCATTGTGTGTATTGAGGTATTTATACTTATCTTCATCATCAGGATCTTCATAGCCACCATATTTATTGATTGTTTCTTTTACCTGTAGGATTGATTCATCAAGTTGATAAGTAATATCTTCTGTCGTATATCTAAGGATATTCCAGCCATGGCTTTCCAGGATATTGTCTCTGCGCTTATCTGACTGTACACTTTCTTTTTTGGTGTGATATGTGTCGCCATCACATTCTATAGCTAATTTTCTGTTCTTACAGAAAACAGCAAAATCTAAAAAGAAATTTCTGTTTTTTATAGTTTCAAGATATTGCCTTTCCGCAGGAATTTTATTTTTCTTCAGGGTTTCCCAAAAGGTTTCTTCGAGCGGACTATCAGCAAAGAGATCATTTATTTCTTTTGCTCTTTCGAATTTTTCTAATGTTGTTGGTATGAATAATATTCTTCTATGTCTTTGACTATATATTGACTTGGGTAATCTATGCAATTTTTCAAATTTAATTTTAAAATATAAATTCTCAGATTTTGGATTAATGGGCTCAGAACGAAACAAGACCTTTCTTTTAAAAACCTTTATACTCGTAACTTTACCAAAATATCTGACAGCGAAAGCATCGTCTCCAAATACTTTTGGCTGATAAAAAGCAATTAATTTTAAACTTCTATTTTTAACACTTTTTGGAACTCTCTTTGTAGATACTGGGATCCGATACCAATTATTAGTTTTGGCAATTTGTAAATCCTTTCTAGTAGGAATATATGCTATAAGTACATTTTTATTTTCTGATTTCATATTCTTCCTATCCCCCAAATCGCGGATTGACCACATTATCGTATATAGAGCCGAATGTGTAAGATATTCCGAAAGATCCCCAAAAATTGTATTGGGTTTCCAGCTGCTTCCGGCGAAGGAGTACTTCGTCGCGTGTGGCACCGGCTTTTGGCAGATTCAGCTGATTGTGGATAGAAGAATAGGAGATAGAAAAATTCATCGATAATCCTTTGAATATCTTAACTGAATTATAGGCATTGACTGAGAACTGATTCTTACTCAGATCGTGTAAGTAACTATCTCCAGAGACAGAACATGAAAATGAGCCCCAGGGCAGTATATACTCAAAAGATGCTGTAAGTGACTGACCAATCAGGGTTTCTTTAATCTTGTCATAAATCGTTGTATCAATATACTTTTTGTACGATGGACCGATTTTGTAGTTGATTCTGAGCTGACGACGAGTATAGTCGCTGTAGGGAAAGATATTATACTCAATGCCCGGTTGGCAGCTGATATTCAAATCTAAGTTGCTATATGATGATTTGCTATAATAAGCCCAAATACCTGCAGACCAATGATCATCAATCGAGAATACATTGTTGGCACCAACAGAAAGACTTTTAGAAATACTAACAATTTTTGAAGTGTCTATATAGAACACATCCTGATTGAAGCTGTTGCTTATATCGAAACCGGTTCTCATGCCCTCTGTGGTTCTGCTTGCAGAGATATTACCCCATGCATTAATATCACTGTATGATGATTGTCCGCTGAAGTATGCCTGAGCTCCTATCTGGAAAACCCAGCTGTCCCAATCATCCTGTTTAGTTTCGCTGGTGTCAGATTTAAAATTATATTCTACTTCTGCCTTGTCTGCCAATGGTGTTCTAAGAATATATCTTAATAATCCCATTTTGAGATAGGAAAGCATCTTATCACGTCTTTCATCTTCACTCATCGTAGGATCTGTATTGTATTTCAGTGTATCGTTTAATCCGGCGAATTTATTTTCACCTGTGAAATCAATTGTATGATTAACACCGCCGCCGCCATTATCATTATCATAGAATTGTACGAAAATGTCAGCATCCTTTCGGTCGCGTACAAAGTTCATAAATGGCAGACTTTTTCTGAGGAAATCACCTGAACAGTAGTTACAACTGATATAGATATTCGGAGAATCCTCATTGGACATAACTTTCACCTGCGAATGTGACTGATAGCAGAATGCCATCAATGCAAATATTACAGCGAAGAAAGTACTTTTATAAATCATCTTTTTATCACTCTTCCGGAACCATTTCTTTGAACATCTAATGTAACGGGATTTCCACTATAATATAAATTCCCGCTTCCGTTTATTTCTACAATCAAAGCACCATAAACACTATCAACAGTAACATTGCCGGAACCATTGATTATTACATCACAGAACTTTCCGGCTTTTAAAATTATCTTGCCCGATCCATTGCCTTTGGCATAAGCTGAATCAGTGGGCATTGTCCATAGATCAACGTCTCCCGAGCCGGATGATTCAACATTTTGCATCCCCGATCTGCCGGTGAGCTTAATATTTCCTGAGCCATTCGATGAAATGGAAGGATTAATATATATCGAGTCCGATGTCCAGTTCGCACTTCCGTTATTGGTCAACTGTTTAAAATCGTTAGACGAGATTTCGAAATCCAGACCGTTGCTGGTGAAGCACTTGTTCTCTACAGTTCCAAATCTGAGAGTCGAGTTATCAACTTTCACGGTCAGCAGATCGAATATATTTGTCTCAGCTCTAACTATCACTTTAGGACTGCCATACTTTAGTTTAACATTGCCTGAAAATGGATTACGGACATTCTGGAAATTTGTTACAGTATATTCTCTGTTATCATAAACAGAGTTGCCGGTAACGCATGAGTCTTCGACGCATGAAGTTAGGGACAAGGAGGCTACTATGATAATAGCCATTAATACAATTTTAAGCATAGGATTTTTTAGAATTATTAAACAGCAATAAATAACACGAACGTAATTAAATAAATTTTAATTCATAATCATTATTTTGTAAGATTATCAATAATACACTATATTTGTAGACAATAAATTTTTCGAATACTATTGGGAGTAATTATGCTGAAATCTGGATTTTTGTGGTTAATTGTAGCTTTATCGGTAATGTCATTAGTTCTGTCTTCATGTGGTGGTGTTAAAATCCGCACCGAACAAGGCGATTTGGGTTTTTTGAAAGGGCAAAAATTACTAAATATTGAGTACGATTATTCAAATATGGCAGTTGGTAAGTTTACAAAAGAGCAGGATTACGTTGATAAAAAAGTTGCAGAGTATAATGAAAAAGAGTCTGGTAAAGGCAACAAATGGCGTGAGAGCTGGGTAGGAGATCGTTCCGGCAGATTTGAACCAATGTTTGAAGAATTATTCATAAAATATCTTGATGAAGCGAATGTATCGGCAAGAAAGAATGTAAAAGAAGCAAAATATACTTTGATTTTGAAGACAATCTTTACAGAACCGGGGTATAATATTTATATTTCGCGAGAACCTGCCAGGATAGATGTAGAAGTTCTCTTCGTGGAATCAAAGAATCCTTCAAAAATTCTTGCAAAAATTTTTGTGGGAAAATGTAAAGGTACATCTATGGGATTTGACGATTATGATGTAGGAGGCAGAATCAAAGAATCCTATGCAAAATGCGGTAAGGAATTAGGAAAATTCATAGCCCCATTCTTTTAATTTTTAGGTTAAATTGATAACCACAAAACCCGAATGAAGCTATCATCCGGGTTTTTTTTCATCAAATTTTAAAGTTACTAAAATAAAAAATATTAAATTCGTTTTATGATATGTACTAAATATTTACATTTTGGTGCATATTAATATTATATGGGATTTTATGGGACATGTTTTGCAGAATAGCCAGCTTAAATTTCTTCCTCCCGAACAATCGAAGGTAGAAACTATCGAGATACTAAGATATGCAAATAAAGCGTCCACTGCTCTGGCGGAATTAAAAGGAATTGCTCAGTCAATTCCTCATCAATCTATTTTAATTAATGCTATTGTTCTACAAGAATCAAAGGATAGTTCTGAGATCGAAAATATTATTACTACTCAGGACGAATTATACAAAGCCTTAACTGTTAATTCGTCAAAAATTACTCCAGAAGCTAAAGAAGTCGTGAATTATCGAAAAGCGATATTCCTGGGTTACGAATTTATTAAAATCCAGGGTTTTCTAAGTGTAAATAATATTATTAGTATTCAACAGGAACTTGTTGACAATACCGCCGGAATAAGATCAATTCCAGGTACTGTTCTTAAAAATGATAAAACAAATGAAGTTGTTTATATTCCACCTCAGAATAAACCTGAAATACTTGATTTGCTATCCAATTTTATCACTTATTATAATCAAAATGATAAAGATTTATCCCCGCTTATAAAATTAGCAATACTACATTATCAATTTGAAAGTATTCATCCTTTTTATGATGGCAACGGAAGAACAGGCAGAATTTTGAATATTCTCTATTTGATTTTAAACGGGTTGATTGATATTCCAATTTTATATTTAAGTTCTTATATAATTTTGAATAAGACAGAATATTATAGATTGCTTAATCAGACGAACATTACCGGAGAATGGCACGAGTGGATAATTTATATGCTAAATGCAATTGAAATTACTTCTAGGAATACAATTCAAAAGATCAATTCCATTAAAGAATTACTTATGATAACAATAGAAAAAGTAAAACAAAACGCACCAAAAATTTACAGTAAAGAATTAGTTGAATTATTATTTGAGCAACCATATTCAAAAATTGATTTTGTTGTTAAAAGACTTTTAGTCGAGAGAAAAGCAGCATCCAGATATTTAAAAGAACTTGAAAAAATTGGAATACTTAAATCACAAGTAGTTAGTAGAGAGACTTTATATTTGAATATAGAATTAATCGAAATATTAAAAAAGACCTAATTATATGTACCAATTTCTTTATTTCTGGTACACGTTTTAGAGACATGAGACATTTTGTCCCAATGAAATTTAACAAAACCCGAATGAAGCTCTCATCTGGGTTTTTTTGTGGTAATTTAAATAAAATAAATATTGTCAATTAACTTTCGTCTAAAATAGAAAATTAATAAAAGGTGCTTATATGAAATTTAATATAGAATATGATAGGGAAGACGATGGAAGATGGATTGCCGAAATTACTTCTATTCCAGGTGCTCTTGCTTATGGTCGGTCACAAGATGAGGCAACTTCAAAAGTCATTTCTTTAGCATTAAATGTCATGTCAGAAAAAGTAGAAATCAATAACTTTCCGACCTATTTAGAAATTTCTTTTGAAACTGCATGAGTAATTGGCCATCATCAAAATCCAAAAAAGTACTTTCCACTCTGATTAATATTGGCTGGGAAGTTAAGAGAATTAGTGGTTCTCACAAAGTATTAACCCGACAAGGTTGGGCGGATTTTGTTTTCGCATTTCATGATAATGAAGAAATCGGACCAAAAATGTTATCAAGAATATCCAAGCATACGGGTTTGAAGCCGGATGATTTATAGCACAATATTAAAAAAGACCTAATTATGTGTACCAATTTCTTTATTTTTGGTACACGTTATAGAGACATGAGACATTTTGTCCCAATGAAATTTAAAAAAACCCGAATGAGGCTCTCATTCGGGTTTTTTTGTGTACATTGGTACCATAATTTTGCAAAGTAACAAAATAAACTGTAATTTTACGATAACATCTAATATTAGGAATACAGAATTATGAAATTTAAGTTATTGATTTTAGTTATTTTCACATTTGGTTTATCTCTTGTGTTAACATCATGTATTGGTGTGAAAATCAATACTGAGCAAGGAGATTTGAGTTTCCTTAAAGATCAGAAATTGTTAAATCTTGAATATGACTATTCAAGCATGATTATCGGAGATTATTCTAATGTTCAAGAGTATTATGATCAAAAGATAGCGGGATACAACAGGAAAAAACCCGGTAAAGGTGATAAATGGCTCGAAAACTGGATAACTTATCGTTCAACAAAATATGAGCCTAAATTTGAAGAGTTTCTGAACAAAGTTTTCAAAGAGAAATCTGTCATAGCAAGTAAAAATCAGACTGAGGCAAAATATACACTTATATTAAGGACAATATCAACTGAACCCGGATATAATTTTCATATTTCAGCCCGCAAGGGGAGTATTGATTGTGAAGCAATTTTCGTAGAAACAAAAAACAAATCAAATGTTCTTGCAAGAATCTTTGTCCGCGACTGTAATGGTGACATATACGGCTCAAATAACATCGATTTCGGGACTAGAATCAAAGATGCATACGCCAAATGCGCAAGGATATTAGGAAACCATATTATAGAATATTTTTAAAATGTCAAATAAAAAAAATGGTATTTTAACTGTAGGCATCTTCACGTTTTGCTACTTTGTAAATAGTTACAATTTTCTGAGAATCATTTACAGTATAAAGAACACGATAATTCCCTACCCTGATACGAAAGCCATCAAAAACCTGTAGTTTAACACTACCTCTTGGTCTTGGATCTTCTTTGAGTTTATCAATAGCTTCAATGATTTTTGACGTATAAGATGATTCAATTGAGGATAATTGCTTTTCGGCTTTTGATTCAATGATAATCAAATAGCTCATTTGTGATTGGCTTTGTATTCTGCGACAAAGTTATCCCATAATCTGAAGCCTTTTGATTCCTTAATAGCATCAGCAAGCTCCAATGAATCTTCTAAGTTTTCGATATAATCCTTCAACTTCAGATATTCACTTTTTTTGATTAACATTCCTGTTAATTTCCCCGATTCATTCACTAATTTTTGGGATGTTACCTGATACATTTATTTCTCCAATTTAGATTCAGTATTGAAACGAAAATCCCATTTATTAATTGTTATTAAATCTCGATTCTACATCCTATTCTTCAATGCTCCGTATAGCGTTATCTGATGCTTCTGCATCCACTCCATTCCTTCGGATGCTGCTTTGGCGGCTGAGAGGTTGGTGATGCACAGCACTTTCTTCTGCAGAGCGGCATTACGTATCATCAGGTCATCCTGATAAGCCTTGCGTCCCATTGGTGTGTTGATAATCATACCAATCTCACCGGAGTTAATCATTTCGAGAACATTCGGGTTGCCCTGACCAATCTTGTGAATAAGATTAACAGGCACTCCTTCCACATGGAGTGTGCTGTATGTGCCTAGAGTTGCGTATATGGCATATCCAAGTTTGACAAGCTTAAGAGCAATCGGAACTACTGCTTTTTTATCGAAGTCATTAACGCTTATGAAAATCTTGCCGTTTGCAGGGAGAATGTTTCCTGCTGCCAGCTGGGACTTGACATAAGCTTCTCCGAAGAATTCACTTATGCCCATCACTTCGCCGGTAGAGCGCATTTCCGGTCCTAAAACCGTGTCAACTCCAGGAAATTTATTGAAAGAGAACACGGGAGCTTTCACTGAGTAATGTCCAACAAAACCGGGATTGGGTACATTCATAGAGTCAAGCTTTTCGCCGAGCATAACTCTGACAGCAAGTTTAGTAAGAGGAATACCGACAGATTTGGAGACGAATGGAACTGTTCTCGATGCCCGTGGATTAACTTCAATGATATATACTTCGTCTTGCCAGATGGCGTACTGTATATTTATAAACCCACATATCTTTAATGCATTGGTAATATTATAAGTTACTTCTCTTATTTTGTCGCTGATCGCAGCTGGTAGATTATATGCCGGCAGAACAGAGCAGCTATCGCCAGAGTGGATTCCGGCTTCTTCGATGTGTTCCATTATTCCGGCGATGATAGTTTTGTTGCCATCGGAAACAGCATCAACATCGATTTCGATTGCATTCTCTAAGAACTTATCGATAAGAACTGGATGTTCGTGATTGACTTTTGCGGCTTCGCGAATGTAGCCCATCAGGTCAGATTCGTTGTAAACTATTGCCATCCCTCTTCCACCGAGCACATAGGACGGACGAACGATAACAGGGAAACCAATTTTTCTCGCGATAGCCATTGCATCATTTTCTTCAAAAGCAGCTCCACCGGGAGGATAGAAGATTTTAAGCGTTTCGAGCAAAGCTATAAATTTGCCGCGATCTTCAGCTATATCTATATTTTCCTGTGATGTTCCAAGAATATTAACTCCTGCATCGAGTAGCTTTTTAGAAAGACGAAGCGGAGTCTGTCCTCCAAGCTGGAGAATTATTCCCATTGGATTTTCAAGCTCAATGATGTTCATAACATCTTCAAAGTTAACAGGCTCGAAGTAGAGTTTGTCCGATGTATCGTAATCCGTGCTAACAGTCTCAGGATTACAGTTAATCATAATAATCTCATAATCCATTTGCTTTAGCATTAGCGATGCCTGCGAGGCGCAGTAATCGAATTCAAGTCCCTGTCCTATCCTGAATGGACCACCACCAAGAATCACTACTTTTTTGTTATCAGTAGCAATCGATTCATTCTCCTTCATGTAAGTAGAATAGAAGTAGGGAGTATGAGCCTCGAATTCAGCAGAGCATGTGTCCACTTTCTTGTATGTAGGAATAACTCCGAGAGATTTGCGTTTTTCTCTGACTTCAGGAGTTGTGCAATTCAAAAGCTTAGAAATTTGTCCATCAGAAAATCCGCTTAGTTTGGCAGATTTAAGTAATTCTGCATCCATTTCTTCGAGTGTAAGCGTAGCCAGATGATTCTGCATTTCTACAATCTGTAAAATGTTATTCAGGAACCAGCGGTCAATCTTTGTTATATCAAAAAGAGTATCCATATCCATTCCGCGCATGAATGCTTCACGCAAAAGGAATGGAGTCATAGGTGTCGGAATTTTCAGCTTAGTCAATAACTCTTCATCTGTATAAGCAGTGGTATCATTTGATATCAAACCATTTACGCCAATCTCCAGTGAACGGTAAGCCTTCTGTATAGCCTCGCGGAAGTTTGATCCGATTGCCATTACCTCACCAACTGACTTCATCTGTGTAGTGAGATTGGATGAAACTTTGAATTTTTCGAAGTCCCAACGTGGAATCTTCACCACGATATAGTCCATAGTTGGTTCGAACGAAGCAGGAGTGGAACGGGTTATGTCGTTAGTGATCTCGTCAAGCGTTAGTCCAACTGCCAGCTGAGCGGCAATCTTAGCAATCGGGAATCCTGTTGCCTTCGATACGAGAGCTGAACTGCGGGACACGCGAGGGTTCATCTCGATTACGCGGATATCTCCATTGTCGGGATTAACAGCAAACTGGATATTCGAGCCACCGGTTGCTACTCCGACTTTACGTATGACGGCAATTGAAGCATCTCTGAGTTCCTGATACTCTTTGTCGGTCAGAGTCTGCGCCGGTGCAACAGTTATACTGTCACCGGTGTGAACGCCCATTGGGTCAAAATTTTCGATTGAGGCAACAATAACAACGTTATCCTTGATATCGCGCATCACTTCGAACTCGAATTCTTTCCAGCCAATCAGTGATTCTTCAATCAGTATTTCGCGAATAGGTGATAGATCTAATCCATAAGAAACGATTGTTTCAAATTCTTTAATGTCATTAGCAACACCGCCGCCGGTGCCGCCAAGAGTCAACGATGGACGTATTATTATCGGGAAATCCAGTTCTTTAGCAAATTCGAGTGCCTCGGCTAAATCGTGAACTGTTTTTCCTTTGGCAGAATGCAGATTTATCTCGTCCATAGCCTGACGGAACAAATCTCTCTTTTCGGCTCTTTCGATTGACTCGCGGTTAACTCCCAGAAGTTCAATGTTATACTTCTGGATAATTCCTTTGTCGTATAGTTCCAGGGCTATGTTCAAAGCAGTTTGACCCCCAACAGTCGGCAGAATTGCTTCTATTTTATCCCGCTGTATAATTTGTTCGACGATCTCAGTCGTAATGGGTTCTATATATACTTTGTTCGATAGCTCCGGATCAGTCATTATAGTTGCAGGATTGCTGTTAAGCACAACTACGTAATATCCAAGTGAGCGGAGAGCTTTCACCGCCTGAGAGCCTGAATAGTCAAATTCGCCAGCCTGCCCGATAACGATAGGACCGGCACCGATTACAAGAATTCTGTTTATATCTGTTCTTTGGGGCATTATTTGTTTCTGTTGACTGTTTCAAAAAATTCAGTAAATACCAGATCATTGGCATCATTGGGACCGGGCGAAGCTTCGGGATGGAACTGAACAGCGTTAATCAGCAGATGTTTATGCCTGATACCGCTCACAGTGCCGTCGTAGAGATGCTTCCAGCTAAGCTCCCAGTCTCCGGAATTATCGAGGCTATCGTTAGATATTGCATAATTGTGATTTTGCGAAGAAATGTAAACTCTTCCGGTGTCAGTATATTGAATTGGGTGATTGGCACCGTGATGGCCAAACGGAAGTTTAACAATGTCAAGTCCGAAAGATCTTCCGATAAGCTGGATACCAAAACAAATGCCAATAATTGGAATTTTATTATTGGCATAGTTTATTAAATACTTATCAATTTTCTCAACGATTCTTGGATCGCCGGGTCCGTTGGAAAGAAAGACCCCATCATATTCGATTCCGGCTATGTTTGTGTCGAAATTGTCATCGAACGGAACGAGATATATCTTATTGAACTTCCTTTGAAGATCCGAGATTATATTTGATTTTATACCGAAGTCAATTGCTAATAGCTTTAGATTATTATCCGGAGTTCCTTCATAAGTTTGGACTTTATCTGAGATAACCTGCTTATAGAGATTTATATCAGAAATTGAATGAGCAAGATTGACTTGCTTTAGAAACTCGTCCTGATCCAGAGTTTCGGTTGTAATTCCGCCCTTCATAGCTCCGATTGTTCTAATCTGGCGGGTTAGAGCGCGTGTATCAATGCCTTCGATACCGATTTTATTTTCCCCAGACAGGAATTGTGACAAACTGCCCTTTGATCTGAAACTGCTTGGAATTGCTGAATTCTCGCGAATAACGCAGGCTTCAGCATGAATGTTCAGCGACTGAACATCTGTTTGAGTAATTCCATAATTTCCCATCAGAGGATAGGTAAAAACGATTATTTGTCCTTTGTAGGAAGGGTCTGTTAGGATTTCTTCGTATCCGGTCATAGCGGTAACAAAAACAAATTCCCCGAAAATAGTGCCACTACCCGAAAATGTATATCCGTAGTCGTAATAGCCGTTCTCAAGTGTTATGAGGGCTCTGTGCCTGTGATTCAAGTTCTGCATTGGAACCTGCATTAATTAAAAAATTAAGAATTTAATTTCAGTTTTGGTATTGATTTTTAGTAATCAAGAGCATAAAAAACCCGCTCAAAGCGGTAGAAATTGAAAACTAATCAATCTTGAAGATTTTACTTTAAGATTTCTTGTTGATGAAAATATGGAAAATTATATGGA
>CAYXFU010000022.1:37954-57472 GCA_964464375.1 uncultured Hyphomicrobiales bacterium
TTGCTTAATATTGTTATTTTATCTCAGCATTTTATGCAAATTAAGCAAAAAAGAGGAATTAAAGAAATGCAAAATAGTATGAACTTAATCTATTTTCCATAATAATAGGCAATATATTGATTTAACTTAAAGAGTAAGAGCTTTGCAGTCGATAATAATTAGACAATATTTTGCTTTTAATAATAATAGTGGATTTAAAATAAAAGAAGAGAATAACCATATTGATGCCAATGATTCCGTTAAGATAAATTTAACGAGTGATCTGTTCAATTTAAGCTCAGATGCTATAGTTATAATTGATAGCAAAGGTACTATTCTCGATATCAACCAATCGGCACTAAATCTGCTGTGTCAATCAAGAGATGAAGTTCTGGGTGTGGATTTTAAACTGTTTACAATCGAATCAGATCACGACAATAAAGGATTTGAAATACATTTATCACGTGAATCGAACTACCCATTGACTTTTAAAACCTTGATATCACAGAATGAAAGTAATAGTATTCCCGTTGAGATTACTATTAATGAATTATCTGCAAACGAGGGAGAATCATATTATTATTGTGTTTACAAATCTTTGGCTACTTCAGATTTAGAAGATGATTACACCAGAAAAAATGAGATCAGGCTGAATTCTCTGATGAGTCTTGCTCAAATGAGTGAGCAGACTTATCAAACTGTGATGGATTATGGTCTGGAAGAAGGTATTAAGCTTACTCAAAGTAAAGTCGGCTATATTTATTATTACAATGAAAATACTGAACTTTTCACACTCTATTCCTGGTCGAAAAGCGTGATGAAGGAATGTGAAATACAAGAGAAAAGGACAGAATATCAACTGGATAAAACGGGTGTTTGGGGTGAAGCTGTCCGGCAAAGAAAAACGATAATTGTTAATGACTTTCCTGCTGAGAATAATTTGAAGAAGGGTTATCCGGAAGGACATGTAAAGTTATTCAGATTTATGACCATACCCGTGTTCCGAAATGGCAAGATTGTAGCTGTTGTGGGCATGGGCAACAAGGAAACAGACTACAATAATCAGGATGTTACTCAGCTAACATTGTTTATCAATAGTTTATGGAATATTATTGACAAGAAAAGAGCTGAAGAAGCCCTTAAATCGAGTGAAGAGAAATACAGAAATCTGGTAGAATGTATGCAGGAGGGAGTATTTTTGATTAGCAATAACAATATTATATTTGCTAATCAGGCTCTTGCGGATTTACTAGGCCAGGATATTGACGACATACTAGGTACAGATATATTTCAGTTCGTCCATCCTAATGATATTGAATACATACAAAGAGTCCTGAGACTTAACAGAACAATTAAAGATTCTGCATCTACATACGAATGGAGGCTGATTCATACCAACGGAGAAGTAAAAACCGTAAGTATTAATATCTCCTTAACTGACTTTCTTGGAGATTTGGTCTTAATTGGGACAATTAAAGATATTACAAAATCAAAAGAAAACGAAGAGAAACTGAAATTCAGTGAAGAACGCTATAGATCTCTATTGCAAAACCTTACAGATTTTATTACAATTGTTGATGAGCACGGAATTATTAATTATCAGAGCGAATCAATCACAAAAACACTTGGGTATGAGCCCGAACAAATGATAGGATACAGTCTTCTTGGTTATGTTAATACAGATGACTTTGATGTAATTGTTCAGGAATTCGAATTAATAAGCAAAGGCAAAGGGACTGCATTACCAATCGTCTTCAGATTCAGAGATACTAAAGGGAATTACAGATGGATTGAATCCACAATGGTCAATCAATTAGCAAATCCTGTAATCAATGGCATTATAATAACTTCACGTGACATTTCCAGACGAAAGCAAGCTGAAGAATTTGCGAAAGATTATGAAATTCAGCTCAGGAATCTGCTTAATCATTCATCAATTATTTTATATGTTCTTGATAAAAAAGGGACTTTTCTGATTTCTGAAGGTAAGGGACTAACAAAGCTTGGTCTTAAACCAGGGCAGGTAGTTGGAATGTCAGCTTTTGATCTTTATTCAGATTTTCCTGAAATAACTGATGCATTAACAGAAGCTTTCAATGGACATGACATAACCGTTCAGGTTTCTATTGGCGATATAGCTTTTGAAGTTCACAATTCTCCTGTTTTTGGACCCAATGGAGAAGTATTGAATGTGATCGGTGTTGCTAATGATATAACCGAACAGATGAATGCTCTGGGAATACTAGAAGAGAGTGAAAGAAAATTCAGAACATTTGTCGAAAATATAGATGATATGGTTTATTTCCAGGCACTTGATGGAACATTGAATTTCCTTAATGAGGCACATTTGAAAATGATTGGATACCCCGATGAGTTCTTTCAGGGAGAAGATGCCTGGACAAAGCTGGTTCATCCTGATGATCTGGCTTCAGCAAGGTACTTCTTTGATAATCTTGCCGGTAAAGTCGATAATTACAATATGGAATATAGAATAAAGGACATATCAGAGAATTATCACTGGATACAGTCAAGAATGGTTGGTGTGAAAGACGACACTAGGAAAATAATCGGTTATAACTGCATAGACAGAGATATTACCAGCTCAAAACTACACGAGGAAATCCTACGAAAAAGCGATGAGAGGTTCAGGACACTTGCCGAGAACATTCCGGCTATCATTTATTTAGCAAATAATGACGAAAGATTGACTAAGACTTATTTATCACATCACGTAGAAACTCTGACAGGTTATAGGAAAGAACTTTTTCTCGATAGTAAATTTGATCTGAAGGATATTATTTACCCTGAAGATCTAGCTGCGACTGAACTGGAAATTAAGTCAGCACTTGCAGAAAAGCGCACATTCAATGTAACCTATCGCCTGATTCATAACAATGGTACAAGAAGGTGGATTAATGAAATTGGAGCCGGAATCTACAATGGGGATGAACTAGCAATGGTTGTTGGAATATTGAATGATATATCTTATAACAAAGAAACCGAAGAGGAACTGCAGAAAATATCAAAATTGAAATCAATTGGCGTTTTGGCTGGAGGAATAGCTCATAATTTTAAGAATATTCTGGCATCGGTAACGTTCAGTCTCGATCTAGCAAAAGTATCACCACAAAATATACAAACTTATTTGGACAGGATAAGCCGCTCGGTAGATCAGGCAACAGCATTAGCTACCAGATTCCAGACTTTTTCTTCAGGAACAGAGCCTGCAAAAGAAGTTGTGAGCATCAAATCATTGATACTCGAAGCAGAAAGTCTTGCCCTAAGCGGGAGTAACGTTCAGTTTGAACTAAGTTTGTCTGAAAATCTTTTGAATGTAGAAGCTGATCCAAAGCAAATGAACGAAATGCTTATGAATCTATTTATTAATGCCCGCGAAGCCATGCCAAATGGTGGGAAAGTCTATGTATCGGCAGAAAATATAAATATTGATGAAAATAATATTAATCTAACAGAAGGGAGTTATATAAAAATATCAATTAAGGATGAAGGTATCGGAATTCCCAAGAAAAGCCTCCAATCAATCTTTGATCCATTCTATACAACCAAATCCGGTGGCAACGGACTGGGGCTATCTACAGTTCATTTCATCATACAAAAACACCAGGGCACAATAACAGTAAATTCGGATGAAGGAATCGGCACGGAATTTGATTTGTATCTACCGTCAACCGGTAAAGAAGAGCAGATTGAAAATAAAAAAGGTAACTTGGAAATGAATAATGGGAATATAAGAATTCTTTTTATGGACGATGATGAGTTCATAAGAGAGAATATATGCGAACTTGGAGAACTTCTCAATTTTGATATTGAGGCTGCTGCAAATGGTGAAGAAGCAATTGAACTCTATAAAAATAACATTATTAAGGGTACACCCTATGATGTAGTGGTTCTTGACTTAACTGTCAAAGGAGGTATGGGGGGCGATGAAACCGTTAAGATTCTGAATGATATCGATCCAAATGTAAAGGCTATAGTTTTCAGCGGACATTCAACAAAGCCAATTGTAGCAAATTTTCAAGATTATGGCTTCAAAGCCAAATTGGATAAGCCTACTGACATAGCTAACTTTGCTAGTGTAATTAGAAGTGTTATTAATGAAGGATAATAAATGAATCTCGAAATCAGACGTGCTTACCAGACAGATGAAGAAATAATAGTTGAATTCAACAAAGCAATGGCATTCGAAACAGAAGAATTGGTACTTCAGCATGATATTATCACTGAAGGTGTCAGGAATATGATCGAGAATCCTGCACTAGGATTCTATGTCGTTGCTGAAGCCGACAACCAAATTATTGGTTCACTAATGATAACAACTGAATGGAGCGACTGGCGCAATGGCATATTCTGGTGGATTCAGAGCGTATATGTGCTTCCCGAGCATAGAAGGCATGGTGTTTACCGCAACATGTACAAGTTTATCAAATATTTAGCAGAATCAAATCCCGAAATCTGCGGATTCCGCCTATATGTAGAAAAGGATAATAAAATAGCCCAAGATACATACAAAGCTCTAGGTATGGAAGAAACCCACTACCGATTATTCGAAGAGCTAAAATAAACCTAAGTATTCATTAGAAACGAATATCCCCCAAAAGCTTTTTGCACTCCTGAAAGTACGGAATATTTCATGGGATGTACTATTTTCTACCAACCTGTTCTCTCTATCGGAAAGAAATTCAAATAAATATTCCTAACTTTTGTAACTTCATTTTGTTTTGAGTAATTTATTTTTTAGTTTTACATAAAATTTAGTTATTACTTTTTAACCTGATAATCAATTTTCTATCTAGTTACAAGAATTTGTGTGCTATCGGCTATCTGAACCTTTATTTAATTTTTTAAGATACAGCATATAAAAATATCAGGGGGTGATTTATGAAAAGTAATTACAAAGTAATGATTAAATTAATAATCATCGTTCTACTGTTCGTATCGAATCTACAGTCACAGAGTTTTAGAATTGCATTATCGAGTAATTCACTAACTCCTCCGGGGATATATGGAACAAATTCGTTAAATTCCGCTAACTTTACCTTTGCTTATAACAGTTATTATCTGAAGAGTCTCTATTATGCTTCCTATCCGGTTTATTCCCGGAATTCAGATGTGTTTGCAAGATTCGAGACCAATCAGCAGGGGACAAAACTAATAATAAGAAAAGCATCTGACGGAAGTTTCGAGAAGGAATATGATATCTTAGGATTTAATCCGCAATGGATAGGGAGTTCCGGAAAATTATATTATGAAAAGCCACCAGCCGGAGGTGTAACAGAGTGCAGATCCATTGATGTTTCTACCGGTGCAGATACAAAAATAGCCGAATTAAGAGACCAATACTATCCTGCATCTGATCCTGGTCTCGGAGCAGGAGCTCTCAGTAATGACGGAAAGAAAATCGCATATTTAAAAGGATTATCGATTTATATTTATGATATCGACGCCGGATCAGAAAGACCACTTGTTAAGCCTGATGAGAATAACATAGTAGATGATAGCCTTGAGTTAAAAGTAAATCTTGCAGCAGGACCGCAATATCCCATGACAATCCGACATCTGAGCTGGTCAGCGGGTGGTGAATATATAGCTTGTTACGGAACAGTGAGCTTCCAGAGAAAGTACCCAACTGATACAACAAGATTCTACACGATGGGTAGCCAAGGTATTTTAGTTGTCAATACTTCATCTGGTGAAGTTAGAACGATATATTCGCCTGCAAATTATGTAGTAGAGCATCCCGAAAGATTTTTCTTCTCACCATCCGGGCAAATACTTGCGTTTAATGTAATAGTGAATAACAGATGGCATATTTTTATGGCTAATCCAAAGAAAAGTTATTCAGGCAGAGACAGAGGCAAAGGAATGATTATAGCAGGTGACCCATCAAAGCAATTCTGGGCATTGAATCCATGGTCTTCCTCGGGCGGAAAGCTATTGTACCAGAATGAAGATGATGGAACAATAGGTTACACGCGAGAATGTTCGGATGGTCAGATAATCATGAAGAAGGAAACGAAAAAGATATATATTCAGGATGTGCAATGGGCAGATGTCATTGCTTCAAAGAGTAAATACACATTAAATTTAGCTGATATTAATAATAAACCAATTGCACAAAAAACATTTGTTCTGTATATAAATGGGTGTAAAATTGATACATTCAGCACAGATGTTAACGGGAAGTATAGTCTTTCGGCACAGGCAGAAGATACGATCAAAGTAGAACATTATCCATCATACAGGACAGCAGTCAAAGCCGGACATGAGAAATGCAACGGTGATACGATGTCTTATGTTATTCTTGATAATGGCAAATTCGATGGAACCGGCAATATATCGTATTTTGAACTAGGACCGGATATGAATCCCAAAATTATCATGGATCATACGACAATTAAATTCAGTCTGATTGTTTCTATCGAATGGGACGCAAAGCGTGAGTACATGGATAGTCTTGCAAGCTGGTGCAGGGAACTCTGCAATTATTATTATGATGTGACGGATGGGCAGTTATTTTTTCATCAGATCGATATATATGACAATGCTCAGAAATGGGACGATTGCGATATATGTATATATTCTAACAACAACTTTACACCAGCTTCAACTGCCAATGGAATTTTGAGCAATAACAAAGATCACAAAGTGAATTATCCAAGAATATGGTATGGAAATGAGAATGCGAACAGGAACAATACACCCCAGAATAACTGGCTCACACTGAAGAATGATTATCAATGGCGAACAATAGCGCATGAATTCGGGCATTATGGTCTTGGTTTCTACGATGAGTATAAATATTTCAATTTAGACGGAACCGTCAATGATGGGAGAGGAATACCAGTTACATATAATTTTGGATATATGGATAGTCAATATCCGGACGGTGGTGATTGGGCAACAGAAATGTCCAACGCTAAGAGATATCCCAATGATGGTTATAAAATCACAAAGCAATGGTTCAAAAACCGAGCTGATTGCTGGAGTGATTTTGAATCTGATTTTGAGAAAACATATAATGAAGTTTACTGTCCTATAATTAAACCATCAGAAAGAGTATTAAGCGGAGGATTAGATTTCTTACAGGGACCTATAATGGATGTGGGAATAAATTTAAAAACAAATATTTATGATAATAAGAACGGAGCTGGAGATTATAATTTTATTGTCAAGGATGCCTCCGGCAACAGATTGAATAATTCCACTATTCATTTATACAAAACTAAGACAACGCTGAATCAGGGTATGAATGCCTCTGATGGCTCATTCAAGGTCATTGGTGCAAACGTTGATGATAAGTTAAAGATGATAGACGTTGATAGAAGATCAGGGACAACCTTTACAAAAATTGATACCATAAGAAGTGTTTCACTTGTTAAGCAGAATCATGATATACCATTAGATGAATCTCCCATAGATATTATCATGACAAAAGTTAATGGCATTTTCAACCAGGTTAATACATGGGAATTCGATGAGAATACGAATCTAAAATTCAAATCCTATGTAAATAAGAAATTTTCAGAAGAACCCTCACTTGAATTTCCAAAAGGGCAGGATCTTCCTGATACAAGAGAACTGACTTATGACAGCAAGAAAATAAGATACGATTGTAGCCTAGATACAACAATCAATAATCAGAATTTGATGTCAATAATTGCTTTGGACGAAGCCCGGGACACATTTTTTATCCCAATGAGTTACTTAATTACAGACTATTCACCGATGCTTATTGGACCAAATGGTGACGTCAATCTGTTACTTGATCAGGATAGTAATCAAATTTCTAAAATTGCTATTTTATCCTGCGGATTCCATACAAGTCGAAATGGACTCGATACGGGAGCAGAGCAATCGGGTAATGTTCATTCGATAACATGTTTTCCAAATCTTACCAGTTCAGAAAAACCAATTATTCTTCAGATCGGATATTACCCTGATGATCTTGATAAAAAGCCTCAGGAATGGCTTCGAATTTACAAGTGGGATACTACAGGCTTGCAATGGTCAGTTATTGGAGGTATTGTAGATACTGCTAATCATTATGTCCGATCTCAAATCGCTTCAACGGGAACTTATGCTTTATTTACAGTCAATAATCCTGTAAATGTTGACGAAGGAATGTTGTATGATAATAATATAAAGATTGCACCGATTCCATGTGACGACAAAGTTACATTATCTTATTCCAATATTAAAGATGAAGTTGTAACAATTGCTTTATTTGATTCATTTGGAAGACCAACAGGATTTTTAACTGAGAATATATTTTGGGCTCCGGGTTTTCATAAACTTGATATAAATACATCTGATCTGGCATCAGGAGTCTATTTCCTGAAGTTGCGAACAGTGGCAGGCACACGATTGGTTAAATTTGTAGTTATGAGATAGCTTACATTTTTTAATACAGCTTTACAGTAAAAACAGACTTACCCGACCGGATAAAAATCCTGTCGGGTAAGATTGGAACATTTAACGAGCGAATTCAGCATCATCAGAATAAACTGCATAAACATTTGATAATCCACTACTATTTGGCGGTGTCAAATCGATCTTATATTTGCAATCTGGTCCCTGAAGATTTTCACCCAAATCTATTATAACACTTTTATAATATCCTTGAGTAGATGAAGGAGCAGCTTTAATTTTATAAGGTAAAACGATAGTTGCACCTGCACTGTTTGTTCCGGTTATCGTCACAATTACATCCACTTCTGAAGTATTTTTATTAACCAAAGTTAATACAAAAGGTCTATTCGGAGGAATCATGATTGGTGTTGATGTCGGCACATTTTGAACACGATCAAGTTCGCATCCCGGTGCTGCCTTTGGTGAGACTAGTTCTAAATATACAACACCTACTCCAAGTACAAGCGACATTACCGACAATAAGATGATAGTTACTTTTGAATAATTTTTTTTCACTTAGATCTCCTTTAAAATTAATGTTGAATAAAATATTCGTTTTCTAATTATCTCGTTGTCACAGGATCCATTTTCTGCAACACCTTTACAGTGCTTGGACTGCCCGGAGGATTAGTAATAACAACGTCATAGGAAGAACCCCAAGTATAATCAATAGTCATAGGATAATAATTTTTACTGCCTGTAGCATCTTTTGATTTTATTAATTGATTCATTATACCACTACTGTGAGGTGGATCAGGAAGTACAGACTTAACTTGAACGGTAATATTAACATCAAAATCCAGTTCAGTCCAAAATGTAAGCAAAAGAGGTCTCTTTCCACTAATAATAATTACGGTACCCGGAGGAACATTGTGAACCCTGTCAGCAGTAGTGTCAGGCGATTTCATTGTAGTTGGTTTAATAGGCTCCATATTAATTTTAATCTTTGGTGTTTTGTCGCAGGAACTAAGGATAAATGCTAAAGCTAAAACAAAAACAGAAGCAATTACAATTTTTGAATTGTATTTTCCCATAATGATTCTCCTAAACATTAATAAAAAATTTATAATCTGCTGTTATAAAAGCTATTGATATTGGTATATTTCAATGAATAATTAAGTTATTTTCAGGTTGAATCAGATTGACTCTGTCTTTTTGTCCTATGACCGGACCAGAAAAAGAAGTATCTCTAGATTAAATGGTGATTTTTTTATAGAGACAGCATTCTTACCAGCCATAAGTGCACCTCTTCAAAATTATGAAAGAAAAATTATATGAATGTATTAGATTTATCTTTTATTTTATGTAAATTTAATTAAATTTGCATTAGTTACCAAATACTTTTTGAATAAATGAAAAAAATCACGATAATATTTAGCCTTATATTTTTATTGTACTTACCGGAAGTTTCGCTTGCGGATGATTACAATAAGCTTGAAGCAGAATTACCATCTGCCGAAGGTTTAAAAAAGATTAAAATTCTCGATAGCCTTTCAAATTATTTTATTGATAACAACCCTCGGAGATCCCTTGACTTTTCTTTTCAATTGCTTAAATATGCAGAGAATTTACATAATGATACTTTTGCGACAAAAGCCTTATATTCACTTGCAGTAGCCTATAAGAGTATTTCAAATTATGACTCATCATTGCATTTCGTAAAAAAAACACTTATCAAAATTAGTAATCAAAAAAATCCAAACCTTGTAGGATTTTGTAGGATACTTCTTGGAGATATTAGTATTTTCCACGGAGATATTCAAGAAGCTTTGAGTAATTACAAAGAGGCACTAAAATGTTTTCAAGAGACAAAGGATATTAAAAATCAAGTTATATGTCATTTAAATATTAGCTCTTTATATTCTACCTTAAAACCTCAGGAAATTGAAAATGAGCATTTCAGCCAGGCAGAAAAGCTTTTGAAATCATCTTTAGCTAATACTGAAGAAATAAATTATTTGCAATTTTTATCCAATCTTTATTTGAATTTGAAAAGGTATGATAAATCTAATGAATACTTGGCAAAGATTGCAAAATCCCCTGAATTTAAAAGCAACAAATCATTTCTAATAGATTACTATTTCACTCTTGGTAAACTCAAATTTTTTGAAGGGAAATTAGCCGAAGCAAATAGTCACTTGAATCAATCACTTGATCTCGCTGTTTCTTTAAACAATCGCAGGATACAAGGAGATTTACACAGCTTCATAGGAAATATCTTCCAACAGATTGGCGACAAACAAAAAGCTAAGGAAAACTATTACAAATCTATTGAAATATTTGCGAGCATAAGACTAAGTAATTATGTGGCTGAAGCTAAGGTTAGCCTTGCATCAGTCCTCGTCCAAGAGGGTTTGTATGATTCCGCTTTCGTGTTAATAAAGGATCTTGAACAAACTGTCCGGAAATCCGAACGAAAAGTAAATTTTATCACGTATCTCTCTCTGATGGGTGATATCTACATGTACAAAAAAATCACCGATACAGCAAAGAACTATTTTAATAAAGCTCTTGCTGTTTCAATCGAAACTAATGATGTTACACAAGTAGCCAACAGTTACTTCAGCCTTGCTCAGGTATCCGAGAAACAGAACAATCCTCGAGAAGCACTGAAATTTCTGCTTAAAGCCTTGCCTTATGCTGAATCATCACATGATATTGCGATGTGCAGAGATTTATATGAATTTTTAGCAAGAGTATATAAAACTCTAGGAATGTATAAGGAAGCATTTACCATCCTTTCCAAATTTCACGAGATCGACAATTCACTTCAGTTAGCCAAACAGGGCAACAAGATTGACAGCCTTGAACAAGCAAAAAAGGCCGATAGCACAAAAATAGAAAATGAGGCAATTGAGAATAGATTGATCAATAATCTTGAATATAAGAATAAAATAATATTCCTTATGACCATTCTGGCTCTCGCAACCATAATCTTTTTCTTTATACTTTACCTAATTAAAAAACGAAGCAATAAAGCACTTAACAGCAAGAACCAGGAACTTGAACTTACAAATAAAGAAAAAGACCAGTATCTGAATATTATCACTACTGATCTCAAGCGCGCTGCTGAATATGTTCTTTCGTTGATACCTAAGCCTATTACTGACAGACTTCTGACTGAATGGATCTACATTCCTTCCGAACAGCTGGGTGGTGATTCCTTCGGCTATCACTGGATTGACGACAACAACTTTGCTATTTATCTGATCGATGTCTCCGGTCATGGTATCAAAGCATCATTGCATACTGTTTCCGTTATCAATGCACTGCGTTCTCATGGATTGCCGAATACTGACATGACTAAGCCGGTTGACGTTGTGAAATGCCTGAATGACAGATTCCAAATGTCGGCACATGGAGATATGTACTTCACCCTCTGGTATGGGGTATTCAACAACGAGAAAAGGGAATTGACTTATTCCGGATGTGGACATCCGCCTGTTATGCTAATGGATGGGAAAAGCGGTCATGAAATCATTCTTCTGGAATCACAGAATTTGTTTGTTGGTGGTGTCAAGCATCCAGTAATCAAATCCGACACTATATCTGTAGAATTACCGACTACATTGTTTGTTTATTCCGATGGTTCTTATGAAATTAAGCTGACAAATGGAACCTACTGGTCGGACATGGACTTCAGAGAGTTACTTTTTGAATATGAAAGGAAAAACAAGAGCCTTAAGGAATTGTATTCTCAAATCAAATCAATGAATAATCAAAAAGTCCTGGAAGATGATTTTTCTATACTAAAATTAAAAATCAGCTAGGCAAATTAATTACGAATTTTTAATAATGAATCAAGAAAAAACAGAAATACAAGCTCATGTTAAGATTGGTATTTATACTCACTTTGGTTCTGATTTCCACCGCTGTGTTACTATCCCAGACAAAGAATGATTCTATAATTGTTAAAGAAAGCAGATGGGGTCGTAGTTATTACATAAATGGAAATTACATCTCTAAATCGATGCTTACTAAGCTTTTGCAAGAGAATTCTTTCTCCAGAGATTTGATTAGAAGTTCATCCCGAAAAGGCACCTGGGGTTCGGTTACATTAGTATTAGGACTAGTTTTGACAGGCACTTCGGTTTATGAGTATTGGGTATCTAATAATAACTACGGACATGCTCCAATATCATCCGGTTTTTATCCTATTGCCGCTGTAGCTGTTCTTGGAGATATTCTTGGAACTGTATTAATTGCCAATAGTGAAAGAAATTTCAGAGAAGCAATCAAGGTATATAATACTAATCTGCAAGGCGGAACAACTTCAATAGAAAATAGATTCCATCTATATCTTGGATTGAATGGAATTACACTGAGTTATACTTTATTTTAGGAGCGTATTTCAGTTTAGTCAAGCAATATGCTGGATAAACACTAAATAATAAATTTTGCTATTGTATCATGAAAAATGGTATAATACTCATCTTTGCTCTTTGCCCATTCTTAAGCACAAGCTCGAAGTAAACCAAGCCGAATTTATGATTAGCGCGGAAGATAATCTTGCTAGCTGTTTTATCAGTCTCAGGCAAATTCTGCTCTACTTTTGAGGTCTTAATATACATCATTCCGAAAGACCAATCATCCTTCCCGGTTTTCTCTGTTATTTTTCGCTCAAGTTTGGTTCCATTGTCTGTTGTGAACGGGTAGATGGTTCCTTCAGCGTCCGAGTATTTCATGATTGTCCATAGCCGGCCTTTTGCATAAACCGACTGAATTCCTTCCGATGTAATTTTGAATTTAAACTCCTTGTACACGTCGCCTGATGAATCCTTATAGTCATCAGGTATCAATTTTGCGAGAAAAGCAGAATCTGATGAGCCTTTTAGTTTTACCTGAATGGCATAGGTAACGATTCCACCCTCATTCTTTGTAACAGTCAAACTGCCGGACGGAAGACTGTAGTTATCAATAGAAAGATATGTACTGGAAACTTTCCCTACTTCAGTCAGAGTCAGTTTGGTTTCACCACTCAGATCGTTTGGCCCAACAGCATTTTCCTTGCAGGATCCATTGAACAGGACACATAAGGCTAAAAATAAAAGAGCAAGAGGGAATTTGAATCTGTTTTCTGTTTTTGTAACTATCTTCATGACTTTTCCTTGTGTTGTTTGTCAATGGTTTGCTAATATAGGAAAAAATTTATATCTTTTTAAAAAAAGTTTGCTTCTAAGTTTTTTCCGTAGAATTAGCATTAATTCAAATACAATTTAACAAACCGATCCTGTGAAATAAGAATGATTGAACTGAAGATAAATACGAAAATGATGGCTATTTCATTCTAAGAAGCACATATTTTAAATGTCAGTTTTCAAAAGGAAAGGTTAATCAGCTAAAATTAATACATAATCATCTTTAATTTATTTGAAAAGTAAATATTAATACAGGAAGATTTTGTAAGTTTGTGAAATAAAGTAATTTGTAGAAGAAATTTAATATGCCAAACAAATTGAAATTGAAAAAAGGATTTTTTAAAAGTACGACTGAAATCTTTTCGGGAGAAAGATTAGTTGGTAGTTATAAAGCCAGTGATTGGAAAAACACAATTAAGTGTGAACTGAACCATAAGGAATATATCTTCAAAAATAAGGGGTTTCTCAAGCCTGTTACAAATATAATTGATGTAATAAATGACAAGCAAATCGGTGAAATAACTTACAGCACATGGAAATCCAAAGCTAATATAAGTTTGATGGATAAGACTTATACATGGAAATATAACTCCTTTTTGAGTACCAAATGGTCAATTTCAAATTCTGACGGAACTGAGATTTATTTCAATGGATCATCATCTAATGGTGAAATCGAAGTTAATACCGAGAATAATATCGAACCACTAGTCCTATCGGGGATATATATCAGCAATTATAACATGCAGATTATTTTTATCTCTCTTATCACAATATTTGTATCGGTTATGAGTGCAACCATATCAAGACATTAGAATGTGATATAAAACACCCCCAACACACTTTGAAATAGGTGTTTGATATTTTGTAATTTATCACAATTACTGTGCATAAGAACTATTTCCGTTCTTGGGAAATACCGTACTACTTCGTTATTGTTGTAAATACTGGAATTTATTCATTTCCCCTATTCCACTAATCTCAGCAGATCCTGTTTGTCTGCATTTGCAGGGAATATCTCCATTTGTGCCTGCGGCATGCCTGATTTCGATTTATTGAGCAACGCCAGAGAATAACTCAGGTATCTGAACAGACGCTTGAATGGATCGAGAGAACTCATATTGTCAGTATGAATAACTGTAACAAATTTGTCAATATTAGTCGGATGTCCCATGCTCATTAATAGAATATTACCTTCAACCGGTGTTTTCTTTCCCTGGATTATCAGATCAGCAGTCTGGATATCGACATCCTTGGGATATTTACCTGCCAGATTAGCAAAGAATTTATTTGAACTGTTATTGCCAAGAACGATAAGTGAGCGCTCTTTCCAGTCAGAATCATGAAGATTGTCAACAGATTTATATTCAATATTATATTCGCCTTCAATCATCATTTTTGCTAATCCTTCAGAATTAGTATAATCAGCAGAAATCTTCGATGGAATTATCATCAAAGGTTTATCGCCAAGAGTCTGATTGAAACTGTATGGAATTTCCCATTTATTCAGATGTCTGAGTATTTCATAATTTGGATCGAGCTGGACTGATTTTACCTTACCATTTACCTTCAATGCAACATTATTTGTGAATTTACCAAGTGTTACATACTGAATTTCTTTACCCAGATCGGTTGTGATTTCAATGGGCGCTGAGAGCAGGAAGTCGGGATCCTCAGTTATTTCAATTCTGAGTGAATCACCATCCATCTTTGCTGAAGTCAGTTTCATCAGAGGAATTTTCTGATCATTCAACCATTGATTCAAAGCCTTTTTGACAGGAATTTTCAGACTGTCTTTTTTAACTTGTTCGTCAAAAGAAGCTCCCAGATCTCTCCACTGAGCTTTTTTACCTTTGAACTTAGTCGCGAAACTCTGCAATCCTCTGAAGAATCTATCTTGTCCGATCAATTTCATAATCTCATAGAAAATAAATCCGCCCTTTTGGTATCCGATTGTAGCATCGTCATTGTTTGACTGATACTTGAACTTAATCACAGGATAGTTCTTAGCTTCGGGAAGGTTCGCAATTGACACAAGTGATTTCTTGCGCCAGTCCAATGCTCCGGCTTGATTATTTTTCAGAACATTATAGTAATAATTGGAACAGTATGTTGTTAAAGCTTCGCACCAGTTGCCAATTGCATAATCTGTGAATACACTGTTGCCCCACCAGTTGTGAACAAATTCGTGAGCAAGTGAACCTGGAGTCAATGTTACCCAAGGCAGAGCCATAAGTTTACTTGAAAGCAAAGTATATCCGGGCATACCGAATCCTGTCGCAAAGAAATTCTCAACTACCGAAAAACTGCTGTATGGATACGGACCCAATAGCTTGGTATAAAGCTGATAGTATTCAATTGATGCACTCAGGTACTTAGCCGCATTGACAGTGTCAGAAAAAGTATAAACACTGAATTTTTTTCCGTCATACATCTCTGTTTTTTCTATATATTTACCTCCGACCAGAATAAAATCATCGGCGGCAAGTTCAGATTTATAAACAAACGTCTGTGTCTTATCTTCATCGATCACAGCTTCAAGTTTACCGCTTGTAATGATTGTCTGACCTTTAGGCAGCTTCACCTGAATATCAAAATCTGCAATGTCTTTGTTGGTTTGAGGATAGTAGCTGCCACCGGGAAGATAGATACCTTCACCTTTTGCGGAAGAAATTATTCCTGCTGAATTCGAATGTCTTTGATTGAGCTGTAACTCATTGGGTGAGTTATAAACTGTACCTTTGTAAGTTACGTAGAGTTCGGTTATCTCAATATTATTTGACACCGGGGTAATTAATATTTCCTGATAAAGGCTATCATCCTTGAGAGATTCGATTTTATAATTAATTTTTGCCTGAGGTGAACTGACCTCAGTAACCTTCAGAGATTTAAGTATATGAATACTCCCCTTGACGAGCATTGGATTTTTCAGTATGATTTCGTCCGATCCTTCCAGGTAATTTTTCTCCGGATTGAGTTCTATTCTAATTTTATGGGAAATAGCAAAATTTTCGCCCAGATGTCCGCCCATTCTTAATGGAAATAATTCAGGCGGCTGTGGTTTTTCTTCCATAACAATCTGGAAATCGCTGTGTGCCATCTCGTTTGGTTCATAATCCGGGTCTTTCCCTTTGTCCACATAGATAGGAGTGATAACAGCAACGCGTGTGTTTTTGCTTCTGTCTGTAAGTTTCTGAACAGTTCCGAGATAGTCATTTGAATGAAAATCACCGTTGAAATGAATAACTTTCATGTCCTTGTTTGCTATTAAAAAATCATAGATACTTTCTCCCATTGTTTCATCTTTGAGTACCTGTGCTCCATAATAAAGATAAAGTGTATTCTCCTGATTGGCTGAAACTACAGCATTAGAATCAAGTCCCAGATTCTGTTTCATAACTTTATAAAAATTATAAAGATATTCATCTACCTTTATATTCAACTCTCGAGCTACCAGCTTGCGTTCATCAGCCGGAAGTTTGTTAATTCCGCTCATTCCGCCAACAGAATAAACTGATGCATATTTTCTTGGTATATTTGCTGCAATCACGGGCATTTTTGATGCTTTAGCCAGCTCTACAAGAGGTTTGTATGAATCCTTGTATTCGGGCCAGGGGCGGCTCTTCTTTAGGAATTCTTCCTCGTTGATTTTATCGGAAAGGAAATCGTCGATTATGTTCTGTACATCACGTTCGAACATTTCCATAGAGACGGCAGTCTTGGGATTAGCTTTGAGCATAGCTTCGAGATAATCCTTCTGAATCGTGTGTATAATGCTGTCGTCATGGAATTCACCGAAGAAAATAACATCATAATTCTGAGATAATTCCGCCATTTTCTTAACATCGATTTTCTCGCCTGTTTTGGAATTATAAATTTCAAACTTACGTTCCGCACTTTGTGCAGGAGCAAAAGCCATAATTGCTGACAATATCAGTAAAATATAAAACATCTCGACCTTTCTGTTTATCAATCTTACAAAGTTAACAAACATTGTGAAAAGATGAATAAAAAGGAGAAAAAAAGTTTTATTATATTCTTGCTGTGTGTTACACCAATGGATATCAATATTCAGTTCTTTCAGAGCTTAAAGGCTTATTTTATGCCACGAAGTGGTATAATTCGAATAACCGTGGGTGAAACCCACGGAAATAACACAAAAAATAGAATCAGCCCTGAAAGGGTTGAATACGAAAACGATTGTTCAACCCCTTCGGGGCTGGAAATTAATATGGAAATCGGTTTTCCACGGGTTGCACCCGCGGTTATTCATATTCAGCATCTTCGATGCTGATACAAATATTTCACCTTTTCAAGTGTCTTTGTATTATATTTGTAGTTAATAATTCAATAATGATGAGAAAGCCATGAAACAAGTTTTCATACTTTTGTTTCTTTCGTTCATTTCGTTGCAGAGCCAGTGGAAACAGGCCGGCAACGCCGAGAAATTATCTTCCGAAACAACGAGAATTGTTAATTTTGTAATATCGGAAGATAGTAAATCTATATACACTCTTGACTTCAATTCTACGATCAGTAAGTGGGACTATGCAACAGGGGACAGCATCTGGAGCAGAAAGATAATTCCGGATTCTACAAAAAGTCATTTTTCAAATTGGATTTTTCTATCAACAGATGGAAAGACATATTGTACTTCATATTATGTTAAATACCAATCTGGGGCTTGTGATAATAAAATTAATATATTTGATATTGATACTGGATTTCTAATAGATTCTATAAATATTATTAATGATTTCACTGATGGGACGTATAGTAAAAAGAATGCAGTTTCTTATTATGTGGATTATTTTAAGGACAAAAATTTACTGTTCAATTATTTAAATTATAATATTACAGGTTGGGGTCCTTGGACATCAAGTACTTATTCTGGAATAGTTTACACTGCCTCGAAAATAGATTCTAATTGGATTGTAAAAAAATTAATTTCTGGATCTGGAGGGTTAATTACAGAAAATAAGAATCAAAATAAGAAATATTTTCACATAACTTATGATTATAATTTTACTAAATTCATTCCTGACTACATTGGAGAATCGGAACATACCATTGGAACATACTTATATTCTTTTCTTGATGATACGGCAAAAAGACTATCTTACTTGGTAACACATTCTTCCTCTTCAAAAAGTGGGGGTAGTTCAGGATATACAAAGGGCAAATCTTTTCTCGCGTCTTCAGTAATTTTTGACAACAAGGATCTAAATATCTATCAATCTTGGGTTAACGTTATATATAAATTTAACCTATCCTCGAATGATTTTGTTGATATTAAAACAATTGAAAGATATCCAGCTGACAAGCAATTAAGTATTATTAATACTACTTCTGATGATTACTTTTTGATTATAAATTTCAATAACCTGAATGTACATTCTATCTACGATTACAGTTATCTGAATACCTATACTGTTGACAGTATCGTAAGTATAATTCTTATTAAAAATTCGCGTGATGGGGAATATATTTTCCTTACAGATAATAAGGGAGATTTATATCGGATAAGTTATAAGACTATTTATGATTCGATACATGTTGAAACTACAACAACTAAGGTTGGTAACGACATAATTTCCATTTCACCCAGCCCGGCAACGGATTTCATAGAAATTTCCGTAGGGGCGAACGGCCGTTCGCCCTTACAAAGCGAAGTGAGGATATATAATGTATTCGGCCAAGCCGTATTGTCTGTAGGGTCAATTCATGAATTGCCCCTACGAATCAATACATCTGCTCTTCCGTTGGGAGTATATTTTGTGAGAATTGGGGATAGAGTAAGTAAATTCATAAAGTTGTAAATGACTTTAGAACTCCCTCTCCGACAATCGGAGAGGGAATTAATGCAAATTGCATCATTTTTTTGCAATAATTGCATTTTTTTTGGCACTTTTGGCACTATTTTAATGAACGATGAGTTATATGAAATGTTTGTAACCACTTTATATTACGATTA
>CAYXFU010000023.1:0-55007 GCA_964464375.1 uncultured Hyphomicrobiales bacterium
CTCCAAGCACATTATATATTCTCACATCGTTCTGTAAGGGCGAAGGACCGTTCGCCCCTACGGAAATTTAATTTCCCAGTACGCTCCGATGGAGCTAGTGCTTGTTTTCTTTTCCGTTTTCTACAAACAGGTCGCTACTCCGTAGCTGAATACATCTCTACTACTTAACAGACTTTACAACTTTATAAACTTTTGCACTTATTCCCAATCCTTACAAAATACATCCCCGTAGGCAAACCGGGAACATCGATTCTTACTCCTGATTCGACCGATGAAAAGTATTTCCTATTTCATCAAAACAATCTGCCTGACCAAAGGATGCCTTCCGTCAACGCTGAAGCATAAATTATATACTCCTGATGTCATATTATTTGTATTGAATGTAAGCATGTCAGCTTGATTGATCGAAAGCTGTTTGTCGTAAAGATCACTGATGTTTCTGCCCAGCATATCGGTCAATGTTATCTTCAGATTTCCGTTCATTCCGAGCATTTTGAAGGATACAGTTCCGAAATCTGATATAGGATTTGGATAGATTTTAACTTCAAGAAGCTCAGTGGTTGCAGTTGTGATGTTCTCCTCAACTCCGACCTGAATATTAAACCCTGCTACTTTATAAATATTTCCCGAAAAGTCTGTTACCCAGAAATTCTCGTCTCTTCCGTCGTAATCAATACCTCTGGCATTGATTATTCCGTCCAGACTTTCGAGATTGAGCCTGCTGACTTCTTTCGAAAGATTGTTCTTATCAATTTTTTGAATATATGCATCATCAAGAGGACCTGCATTCGGGAAGAAAGTACAAACCTGATATACATACTGCTGACCATCGTAGGCTAACCCGCGAGGACCATAAGTAATCTGGCAGGAATTATTAACAGCCTTCTCAGTGGCTCCCGTTGAAGCATTCACAACAAAGAAATTCTTTTTATCATAAGAATCCTTTTTGTCTCTATCGCCGACAATTAGTTTACCATCAACAAGTTCCAGACCAATTGGATAAACATCGGCAGGACTTTTGAATTGGTTCAATACTGTACCATTTGTGTCAACTGTGAAGATTACACCTCCACCTTGAGCGATTGTACCCATCCTATGAATATACATGATACCCTTTTCTTTATCGAAAGCTATATCAGTAAACAAACTATCCCCGGGCAGTTTAAACTCTTTTTCTTTCATGTATGTTTTTGCATTAAGTTTGGCGATTATATTCGAATAGAAACTTGTTGTCCAAAGTCCGTCTTTGCCATCCCAAGCTAAGCCATAAAGAACATAGTTCACGCCACCCATCGTCATAATTGAACCCGAAACAACCTGAAATATAGTGAATGAGTTTGAAACTCTTATCTGTGAGCCGTCAGTCAATGAACTAACCCGCACCCTTGCATGGAAAGTAGGCAAATTGGGAACAGACCAGTTGATTGAAGTTCCCTGAACATTGTTAGCTATTGGATTCCAGTTTACACCATCGTTTACAGAGTATTCAACCTTAACTGGAGAAGTGAACCCATACCATGTAATTACCTGATTAGTTGTACTTGTGTAAAGTTCGCCGCCATTGGGTGTATTAATCTCCGGAGAGGTAATCTTCTCAAAAGTAACCGGTACTTCCCAGATTGATCTGCCATGAGTACCCACTCTCAGATATTGAGTTGTCTGACCCATATAATATTTGTTAAATGACAAATCAGTTACCGGAGCACGTGCTAATCCTCTGCCATAAGGGAACCATGAATCGCCGCCATCAAATGTTGCAAATACACCGATGTCAGTTCCAATAAAAATCATATTCCCATTCTCAGGGTGGATTTCAATTGCATTTACCGGGATATCAGGCAACCCATTGCTGATGCTGAACCAGTTTTTGCCATAGTTTGTAGTTTTGAAAACGTGAGGGGTTCCAAAACCTGAATAAGCGATGAATGCTGTTCCGGGATCTTCATTCGAACATGCCATATCCTTGACCCAACGATTCACAAGACCATTGTCGGTAACATTTGCCCAAGTTTCTCCAACATCTCGTGATACTACTACTTCGCCATTGGACGTACCTGCATAAAGAGCATTCTCATCGGCGACCGACATAGCAATTGCTGTGAATCTACCCTGTGTGATGCCTGTAGGTAGAGCATTCCATTGATCGCCTCCACCATAAGATGCGTAAAGCTTTGTTCTGCCGTGCATCAAAACATCCGGTAGAGTAGGATGCTGAACAAATGGTGGATCCCAGACTCCATCGGATGTGATTAGTCCTTGATTCAGATACTGAAAACTGCCATTTTTTACGTTATATTTGTATGGAGTTATTTGTCCGCCAGGGGTGGATGCACCATAAATTACCGAAGAATTGCTAATATCAACAATAGTTCTGAATCCGTCACCTCCGACAACAACATTCCAACCTAATGCGTTCATAATACCCACGGTACCATTATCCTGAGTTCCTCCATAATTAATTTTCTCCGCAGAAGGATCGATTGCAATTGAATAGAACTGAGTAACCTGAAGGTTGTTATTAATTGCTGTCCAGTTTTGCCCTACATCGCTTGTTGAGTAAACGCCACCATCATTTCCCACATAAACAACGTTTGGATTCCCTAAGAAAAATGTTGCACAATGCTGATCCACATGCATTTTGGCATTACCGCCATAACCATTAGTCATATTCTCGAATTCTATACCATTGATTGTACGCCAAATATCGATTCCACCTGCCAGAACTACGTCAGAACGCTTGGGATGAATTACTATATAATTATCGTAAAACCCCTGCCCATTGAAGAAGGAGGCTTCTCCCTTGTAGATGTTACCCCAATTTGCACCGAGATTTGTCGTTTTATATATATATCCAAGACCTTTAGTCTCTACCAGTGCATAAGCAATTTTAGGATCGGATGGTGCCATCTGAACTGAGATTCTTCCAAAACCGTCCTCAAATCCATTATTTCTTTGAGACCAGTTAATTCCTCCATCTCCTGTGTGATACACTCCTTCGCCGCTAACGCCTATCAGGACTTCATCCTCATCATTTGGATTAATAGAAACATCAGTTACGTTTTTATCACTCATTTTTTCCCATGTCGCACCTGCATCCAAAGAACGATAAAAGCCTTTCCCACGTCTGACTGCACCTGCGTAAATAAGGTTTGAGTTTTTGGGATGGACTATGACTTTAGAAAATGCGCCCACATAACTGAGACCGATCAGTTTCCATGTGTTTCCACTATTTGTAGTTTTATAAATACCCGAACCCAGATAGGCTGTAGAGCTGTTAACAGCTTCGCCTGTGCCGGCATATATAATGGCAGTATTTTCCGGATCCATAGACAGAGAACCAAAAGAAATTGCATTCTCAAAGTCAAATATTGGTTCCCATTTCTGACCACCATTTACTGTCTTCCAGATTCCTCCTGCTGCAGCACCGGCATAAGCAGTATCAGAGTTTGTAGGATGGATTACTATTGATTTAATTCTTCCGCCAATGTCAAACGGACCAATGTTTGTCCATTCAGGCTGAAGAGCTAACTGCATTGCAGGAGAATTTTTTTCGTGCATAATACTTTCCATTTGCTGGAATGCTTTAACCCTGGCATTGTCGGGGATATATCCTTTAGGATATTCCCTTTCCTTCGCAAACTCCTCAAATCTGCGGGAAGGATTGTCATTTTTATCTTCTTTAGCCCAAATTGAGACAGAAGAGATTAGCAGCAAAATTATAAGCAATTTTTTCATAACATCCTTCATTCTATAATTTATATTCAATTTTTTATTTTTTATTCTCAAGATTTCAAAATATATATATATTTTCGTAGTTACTATAAAATTATTATAAAATTATAACTAAAAATGACAAAAAACAAAAGCAATAGTGAAATTGCTTTCAATAAGTTACTTTCACTGCTAATATCACCCAATAGTGGTGATAAACTCGTTTTTGATTCCGATACTAAAACACTTAAGGACACAAAAGGTTACAAATATTCCGTAGAAAGTTTCATTCCCATACTTTTAGCAAAAAATATCGAATCATTGGATTTCAATTATATAGAACATTACAAAACTGATTCGGAGCTTTTCGACTATTTTGAGGAAAGAACCGGCGGCACTCTTCACGATGAACTGAGAGTCCGTCAATATATTCTCAGCAGGATCGATTCAAATATCAAATCAATTCTCGATGTTGGATGTGGCAGAGCCTGGCTTGCAGGGGAATTATCAGTGAATGGAGTTTTCGTTTGTTCGCTGGATGCATCCCTTACAAATCCGGCAAAGGCTCTTGAATTGTACCCGAATGAGAATCATGCCGGTATTGTTGCTGATGCAGTAAATCTTCCATTCTCAGAAAATTCATTCGATTCGATCGTTGCCTCTGAAATTATTGAACACATTGTCGAACCTCAGAAATTTGTTCATGAATTGATGCGTTGCCTTAAGCCTGGTGGAAAGCTGATAATCACAACACCTTACAAGGAAGTTTTAAGATATTCCCTTTGTATTCACTGCAACAAAATGACACCTGTTAACGCTCATCTTCACACTTTTGACGAAATTAAGCTAAAGAATCTGTATAAATCTGATTCCGGATCATTTAAATGGTCAACATTCGGGAATAAAGCTTTGCTGCACCTGAGAACACACGTAGTTTTGAAATATCTGCCATTTTCGCTCTGGAAAGCTGTTGATTCATTTTTCAGTTTATTCATTAACAAACAGGCTCATATTATCGCCGTATATACAAAGGATAAACACTAATGAATAAATACACAGCTCGACATACAGCTATTTCGATAATATTTTTCTTTTCTTTCATTCTGTTTATCAAACTGGACATGGGCGAAGTTCAGCCATGGGACGAGGGTTTGTTCGCAGTAAGAGCACAGAGCATCAATAAATATAATGCTTACTGGGATCAGACTCAGTATTCAATCGGAGGACTTTATTCAGCAACTTATCCGCCCCTGACCGTATGGGTAATGGCATTGAATATGAGGATATTCGGTGAAAAACTCATCGCTATAAGATTATTATCTGCTTTGTGTGCTTCTGTATCACTTATATTTATATTTCTTCTGGCTAGGAGGTTGATGAACAATGATCTTGCCTTACTTTCAATTATTGCTCTCGCTGTTACAGGTACGTGGAATTACTATGCACGGCAGGGAATGACCGATATTCCTCTGGTTGCATTTATTCTTATGTCTTTATGGACATTGCTCAAGCTATTGGAATCTGACAGAAAATATAAAACATTGCTATGGACATTGATACTTGCAATAGCATTCGGAGCGGCATTGATGACCAAGATAGTTATTTCATTAATTCCTTTGTTATTCATATTGATTGCACTATTCCGTCCAGAATTTAAGAGGTACAGATTCCCACTGATATTAGCGTCCATTCTTGGCATAGGTATAGCACTTCCATGGCATTTATACATGATTAGTGCCCACGGATATGAATTCTACCGTGCTTTCTATGCACCGCATCTTTACTCAAGCGTAGAAAACAACAGTCCAATTCTTGGATTATTCTATTATCTCAATCAGATGATAGTCTCTAATCCTTTCTTACTTCTAGGTCTTGTTTTCATCCCATTATATTATTGGAAATTCCGTCCAAAAAGAGAATTAAATCCTGAAATTGAAATAAATGATAAAATAGAAAAGAAAATTCAAATCAAAGCATACCTGACCGAAGCTCTTGTTATGTGGCTGGGGCTTGGGTTTGTCATATTTTCATTGGCAGAAACTAAAAATCCACATTATCTTTTGTACTTAATTCCTCCTGGTATTCTGCTTGCAGGTAAATACTTCAGGGAAAGCGAAAAATCAACAATATCTGCGCGCTTGAGATGGTTTATTCTATCTGTTTTGGTGATTTCTATTTTCTGGTCATTTAATTATGATCTAAGGCAAGGTATCAAAAATCTGGTTACTTTAAGAGAGTTCCAATTTCAGTCATTTATGTTTGTTTTGATGGCAGGAGCTTTGATCGGATATGGATTCAGAGCTGTTGGTTCTAATCTTGATAAACTATTAGCCGTATTTTCCCGAAAACTTTGTTTCCTCTTTCTTATCCTTTTAGTAATAAGACTTGTTCTAACTAATTCACTCTATCCGCCCGGGGATACATTCGGAGGAAAAGTAACAGCAGACTATCTTCAAAAATTTCATAAACAAACTTTTGTTTATGTATATCATCGGCACAATGCCAGCGATGCACTCAATCCACAGCTCGCATGGTACACTAAAGGCTGGAGCATCGGTAAAATGAAAAATCATAAGATGCTGAATGTTCCTTTACCAAGAAATTTGGTTAATCTGAACACAATCGCATCTACAGATACATTGTCGAACATAATGTTAATATATCAGATTCCTCAGGATTTTGCACTGGCTCACACAGCTATGAGGGAATTCAGTGAAGTCAGACCTTTAATTAGGAGAACATCTGATTATGCAATTTTTGGTTCTGTACAAAAACACAGAAAACCCGGAAAGCCGGTTTAGTAAGCAAATGATAGGAATAAATATGAGAAAATTTAGCATATTACTTTTCGTGATAATTATAGGGTCTCTTACTTCCTACTCCCAGGAAATTGATCCCGATACGGTAAGGATACATTTGATTACACCGAGAGAGGCAGTCTATCTTCACTCAAAGTATGTTCAGCAGGAGACTTTCTATCCCGAAATAGCTGCCAAAGCCATGGATATCAACAGAAAAGAACACCTTCGTGCTGCTGAATTAGCCGTAATGTTGAAGAAGATAATGGATGCTAAATCTCTGATTATCAACATCTCAAAAATTCCTAACGATACTCTTGTTATGGATTCTACATCCGGCAGATATATTTTCTACCCATTCAGGAATATGCCTGAAATATACCTGGAGAGAGTTGGAACAAAATGGAAATATTCCAGATTTACCTGTGACAATATCGACGTCATATATGATAAACTATTCCTTTTTCATCTGAACCACTTTGTTGAAACTCTACCTCCATTCTTTAAAAATAGTATTGGTTTTGGTGTCAATTTCTGGCAGATATTAGCATTCATAGCACTTCTTGTGGCTGGATTCGTTGTAAAGATTCTGGGTTCGTTATTAGGCAGATTGCTTTGTAAAACAATTTTCGGTAGAACCCGGTTCCGCAATTTCTTTGAAAACCACATTCTGAGAAACGTTAATACACTTGCTACAATCCTCGGTTTGGTGCTGATTTATATTTTACTGCCGAATATAGAACTCCCGGTTAAGATCAACTTTGTCCTCAGTATTATTTTCAAAGGATTGATACCACTCTTTGCAACGATAATCATGTTCAGGATGGCAGACTATATTTCTGAAAGAATCCAGCGCAAACGGCTCGAGAAACTGAATAAAGTCCACGAGAATTTCCTGCCATTTCTAAGAACTACTTTCAAAGTAGTGATTGTAATAATCGGACTATTATTCATCATGGTAAGCCTTGGGGTAGAAATTTTACCTCTCATAGCCGGTCTTTCAATTGGAGGTATCGCCATCGCTCTAGCCGCACAGGAAACGATTAAGAATATATTCGGTTCGATAACTGTTTTCACAGACAGACCGTTCGATGTAGGCGACTGGATTATCTTCCAGGATGGAGAGGGCACAGTTGAAGAAATAGGAGTACGATCTACACGCATCCGATCGTTCAACAACTCGATAATAACAGTGCCTAACGGCAAGCTAATGGACATGACAATCGATAACATGGGGAGACGCGACTACCGTCGTTACGTCCTCAACCTGGAGGTTGACGTAACAACTCCAATTGAGCTTCTCGAAACGTTTATCGATGGAATACGGGTTCTGATTCAGAAGCATCCAATCACACGAAACGATCTGTACTATGTATATCTTGTAAACATGACTTCTGCATATTTTCAGATTCTAGTGCAGACTTACTTCGTTTCAGAAGATATGGATGGAGAATACAAAGCAAAGCAGATTTTCCTGACTGATATTATCAAACTTGCCCGCGAGCTTGGGATACGCTTTGCTCTGCCGGCTCAGTCATTGCAAATACACAAAGCAGAAACAGAGCCGGAATTCATCCCAGCTGATCCAAAAGAATACAAGCGGAAACTGGATCAATTCTTCGAATCCCGCAAAACTGACTCTGGAAGCGAAGTGATGGAGTAGGATTAAAATGAAATATAGAAGGTATATAAAATGAAAAAGATTGTTTTGATGATATTGTTACTATTTATTTTTTATCAATTCGCTTTTTCTAGAGGGTTAGATGAAGACGAATTGTTAAAGGTGAAAGGTGGATATAGACAATGCAAAGTTTATTGTTATGGGAGTAATCACGAAAGACTAGATACTTCAATCATGTGGTTACATTGTACCAACAGTTACCTTCCAAATGGAAATCAAGAAGAGAGAATATACTTTAACAGTAAAGGATCAATTTATTGTAAGTGGCAATATACATACTCTGAAAATGGTTATGTGATAAAGGAAACTCGTCTGGATTCTTTGAGTCGAATTGAACATTGGGTTATTCATAAATACAACGAAGCTTGGAAAATCATTGAAACAACTGAATATGAATCTGATGGATCTATTGAAAGTAAAAGTACCTTCCAATATAATAATCATAATAATTTGACATTAACAATTAATTTCAATCAATATGATAGTTTGTACTATTATAACAGCTATAAATATAACCAACTTGGTAAATTAATAGAGGTAGTGCAAACTGGAGATTCACTTTCTCAAAATACTACTACCTTTAAATATAATAATAATGGAAATATTATTGAAAGTGATAATTTCTTTAGTGACAATGTAATTGTTAATAAATTTACTTACAAATACGACGAAGATGGAAATCAAATTGAAAAGCTTTGGTATTTTGTGCATGATGATGATGTATTAGAATTATCTTTGAAGTTTAAATTTCGTTATGATGAATTTGGAAATATGACTGAAGAAGTGTGGTACGATAATGAAGATTTGCCAATAGAAAAGAAAGTATATTTTTATTCGAAATAAAGAATCGCTGTAAAAGAAATTATGGAGTTCTTTTCTTGTCATCTCTCCGTTTTGTTGATGTCAAAATAAATACAGAATTTTTCTGCTGATTTCAATTATTTTTTGTTTTGTTAGTCTTATAAAATTAGGGTAAATTATTCTTTTGTGAATATACCGAATCAAATTATAATTATATCAGAGTATTACATGGCAATTATAGAAATTAAAACCGGTCTTGATTATGAAGGATGCCTGCTTTGCGGAGAAGCACTGGTCAATTTCCACGATCCAATTGAAATGAAATGTGCTTTCTGCGGCACTATGCACAATGCTAAAGCTCATTGCACCGAAATGCACTATGTGTGCGATACATGCCAGCATTTGTCTGCCGGAGATGTTGTTCAGACGATCTGTCTCAGATCCGATAAGACCGATCCGATGGCTCTGGCTGTAGAGATTATGAGTTCACCTGCGGTTAAGATGCACGGACCTGAGCATCATTTCATCGTTCCGGCGGTGCTCATGACATGCATTAATAACAAGCATGGAGATTTCCCCGATTTAAAGGACAGAATTGATTTTGTCCGTAAAATCGCAGGAGAAACCGTTCCTAATTGTTCATTCGATCTGAGAACATGCGGAGCTGCAATCGGTACAGGTATTTTCCTCGAAATGCTGAACAATCATGACGCGGCAACTGAAGATGAGTGGTCATTATCAAAAAATATCGTAGCTGATTCTTTGACAAAAATCGCCGATAGCGGCGGTCCGAGATGCTGTAAACGCGATACATATCTGGCACTCGAAGCCTCGGTTGAATTCCTGAGCGATAAATATGCAATAGAACTGCCGACATCGCAGGCTAAATGTACATTCTCATTGAGAAATAACTCATGCAAAAGAGAAGAATGTAATTTTTATAATATGAGTAATTCGCTGGTGTAGATAAAGGTGATTTGACATTCTTAACTACGAGAAGTATCAAGAAGTGAATTGTTAACAAAGGAATTCCAAAATTGAATTCTATCTCACGTTTTCTTTTATAAATTCTGTTGGGTTGTAATAATAATATTCTAATTCCTGCTTTGTCATTGTCAGCCAGCTTGCGCATCCATAGTCATCGAATGATTTGCGGATTTCCAGATGCAGATGGTCGTAATTACCTTTGAACTCCTTTGATTCCGATTTTGTCAGAACTCTGGCTAATCTTGTATTTTCATCAACGTCCTGACCAGTAACGACAGTAATATCCTCAATATGTTTATAAGAAGTATAAATATAAGTTCCATCCTTGAGCTTATGTCTAACCACGACAGTCTTGAATGGATTTCCCAGATGAATTGAGCAGACAATACCTTTCGCCATTGAGTAAACATCGACATCACCTTTGTACTTAGCCGGCATACAATCAATAGCTGTGTGAATATGCCCGGATTTATATGAAGCTCGTGGTGAGCCGAAAGTACTGATTGTACGCATCAGTTTGGTATTCTTTCTGTCGGCTACATCGAATGGAAGGAACCAATCATCGGCTGTCGCTTTTGGTTCAGTGCTGATGTAGAATTGATGCCAGCGCTCCTTGTCGGCATCGATAAAGCTTTCAGCATAAACGATTCCGATTAAGAGAATAAAAAGGAGGAAAATGAGGTTAGAAGATTTCATAGTTTATTCGAAGACACCGAAGAAATTTAATAAAATACATATTTGCATTACAATATCTCGTAGAGATTAAATATTGGTAGAAAGACCAACCTAAAAAGGTAACTTACCTCGTAGAGGTTATATATTATCAGTTTCATTCGATTTCATCAAAAATATATTTTTCATCATATTTAATCTCAAAATTTTTCAATAATATAATATATTCTTCTCGAAATGTTCTTTGTTTATGATGCTTCTTTTGATTCTCAATGTATTTATAAACTTGATCTATCTGTGATTTTGAATACGAAAAAGCACCATAACCAGTCTGCCATTCAAATTTTCCTTTAATCCATTTATTCGAATTGATAAATAGAGATGAACATCGTTTTATCTCCTTCACAAATGAAGATAAGGAATTGTCAGGATTGAGCCCAAGTAATAAGTGAAAATGATCAGGCATTCCATTGATGATGAATAATTTATTACCTTTGTTCTTGATAATTCCTGTGATGTATTTGAATAACTCTTCTTGATTTTGTGATGGTATGATATTTTGTCTTCCTTTAACCGCGAAGATAACATGAATGAACAGCTGTGTGAATGTATTTGCCATATACCTATCCCCTCATAAATATATAATCGCTACGCGATAACTAGTTTAATTAAGAATATATAACTACCATTATTTAATCGCTACGCGATAAATTCTATTCAGAAATCCACTTTCTAAAAATATTTAATTGCTACATGATATAATACATTCAGATCAAATTATTTGTCTAATAAAATTATGAATAAAGACATAATACTCAAATCTAATACATAAGTTAGATTGCTTTATTTCACCGTTACATACAAAAAACTTCTTTTCCCGTATTTAATCAATTTCTTCTCCGAAAAATCTGCTTTGGCATAGGGATCGGCAACTTTTTCTCCGTCGAGTGTAACTGCTCCCTGATCCAGCATCCTGCGTGCTTCCTTCTTGGATGGAGATAATCCTGAAGCTACAAGAACATCGATAACTAATTGTTCGGAGGATCCCATTTCGAGAATAACCTCTTCTATTTCATCGGGAATGTCTTTTTTGACAAAAATACGTTCGAATTCCTCGAATGCTCCCTGAGCTGATGTTTCATCGTGATAGAGAGCAACAACTGCCATAGCGGTTTTGACTTTTGCATTGCGCGGATGAATTGTGCCATCTGCCAAGCCTGCTTTCATAGCCAAAACCTCGTCGAGTGGAGCAAATGCACCATATTGCAGATATCGTGTGATCAGTTCATCCGAAATGGACATAACCTTGCCGAACATCTCGCGTGGGGACTCGGTAATACCTATATAATTATTGAGTGACTTGCTCATCTTTTCGATGCCGTCGGTTCCTTCGAGTATCGGCATTGTGAGTATGCACTGAGGTTCCTTGTCATAGGCTTTCTGAATTTCGCGTCCGACTAGAAGGTTGAACTTCTGATCAGTTCCACCCAACTCAACATCAGAATCTATAAAGACTGAATCAATCGCCTGAGCCAGTGGATAGAGCAGTTCATGCATGCTGATCGGTACACCGGCAGAGAATCTCTTTGTAAAATCGTCACGTTCCAGAAGCTGAGCCACAGTGTATTTTGAGGCTAACTTTATAACATCCATAAATGTCATAGTTCCAAGCCATTCTGAGTTATAACGAACATCGAGACTGTTTGCCGACAGAATGTGTGTTGCCTGATCAAGATATGTTTTACCGTTAATTCTGGTTTCTTCAATTGTCAGAGGTGGTCTGGTCTTGTTCTTACCGGACGGATCGCCTATCATTGCAGTAAAGTCACCTATAATTAGAACAGCTTTATGACCAATATCCTGAAATTGACGCATTTTTCGCAGAACGACTGCATGACCGATATGCAGATCGGGTTTGCTTGGATCGCATCCGAGCTTTATTACGAGTTGCTTATTTGTTTTAATTGATCTCTCGAGCTTATGAACCAGCTCTTCCTCGGGAAGTAATTCGATGACACCCGAGCGGATTAAATCCATCTGTTCGTTGATTGAGGGAAACATAATTTATATTATTTGTTTAAAATTACAGAAAAAATGATGTCAGAATTAAGCATCAGCTTCGATATTATCGTCCTGTGGAACATCGCGCAATCTATAGCCTACACCACGAATGCTCTGAATCAATGGTTTAGTGCCGTCTTCCCGTTCAATTTTTGCTCTGAGACGTTTGATATAAACATCGATAATATTCGATTCCGGATCGAAATTGTGCTTCCATACATGCTGAGTGATTGTACTTCTGCTGAGAATGCGGTTCTTGTTCTTCAATAAATATTCGAGCAGAGAATATTCCTTTGTGGTGAGTTCGATTTCCTTGTTAAAACGGAACCCCAAATGAGACACGGTATCAAGAACCAAATCGGCACATTTCATCTTTGTTGTTTTTTCCGGACTGGAACGTCTTAGAATTGACCTAAGGCGAGCGGCAAGCTCTTCGAAGCTGAATGGCTTCGAGAGATAATCATCAGCTCCGAGATCTAAACCCTGCACCCTGTCCTCAGTTGTACCGCGAGCAGTCAGCATGAGTATAGGAGTTACTATACCGGCTTCTCTCAATTCACGCAGAACTGTGAAGCCATCTTTACCGGGAAGCATCACATCAAGAAGAATCGCATCGAACTCATTATTTATCGCCATTTCGAGACCGGTAACACCATCGGCGGCGGTTTCTACTATATATCTTTCTTCTTCCAAACCATGCTTAATGAAGCTGGCTACTTTTCTTTCGTCCTCAACCACTAGTATTTTCATAACTGTCCTCGGGAAATAATTACAAATGTAATATGACAAAGACTGCAATTAAATGAATTTATTATTAATAAACAATGAATAAATAATGATAAGTGAATCTTTAGTTCTTCTATCATCTTTTTATTTGCTAATATTGAGTAAAATAATTCTTTTAAATATAAATTACTCTTAGTTGCAGTCGCCAATTTTTTTAATATTCTTATCGTACTGCCAGAGATTCTTAGTGCCGCTTCCCTTGGCAAGGCCAAAGAAATTAAAATTAAAACCGACTGCTCCAATAAAAGAAGCATCTACTGTCAAACATGTCTTGACGCCTGCTGTAAAAGAGCCTCCAACAAGAAAAGCAGTTTGTATATAAGGTACGACCGTTTCATCAAAAATATCCAGTTCCAGTCTGGGGAATGCAATCCCAAAGTTAATCCCAGCCGCCACTGATGTTGCGACCCAGTTTGAGTCTTTCAGATAATCAAAATTATAAGGTCCGGCAGAGGCTGTTACTCCAACATCTGTGCCATCATAAGTAATACCTGCTATTGAATTATATTTGAATTTTGTTTTCAGAAATGCAGAAGCGTCTATCGAAGCCATTTTTGTATTGATCACTAAAAGCAATTTCAAATTTAAAGTAACAGGTATACCATAGAAAATATAAGGGACTTTTATCAAGGTAAATGGTATTTCGATGGGTCCCAGTAAATCGGAAGATGAAGCAATTGCAGTAATGCCAACTGTGCATTCACCTTCGATATTTGAATTAGTACATTTGAATTCCCTTAATTGGCTGTTTTGGAATTTAATCTTACCTTCATTTTTCATATTTTGTAAATAACCTTCGAAGCTATACTTGACCTTGGTAAATTTATTAATCTCTCGTGTTACTTCTATTGAAGTTTCAAGTTTTTCATTTTTCATGTTCATTTTGATTTCACATTCCAAACTATTTGGCATTGGAAATTTTACTTCAAATGTTGTATCTGTTACTTTTGTGACTTGCGGAGCTTTTGTATCGACTCGAATCGACGAAATAAGTTCTTTGGTCCATTTCAAATTTTGTTTCCAGCTAATCTCACCGTCGGAAATGGCTTCATTCAAAGTGCAGCTGGTAGTCTGCACCTGAATTTTTCCGCTGGAACTAGTCACGCTTGCAACTTTTTTTAATGCTTTTCCATAAATGAAAACAATACTTCCAGCCTTTAACTTACTTGCATTTGTGGCAGTCTCTTTAAAGGTTATAGTGGTATATTTGTCATCATTTTGAAATACGTCGGATTCTGTGAACTGGATTGTATTCGGAGTCCAGATCACATTGACATAAGATGTATCTTTGCTCGTATTGGTATTTGGTGGCTGTGTAGGATTATCATCACTGCACGAACTTAAAAAAAAAATTGCAATGATTGATATGCACGTCATTTTGAATAAAGTCTTCATAGAATCTCCCAAAAAAAAATAAAAAAATGCTCTTAAAATCACAATTTATTAAAAAAATGGTAGGTTCTTAAATTTCACTAATGTTAAAGTAAGACCTAGGAGAACAAGAACTTTAAAACATCTTTAAATTAGACAAATAAATATTAATTACCAAATAAAAATATCATTACAAGACTCAATATTAATTTTTATAATTCATTCAATAATCTGACAATATCTAATTTCAAAACAATCGAATTATCAATATTTATAACATCTTTAACATTTCCGCCAAATCTGGCATTTTCGAGCTTTGCATAGTTGTTCGGTGAGATATTAGCAATTTAGGATAAATTTTTGAAAATAAAAAAGAGGGAATTTGGATAAAACTTAGGGAAAGTATTAATGGAATAATATGATGAAGAAGAGAAATGAAAATATACTACTTACGAAAAACTTAATTCTATTTATCTAGCCTTTGTCGCTGCGAAACAACTAAAAGGACATCAACCAGATTAGTTAATTCTGAAAAGTATTATTAATAGGTGTAAGGATCATCAGGGAATCTGTTTCTACTAAGGTCAAAAAAGAAAACACAAATAGGGTTCGAAATGGATAAAATCTATTTTTTTTCTCTCTTCCTCGAGGAATGGTCGAGGTAGAAGACAAAGAGGTATCCAAAATTTTGATAACTATTTCCTCACAAAATCAGGATTGATCTCCAGACTAATCAGAAGATACCAGTACTTCTTAAATGTAATTTGTTGAAAAAGGATACAAAAAGAAATACTATTTTTAGCAAATGAAGTGATATATTTCTATATTTGTTTGAATTTATTGTTGATATTTAGTTCAGTTTTTAATTTAAATGGGAATAGTAAGATCAATAAATAATGTTCCAATACGAATAACCAAAAAGTTTTATAGTCTCTTTAGTCCAGCCTTTTTGATGCATCGATAACTTTTTTGGATTTTTTTTTAAATTTCCACTTTTTACATTTCTTTGACAAATCCATGACATATAGCATTTTCTACTTTAATAATTTTGAACTGGTTATTATGGAGTGAAAATGGAATTGTCCTTCTTTATTGAAATTATTGAACAGATGAGCAGAAATTTCTTCAGCCAATTCTGTCATCAGGATCCTGATCTTCTGATCAGTATTTCCGGACACTATGTTTATCTTTGTCCCCGCTGTCTAGGTCTTCATATAGGTTTCTTTCTGACCGGATTATTTTTTTTACTTTATAAAAAGAATGTTGTAATCAAATCAAATCAACTTAAAGTATTGATACTTCTTATTTCATTAACAATGTTTCATTGGCTGGCAGCTAATCTTGGTATTATTCCTGATACTGAATGGGTAAGGATTATTACAGGATCAATTTCCGGCTCTGCTTTTTATATGTTTTTTGCATTCATGAGGAATGAATTCATCAGTTCTCGAATACAACCGGGTGAATTCACCTTTGGCAGAAGAGAGACAGCCTTCATACTGTTAATAGTGATTTCTGTGTATGGCTTAATACTAAGTAAAAGCAGATTGGCAATTTCTTTAGTAGCTATGATTGCCTTGATCTCAAATTTGTATCAATTAATCACATTTTTTGCAAAATACCTATTTATTAAACTTTTTATAATTTTCCCTAAAATGAGGATGCCATGAATAGGCAAATTGAACTATCGTACACTGAAATTTTATTTTTCATAATTTCAATTGCATTTATTTTTGCGTGTGGACCTTTGCCTGTTACAAAAACTTATACTGCAATCTCACCAGAAATTAGTGCCAGTAGTCTTGGTGCAGGACAAGTGTCATTTGGGGGTTCATATACAAAAGGTGAAAATTCATATTTAACCGGCGAATATTTGGGGAGCAACACTCAAACCGCAATAAAAGCATTTGACTATTATAATGGAAACGCCAGAGTTGGTATAGTAAATGGGTTAGACTTTGGAATTGATTATTCGTATAAAAGCAAATCAAAAAATGATTTAGCCGATTTATATACAAATAATTATAATTTGGGGTATGATTATACCAATAAAAATTCATTATCTGAGGATTATCAATCGCTGTGGTTAAATTTAAAATTTCAATTGACGAATAAGGATTTGAAGCGTGGAAGAGTTATTTTTACAATAGGATTTACTCAGGGTTTTGGTTATGGTTACACAGCCAAAAATAATATGGTCAGCATCACTTCACTCCCGTTATGCCTCGGTTTCCCTATTAATTCTACCGATCTCTTTCAAATAACCAATAAATTGGAATATGTTGATTATTCTGATGATTCATATATAAGATCAACTTTTGGTCTTGGTGCGGATATCGCACTTCTTAGAGAAGAAAAGGATATATTTATTCTCAAATTAAAACCTAGATTTGGCTTCATTAAAGATTTTGCTGACAATAACAACTCTTCAAGCTGGTACTGTAATATTGGATTTTCAATTGATTTAAAAGATCTGCAACCTTAAGATTATGATTAGAAGATAAATTTGTTCTCATGAATAATTTAACTAAGATTCCTGAGACACAAACAGAAAGCATTTTTCTACCTGATTGGGCTATCTAATCAGGTTTTTTATTGAATATTGATAATAACTTTTGCAAGCTGAGATTTTATTCGGAATTTTGTATTCTGGATTTTATATGAGATGAGGAAATTAATGAAAATATCAGTGATAGGTCTCGGATATGTTGGTCTTCCGCTTGCCTGCGCTATAGCTAAGCTGACCGATAATAAAGTTGTCGGATTTGATCTGAATAAAGAAAAAGTTGACCGTATCAATAATGGTGAATGTCCGATCGACGATGTGCAGTGCAGACTTGATTTGACTCAGGTAAAGTTCCCTGTTTCGTCAGAATCATCTATTATTCAAGATAGCAGTGTCTATATTATATGTGTTCCAACGCCCGTTCTCGATGATTATACACCCGATCTTGAGCCTGTAAAGGGAGCAGCCGCTATCGTTGCCGGTTATCTAAAGAAAGGGGAATATGTAATCATCGAATCTACTATCAATCCCGGTGTTTGTGACGAGGTCGTTATCCCGATTCTCGAAGAGAAAACAGGATTGAAGGCTGGCGTGGACTTCGACGTTGCTCACTGCCCAGAGAGAATTAATCCCGGTGATCCCGTATGGAACGTTTATAATATACCGCGCAATATCGGCGCAACAAGAGTTGAAGCTACTAAGCTATTGGCTGATTTCTACCGCTCATTCATCGCTTCAGAAATAAATGAAATGCCGGATTTGAAGACCGCTGAAGCTACTAAAATTATTGAAAATACTTTCAGAGATATTAATATAGCTTATGTGAATGAGCTTGCAAAGTCGTTTGATGTGCTTGGAATCGATCTTATTAAGGTAATCAAGGGTGCGTCGAATAAACCGTTTGCATTCATGCCTCATTATCCGGGATGCGGAGTTGGCGGTCATTGCATACCGGTTGATCCGTATTATCTTATAAAGCGTGCACAGCAGAGTGGTTTCGACCATCGTTTCCTGAAGATAGCCAGAGACATCAACAATTCAATGCCTGAGTACACAGTAGAGCAGTTGATCTTTGCCTTGAATCAATTCGAAAAACCTGTGAAGAATACAAAGATAGGATTACTCGGAATGTCATACAAAGCGAATGTTGGAGATATACGCGAGAGTCCGTCGATTGACATCAGAGATAGTCTGCTCAAAAAAGGTGCTTCGCTAGAAATATTCGATCCATATTTTCCGGATTACAGCACCTGCAAATCACTAGACGAGATTCTGGAGAAGTCATTCGCGATTCTGATCGCAACAGATCATAGAGAATTCAAGCAGATTAATTCGGCAATATTGAAAGAACATAGCATAAAAGTAGTGATTGACGGCAAGAATTGCCTGGATAAGGAAGAAATTATTAATGCCGGTATATATTATAAAGGCATTGGAAGATAAATATTACATTGATTTAAAAGGAGCTTATTTTGAATTTTATTGATTTAAAGCGTCAGTATGGATTGATTAAGGATCAGGTTCAGAGCGGTATTAATGCTGTTCTCGATCATGGCATGTACATTATGGGTCCGGAGATAGCTCAGCTCGAAAAACAGCTGGCTGATTATGTTGGAGTTAAGCATTGTATCGTTTGTTCATCGGGAACAGACGCACTCTTTATGCCCTTGATGGCATGGGGTATTGGTCCCGGTGATGCAGTTTTCACTACGCCGTTTACATTTATTGCAACAGCTGAGGTGATCAGCCTCGTAGGAGCAACACCTGTGTTCGTTGATGTGGACGATAAGACCTACAACATCGATCCGGCAAAACTCGAAGAAGCAATTGTAAAAGTCAAAGCAGAAGGTAAACTGAAACCCAAAGCTATCATACCTGTAGATTTGTTCGGACTTCCGGCAGATTATGATTCAATCGAAGCAATCGCCAAAAAACATAATTTACTGGTACTCGAGGATGGGGCACAGGGCTTTGGAGGATCGAAGAACGGGCGTAAAGCCTGCTCATGGGGCGATGTTGCTGCTACTTCATTCTTTCCGGCAAAACCACTCGGATGCTATGGCGATGGTGGAGCAGTCTTCACAAATGACGACGAAATGAAGAAACTTCTACTCTCTATAAGAGTTCACGGACAGGGCGACGATAGATATGACAATGTAAGAATCGGCATCAACGGCAGACTTGATTCAATTCAGGCAGCTGTTCTAATTGCCAAGATGAGCATATTCGAAGAAGAAATCAAGCAGAGAAACGTTGTAGCCGGTAAATATATTAAGGCTCTCAGCGGAAAAGTTATTACGCCGTTCGTTCCCGAGGGATATGAATCATGCTGGGCACAGTTCTGCGTTTTGGCAAAGGACACAGCACATAGAACAGAGCTTCAGGCAAAGCTGAAAGAAAAGGGAGTGCCGACTGCAGTTTATTATCCAAAGCCGCTGCATCGTCAGGATGCTTTCAGCGGGTTGGGACACAAGTTCGGAGATTTCCCGGTAACAGATGCACTTTCGGAGAGGATATTCGCTCTGCCGATGCATCCATACTTGACTGACGAAGAGATTGAATTGATTGCAAGTGTGATAGAATAAGAATTATCAGATTCCGTCAAAATAGAAGGAATAATAAATAAATTGAGTCAATTAGTAAGTATAGTAAAAAAAATTCTAGGTGGACTGTCAGATGCCAATATTGGATTTGATGATCTAGTATATGTTTTAGAGCATTATGGTTTTGACAGAAGGACAAAAGGTTCGCACAATATTTTTAGAAAAGCAGGAATATATGAACGGATTAACTTGCAAAAGGATGGAAATAAAGCTAAACCCTATCAAGTCAAACAAGTGAGAAAAATATTAGTTGACAATCAATTGGTGAAATATGATGCATAAATATGAGACAATAATATATTGGAGTAACGAAGATGAATGCTTCGTTGCTGAGGTTCCTGAATTGTCAGGTTGTATGGCTCATGGCAATACAGATGAAGAAGCAATCTCCAATGTAAAACAGGCTATTGACCTTTGGATAGAAACAGCTAAAGAGTTTGGTGATCCTATACCGGTTCCTAAAGGAAGAAGACTCAATTACGCTTAAGATATTAATGATAAGACTATAGTATTCATCCGATGGCTTGATGGCATCGGATGAATAGCGGGTCTTAATGGAGCAAATTATTCAAGATTAATATTCATGAGGTTAATGTGAAACTAAAGAGTATCCAATGACAAAGATTTCATTGAACACAGTTATGTTAAAAGATTTGATATTTATTAATCAAAGAATATATCTTGGTTTTATATTTTTCCTTTCCTTTTTTTCTCAATCTTATTATTCAATCTCTGACCCCATTTCAAGCATTACATCTGAACAAAAAATCGTTCTTCTAGATAGTAATCTATCCGACATTCACGAGCTTGAGATTAAAGTAAATTCTAAAGATGTTTTTATATTAGATAAAGTTGGCAAAAAAGTAGGAAATGACTATTTTTATAATATATATTTTGCATTAACAAACAAAAAATTAAAAATTATTTTACCCGATTCGGTATGGAACGAATACGATTATTTTAATGATTTCTTTGTGAATTCAAATAAATTGTACCTACTTGCAAAACAATCAATTTTTTACTTAGAAATAGCGGATACTCTTTTCAAGTATAAAAAAAATATCAAATTACCTATCAAATGTCAGTACTTAACTAATTGGAATGAAAAAATAATCACTTACAATGCTTGTGTCTTTGCTAAACAAAAAGTACCTGATCATATCAACTTAATTGAAATTGATTCTACTGATAAAATTACAACAACTTCCTTTCCATCACCACATGGCATGAAATGGACCATTATTCAACCTAGAAAATTAATTGATATTTACGAATCTAAGGTTGCTATTAGTGATGCAGACAGATACAGAATTATTATCTATAATAGAGATGGAATCCCTATCGACAGTATTATTAGATTACCCAAAAACTGGATTGAACAACAGGACACAAGTACAAATCATTTATCTTCTTTATCCTCTTTGATGGATAGTATGTTTGTTGGAACTTTCATTCAAAATGTACATTTGATAAATAATGAAAAAGTTGTTGTCAGCTGGACAGCACCTGAAAAAGAAGGAAATGGCTTATACCAAATATATCTTGATATATGGAATAAAAAAAATGGAGAATGGGTACTAACTTTTAATGATATTCAAAAAACCAGCAGAGCTAAGGATGAACAATTTAATATCGAAAACTTGAGATATGAAAAGTTCTATTTTTCGCAAGATTATTTAATATATTTAGTTCCCCTGCCTTATGTTCTTAACGACGAGCACTACAAGAAGACAAATAAAGAAATGATTTATGATATAAATGAGTATTACTATAATAATGGTCTCCGATATTCTCTAATTCTGAATAAAATTAAATGAAAAAAATACTGATATTATTGTCATTATTAATTATCATTCAAATTAGCTTTGCTGAGGAAATTAATGTTTATGATGTTAGGCAGAATAAAGTTACATTTCAAAATCAAGATAAACCTCAATTTCTTATTTTCCATGACAATCCTTCTTGTCATGCATGTATGTTAACGCTATGCGACGCAATTAAATCAATAGATTCAACATATAAGATTAATCTTGTTATAAGATCAAGAAAGAACATCATCTCAAATAAAGAATCAATCCGATCAGCTGAGATTTTATATAAAGTTGATAACTACTATTTCGATTCTTCTGAGTCTGCATCAGATATGGGTTTATTTGGTGACTATAAGATAAAAGTTACCCCAGCATTAATTATTATAACAGCAGAAAGCAACATTTTTATCAATTATAATAGTTTATTCGGAAAAAAATATTCTATTAAATCAATAATAAAATTATTAAAAGAAAAACTTAAAATTAAGTAAATTATAATTATTCAATTCTGCAATACATGAAGTTATAATCAAATTTAAGGCATATTTATGAAGAAATTTCTTGATACAGTTTCAGATTGCATTCCAGCGGTGCAGAAAGAATTTGACGAATACCAGAAGGAACATTTTCCTGTTCGTTCGGGTGAATTCTTCTGTTTGGAGCTGAATGGTGAAGCCGGTGAACTTGCCAATCTCGAAAAGAAACTGTGGAAAGGAAAGGATATTGCTCATGAAGACCTTGCCGACGAAGCCGCTGACGTACTCATAGCCCTGATGAACTACTCAAATGTACGAGGTATTAACCTTGGAGAAGCAGTCAGACTCAAACTCGAAAAGATAGATCAAAAGATGAGAGAGCTGAAAGAAAAGGGCGAGGAATACTAATCTGAAAAAAATAATGTTGAACTATAACTATGACGCCTGGATAAGTACCTAACAATCTTCCTGCCCTAGCCTTACTACTACATCCGCATCTATTGTTAGCTTTCCAAAATCATCAATCAAAAAATTATCACCGAAAATGTCTGCTTATTCGTCTTAAAGCTTACTAATTTTGTAATTACTTATGATTAATCCGGGAAATACATGAATGAAAAGATAGCAAGACTCAATGAGTTGAAGAAGAAACGCAATGCAGTTATTCTCGCTCATTATTATCAGGATTCGGTCATTCAGGATGTTGCTGACTTTCTGGGGGATTCTCTTGCATTGGCTCAAGCTGCTAAGAAAGTAGAAGCTGAAGTCATTCTTTTCTGCGGTGTGCACTTTATGGCAGAAACTGCAAAAATACTGAACCCAACTAAGACGGTAGTTATCCCAGATATGGATGCAGGCTGTTCACTTGCTGACAGTGCTCCTGCCGGACCTTTCCGCGAATGGGTTGAAGCTCATCCTGATCACACCGTTATTTCCTACATTAATTGTTCTGCCGAAGTAAAAGCTCTATCGGACATTATCTGCACCAGCTCTAACGCGATGAAGATAGTCAATTCACTGCCCAAAGATCAGAAGATATGCTTTGCTCCCGATAAGTATCTGGGTTCATATATAATGAAACAAACAGGCAGACCGATGGAACTTTGGAATGGTAGCTGTCAGGTGCATGAGATGTTCTCGGAGCTTGCGGTTATTAATCTTTCGTCCAAGCATCCTGGAGCAGAGATTCTAGCTCATCCTGAATGTCCGGAAAACATTCTGAATTATGCCGATTATATTGGCTCTACTACGGGAATACTAAACTATGCTATTGATAGCGATAAAGAAGAATTTATTATCCTTACTGAACCCGGGATTATTCATCAGCTTGAAGTTCATGCTCCGAATAAAAAATACCTAACTGTTCCAAATTTGAATGGATGTGCATGCAACGACTGTCCGCACATGAAGCTGAACACGATTGACAAGATGATTGCTGCTCTCGAAACTCTACAACCTGAGATCATTATGGATGAAGGTCTAAGACAAAGGGCACTAATACCTCTTGAGAGAATGCTGAGTTTGAGCTGACGAATATAATTTAATTTTTCATTTTAGAAAATGTGATCATATATGCGAGTTTGGGACATAGAACCTAAGTACCTTTCCAGAAATCATCTGCTGGGTGAGCATCGTGAACTTCATGCTATATGGACTTATCTCACAACCGAAAAAGGCGGAAGCTACCGAAAGCATCCGGAAACCTTACGTTGGGTGGGCAAACTGCCTGCCCTCTATTCCAGACATGAGCAACTGATAGAAGAGTTCAGCAACAGAGGCTACAAACATCATTCAGATTTACAATTAATGAGTGGATCAGCAGTACAGAACGAATTTATCAATACCATCGATGAACAAAAGCAAATTCTCCTCAAAAAAGATCCTGATTGGTACGTTCAGTGGTGTTGGTGAAGTACTTGTGACAATTTCCTAAAAAATGAGAACCGAATAAAATCCAATACATCAGATAAATTAACAAAAGAGGCTCTCTTAAACTCTTAAGACAGCCCCTACTTGTTTCAAATCTATATTACTGTCTTCTAGCTATTCATCGCCATTAGGAAGTCACGATTGGAGCGTGTTCCCTTCATTCTATGGAGCATGAATTCAATTGCTTCGACGGCATTCATCTCACTGAGTACCTTACGCAGAATCCAGATTCTGTTCAGTTCTTCCTGATCGAGCAGTAACTCTTCGCGGCGTGTACCGGAGCGGTTAACGTCGATAGCAGGAAAGACTCTGCGGTCGGAAATTTTTCTATCAAGTACGAGTTCCATGTTACCGGTTCCCTTGAATTCTTCGAAAATAACCTCGTCCATTCTGCTTCCAGTATCAATCAATGCAGTAGCAAGGATTGTCAGAGATCCTCCTTCTTCGATATTTCTTGCGGCACCGAAGAATCTTTTGGGTTTGTGAAGTGCGTTAGCATCAACACCACCGGAAAGAATCTTTCCTGAGTGAGGAACGACTGTGTTGTGAGCTCTGGCAAGGCGAGTGATTGAATCTAAAAGAATCACGACATCCATCTTGGCTTCGACAAGTCTGCGTGCTTTATCGAGAACCATATCGGCAACCTGGACGTGACGATCAGGTGGCTCATCAAATGTTGAAGCTATTACTTCAGCTTTGACTGATCGCTCCATATCTGTTACTTCTTCTGGACGTTCATCAATAAGCAGAACAATTAACTTAATCTCGGGATGATTTCTTGTTATGCTATTGGCAATCTGCTGTAGAAGAACTGTTTTACCTGATTTTGGAGGTGATACGATCAAACCGCGCTGACCTTTGCCCAATGGGCTAAGAAGATTAACTATTCTCATTGAGTATTCACTAGGTCCGGACTCGAGATTAATTTTCTTAGTGGGATAAAGGGGTGTAAGATTGTCGAATAAAGTACGGTCGCGAATAAGAGCAGGGTCAAGATAGTTCACCGTTTCGACTTTAAGCAGAGCATAAAATCTCTCAGCTTCCTTCGGTGGTCTAACCTGTCCGCGGATAGTATCGCCGGTTCTAAGAGCAAATTTTTTGATCTGAGAAGGTGAAACATAAATATCATCCGGTGAAGGAAGATAATTATAATCAACAGAACGTAAAAAACCGTAGCCATCGGGAAGCACTTCGAGCACTCCGCCACTGGTAATCAGTCCGTCATTCTGCTGTTCCTTAGGCGCAATACTAGCCTGGGCTTCAACAATTTTGAGAATAAGTTCTTGCTTTCTAAGATCAGCGAAATTGGTGATACCTAGTTCTTTTGCCATCGATGTCAATTCAGCAATTCGCTTGCCTTTGAGATCTGTAATATCAATGGTTGGGGGAGTTGAGGTTTCCTTATTATTCATAATTTCAATAGATAAGTTTAAAACAAATTATTTTTTTTGATATGTTCCTAATTTAAGAATTATCGAGAATGCTTTATAAAAAGTTATGGAATTCTTCAGAATTTATATTATCGGCAGAAACACAGAAATATTAACGTGAAAAACATTTTTAAGTTTAAATAATATCACACACACATTGGTATATTTTTAGAACCTGTACTTTGATTCTCTTGATAAGATATTCGGCTTGCGTAAGTAATCCCTTGTTTCTTTCGCAAAATGGTGTGTACTAACAAAACAAAAATAATCAAAAAAACGAATAATGCAAGTAATTTTCTTGAGTAAGGTGTAAAATTCTTTTAGATTTACTCATTTTATCCTATTTCAGTCAGAATTTTATTTCGTATATTAGTAACGTAATTTATGAGGAATTCTTGTTGGATTATTCTAAAATATATCATTTTAATCAAGATAACTCTCAGACACCGGATAATCAGAATCAAACGGAGCCTGAGAAAAAGCAGAATGCCGAAAAGAAGATTCTCAGCAAATGGAATGCTCTGATAGTGCTGATAATAGCTTCAGTTCTTATGATTCTATACGTAAGCAACGTCATAGAAGTTAAATCCCTTCTCAAAGAAACCATTGACCTGAAGAAACAGGCTGAAATGATAGAAGACAAGAACCAGCTTCTATTAACAAAGATTAACGAGTTGGAATCGCCTGAAAGAATAACTAAAATTGCTCGTGATAAATTTGGAATGATTAAGGCTGAGCAAACTCCTATCAATATTAGCAGAAAATAGTGAAAATCCAATCAAGTGAACCAACGATTTGAAAAGTAAGTTCAGATTCAATATTCCAAATGAAACTTTCAGCAAGATTGCATCTTTTGCATTGTGTTTTTCGATTTTGATTTTGCCACGAATTGGCTTTATCATAATAACCTCTTTGAAACCAATCCTCATTCTAAACGAAAAGCATAAAAACTACCAATGAAATCAATGAGTATTTGTAGAATTTTGATGCACTTTCGTATTTCTTTACAGAATAATCATAGTACCATGAAATTGTTACTGTGGATATTATAATCCCTATAGAGATCAGGAAGGAATTCAGAATTGGTAATGATTGATGGTAGAACTGACCTATACTTAGATTCCATGGAGTGCCATACAGAATCAACAGATGAATCACATATATTAGAAGAGCCCTTTTACCGAAAAAGGAATAAAAGTGGCTGAATTGCTTTGTTCTGAGGAATAGCCTCATCAACAAACTCAATAGAATAAGTACTGCACCGATTCTTACGACAGACATTCCAGGATTGCCTTTGTATGGCTCTATGAAGTGAAGATTTAATGTTTCAACATAGTAATAAAGAGGTAATCCGACCGCAATAAAAGCAATACCGGCAATCAAACCAATAAGTTTGATAAAGTCGTATCTTTCATCAGGTGCTTTCGATTGGATCAAAGTGCCGAAAGCTGCTCCCCACAACAAGAAACTTGTGAAAGGAAATATCGGAAAAATAGAGCCATGCTTTTGTGAAAAATATGGTGCCAAAAACTCAGGCAAATATTTGTATCCGTCAGCCAGCAGAACAAAGGGTGTAAGAATGTTGATAGTTATGGCTCCAATAAATGCTAGCCAGCCTAATTGCTTATTATTCTTAGTGACAACAAACATAGCCAGCAATATCAGAAGCGAAATGCCAATTAACTGAAGTATGTTTACCTGAAAGGAATTGGTGAAATCATGATTACCATAAGCAAGAATATGGAGAGTATTGCTAGCCGGAAAAACCAGAAGATACCCAACAGCGATAAGAATTGTACCCATTGTAAGTCTGCGCTTGATAGTACTTTTCTCAACCGAACCATTCTGTTCTCTTTTATTGGCGAATATCTGTACGATACCCGAAACAATCAGAAAGGTGGGAGCCGTAAGTCCACGAGTAAATTCCCAAAAATTCCATGGAAATTGATCGATGCTAATTAATGATTTATCTACCAATTCAAAGAAAACATGCCCAAGAATCATCATCAGCATAGCAAAGCATCTGGCTAAGTCAAGCCCTGTCAGACGAGATGACATGCCTGGATTAGTTACTAGCTCAGCTTTTTCGATTTCTGACCGATATTTACTTATAGTATTTGAATCTTTGAACATAAATAATGAGATTATTAACGATTACGAACTACAAATTTAAGCCAATCATTTTATAAAAAATGAAAAAATACAAGATAAAATGAAGTAACGGCAATACTGTGCTTAAATTGTGGATAACTTAATTTTTAATAGCTATTTTTATTTATTTAATTTGCTTTTCCTTTTTCCTTAATAAATAATATTAACATTTGAAATTAAACCTATTAGATATATTGATTTATGGAATCACCACAAAATAGTTTAGATTTTCCGAGTCCGGAACTTCAGAATGCTGTCAAGGATTTATGGTTAATTATTCATCAGGCAGCAGAGTCACTCAATTTGCATATTGAGCAGAACAAGAATCTGAAAATGGAGTTGGACAATGTCTATTCAAGTACAAATGAAGATGGCGAGTTGGTAGAAAAGCTTAGAGCAGAAATGTCTAAACTGAGCTCTGAGATTGCACTTAAGAATGAAGAAATCTCAAGTTTGAACGAGCAGATCGAAACATTTAATTCTCTTCAGGAAAACTTTACTCAATTAAACGATAGCTATCAAAATGCTCAAGAGGAGATTTCATCTCTTAGTGAACAATTAAATTTGATGCAAGTTATTCAGAAAAATACTGACGAACTCGAGAATGCACTCAAGAAATCTGTAGAAGAAGTCCTGCATAAGAACAACCAATTAGTCGCAACATCTGAAGAGATATTACAGCTTAATAATGAAATATCTGCTCTGAAGAATCAAATTCAACAAGTTTCTATAGCCGGAAATAATAATGCAGAACTTCAATCTCAACTAACTATCGAAGGAAACAGGGTCAAAGAATTAAATTCTGAGCTAAATAAGCTTAGATTCGATTATGACGTATTGAAATCCGAAGCTCAGATAGAAAATGGAAAAATTTCGAGAGATCATGAAGAGCTAAAACATTTGCTGAACGCAATTAATGCCAAGAATCTCGTTTTAGAGTCCTCTTTATCCGATGAAATATCAAATAATGATACCCTCAATACTGAACTCGCAAAGGTAGTTGATGAGAATGCTGTAATAAATAATCAACTCGCAGAGATGAAAAATTTATTAGCCATGAGTGAAAATCTACCTGTTCAGCTGTCTAATGTTGAGTATGAACTTACTGAAGCTAAGAATAGTCTCTTAATCGCAGATAAACAACTCAATGCCCTAAGGTTAAAGGAAATCGAATTCACGAACAAAATTGATTATCTCGAACAGGCAGTAGAATCAAAAGAAAAAGCATATTTGGAAGAGAAAAATGCTTCTCAGCAGATTCTCTCCAGATTTGCTTCCCTAGAGGCCCTGCTTCAGCAAAAGGATATGCTTATCGAAGAGTCTAATTTGACTATCCTAAACATGAAGAATCAGGTATTGACTGATAATTCATCTAAAGTGGAGAACCTGGAAGCAGAAATCCAGGAAAAGGATTCTAAATTGATAGAGCTAAGGCAATTCGAAGGTGAATTTCATAAACTCAGACAAGAAATTGCTGATTTGAAAGCTCACGGGGACGAAAGAGAGAAACAATTGAAACTGTCGTCAGAAGAAAGAATCGAGCTTGAGAGCAGAGTATTCAAACTTTCGTCTGAGTCCAACAAACTGAAACGCGACCAGGAAGCAACTACATTTAGTCTTCAGTTATTTGAAACCCAGATAAAGACTCTTCAGCAAAAACTTAAGGAAGCAGAGAGTAAAGCGAGCAATGTTAAACAAGCATTTACACTCGATGATGCCATCAAGGAATCATTGATCTATAAGATAGAGGAACAACTGAAGAAAATTAATCAGCTGATTAATTAATTCTCTCTAATATTTTATAAACTTTTGTACCTTATCCCCAATCTGGACAAAATACATCCCCGGAGCCAAGCCGGATACATCGATTCTTTGTCCCCCGCTGGCGGGGGTGGCTGCGGAGCAGACGGGGGTGGACACGTTCTGCCCGAATACATTATATATTTTTATATTCACACCCCCTGACCCCCTCTCAAGAGGGGGATAAGGTATTTCTATGAAGTCTAATGCAGGATTAGGGGAAATATAGAATTCACCATCATTCTGATTGTTTGTTTGAACATCTGATAGTTTATTGAATTTATAATAAACAGGTTTATTGCCGGACAATGGATTTAACTCATTCAAAATGGTCAAACCGTTGGAATTTGATCTTACATACCCGGAGATCTTGGCATCTATCCAGGTTGTTCCGTTATCCGAAGATATATATGGTGTTGCAAATATAAGTCCGGTATTCGTTATCTTTATTCCATTCTGACTTCTTGTGTCAGGGAAAGTATAAATCTGAGTCCAGTTTAATCCATTATCTGTCGATCGGTTAAATGTTGTGGAATTGTGAAGATAATATAAATTTCCATCGGGATGAATTTCCAAATCGCAGATATTATAGTCACCGCAATCGTCAGCGGTTTTTGTCCATGTAGTTCCGTTATCGGTAGATCTCCAGAATAGAAAATAATTTTTGTAAAATATGGAACCATCGGTATTAAAAATAATTTTTGATGGCTCGGAAAACCAATATTCATATTTTTTTATCCATGATTTGCCTTTGTCAGTAGTGATTGCATAGTTACCTCCTAATTCGAAAAAATATATATATCCATTTGGTCCGATGCCACCAATTGAAGGATAGATTGGAATATTATCAAATACTTTTGCAAAAGTATTACCATTGTCAGTGGAAAGCGTTAAAGTTCTTCCGTAGGTAGAATAAAGACTATCATTCTTTCCCCAAAATATCATATCATACATGCTTGAATCTGCAAATTGATGAAAAGTCAAAGCATTGTTATCCGAGTAGATAGGTATGAGTTCTTGGTTTCCATTATATTTATTAAAAATATATTGAAGTATGATTCTGTTGTTTGAACCGATTGAATATGATATTAATTCAGGTGATTCATTTATGCTTAATAATTCGTTTGTTACCTGATTATTATTTAATTCAATATTTTCTAATCTTAGTAATGTATTACCACCTAGAACATCCTGAATAAAACTAAGATTCTCATCGCGGATACTGTAATATTTAATATTATCTTTATTCGAAAATAATATTTCGTTTTTATTTAAGGCTTCGTTGTAATAAAATATCGAACCTCCATCAGAAATAAAAATAATTTTATTGCTGATGTACTTAATTGACCAGCGATATGGATCATATTCACGATCACTGAGATCGTTCAGAAGACTCCAGGTTGCACCTGAATTATCACTTTTGAATAATTTAAAATTTTTGTCAACAGCATAGATAACGTTGCCGTTAATTATACTTCCGTAATAGTCGCTTTGAGTGTTCGGGACGTTCAGTTTAATCATGGACCATGTCAAACCTTTATCCAAAGACTTGAAAAGAGGTTGTGTTGAATTGTCTCCGGTAACTAGAATTTTAGCGAATAATTCACCACTGGCATTTTCATATAAGTCTGTCAAATCAATTTTCTGATTCATCTTTGTATGGATTGACCATGAAATTCCGTTGTCTGCGGATTTAAAAATCACTGAATCGTTAGAAGCTAAAACTGTTCCATCGTTGAGCGATGTTAGTCCTTTGACTTTACCGTAATCCCATTTGATCTTATTCCATGATATTCCATCATCATTAGAGAAAAATATCACACTGTCACAGTAATTATCATCATTATGACTTCCGTACAGAAATATCTTACCTTGTTCTTTCTCATAAATTCTGGTTACACCATCAATTTTAATGCTTGTCTCTATCCAATTAGCACCATTATCTTCAGACCTGACTATTGTCCTAGTAGAATAATATTTCAATTTTGGAAGGAACCGATATTCATGTAATGGAACAGAAGCACCCTTAAATAAAAGAATAGAATTTGATTTGGAAATAAAAATTTGGTTAATAGTGTCTGCTGAGGAGTAGATATCTACCGGGTTATCAGTGTTGAGTTTTAACTTGAAGACATGATAAACATTATAATCTGAATAAGAACCGGTAAAAAATAATTCTTTGTTGTTGTTCATTACAACGTTATCAAGTAAGCCATCAACAGTTCTAAGCTTCTCCCATGTCTGAGAAAACATTGATGATACAGCACTTAAAACCATAATCACAATAGTAAATGTCGTTTTCATAATTTGCCTTTCAAAAAGATTTATAACAACTCAATTGTACTTTTCTTTCTTAGTCTGAACTGTGATTCTCGTGATTTTTGTGATGAAACACATGATTAAATACACTGCAAATCATGACTTTAATCAAATGAATCATATAAATCCCAGTTCAGACATTTTCCTTTTATATCTTCACAAACTTACTCACTCTATCCCCAACCCTCACAAAATACATCCCCAATGGCAGCGATGATACATCGATTCTCAACTCTTGGGCAGGTTTAGAACCTGCCCCTACAGAATACATTTTCAAACCGAGTGTTGAATATATCTCCAACTTTGCACTTTCGGAAAGCTTTAAGCTTTCTGAAAGTTGTATAGTAAGTATGTCATGAACAGGATTTGGTTCAATTGTGATACCCGGTTCATTTTCATTCAATTGGGCTACATCGAGTATTGTTCCGGTTTTGACTGACCAAACTTCTTTGGAGTAGGATGTTCCTGAGTAGTTTTTCGCTTTTACCGTCCAATAGTATGTTAGGTTTGGGTTGAGGGATACGGTTAGATTTTCATTTGTCGTGGTGAACTCCTGAAGATTAGTTGTAACGTTTGGATCTGATCCGATTAGGACTGTATATTGCACACTCATGCCGGCATTTGTCCATCTAAAAGTCGGGTTGTATTCCTGACGGACTGACTTGTCAGGTGGTGAAATCAAATTAAATGCGACAGGTATTTTTGGAGTTGTCACAAAATTCCAGACTTCCGACCATTCTCTTGTGAGGCTGTCAATAGCACGTACACGCCAGTAGTATTTACTATTTGTTAAAAGAGTGTAACTGGCAAAAGTAAACTGAATATCTGAAATATCAATAACTGTGCTCGAAAAATCATCGACAGTTGAAACCTGCACCTGATATTTTGATCCGCCGATACTTTCCCAGCTCAGCTCACCATTCTGGTCGATATTGATAGAATTGTTTGCCGGCAGTCTCAATCTTACAGCATCATTTGTAACATTGATTTTCCAAACATCGGACCATGGACCTGTTCCGGCAGAATTCATGGCATTAACACGCCAATAGTAATTATTGTTTTTATACAGGACTAAGCTGGTTTTTTTAATTGGTATATTGTCTTCGGTATTCACCCAATCCTTGAAAGCCGAGTCACGGGCTACTTCAATATTGTATTTATCGGGCTGGGGCTGTGATAGATAATCCCATTTAAAGTCAACGATTGTCTTCAATCCTATTGTATTGTTTTTAGGTGAGACAAGGACTACTTTCTGAGGTTTGTCCAGTGCAGTTTTAAATGATCTGACCGATGAAGAAGCAATTACTTTTTCGACTGAATCATTGACAACACTAAAAACTCTCCAAAAATATTCTGTATATTTCTTAAATCCGGATACGACTTTGAAAGTATCTGTCAAATCGAAGGATTGGAGATTATTATTGAAAACACTATTTTCTGCAATCTGTAACCGGTAGTATGGCACAGAAGCTTTAAACCATATAAACTTGATATCAGAATACAGATTGTCGGTTTTGTCTAATGGAGAAATCAGTTTAACCACGCTTTGATTTGACTGTGGATCATATTGTATAACTACAGTAGAATCATTCCCGCGTCTGTCATAGAAGGATATTACAGCGACGGCTGGTATATTTTTATTTATTACATCCACCTTCCATGAGGTCGATCGTGTTGAACCCGGCACAATTGGATCGAAATTTAAAACGCAATTTGTCGATAAATTCTGCTGTAAAGTTATTAAACCCAGATTGGACCTGATGGAAGCATTTTCGGGCATATCCGTAACTGAAGCAGTAACTGATCCATTTTTCGAAAAGTCATCACCATTGTAAACTACAGTTGGTTGAGATGTATCCTGCTTTTCCTGATCCCACATCCTGGCAGCTGCAGGATAGCCATAAGAATCATAATCCGAATAACCAAATGAATATGCAGCAAACGGATTTTTAGCTCTTATTTTATACACGCCGTCACCAGGCAGTGTAATCAGTTTGACGGCATAATTTTTGCCATTGACCTTACAAGGTAATAATTCATCAACACCTTCGAACTTAGGTTTCATTTTGGACCACTGAAATTGTCCTCCAATAACAGATGAAAATTCAAAATCATCAGGCATCAATCCATATTCATCAGTTTCGTAAACAAGATTTACATAATTTTGGGCGAATCCCATCGCACCATTGATTCCGGGAGTACAAAAGAGAATCTCAGTCTGGAATTGTTCTACCGGAGAAATCCCCATTACAAATGGATCACCAATACCTTGAGAATTGCCATCTTCCTGAACACCTGTGTTATACAAAACTACATTAATTGGCTTATCTCCGGAAAATACTGCCGAGCTAGGCTTAGGTGTTGAAACATACGGTCCCATACGCATTGAAAGATATGCATCACCTTCTTTTCCTCCACTATTTTTTAGCTGACCAATCAACTTACAATCTTTATAAATATTGGTATTGGGCTCTTTAGCAAATATTCTGACTATGGAAGGATATTTCCTGTAAGGAACTTTCGGAACAATTACATCCTTACCCCAGGTATATGTAGGTAAATCCATTTCGACAGTATAATCGCACCACTGATTTCCTGTCGGTATATTAGCACATTGATTTCCGGTAACAACTCCAACTGGATTAGAGGATGTTATTTTACTTCCGGATAAATCAGCAAAGGCTTTTCCGGTTGAAACCATCCAAACATCGCCTCTTTGCATTGTGAAATTCACTATATCTCCCGGTTTCATGCCACCGGCAGTTATTGTTTCACTATTTCCACCGAGAGTGAATTGCACTTGGGTATCATCGAACGCCGCTACTATTCCTGTCATATTTGGTAATTTAATTGATCCGAACATTCCCTCTTCATTGAAACCGGCAACGATATATTCACTTCCAAGAGCTGACACAGGTATAGCAAGAAAACCATCGGATGTATATTTGTATCGGACTACAACATAGCAAGCGATTGGTTGATCAGCATAAATATGAATTCCTGCTCCGGGGAATATTCGTTCAGCCGGAGGATTTTCAGATCCTTTTTTAGTAAAAGGCTGCCCGGTTTCTGGAAATAGTCTGAATTCAATCACATCATTAGCGATAGAATTTTTTGTTACAAGGTATCCTTTTCCGGGTACCTCAACTGTAACCTCAGTTCTGCTCTGCGATGTTACAAAAATTTTAATAAAATTATCCCATAATGCACTTTCATCCACATAACATGGTGGTATTGTAACCCAGAATTCATTGCTGAAGCTCGATGCTCCGAGAAACTTGGGGATCAACTTCAGATCAGGCTCTTGTGCATGAAGTGAACTAAAAATCATAATGATGACTAGTAAGAAAGTAAGCTTTTTCATAACGGTGCCTCAAAAAAAGAAAATTGATTTTGTTCTTATGTATTATTATAATATAGTTTTAAAAGGCAAAAAGTTACAAAGTATTTCAAAATAAGTCAAGATTTTTTTTTGCTTCAAATCTTTTATTCCCTATAGGGAATAAAATAGGGCGAGTCCTTTTTGAACCCGCCCAAGAGTGAAAATGCAGATTTCCAATTCCCATCGGTGTAAAGCCATCCTACCTTAACACAATGTAGAGTAGAACCTGCATTCTCACAAATTTTCTCACTATTACACTAATAATGAAAAATATATATATTTGAAAAATTTGTCCCATTAATAACTTATAGTTCGTCAATCTGAACCAATCTCTTTAATTGTTTTTTCCTAAAGACTGTGAAATTTGTTTTATGTTATGTTTAAAAGGGAGGTTAACACATAATTTCTTTGATAAATAAATTCAAATATCATATTGATATTAGTAACTTTAAATTGATAATTGCTATATTTGTAATTATTGAATGAAATTAATATTTCAATTGGGTTCGAAATGTATTTCAAAACTTTGCTTCTTTTTATTTTAATAATTCCAATCATTGTTACATCTTGCAGTGACAAAAGGTCTGTTCCTAATCTGCACGATTCTACAACCGTGAGTATAGGCAAACAGGTCTGGATGAAGAAAAATCTTGATGTTGACCACTACCGTAACGGCGATCCGATTCCAATGGTCTCTGATCCTGATAAATGGGCAAAATTAGCAACCGGAGCTTGGTGCTTTATAGGTAACGATTCTGCTATGGGAGCGATTTATGGAAAGCTTTACAACTGGTATGCTGTCAATGACCCCCGGGGACTGGCACCGCCTGGATGGCATGTAGCTAGTGATAAGGAGTGGATTGAACTTTCAAATTATCTTGGAAAAGATGATTTAGCCGGCGGGAAACTGAAAGAAGCCGGAACTACTCACTGGAAGAGCCCAAACACAGGAGGAACAAACGCAAGTGGCTTCACAGCATTGCCTGGTGGCTGGCGTTACTACCTGCGAACTGATATACAAATCGGTATCTATGGTTATTGGTGGACTTCTACCCAGATCGATATTTCGAACGCCTGGAGCAGATCACTCGAATACGATGACGACCATCTTATGAGTAACGTCGGCTATAAATTAGATGGGTTGTCTGTTAGGTGTGTCCGAGACTAAGTCAGTAGAAAGTAGAAAGTTTATTAAGTTGTAAAGGAAACAAATGAAAACAAAAACTCAAAAGCTGAAAGAATTTTATTATATTTGGATTGTGATGAATATAGTCCGGTTTATTTTGCTGGATTCACCATTCAAATATAAGCCGGAGTTTTTCAATCCGTTTACATTGATTTATAATTACTTTTTTATCCCGGCAGAGGATTATTACAAATATTTTGATACTTATGATTATACAGAGCTTATTGTTTACATCCTTGCTCCGTTGGTGATTTGGTATCTGGCAAAGTTATTGCCGAGAAAATCAGTAGAAAGTTAAAAGTTGAAAGTATAAAGTTACATCGAGTATAAATTATGACAAAAGAACCGCGTTGGAAATTGAGATTCGATAATTTCGAGAAAGCATTCTTGAAGTTATCCAGAATCGTTGCAATTAAAAATCTTGGAGAGCTGGAACAAATGGCTCTGATACAGGCTTTTGAGTTTACTTTTGAGCTGGGCTGGAAAACAATGAAGGATTATCTTAACGATAACGGATTTGAGGTTAAAAGCCCCAAAGATACAATCAGACAAGCATTCCAGTCTGAATATATCCACAATGCTGATATATGGATGGATGCAATCGAAAAGAGAAATGAATCCTCTCACGCTTATGATGAGGTGATTCTGAAGAATACAACCGGTTTTATCGTTGATAAATTCTTTGAAGCTGCCGAAAGCTTCTATAATGATTTTAAAATTAGAATGGCTGAATAATGAGATTCGGACTTACTGACATACAATTCGAGCAAATCGTCCGTATTATTTCAAAATATCCTGAGATTCAGCAAGCTCTGATTTTCGGCTCAAGAGCCTATGGCACAAATAAGGAATCATCTGATGTTGATATTGCCATCAATTGTCCTGTTTCTGACTCAATTACAATCGGTAAGCTTTTAGTTGATTTTGAGGAAAGCAATTTGCCTTTTTTCTTTGACATTGTCGATTACAACAAGACAGAAAACGAGAAACTAAAATCGCACATTGATGAATATGGTATTGTTTTTTATGAGAAGAATTGCTAAACGTTTCCATATCTTATACCAAGTTGCTATCATTGAAGAAAAATAAGCCTTTTTGTCATTCCGGGCTTGTCCCAGAATCTCATCTGGAACTACTAAACAAAAATCGTACTTGTTCCCCAAGATCCTTCTTGGGAACAGAATTGAGAAAGGTTCCAAAGCGGGAGCTTTGGAACCTTTGGAATTGTGTATTTAAAAGCAACTTGGTATTAAAGCTGTATTGTCAGCTTTAATTGTCCACCCAATCCTGTTTGGATGATTTTCATCAAGGTTGAAAGCCTGATGTCGGATGAATTGTTTTCTATTCTTGAAATGTATGATTTGTTAGTACCGCATTTCTTTGCAAGCTCATCCTGAGTCAAGCCCAGTTTGTGTCTTGCTTCTTCCAGCAAAACACCAAGTCTGAATGTTTCGAATTCCTGCTCCCATTCTTCTCTTTTGGGTGCGCCCTTTTTCCCATACTTTTTGTCAAGTATCTGGTCAAGAGTTGTTATATTTGTTTTATTTTTCATTCAGACACTAGTTTCTTCATCGAAAAGTTAACTATTCAGACAACTATTTGTAAGATTTATTTTCTCTGTTCTAAAATAAAAAAACCTTCTAAGAGTTAACTCAGAAGGCTTGCTGTGACCCCAACGAGATTTGAACTCGTTCCCCGACCTTGAAAGGGTCGTGTGCTAACCGTTACACTATGGGGCCTATCTTGTATTAAACAGGATTACAAAATTAAGAACATTTCAATATAAATCCAAATTAAATATAATATTTATGGAAAAAGAAGACGAAATAGAAACTGAAGACGAAAGCAACATGCTTTGTATCGGCATTACCGGTGGTTTTGGTTCGGGGAAAACGAGTGCTGCCAGAATAATTGCTGGTGCCGGATTTAAAGTGATTTATACTGACGATCTTGCCAAAGAGCTGATGAATGCTGACGATAAAATCCGCGATCAGCTGATTTCGGCTTTCGGTGCAGATACATACATAGATGGAAAGCTGAACAGTGCTTATTTGGCTTCGATAGTATTTTCGGATAAACCGGAATCAGAGAAATTTCTCGACCAGCTGAATAAAATAGTCCATCCTCAGGTTATAGAAAAAATGATATACTTGGTTGATGAATACGAAGAACAGGACGAGAAACTAATTTTCGTAGAAAGTGCACTGATCTATGAGGCAGAACTGGACGAAGGTTTTGACTATATTCTGAATGTTTCATCTTCTATAGATAACGTAAAGAAGAGGGCCGAATCTCGTGGTATTAGTGTCAATCAGATTCAGAGCCGATTAAGCAAACAAATACCACCTGAACAAAAAGCTCAATGGGCTGACTTCAATATCGAAAACAACGGTACGCCTGATCAGCTGAAAAGATCGGTGCTGATGATAGTGGAAATTTTGAAGGCGATGTGATGATGGACAAAAAAAGGAGGTTTGACCTACTCAATAGGTGAAGCAACCTGCTTGAATTCTTTGCTTATGTTCTGTCCATGTTTTGCTCTTTTTGGGTTGATATAAAAGTCAACGCTATTTAGGACAGGACAGTTATAAAAAAAACCTCCGGGGGAGTGATCCGGAGGTCTAGTCCTAATAACCTTTAACTAATATATCATAGGAGTAACTTGATACCTTTTATAAATATTATCTTATTGCTTTTTCATCAGGGTCAGAGTCTCTGTCATTTGTAACATATCCGTTCCAATTTATAGTACCGTTATCAGCGAGTAAAATACCACATGCATAAGGCGTAGCCATCGAAGTTCCGCTCATAGTTGCATAACCACCACCACGATATGTTGAATAGATCGAAACACCAGGTGCGGAAAAATCAATTGGAGTACCATAGTTAGAGAAGCTGGCGAATGCTCCATTACTTCCGAATGCGGAAATAGTAAAGACTCTCGTTGCATTGACTCTTGCTGGGGAGTAATATTCTGAGTTAGCAGCACTGTTGCCAGCGGCAACACAAACATAAGCTCCATAGCCTGCTAGTGATCTGACAGCATTATCTAAAGTTGTCGATGCCGATCCGCCTATACTCATGTTTACAACATTGATTCTGTTGGACACAAGATTTCTGCTGATATAGTCAAGACCATTGACTATAGAAGAAATAGTTCCACTGCCTCTGTAGTTCATAACTTTGACAGCGATTAAAGTCGCACCGGCACAAACACCAATCGAACCAACTGTATTGTTCTTTGCGGCAATAATTCCTGATACATGTGAACCATGTCCGTGGTTGTCATCTGCAGAAGCATTGTCTGGCGATGTTGTAACGAAAGTTCTGCTGAGTGTAGTATTAACATTCAAGTCTGGATGGTCAAGATCAATTCCTGTATCAACAATCCATGCAACGCCTGTTGAGCTGGTAGCATCAACTGAACCACCGACAGCTGTAATACCCCAGGGAGTGGTTTGAACTAATATGTTATTGTCCTTTGGATTTGTATATTCAACTACATCATTGAGTGAGAAAACCTGATCTTTCTCGATATATTGTATTCTTTTGTCCATCTGAAGCTTCTGAACGGCTTCCGGTGAAAGAGTTGCCATAAATCCTTTAACAACTTTTTCATAAACAATTTTCATGTTTTCTGCCGGGATGTTGTATTCAGTTAGAATTGTCTTTGCGTATTGTGTCATTGTTGTGTTTCCGAGAAGCTGGTCTGCTTGAGGAGAGTCTAGTACGACGATGTACTGGTTCTCGATTGATTCAACATTGCTGTTTTCAACTGGTGATGTAACATTTTCTTTTTGGCATGCCATAAAGAAGAATCCAAAGAAGAAAATTGCGATTGTGAAAATGATGCCCGAGTTTTTCTGAGATGTTTTCATGATGTTTCTCTAAAATGTATTTATTACAAAAAAATAATTACTGTTTTCAAATCTGATTTAAATAATGTTTTTCTTTTACAAAACTAATATCGGTAGCAAATATACTAACATTAAATCGATAATTGCAAAATAATTAACTATAATCTTAAAATAATTTGTATTACTTATTTGTTGATAATGCGTAGAATAGCTTTCTGCATGATATAAATCGATATTTGCTATTAAAATAATAACTTATTTTATAATCCTAACTGGGGATTACTAATAACTAGCGATAATAAATCTATTTGATTCTGATTTTATAGAAATAGTAGATAAAGTAAGATTTATACAGGAGATAGAGTGATTATTAAAAATAAGGATATTTTGTGCTTTTTAATGTTCATTTTTACATAATAGCTAGCTATTCTAACAAAAAACCTTCGGATTGCTCCGAAGGTCATTTACAAATAGCAAATTAACTAATAAAAACGGTGAGAAAAGTGACTCCCTTATAATAATTTTATCTTCTTGCTTTTGGATCTGGAGAAGAATCCCTATCATTTGTGACATATCCACTATAATTTATTGTTCCATCATTTCTGGCGAGTAAAATGCCACATGCATAAGGAGTAGCCATTGAAGTACCGCTCATTGTAGCATAACCACCACCACGATATGTTGAGTATATCGAAACACCCGGTGCTGAATAATCAACTGGAGTACCATAGTTTGAGAAGCTGGCAAATGCACCGTTACTTCCGAAAGCAGATATTGTAAAAACTCTCGCTGCATTGACTCTAGCTGGGGAATAATATTCTGAGTTAGCAGCACTGTTGCCAGCGGCAACACAAACATAAGCTCCATAGCCTGCTAGTGATCTGACAGCATTATCTAAAGTTGTCGATGCCGATCCGCCTATACTCATGTTTACAACATTGATTCTGTTGGACACAAGATTTCTGCTGATATAGTCAAGACCATTGACTATAGAAGAAATAGTTCCACTGCCTCTGTAGTTCATAACTTTGACAGCGATTAAAGTCGCACCGGCACAAACACCAATCGAACCAACTGTATTGTTCTTTGCGGCAATAATTCCTGATACATGTGAACCATGTCCGTGGTTGTCATCTGCAGAAGCATTGTCTGGCGATGTTGTAACGAAAGTTCTGCTGAGTGTAGTATTAACATTCAAGTCTGGATGGTCAAGATCAATTCCTGTATCAACAATCCATGCAACGCCTGTTGAGCTGGTAGCATCAACTGAACCACCGACAGCTGTAATACCCCAGGGAGTGGTTTGAACTAATATGTTATTGTCCTTTGGATTTGTATATTCAACTACATCATTGAGTGAGAAAACCTGATCTTTCTCGATATATTGTATTCTTTTGTCCATCTGAAGCTTCTGAACGGCTTCCGGTGAAAGAGTTGCCATAAATCCTTTAACAACTTTTTCATAAACAATTTTCATGTTTTCTGCCGGGATGTTGTATTCAGTTAGAATTGTCTTTGCGTATTGTGTCATTGTTGTGTTTCCGAGAAGCTGGTCTGCTTGAGGAGAGTCTAGTACGACGATGTACTGGTTCTCGATTGATTCAACATTGCTGTTTTCAACTGGTGATGTAACATTTTCTTTTTGGCATGCCATAAAGAAGAATCCAAAGAAGAAAATTGCGATTGTGAAAATGATGCCCGAGTTTTTCTGAGATGTTTTCATGATGTCCCCCAATATTGATAAAAATTTACTAAATGTGAAATTGAATTTTCGATATATCTTTTTTGATTTTCAATTTTTCTTACAAACAAAATATCGGGAGGAAATTTACGATAACAACTTAGAAATAGATAATTAATTAGCCAATATTAACTGTGGAATGAAAAACATACTAAGGAATATACCGCAACGATGTATTTAATCAATTGGAATGATAAATTATAATTTTTATTATACGGTATTAATTATTCTATTTCGGCTATGAATTCTAACTACCTATGTCATATACAAATAGTCGTAATACCGCTTACAATGGGGCTATATAGGCATATTTAAGTATTGGCGCAGATGTTCAGACTATGATGTTTTATGATATGTAATGTGGTATTTAAAAATAATAGATAGCGAGCAATTTTTTAGATGATATTAAAATAAATGCAAGTTGGCTAACGACCTCGCTTCTCGATCGATGAAAGCGGTTAATTCCTTGTATTTACTCTATGTTATGACTGTCTAAATGGTTATTGGCAGTATGATAGTCATTATACCGTGAGGCTGAAGTTTTCTCTGCAATGAAAAAGCAGTTTCGTTATGCAAAATACCATGAATAAATTTTTCTTCCTTGAATGCTAACTTACCTGTAAATACAGTTATATCCTTTATTTCAATTGATCTTCACCCGATTCTGAACACAGAACGAAGTGAGATTATTTGTTATGCGTAAAATTTAATTCAATCCAATTTCTGAAACAAATTTTATTTTTTGGTTTTATTCGTGCTGAAATTATGATATATTTGTTTTCTGAATTGGACAATGAACTAAAACACATTTTAAAACTACTTAAAACTACCCGGGGGTATGCTATGAAAAGAATTTTTATTTTTATCGTTTCAGCAATCGCTTTTGCATTTTTGATTTCTTCTTGCGGCAATAAGAAAAATGTAGTCGAAATCACCGGCTTAACTACTTACAACGACGCTGCAGCAAATTTCTCGATTCAGTATCCAACCAACTGGACATCTTCAAACACAATCGGTGAGCGTTTCGTTTCGTTCACAAACAAAGAAGCTACCCGAAGATTTAAAACTTTTGATCCAGAAGGTGTTGCCGGTGCAAAGATCGATATGCAGGCTATAAAGCTAAAAGAAGGTCAGACTCTAGACACAATCATGAATTTTAAGCAATTCGAGCCCGGTATCTATTCCAAACCTATTGAAGTTACAATCGACGGAATCAAAGCAATGAAACAGACTTACGAATTTCCGCTTACCGATGGAAAATTCCAGGGCGAGATTTACTATGCGATGAAGGATCCGACAATTGTTACTATTGTCTCTTTCGAAGCATTCGCAGATTTGTTCGATACTTACAAGGATAAATTTGCTGAAATACTCAAAACAGTAAAACTTGCGAAAATGGCAGATGCTAAATCAGACACCTTGAAGAAAGAAGTTCAGGCTGACCCACCTTCTGCAAAGCTGACCAACTATAAAGGGGACGGTTTCACAATGCAGGTTCCTGACAACTTCGACGTAAAGAATCCCAAGACTACAGCCATCAAATCCTACAAATTCGAAGGTATGCGACGTGGTGATTGTTACATGTTAATCGATGTTTTTGATGCTACAAAGCAAAACAAACTGGACAAAATCGTTGCAGACAATAAAGGCAAATACAACACAGAGCCGAAAGCAACAAACGTTTCCGGACAGAAAGCCTTTGTTTTCGAGTATGCCGCATCAGCACAGATTCAACGCAAAGTCTATTTCGCAGTAAATGGCAACAAATTATTTAGAATCACAGTTGATTACAACAAGACAGAAGATGCCGACCTATTCAAACCGGTCTTCGACAAGAGCATTGCTACTTTTAAGTTCCAATAAGAATGCTTATATTATTACAAAAAGCCGGTTCGTCCGGCTTTTTTGGTTTCAGGTTTAATATCTTTATTACCCGCTTAGTAATTTACAATAATTTTTGTATATTTGTATAGTATCTAAATATTCCCAATAATAACGAAATTTAACTCAAGAATCAGATTAATGATTCTGCTAATATATTGTTGTGTTTTATAAGGCTTACGAAGCCTATACAGGATAATATTAATAGAAAAAGTGAAATAAAAATTGAAAAATTATGAAAAGCAATTTTAGTGAAATTTACAAGCCATGGCAAATAGCTATTTTTATCTCTATTGTTGGTGTTGTATTATCTACATCAACTGGCTATTTTCTTGAAGGGAAAATCATTTTTAGACAAATTTACATGCCTATTATCATAGGTGGTCCTGTATCCTATTTCTTTTATAGAAGCATTTGGAAATATAAAAATTTACTAAATAAAATTAATGTTGATTTAGAATCTGCAAGGAGACAAGTTCTTTATGAAAAGGATAAGTCCGATAAACTTTTATTAAATGTTCTTCCTACACAAATCGCAAACCGTCTCATACTTGGTGAATCTCCTATCGCAGATCACTTCGAAGAAGCTAGTGTGATATTCATAGATATTGCAGACTTTACGAAACTTAGTGCAAAATCTACTCCACAGAAAATGGTGAAAATGCTGAATGATGTTTTTACTATATTCGATAAAGTCTCTGCTAAATATGGAATCGAAAAGATAAAGACTATCGGCGATTGCTATATGGCGGCATCAGGCATACCCGTTCCCAGAGCAGATCATGCCCAGGCAATATCAATGATGGCTCTGGATGCAATGGAAGCTATGAAATCCTACAAAACAGAAGATGGACATGAGATTCAATTCAGAATCGGTCTGGATTGCGGACCAATCGTTGCCGGAGTAATCGGAGAGCAGAAGTTTATCTACGATCTCTGGGGCGATATGGTGAATACAGCCTCAAGAATGGAAACTAATGGAATTATCGGAAAGATACAATGCACAGAACGATTCAGAAATAAATTGAATACATCCACCCCCTTAATCCCCCGCCAGCGGGGGACAGAAATAGCTTATCCCCCTCTGGAGGGGGCTGGGGGAGGACAATTAGGAATTAGTTTCGTGGAGCGTGGTGAGATTGAGATCAAGGGCAAAGGCATGATGAAGACTTATTTTTTAGAGAAAATCCTGGGAGATGAATAATGAATGTTTATAGCTTTTCTCTAGTTTTTCTATCATCAGTAATCCTATTTTTCGGGTTTTATTATCTTTTTGCAACAATTTTTATTTATAGAAAATTCTCAAAAAAATATTTCTTTTTTTATATGACTTGCTTCTGCTATTTCTCATTACCTATCTTCGATATGCTGCTCAGCTTAAATCTACCAGACAATCAGTATCTTATTTTTCACAGACTAAAGATTACCAGTTTGATGATTACATTTCCTTTCTTTATGTTCTCAATTTATGATAGTTTTTTTCCTCGAGGCAAGAAAATTATACCCGTAATTTTTTCAGGAATTGTTCCATTTCTGCTTGTTCTTATGACAACTGATCACTTCTTATCATTACCAATACGGGAAGTTGTAATTTCTACAAATTTGTCTGTTTTTACCTATCACTTTTCGAAAACAAACATTGTATATTCTATTTATTCATTGTTTTACTTGTCGACTTTTGTTTCATCCATAATTTATTATTTCCTATCAAAAACAGAGGGGAAAAGGTCGCCCTTTGTTTATCTTTTAGTTTGTGGAATAATTATTGGTGTTAATGATAATTTAGTATCTCATCAAGTACTTAATAGTATTATGTTAGCTGATTATTACATATTCATATTTATATCAATTTTATTTGTAGATTTTCTTCTTGAAGACAGGAAGGCATATATTGCTGTTGTTGATTTATCTAAAGAGTTGAATAAACATAAAGAAGAACTTGAAATTAAAGTAGAAGAAAGAACTAGAGAGTTAAGATTAGAGAAAGAAAAATCCGATCGACTGCTCCTAAACGTTCTACCTGAGCCGATCGCCATACGTCTGAAAGAGGGCGAGACACAAATCGCTGATCACTTCGAAGAAGCCAGTGTGATATTTATTGATATCGTAGACTTTACGAAGCTAAGTGCCAAGTCCACACCACAGAAAATGGTGAAAATGCTGAACGATGTCTTTACTATATTCGATAAAGTCTCTGCTAAATATGGAATCGAAAAGATAAAGACTATCGGCGATTGCTATATGGCGGCATCAGGCATACCCGTTCCCAGAGCAGATCATGCCCAGGCAATATCAATGATGGCTCTGGATGCAATGGAAGCTATGAAATCCTACAAAACAGAAGATGGACATGAGATTCAATTCAGAATCGGTCTGGATTGCGGACCAATCGTTGCCGGAGTAATCGGAGAGCAGAAGTTTATCTACGATCTCTGGGGCGATATGGTGAATACAGCCTCAAGAATGGAAACTAATGGAATTATCGGAAAGATACAATGCACAGAACGATTCAGAAATAAATTGAATACATCCACCCCCTTAATCCCCCGCCAGCGGGGGACAGAAATAGCTTATCCCCCTCTGGAGGGGGCTGGGGGAGGACAATTAGGAATTAGTTTCGTGGAGCGAGGAGAAATTGAGATAAAAGGCAAGGGTATGATGAAAACATATTTTTTAGAAGCAACCATTCATAATATTTTGATATAATTGAGAAATTTCAGTTCAGCTTTAAATTAGAATTACACCAAAATTTAGTCTTTACTAATAATATAATTTGGTTTACCAAATTAATTTTGTTATATTAATATTATTAAAATTTAAAAGTAATTCTAACAAAGGAAATTCATGAGCGAAATAGATAACTTGATTAATCAACTTCCTGAAAAGCGAAAAATCGGTGATTTACATGCTGATAGCTTTATCGGGGAAGTCATTAAAACACATGAGCTTAAAGATATAAATATTTATTTTAGAAAATTGATATATAATAATGAGCTTAACTCCGCTCCTATCCCTAAGGAATTCAATGATTATGTTAACGAAAATTCAAAATTGCCTGAATGGGCAGATATTGAGAAAATAGAACTTGCTCAGAAAACTTTCACAAGGATAGGTCCCGGATTTATCATGGCATATTTTTGTAAGTCGTTACCTGAGTGTTATGCCTGTGGCAATGGAGCAGAGATTTTATTTAAAACCGGCAGGCTGACTCAACATACCAGAAGAAGAATTGCCCAAACAGCTCAGTTCGTACTTGATGTTATGTCACCCGGAGGTCTTGAATCAAGTGGGAGAGGTTTGGCAACATCGCTCAAAGTTAGAATGATGCACGCATCGGTAAGATTGTATTTTCTAAAAGAAGTCGAAAAGGGACATATCGAATATGATATAAATACTACCGGGTACCCGATAAATCAGGAAGATTTGCTTGGGACAATGCTCTCATTTTCTTATGTGGTTATCGAAGGAATCAGAAAACTAGGCTTTAGTATTTCTAAAGAAGAGTCTGAAGCAATAATTCATTTATGGAAGTGCATAGGATACCTGATAGGTATTGAACATGTCGAACTTATTGGTAATTATGAAGATTCGCGAAAGCTTTGGAATGCGATATCTGCTTCCCAAGCGAAAAAAACAGAGGAAGGAACAGCATTGAACAATCTTTTAGTTGGGTTTCTTGAAGAACTTATACCTGAAAAGATCCTTGATGATGTTGTGTTTATTATGATGCACCACCTGTTAGAAAAAAATATTTCAGAAATCTTAAGTTTACAAAAGCCCAAGATATATAACCCAATTGCTGTTATATCGTTTATTCTCGGAATGATATTGTTAAGGTTCGAAAGCATTGGATTGATTTCCAGATTGGCTTCACATTATGTAAATATGAAGTTAATGATCAGGCTGGAGCAGTACATAGCTGAAGGTGAGGATACAGGTATTTACATTCCACCAAGCTTGAAGAAGGATTGGAATTTTGATAATATCCCTAAATCTATGATCAAACATATATAACTTTTGGATAAAATAATATGAATAAAATTATAAGCCTTGACAATCTTAATTTAATTCAAATGACACTCTTTATAGTAGGTTGTGTTTTTTGGCTATTGACTTACATCGTTTATATCAAAAATATTAGGAAAAAGCAATTTGTAGAAATTCCATTGATAGTTGTCTCTCTAAATATCTCGTGGGAATTCATCTGGAGTTTTCCATTCGGTAGTTCTGTTGCTCAGTATCTTGGTTCAGCACTCCAGATTGGATATATACTCTGGTTCTTTTTTGACTGCTATATTTTTTGGGGAGTATTGAAGTATGGAGATAAGCAATTCCAGAATCCTTTCTTCAAGAAGAACTCTAAAGCTATTGCCATTTTAACGGCTATCTATGGATTAATTTTTTATTATACCTTTAATATTTCTGGATACGATACTCCAATCGGGACTATATCGGCTTATCTTGATAATGTTACTATATCGGCTCTTTACATTTTTCTCTTTATCAATCATCCCGATAAATCTTTATTCTCATATAATGTTTCCTGGTTCAAGATGATTGGTACGACATGTATCTCTGTAGCATTAGCTTGGCATTGGAGTTCCAATTATTTACTCCTATTCCTAACATCTCTGGTATTGCTTTTAGATATATATTACATCTATATTTCGCATAAATCGCGGATAAAGCCCAAGTGAAAAGCAATTTTCTTATAAATATAACTAGTAAGGGTATTAAACCCAATATGAGTGTTAGTGATGAGAAAATTGTTATTATCACAAACTATATACTATTGATTGCTTCTGTGGTTGCTTTTGGTCGTATATTCATGTTTTACATATCCGGTGACTTTGGGTACAGTATGATTTCAATGACAGCATCTATACTGTTTCTTACCTCGTATTATATTAACATCAAGGGACATTTTGATATAGCTAAATTTTTTTTGATACTTGTTGGTAATTCAGCAGTTCTGTGGAAGGAATTATCTTCAGGAGGACAGGGGAATCAGCTATTCCTTATTATAGCAAGCTTTAGTGTTGTCTTTTTATTATTTGACATCAAGAATAAATCAAAAATAGCTTTTGCACTTATGATTCCAGGATTTAGCTTTGTTATGACAATATTTCTCCCCAACATCATTTCTGAACCAATTGCAATATCACCTGAAATGATAAAATTGGAAAAATTTGTTGGTGTTTTTTCGGGAGTTATAATTGTTGTTATGGTTACATGGTACTTCGTTAAGAAGAGCAATGATGCCGAAGTAAAGCTAATAGAATCAAACAACTTACTAAAGGATCTTAATGATGAACTGTATTCACAGAAAGGGAGAATTGAAGAGCTGTTAAACAAATCAGACAAGCTGTTACTTAACGTTCTGCCTGCTCCAATTGCAGAAAGGCTAAAAGAAGGAGAAACACTTATTGCCGACATTTTTGCAGAAGCCTCCATTATATTTATTGACATTGCTGATTTTACAAAATATTCTTTGATCTCCTCTCCTGAAAATATCGTTAAAGAATTGAACAGGATATTTACTAAAATTGATAAAATATCCAGCAAATATAATATCGAAAAGATAAAAACTCTTGGAGACTGCTATATGGCGGCATCAGGCATACCTAAGCCAAGACACGATCATGCTGAGATGATTGCTAGAATGGCTATCGAAGTGATTGATGAGATGAAGGATTTTATCACAGATAACGGTGTTTCTCTGAAGTTTAGAATTGGTATCGATTGCGGTCCTGTAGTAGCAGGTGTTATCGGAGAACAAAAATTCATTTATGACCTTTGGGGTGATCCTGTGAATACCGCCAGCCGAATGGAGGATTATGGCGTAATCGGAAAAATCCATTGTACTGAGAGATTTAAGAAAGCTATCGAGAAATCTAAAACAAATGTTAATCCGCTTTTTTCAATGGGTGACAATACAATCAAAGATATCATTTTCGAAGAACGCGGAGATATTGAAATTAAAGGCAAAGGAACTATGAGAACATATTTTATGGAAAAAAATTTAGATATTTAGAAATAAAAATGAATAAATTTATTTTTTTAATCTTCGTTATCTCAATTTTCAATTCTCAAATGTCAATTGCCCAAAAGGAAGGGCAGGCATTGATTGATTCACTTAGAACCCAGTTAACCAGTGTAAAAAATGATACAAATAAGGTAAATATTTTAAATAAAATTTCGGAATATATATATAAATCTGATACTAACCAGGGGCTTAGATATGCACAGGAAGCTTATTCACTCGCAAAAAAATTAAATTGGGAAAAAGGTGTTGCTGTAGCAATCAGGCATTTTGGAGATGTTGCCTGGAGTAAGCATAATTATAACGAATCAATTGAGTATTATTTCCAGGCATTTTCGATAAATGAAAAAATTCAAAATAAATACCAGGCTGCTAAAAATCTTTCAGATATAGGTTGGGTTTATGGCGATATGGGGTTACTTGATAAAGGCTTAGAATATTTAAACAAAGCTTTACAAAGAATGGAAGAAATTCATGATAAAAAAGGCCAGTTAAGGGTATTGGATTATATTCAAAGAATTTATAGCCAGATGAAAAAAAGTGATGAAGCTTTGGAATGCTCTAAGAAATGCCTAAAGATAGTTGAAGAATTGGGTAATACAGAACTAATATATAATTCAACTATAAAAGTTGGTGGCTGGCTTGCGGTTATGTCAAATTACTCAGAAGCACTTAAATATTATTTTAAGGGACTTAAAATAGTAAATGAACTGAAAGATTCCAACTCAATTTTAGAAAGAAGTTATTTACTCAGGACAATTGGCACATGTTATGAAAAACAAGCTAATTATCCATTGGCTTTGGAATATTACTATAAAGCGATGAAAATTGCAGAAGACATACAAAATAAAGGTATGCAGGAAAATATTTTTACTTATATATCTAATGTTTATACTATACAGGAGAAATATAATGAAGCTTTGGAAATTTTATTCAGACAATTAAAAAAATACAATGAAATCAAAAGAAATGTTGAATCGGAACCTTTTTCGATTTTATACAATATCGGTAACATATATTCGAAACAAAAAAATCCACAAAAAGCATTGGAATATCATTTAAAATGCATAAAGATAATAGAAAAAAGAATTGACCTGCAAAAAGCTGCTGCATTAATTGTAGATATGGCGACTTTGGCTGAATCTTATAGTTCCGCAGGTAATGATTATACAAATTTAAAAAACTATTCAAAAGCCCTGGAATATTACTTTAATGCAATGAAAATCCAGGAGGATAATAAAGAAAAGAGCGGTTTGGCTTCAACTTATGGGAATATTGGTAAGCTTTATTATAATATTGCTATTGATAAAAACAAAAAAAAAGATTTAAACCAACACATTAACTTAAATAATAAACCCAATCTCGAAAAATCAATAAAGTTTTCACTTAAAGCGGCTGAAATTCATAAAGAAACAGGTGAAATTGATGCTTTAAAAGAATGGTACGGAAACCTTGCAGAAGCTTATGTTGAATTGTGGGATTACAAAAATGCCTTTCAATATAGAGGTGAAGCTCAGAAACTTAAAGATTCTATTTTTAGTATTGATAAAATAAAAAAAATTGCAAATCTTGAAGCAAAAAAGAATAAAGAAGTTGCAGAAAAAGATAAAGAAGTTGTTCAAAAAGCACTGGAAATTCAGAAATTTGAAACAATCAAGGCAAGAAATGAAGGCTACCTTCTATATGGAGGATTGGCTTTCCTTGCAATAATTATTATCATAATTTATAATCAAAGAAAAACTTCCGAAAAATTATTGCTTAATATCCTGCCAGCTAAGATTGCGAAGAGATTAAAAAGAAATGAAAAGCTCATAGCCGATAGATTCGAAGAGGCAAGTGTTATTTTTATTGATCAGGTCTCATTTACCGAGAAGAGCCAAAATTCGACACCTGAGGAGATTGTTGGCAGGTTAAACGATATTTATACAGAATTTGACATTCTTGCGGATAAATACGGTTTAGAGAAAATAAAGACAATCGGAGACTGCTACATGGCTGCCGCAGGAATACCCGAAAAGAGAGCCGACCATGCAGAAGCGGTAGCTAAGTTCGCAATTGAAGCGATGAAAATAGTCCATAATAAACCATTTGGTACGAGGATTGAAGAATTGAAATCGGATGATTCTTCTGAGATTCCTATTTCCTCATTTCAAATTCCTAATTTGATAGAGCTTCGTTGCGGAATCGACTGCGGACCTGTTGTAGCAGGCGTTATCGGCAAGAAGAAATTTATTTATGATCTGTGGGGCGATACTGTCAACACAGCCAGTAGAATGGAAGATTATAGTGAGCCGGGCAAGATACAAGTAACAGAAAGATTTAGAGAGAAATTTGGAATTACGGATGAGAAATTAGGAATTAATTTCGAAGAGCGGGGAGAGATAGAAATCAAAGGAAAAGGCAAGATGAAGACGTATTATATGGAAAAAAAATAATATATCGATTAGAACGTTGCTTTACTTTTTTATATCGATCGTCAATTTAGGAGATAGGAATCATGGAATCAGTAACTGTTTCATCAAAATTTCAAATTGTAATACCTCTATCAATTAGAAAAGAATTAAATATTAAGCCATCTCAGAAGTTGTTTATGATAAATTATATGGGAAGAATTGAATTAATTCCTGAGGTTGATATGAGGAGTCTTAAGGGATCGTTGAAAGGAATTGATACAACTATTGAAAGGGATGAGGTGGATAGGATATGAACGTAATTGATTCATCTTTTTGGTTTGAATATTATTCAGAATCAAAGTACGTTAGCCACATATCCGACATGTTAGATAGAATGAATGAAGTAATTGTTCCAACTATTGTTATTTTAGAGGTTTTTAAAAAGTTACTGCAAATAACAAGTGAATCTGAAGCAATTATTTTTATAGCTCAAATGAAAAAAGGAATTCTAATTCCATTAGATTTTGATTTATCATTAAGTGCTGCAGTCTATGGAAGAGAATTCAAACTGCCTCTGGCAGATTCAATTATATATGCAACAGCCATGAAGCACAATGCAACCCTATACACAATGGATAAACATTTTAAAAGTTTACCGAATGTTCAATTTTATGAGAAATAAATATTTTGTTTTTGTAAATTGCAATTTCGAAAATATGTCCTGAATTTATAATTTGCCGGTAAATAATATTTTACCAAAATTTTGGTATTGTTCTTGCTATAATAATGCTGATTTATGGAGTAGATTAAATGAAAATTAAAGAACTAAAGATACCTTTGAAGTTAAAAAATAGCGGAGCCCTTGAAATCTTCTTTCTTGGCACCGGTACTGCTTTTAGTAAGCTCTACAATAATAATATCATTATTATTAAGGGCAATACTTCTATATTAGTTGATTTTGGTATCTCTGGTCCAAGAGCTCTTGGTGAGGTTGCCGGTCTTTCTTATAACGAGATTACTACTCTTCTGCCAACTCACAGCCATGCCGATCATATCGGGGGTATTGAGAATCTGGCACTTTACCATAGATATTTGAATCAGAATCATCCTTCAAAACTTAAAATTATCATAAATGAAGAATATCAGAAGGTGCTTTGGGATCGCTCGCTCCGCGGTGGTATGGAATGGAACGAGTCCAATTATAAAGGGACTAAGCTTACTTTCGACGATTATTTCGAAGCTGTTCGTCCGGATATCAAGACCCAAAATGGAGAAAAAAATTATTCGTTAGACTACAATGGAATAAAGCTTGAATTTGTTCCAACTAACCATATTCCTGATAATGCAAAAACAGTCAAACAGGCTTTTATATCATTCGGTTTGTTTATCGATGGGAAAGTTCTGTTCACTGGCGACACCAAATTTGATCCTGAAATAATAAACAAATATTCAAAAAAAGCTGAAATTATTTTTCATGATTGTTCATTTACGGACAATCCTGTCCATACACCACTGAGTAAACTCAGAACATTACCGGATGACCTCAAGAAGCGTATCTATCTGATGCACTACGAAGATAACTGGAAGGATATCGATGTAAAGGATTTTGCCGGTTTGGCTAAAGCCGGTGTAAGGTATATATTCGATTAATTTAGTTTTTGTTTCTGATATTTATCTTATTGATCAAATCTCCCGAGAAGATATCCTTGAGCGATTCATTCAGTTCGTGATTGTCGGCTATGAGCTTAGTAAGCTTATCCTTGTTCCAGGCAAACAGTTTCATTTTTGATGCCGCTTTAACTGTTGCAGTAGCAGGTGTACCTGTTAAAAAACTCATTTCACCCAGGAACTGCCACTTTGTTACAAATGCCACAACTTTCTCGTTTACAACTATTTCTGCAGTACCGTCCAAAATCAAATATACACAATTAGTCAGCTCATTTTCTTTGATAATCAAATCGTCTTCAACAAAATCACGCCACTCACCTGCACGCATTAACGTTGAAAAGCTGAACTTATCGAGTTTGGGGAAAAGATTATCCTTAATCTGCCTTATTTCATCCGTTAAGTGCTTGCCGAGATGATCTTTGACGAGTAAGTATATTTGAAAACTATTAGTCAGAATCAGAACAAAACACCAGATAATCATAGACCAGAGCGGGTTGTTCTGCGAAAAGAAATCATAGACTAATTCCGCTGTAGCGGCTAGAATAAAAGTAACTCGCATCCATAGGATCTTGCGAAAGCTCGATCCAATCACGAACAGTCCGTTGCTGATATGTATGAAGATATCTATTATTGAAAACATTGGAATTACCGATGGAATTGATAACAAACAACAAAAATACTCAACTCTTGTCTGATTTGCAAGAAATACTGTTCAAATGAGCGAAGCGTCGTGGCGTCTCCCCAGCGGAATGTCCAATGTGACGGCTCGGAATCCTGTGCGTTTGCTACAAATGTGCTTATGAAAGCAAGAAAGATTATTATATTTTTCATATTTACACCTATCCCTGCTTAATAACTTTATAAACACTAACCGTCCACTTACATCATTAATTGAATAGGTTTGCAAGGGAGCAATGCAATTTCTATCTAAAGCTACGATTGAAGTTGTTGGGTTGGGATAAA
>CAYXFU010000024.1:0-54791 GCA_964464375.1 uncultured Hyphomicrobiales bacterium
AAGGAAATGCAAAAAAAGATTATTGATCTACAAATATTGAACTCCGATGGAGTTCTTCATTTATCAAGTAGTGATTGAATATTTGTAGAAATCAAAGCAAAAAAAATAAAACCCAATCCCGTTAGGGATTGAATATTTGTGCTTTCCCATGCCACCAAATGCAATATGCGAAATAGGAGGTAATTTTTCAAAGAAACGGTTTATATTTTAAATATATTTTAAATCCTTTGTCTGAACTGGAATTCTAGTGATTTTTGTGATGAAAGGCAAGATTAAATGCACTCTACCACCCCGTCTCGACTACGTCGAGCCACCCCTCCTTGAAAAGGAGGGGAAAGAAATTCTTACAGCTTAATGAATTTTTGTACTTTATCTCCAATACGGACGAAATACATACCAGGCATCAAGCCAGAGTCATCGATTCTAACTGCCCCTCCACTATCGGTGTGGTTTTTGACCAAAGTAATTTAAAATATTGCCATATAAGCTTCGTTGAATAATCATTATCTAAAATGCGATGAAACAAGTATGAGTGACACAAGTATATCAATTGTCCCAAAGATTTTGAATTATCCAAACAATAAGGACAAAGCAAAAGAAATCTTAGATTGGTTAGTTTCTTTAGATATTGTAAAACCACAACTCTCAAAATGTATATTAGGTTCTGATTACGGATACTGCATATCTGCTGGTGCCAGAAATGTAACTAATCCACTTTTTGAATTACCTTTCGATCTAAAAACTAATGGTTTGGGTATTATAACTGACAGACAAATATTTGATACAGCACAAAATGGATTGGATGAGATTATTTGCCCTAATTGTTTATACGACATCTTAACAAAAGACTGGAATTTTTTTAATGAATGGATTGAAGATGAAAGCAATAACCTATCATGTCCAATATGCAATATTGGACATGATGTACATAAATACAAATTTAAACCAGAATGGGGATTCAGCAATTTAGGATTTACATTTTGGAATTGGCCAGACTTTACTCTAAGATATATAAATGATTTTAGAAATAAATTAGATTGTGACATATCAGTAATTTATCAACACATTTGACAAAAAGGAGGCTATCCTTTTTACTGAACAGCCTCTAAGTAAAAAATAATCTAATTTCTTACAGCATTTCGATAATCATTGCGCTGGCTTCGCCGCCACCGATGCAGAGGGTTGCGAGACCAAATTTCTTGCCTGTTCTCTTGAGGGCATAGATCAGAGTTGTGAGTACTCTTGCGCCGGAGGCTCCTATTGGATGCCCAAGAGCGACTGCACCACCATTTACGTTGATTTTTTCGAGGGGAATGTTGCAGTCTCTCGATGCCATAATAGGGACGACAGCAAATGCTTCGTTTATTTCGAATAGATCGATATCTTCGATATTCATTCCTGCTTTGGCGCATACCTTTTTGATGGCTTCTGCGGGTGCAGTTGTGAACCATTCAGGTTCCTGAGCATGTGAGGCATGTGCTATAATCTTTGCTAATGGCTGTAAGCCTTCTCTTTGGGCGAATTCTGCTGAAGTAACAACTAAAGCAGAAGCTCCGTCATCGATTGAAGAAGCATTAGCAGCTGTTATGGCACCATCTTTTTTGAAAACGGGTTTCAATCCGCGAACCTTATCGAAATTAACTTTTTCGGGTTCTTCATCCTTTGTAACTGTGATTGTTCCTTTTCTGTCCTGGATTTCGACAGGAGTAATTTCATTATCGAACCACCCGTTCTTCTGTGCGTCGAGGGCTCTCTGATAGCTCATGATAGCGAAATCGTCCTGCTCTTCGCGTGGGATATTGCATTCCGATGAGCAAAGCTCTCCGGCTATTCCCATGTGCACCTGATTGTAAACGTCCCAGAGACCGTCGTTAATCATCAGGTCAACCAGTTCCCCATTACCCATTCTGTAGCCGTTTCTAGCTTTGAAGAGAATGTAAGGAGCATTGGACATTGACTCCTGTCCGCCTGCGACGACAACTTCGGCGTCGCCTGCTTTGATAGCTTGATCTGCTAACATGACAGATTTCAAGCCACTGCCGCAAACCTTATTAATAGTTGTACAGGGAACTGCTTTGGGCATGCCGGCATAAATAGATGCCTGACGGGCTGGTGCCTGACCAACTCCGCCCTGAAGGACATTCCCCATAATAACTTCGCTGATTGAATCTAATTTAACACCTGAACGGCGAACGGCTTCTTTAATAACTATAGAGCCTAGCTGTGGTGCTGATAACGACGACAATGATCCTCCAAAAGCTCCAATAGGAGTGCGTACTGCTGATAGAATGACAGTGTTCATAATTTTAACCTTTCGAAATAAATATAATTAATGAAGTCTTATGCGGTTTCGAATTTGCAAATAAAAACAATATCGGATGAAAAACAAATAATATTTTTTCCAATACGTTTTTTTCTGATTTGATTAACGAATTTCCAGACGAATAGAGATTTTATGTTTTTTAGATTTAATATTGAAAAGCGATTAGTTTTAGTTTTACTATTAGTTATTTTTCCTGCATTACTATTTTCTGCAAATTCCGGATCTGTATCCGGAACTATTCTTGACAAAGAACGACAAAAGCTGGCGGGAGCTATAGTATCAATAATGAAGGCAAACACCGGGAAAGTACTCAAAGGCGAAATCACGAACAATAAAGGTGAATTCCATTTAGATGATTTAGCAGAAGGAAACTATACACTCAAAGTAACCTACATCGGATATAAGAACAAATTAGTTACTCCACTTGTAATAGATTCAAAAAAGTATCAATTATCAATAGGGGATATTTTACTTGATGCAGCTTCAGTTACAACAAATGAAGTTGAAGTTACTGCACGTAAGCAAGCTGTCCAATCTGACATTGATAAAATTGTTCTCAATGTTGAATCAAACTTATCTGTAGCCGGAGGTTCTGCATTGGATGTACTTCAGACAGCACCATCGGTGAATGTGGACATAGAAGGCAATGTAAGCATTCGCGGAAATTCAAATATTAAGATTCTGATTGACGGCAGACCATCGGGGATCGATGCATCAAATCTGCTCGAAATGATACCGGCATCATCGATCGAAAGTATTGAAATTATTACAAATCCTTCAGCTAAATATGAGGCTGAGGGAACTTCCGGAATTCTTAATATTATATTAAAGAAAAAGAAGAATGATGGTTTCAATGGATTAGTATCAGCGAATGCAGGCACAGGAGATAAATTCAACGTATCTGTAAATTTGAATTATAGATTTGGCGATTTCAATGTTTATGCGAATTACGACAACCGTTTCTTTGCGATGAAGGGTTATGGCTGGTCGGACCAGACAATTCTTACTGAACAGACTTCAAATTCTATTTATCAGAATTATGATTTTTGGAGAAGGGGTTATTCACACAACAATAAGATAGGTATTGAATATACCATCAACGAATTCAATACAATTTCTGCATTTGCATCTTATAACTTCGGGATGAGATACGGTCGCGATACGACAATGTTCTTTAATCAAAATGTTGACGGATCGAACAGAACTGCAAATCAGTCAAGTGTGAACGCTGATAGTTATCCTTATAAAAATATTGATTTAACAATGTCATACAGACATAACTTTGGTGAGAAACAGCACGATTTGACAGCAGATTTTACAATGAACTCCAGCGTTAGAGATGCTCCACAGGATTACGTGAGAAGATACTTCAATCCTTATTCAGAGGTATTTCAGAAGTCAGCCGAAGTGGGCAATAATAAAACTTACACGTTTCAATCTGATTATGGAAACCCTATCTCGAAAGATGGCAGATTTGAATCGGGTATAAGATACTCACTGAAGAATTATGATCAGGATTATAAATTCAATGTGATGGATAATGTAACTAATATTTATACACTAGATACTAAGGTAAGCAACCATTTTGTATATAAGGAAAACGTAGGTGCTTTCTATCTGAATTATGTCGATAAATTTGATGCTCTTAAATATCAAGTTGGTTTGAGAAGTGAATACACATGGGTAGAAGGAAATCAGCAGACAACTGGTGAGAATTTCACAAATTCATACATAGGATTTTTCCCAAGTGCTTTTCTGAAATATGATTTCAATACTGTAAACTCGGTAAAGCTGAACTATAGCCGTAGAATTAACAGACCTTGGGTCAGACAACTTAACCCGTTTATTGACAGCGAAGACCCTCTCAATCTTGAAGTCGGTAATCCAAAACTTAAACCGGAGTTCATGAATTCTTTTGAGCTTGGAAACATGCTCAATTACGAAACTTCAGCAATTTATTCAACTATCTTCTACCGTCTGAATGAACAGGTTATGACTGAAGTAAGAACACCCATTGACAGCATAAGAACCCTCTCTCGTGAAGAGAACCTGCTAAGGGGCACAACTTACGGCGCAGAGCTTATGTGGTCGCAGGACATTGTTAAAGGCTGGAAGTTTGACATAAGCGGATCGTACTATAACAATTCATTCAAGGGAACTGCGAACAATCAGACTTTATCCAACTCATCGAATAGCTGGAATACCAAATTTACATCTTACATTAATCTCTTCGGTATGCTGGACTTTCAATTCTCGGTATATTACTATGCGCCTGAAATTGAGGCTCAAGAGCAACAGAAAGCAAACTACTGGTCGGATATGGGCTTGAAATATATTACAATGGATGGCAACCTGACATTCAATGCCAGACTCAGTGATGCTTTTGCGACTATGAGACATTCGAACACAACAATGGGCAATGGATTCTACGGTGAATCATACAGGATGAGAGCCTCCAGAGTGCTATATATCGGTTTCAGTTATAAATTCAATGACTACAAACGCCAGAACCAGAAGCGTCTGGACGACAGCCGTGGCAGCGAAGACTTCGAATAAGGATGTTATAGTTTCACAAATTTGCTGAATTTATCCCCAATTCGAATAAAATACATACCAGGAGCCAAGCTCGAGACATCAATGCTTACTTTTTCCCCTCCTTTCCAAGGAGGGGTGTCACGAAGTGACGGGGTGGTCTGTATTTCTCCAAGTACATTATAGATCTTCACGTCGCTTTGTAAGGGCGAACGGCCGTTCGCCCCTACGGAGATTTCAATGAAATCCGTTGCAGGATTGGGAGAGACAAATGAGGCGTTTGTTAATAATTTCTCATTTTTTATATCAGTTTTATTATCTTCAAGTTTGGCAACATATAAGGAATCACCAGTTCTACCAGTAATAAAAATCTCTGAATTTTCTGAACAGGCAGCTGATAAGATTTTATTATATTTATTAGAAATATTTCCCCATGTTTTTCCCCATATATAGATTCCATTCTTATCAAATTTTCTGAGTTTGAATAAAAACTTATCATCAATAGTTTTACTTCCGAAACAAAATATTTCATCATTCTTTGAAATAATGAAATTAAAACAAATATCAGATGATTCGTCACCAAAAGTTTTTTCAAAAATTATCTTACCATTTTCATCCAATTTTCTTAATATATTTTTTTCTCTTGTTGTATCTATTGAATTGGCAATTCTACTGATGATAATTATACTCCCATCGCTCATTGAACCGATACCTTTAGGAGATTCTTTATTATTTTTATAGGAGTAGTATTTTTTGAAATTCTTTTTATAACCAGAGTCTAAAGAGATTAGAAAAAGGGATCCTGAATTAGGTAATAAATCTTGTGGGCTTACATCAATGCCACACAAATATATTTTATTATTTACTTTTGATTGAATTGTACTCTTAGGGTAAATAAATATGTCTTTTTTACTACTAGTATCAATTCGATATTGGTTGATAAAATTTACGTTACTATCAAATACCAATAAATCTAAAGTGTCCTGCTTTCTGACATGAGTTGTTACTAACAGATTATAATCCTTATTAAGATAGATTGAGCTAGTTTGTAACTTAGGTAATAGTTTGTAAACACTATTATTTGTATCAGAATAGAACTCAAACAAATATTTGCCATCCGAATTATATCTTTTTAAAAAAGGCGAAAAATTCGAAACATATTCTGAGTACCAGTATAGTACATAATAGCCAATAAAATTAATATCACCATTTTTATCTATAGATAAAATTGAAGGGTAGAGAGGATTTTTCTTAGATATAAGACTATACCAATTCAATTTGCCAGCAGAATCTAAAGACAGAACAGCAGAAGAAGAATAGCCCATTATATTTGAACTAATGCCAGCACTAATAAATAATTTGTTACCAGAATTAACAATGTAATTGCCTGATAAATTATTTAGAGTGTCAAATAAAAATGATTTTTCCCATACTATATTCTGAGAAAGTGAAATAGAAGTCAAAAAAATGAAAATAATTATATGTATAATATAATACATAAGTACCTCCTGAAATAAATAAAACTCAGAATTGTAAAAAAATATTGCAATTCTGAGTTAAGAAACATTTACAGTTTTATTAAAGGATATATCATTTCTGATTCTCCAAAATTTAAATCAAAAATTCTTAGATAATATATGCCATTTAATAAATTCTTGAATGAAAGATTTAAGTCATAAGAACTTGAAGTAATATTTATTAACAAGCTATTAACAACTACATTACCCATTGAATCATAAATTCTGATATTTAAATTTTGGTCTTTGTGATTAAAAAGTGATATTGTAATATTGTCTAAAAAAGGATTTGGATATACTAATATATTATTTGAAAGATTTAATTTATAGCTATTGTTCTCAATTTCTTTTTTTGTCATTTCCACCCAATGCTGTCCTTTATCAAAAGAAATGAAATATTTCCCATTTAATCTTCTTTCAACAATTTTTTGGAAATCCATATTATTTCTTAGGTTAAAGCATTCCCATGTTTTTCCATGGTTAGTTGATTGATAAATTTTACCATCTAATCTTTTTTCTTTAATCAGCTTGCCAAAATCATTATGATTTTGTATTTCATTGCAAAGTATATTGTTTGCTGAAATACTAATTAACATAATAAATATTGATAATAAGCAGTGTCTAAATTTATTTTTCATTTTATATTCCTTAATGTTATTTTTTTAATCATCTTCACAAGAATCTTCACAATAAGTAGTTTCCTTGCTTCTTTTTTATGCCCCAATTGTAACAATTCTGAACATTTTTTTACCGATATTGTGATTTTAACTTAATTCAAATTAATTGCGTTTCGAATTATTATTTCAATATATCAAACTTAAGTAAATTAGAAATTGATTCCTATCAAATTATTACAAACAAATTACTAACTCTTTTAAAACAACAAATAAATAAACAATTGTTATCCGTCTGCACAATAGGTGTATTATTTAATATGTTTGATGTATATTATGAGTATATAATACTTTATTGGCATATAGATTTCAATCAATCCTGTAATCTTAAATCAGCCTATTCCAGTCTTAAAAAACAACTTAACTCATCTCTTTAGATCGGCTGCTATTTCCTCCTAAAGCCCTGTGGAAAAATAATATTTTTGTTATTGTGAAAATAGAGTAAATTTGTAAGTTATTTTTTAATAGAATCGGAAATTGATTTTATGAGAATACTACCGGTTGAAGCCGGACCAGTTTCTACGATTGGTTATTTAGTCTTCGACGAAGCTTCTAAAGAGGGAGTCATAATCGACACACCTCTGGAAAGTACTAACTACTTCACCGGTGAAATAGCCTCGCTGGGCATTAATCTTAAGCATATCTTACTAACTCATTCACACTGGGATCACACAGCAGACGCTCCCGAACTAAAACGCAAAACAAATGGAACAATATTAATCCATGAAAATGATGAATACAGAGTGAAAGCTCCGAATGAAAATACTATTTGGGAGCTACCATTTAAACTCGAAGCATTTTCAGCCGATAAACATTTATCGGATGGCACAATTATCAATATCGGAAAATACGAATTAGAAACATTGTTTACACCGGGACATACTGAGGGGGGAGTTAGTTTTGTCTGTCATTCAGAAAAAGTTGTATTCACAGGAGATACAATATTTAATATGAGTGTAGGAAGAGTGGATCTTCCTGGAGGCAATTTTGATCAATTGTTAGAATCAATAAAGGTTAAGCTAATGACACTATCCGACGATTATTTGATATATTGCGGTCATGGAGACCCAACGACGGTAGGATTTGAAAAAAGTAGCAACCCATTTTTAAATGAGTACTAGAGCCAATATGAATAAACGACATGGAATAATGAATTTATATTCATTATTCCGTAATGTTCTATCTAAAATTGTTTTGTTAATTTGCATAGTTGTAATGGTACAATTGTCAGGATGTTATTCTTTCACCGGCGGATCGGTGCCTGATCATTTGAAAACTTTGCAGATTGCACCTGTCGGAGATAATAGCGGATATGGAAATCCGGCGTTCAAAGACAAACTTTCGCAGCAGCTCTTTCAAAAATTTAAGAATGATAATTCATTCAGCCTTTTAGATAGAAACGGAAATGCACGGTTAAATGTTTCAATTAATGGAATAACGGACCAAACAACAGTGATAAATCCGGGCGAGCTTGAATCTGAAAGAAAAATAACAGTATCGTGTGAAGTTGAATACTTCGATGCAGTAAAGAAAAAGCAGATTTGGAAAAAACAGTTCTCTAATTATGGAATTTATAATGTTACGAGTAACGCTCAACTGAATAGAAACACAGCGGTTGAGACAGCTCTTGAAAGAATCTCTGATGACATACTGATCGCAGTTGTCTCGGGCTGGTAATTACAATGATACAAATATTATTAACTATATACAGGTGAATTCAGGGCGTATGGAAGATCTAATACTCCTTGTCTACTTTATTTCACTTACAATCTTATTTTCCTTTGGTATCCATGGGTTAGTGATGCTTTATTATTATCGCAAAACCCGCAATATTTTGATACCTTCAGGTGAGATCAAAGGTGATTATCCAGTAGTAACAATACAATTGCCGATGTTCAACGAACTTTACGTTGTTGAACGCCTTATCAAATCAGTCTGCAACATCAATTATCCAAAAGATAAACTGCATGTGCAGGTTCTTGATGATTCAACTGACGAATCTATCCAAGTTGCCGAAAAACTCGTCCAGGATTTCAAGGCAATGGGTTACGACATTGAATATATACACAGAACTAACCGCGAGGGCTACAAAGCCGGTGCATTGAAAGCCGGTCTTGATTCAGCCAAAGGTGAATATGTTGCTATATTTGATGCTGATTTTGTTCCTAGAGAAGATTTCTTGATGAAAACAATACCACATTTTGCAGACAATAATGTTGGTATGGTTCAAACACGCTGGGAGCATCTAAATGAAGATTATTCATTCATCACACGTGCCGCTGCATTAGCTCTCGATGGCCATTTTGTCATGGAGCAGCAGGTAAGGAATAAGTCAGGTTTCTTTATCAATTTTAACGGTACTGCTGGTGTATGGCGCAAGGATTGCATTATCGATGCCGGCAACTGGCATGCAGACACATTGACCGAGGATTTGGATTTAAGTTACAGAGCACAACTCAAGGGGTGGAGATTTGTGTTTCTCAATGATGTTACTTCTCCGGCAGAACTACCGGCTGACATCAATGCTCTTAAGACGCAGCAATTCCGCTGGACTAAAGGAGCTGTAGAAACAGCAATAAAAATCTTACCCGAAGTATTTAAATCATCTTTACCATACAAAATAAAACTTGAATGTTTTATTCATCTGACCAGCAACATAGTATTCCCTTTCATTATACTTGTTGCAATATTAAATATTCCTTTGGTTGTAATTAAAAACACAGTTGGTGGATATGATGGATACTACACTTTGATGTCTGTATTCGTACTGGCTTCAATATCAACCTTCATGTTTTACATGTTTGCTCAAAGGGCAATACATCTGGATTGGCGAAGGAGACTTCTCTTGTTTCCTGTGTTCCTTGCAGGCAGTATGGGGTTTGCAGTTAACAATACTAAGGCGGTTCTGGAAGCTCTGATCAACAAGAAGACAGGATTCGAAAGAACACCAAAGTATAACATCGAAGGCGAGAAAGACCAATGGAAGAACAAGAAATATGTACAGAAGCGTATTCACTGGACAGTTATTATTGAATTATTATTGGCATTATATTATGTAGTTGGAATCGCAATTTCTGCTTATTATCTGGAAATTGCAGCAATTCCATTCCAGCTGATGTTCCTTTTGGGATTTGGAACAGTAGGTTGGATGTCACTGAGACATGCACTAGCAAAATAAATCAACACAAATATTATGTATGTAGAAAGAGGGCTTCGTTAGAAGCCCTCTTTTTTGTTGTTTGTCATTCAAAGCAAAATGAATTGAAGAATCTCTATATTTGTATTCTCATCCTCATACAAATTACCTTATTCTTTTATATTAATCTCAAATTCATTAACTGTAATTATTCAATTATAAATTGAAGATACGCCTCAATCTCATTAATTGAAAGTTTTAACTCTAAGTAATATATATGGTTAAAAAAAATTTGCTGTGAGTTAAAATCATTTGATAATTAGTCATTAGAAATCGGAAATTCATATAATAAATAATTCAAATAAAAAAATATTTTTTGTAAAAGATGTAACTTTCTTTAAAATTTTTTGTTACTGCTTTTAAAAGAAATTATTAATTGTCAATTCTTTTTTGGTGTACTATGAAAAATCAATTCAAATTAACCGGAATTATTTTTTTTATACTTGCATGTATAATTCAACTTAAGCTTGAGGCTACAGAGACAGGGGCTTTTAGTAAAAGTATGCAATTTAAAAATGAGCAACGTCTTGTCTATTTTTATGTTCCTGAAGATTATGATGAGACCCGATCATATCCTCTTGTAGTCGGTATGGAATCATGGTATACAAGTGAAGATAGAATGCGTGACCAACTGCTACCTATCGCTAACTATTTCAAATTTATTCTTGCCTGTCCGGCTGATCCTTTATGGTGTGGGGATATTTTACCTGACTGTATTGAATTCTGTAAGAATCAATACAATATTGATAGTACTAATGTTGTTGTTACCGGTGTAGCTGAGGGAGGTACAAATGTTTTTATTTGGGGAGTAAATAATCCATGGGTAGTCAAAGGTATTATCGGATATGACCCTTGGATAGCAGCTGTAGATTACTCTTTGGTTAACAATAGGCCTTTTGCAGCTATCAGAGGTAAAAATTCCGGGCAATCCAGTGGAACCAAGTTTGTCATGCGGGATATTAAACAAAACGGTGGCGATACGATGTATATTGAAAAAGAAAACATAAGAAATGAAAATGATGCATACTATCGAAGTCCTGAATTTATAGAGGATTATAAAAAATGTTACTCGTTTATCCAGAATTTTATTCCAAAGCCTCAGGTAAAGCTAATTAGCCCTGCAAATATTAGTTACGGACCCAAAGAACCAATAACTTTGAAATGGAAAAGTCTGACAAGTGCAAATAGATACGAAATACTTGTTCAGAATGTAAATAATAACATTTTAAAAAAAGATACAATAAATGATACAACGTATGTTCTCTCTCGAATTGATTCCGGTGAATATTATTATTGGAGAGTCAGAGATATTTCAAATAACATCGCCGGAGAATACTCACATAAGTGGTCGTTTAGAACAAAAACCAGATTACCGGATATCCCAGAATCAAATTTTCCAGAAGATGGACAAATAAATGTTTCCATTTATACTCAATTAATTTGGGATTATTCACCGCGTGCGGAATTTTTTCATGTACAAGTTTCTTCAGATGATTTTAATTCATTAGATTATAATGATTCAAATATTTCTTATTTAGAAAATTATTTTTTTCATAATAAACCTTTCGAGATAGCTACTACCTACAAGTGGAAAGTAAGGGCAGGTAACATTGAAGGATGGACGGAATGGTCAGATGTTTTCTCTTTTACTACTAATGTTCCCACGCCAGTTTTAATAGCGCCTATATCTGATACTACAGGTATCCCCGTCACAGGTAAATTTAAATGGAATAGTATAAAAAATATAACAAATTATCATCTTCAGCTATCAAGAAGCAATGACTTTTTTGAAAATATTATAGACAAATCTGACATTAAAGATACTTCACTAGTGTATAATTATCTTGATAACAGTTCAAAATATTATTGGAGAGTAAGAGCCAAAACAGAAAGTGGAGTATATGGCTTATGGTCGGTTGTAAATACTTTTACCACTGAAGCCCCACTTGATTCTCCTATTCAGAAAGCGCCAAAAAGTTATTTAACAAATGTGCCTGATTCTGTCGAATTTGTTTGGTATAAATTGCCAAATGCTACATCATATACATTGCAACTTTCTCAATCAGAAAATTTATCAACAAAATATTTGGAAATTAATCAGTCAAACATCGCAGATACATTTTACTTTCATAATAAATTGCTAAAAAACTCTCAGTACTTTTGGAGAATCAAGGCAAAGGTCGGTTCAAAAGAAACTCCTTGGTCCTCAATATGGTCTTTTTCAACTAAAGATGCACCTCAATTAGAAACACCAAGACTTATTTCCCCTCCAAATGATAAAGATAATGTGTTAACTAATGGCATCATGAGCTGGTCATCTGTTCCTGAAGCAACATCTTATAATGTTCAAGTGGCGTTAAATAGCATATTTATGCCTATAGTCTCAAACATGGAAGGTATTACTAACCTAAATACATCTTATGAATCACTTTCAGAGGGCAAAGAATACTTTTGGAGAGTAAAGGCTCTTAAAGGTACAAACAGCAGTCAATGGTCTGAAATATGGAAATTTTCTACAATACAGCCTCTCTCTCCACCTGAGATTTCAAATTTAGAGAATAATCAAACCAATGTTCCAATAAATGGTATTTTCACCTGGATCGGGATTCATGGAGCAGATTCTTATGGATTACAGCTTTCAAATAATGATCAATTTTCTGAAAATTCAAATCTTGTCATTAATAATCGAGTAATAATGGATGATTTCCTGGAATATGCAAACCTAGAATATCAAACTAAATATTGGATTAGATTAAATCAGAAACAAGGACAGAGAGATAGTCCCTGGTCTATGCCAATGAGCTTTACCACTTCGTCTTATAGTGATGTTCCAGCATACAATCACGATGGTCAGATTTTTCTTGAGTGCTATCCAAATCCTGCTAACAAAGTAGCTAATTTGGAATTTTATTTATCAATTCCTAATGCTGTATCGTTAAAAGTGTTCAATGTTTTTGGCACCGAAGTAGCAAATCTTTTGAAGAGTATCAATTTAGCTGAAGGAAAATATTCTACTCAGTGGAATGTTACAAGCATTCCAACAGGTGTATATTTAATCAGATTAACAGTAGGAAGCTATGTAAAATACCTTAAGATTGTGGTAAAAAATTAACTAACAGAAAAACTGTTTCATTGTTCTTAATTAAATAGCTGAGCTTAATATTTGCCCTGAAAATATATAGCTTCAAGTCAACAATAATTTGGTGTAACATACAAGAAAGTTTGAGTTTTTATATTCATGTAAATACAACTAAAATTGAATTTCCGGTTTGCTTATCTTAAATTGGAGATAAAGATCAAAAGTTTATAAAGTTATAAAATGAAAAGTTTTCCAACACCTCTAAAGTGTTGGACAGCTTTTTGTTCGTTATTAATAAAGTGGCTTCAAATCATCGATTTTATTCAAATGTTCTTTATATGATTTCAGATAACCTTCCAGTACTTCGGGCGGCTCCAGATGTGCTCTCCACGCAACAAAAAATGGCATTACATCAATTCCACAATAGTAGAGTGTTCCATGGTTAATATGATAAATAGCATTGTTGATGTCGCCGTTCTCACCTTCGAGCCCATAAGCTTTTTCTGATCCACCTGCAGTCATTACACACATAGCTTTCTTCCCACGAAAAATACCGGTAGTGTATTTTGATGTAGCAGGATGATATGCAAATCCAAGAGCCAGGACTCTATCAAACCAACCTTTAAGAATGGCAGGTGACGAAGACCACCAAAGAGGGAAATTGAAAAGAATGAAATCTGCCCAAATTAATTTATCCATCTCGGCTTTTATCTCATCGCTGAATCCATCGGTTTTGAATGCTGTAATTTGCTCTTTAAGATAACTGAAGAATTCAGGATTCGATCTCTGCTTGAAATCAGCATCAACGCCTATCGGATTGAAATTATTGGCATATAAGTCATTCACCAGAACTGTGTCACCTTTTGCTTCGAAATGCTCAACAGCAAGATTAAGAAGGGCAGTTGTGAATGATTTTGGCTCAGGGTGTGCATGTATGATTAATATATTCATAAGTAATAGTTATTAATTTAAGATTTTTATTAAACAATTTTGCCATTAGGACGTATAATGATAATCGAAAGTTTATTTTTTTTATAACGGTGTTCAGATGAAATTCCTTTTCTTAGTATTTTCAATATATTTTATAAATACATATCTTTACAGTCAGAGTAAATCTGAAGATGAACAAATGAAGATAATGAAGCAGATGGGAGAATTAACACCAAAGCACGATTTCCTTAATCAATTTGTTGGTGATTGGAATCTTAAACTGATTAATTACTCAGGTTTAGATGAAATAGCCGGAACAGGCACTGCCAATGCTCTTATGGTTTACAAGGGGCATTATCTTGAAATCAATTTAGCAAGTGAATTCTCAGCAGTTGAAATGGTATCACAGATAGCTATAGGCTATGACACAAGAATTAATCAGTACTTTTTGATCTCGAAGGATGATATGACTAATTATCCTTTGATTCTGACAAAGGGGACTTTAGATCAAAATGAAAATCAGTTAACATTAACAGGTAAAGACTATGTTCTTATGTACAAGAAAGAAGTTAATGTAAGAATTGTTCTGAAGAAATATAGGGATAATAAATTTACATTGAAAATATATTATCAGAAAGACAAAACTGATAAACTAATAGTCGAATATCTTTTCATAAAAAAGCCGTAATGGATTTTTTTTCAGTCTATTTTCATAAATGAAGTGTATTTTTACGTTATAGATAATACTCAAGCACTAATATATGAGAAAGAAAGATAGTAATGCTGAGCTTAAAGAACAAATTAAAAAGACAATATAAAATTGTAGCATTGTTAGTATTATTAGTATCAGGAATATTCTCTTTTTCCTGGCTTTTAGCATTTGACTCACAAAAGACTAATGATAAAGCGTCGATTGAACAAACACAAACACTGAGGTATTTACAAAATGAAGCATTCGGTTTTGGTGAAAGTCTTGAATATGATATTAAGTACTCATTCCTTAAAGCCGGCGAAGGCACTATGAGTATTATGCCCAAGCCACTAACCAGAAATAATCGTGAGTGTTATGATGTTCGGTTCGAAGCAAGATCATTAAAGAGTCTAGAATTTCTGTATAAAGTCAAAGATCGCTATCGCACAGCTTTGGACGTTGCCGGGCTTTTCCCATGGGAGTTTGAGCAGAATATCAGAGAAGGTAATTATAAAAGAGATTTTTCTGCATACTTTGATCAATATAACAATACAGCTTATGTTAACAAGAAAAAGTATAAAGTGCCTTCTTATGTTCATGATGTGGTTTCAGCTTTTTATTATGTGAGAACACTCAATTTAAGTAAGATGAAAAAGGGTGATATAATAGAACTGAAGAATTTCTGGGATGATTCAACTTATACACTTGGAGTGAAGATTTTAGGTAGAACAGAAGTTACAGTTCCTGCAGGTAAATTCAGATGTATCGTGATTGAACCTGTGGATATGCAGGGAGGATTATTCATGAATACAGGGAAAATTTTTATATATTTAACTGATGATGATCGTAAGATGCCTGTCAGAGTGGCTTCGAAAATAGTTATTGGTGAAGTTATGGCTGAACTGACATCCTATCGTGGCTTACGTGGACCGGTTAAAGCAAAACTTGATTAAATATGAATAGCAATTAGAAACATATTAAGATTTGGGGACACTGCCACCAGTGTGTCATTCCGAACGCAGTTAGGAATCTAGTACGCATGAATACTGGATTCTCACGGTCGCTACGCTACCTCAGAATGACGAATTAGATATATTTTCACACTTACTCAATCTTAGGAATAACTGGCTGTTTCAATTGAAAAACTTGATTAAATATAGGACATTATAATGAAAAAATTATCTTTTATATTTTCACTGCTAATTTTATTTATCTACACATCCAACTGCCAGTATGACAAATACTCACTGTTCGAATCGCTGACAAAGAAATATAAGGATGTGAAATCTGTATCGTTTCAGTTCTACTCTGTTGAGTCAGCAATCAAAGGTTCGCTCAAGGCTTCAATGGGTAACAAATACTATATGACTGTCCCTGATCGTACAGTTGTTTGCGACGGCAAAAATATATGGAACTATTCGAAGGATGAGAAAAAAGTAGTAATCAGCCAGTTTGAAGAGAATACATCATCTTTCAGCATCGACAATTTCTTTTTCTCATTTCTGAACGGCTACAGACCGGTTAACTATTATAAGGAAAACAGCTCAGCTAAAGGATCGGGATATGTACTCGAAATGGAACCTATCAACAAAACTCCACAATCCATACAGATAAACAGATTAAAATTATGGGTTGATACAGGGTTGAACATCAAAAAGGTTGAAATACTAACACCTCAATCTCCCCAAACATGGGAAATATCCAATTTTCAGATAAATCCAACAATAGCCAAAAAAGTATTCAGCTTCACTGCTCCAAAGGACTGCGAAGTAATTGATTTGAGGTAGAATCTAATTACTGAATCTTTTAAGCTTCTAAATCTTTTCTTTTAATATGATTTATATATAAATTTATTACTATACTTAAATTCAGTTGCCATATCCAATAATTGCCTAGTGATGGCAGAAAATCATTTGAATTTCCGCAGAGAATATAAATATGTAAAAAATAAGCTGGTGTCATTGAAAACAATCCTGCTAAAAATGAATAAAAAATATGAATATATAAAACCTTTCTTAATATCCATGTTATCAATAAAAAGATAATTAATGACACTGTTCCTTGTATTAAAGACATATATACTAAGTAATTTTCATTTGATCTGAAAATAATTGAGAAAATATAAAACAAGACATGCACAACAATTAGTATAAAATATATTAGTAAATTCCTTTTTGATAATTTTTCTTTAGTGTTTTTTTGTATAAGATATATTAATAAAATCGGATAAGCGATATGGCCTATAGTAAATACATGAAAAAAAAGCGTATATGGGTGCAAACTTATTAATTTTTGAATAAAAATAAATATAATAGAAATTATAATTATATTGAATTTTTTATATTTTAATGATAATATACTGTTCATTTTTACTTTTGTGAATTTTATAAAGTTTTCGCTTCATTTAATATTTGCGTTTACGGATCTATAATTAAAGAAATTATAATTTACTGATAAACATTTAAATCTCATAAGGATAACGAAAAAAATAGTTTTGTAATAAAGTATTTTTACTGCGATTTGCCTCTCGCTTTAATCTTATATTCATCGATTACTTTATCAACATCGACAAGATAGACCTTGTCGAACAAGTTCATGACTACACAGGCATGATTGGGAATAATCCTTAGTTTCTCCCCTATTCTGAAAGCCTCACCCTGATGGATCATTACTCCATGTTCCTCGGAGACTCGCGCTATCACGGCGTTCTTGTCATTGATATAACCATGCCCCGAAAACTGAGAATTCGGATTTGTAATCTTATCCAGTGCCAGAGCCTTTGCACCGGCATCAATGATAGTTCTGTCCAACGCCGGTTTACCGATGACTGTAGCCAACACACTCAAGGCACAATCATCTATTGTGCAGGAACCAAGCGATGTCTGGATGACATCATAGAATATATAATTGCCCGGTCTCAGTTCATCTACCCCTTTTACCTGTGATGAATATGGTGCCGTAGGTGTTGATCCAACGCTGACGGTATTAATCTCATATCCGTCAGATCTAAGTTGGGAAGCAAGCCCTACCATAAACTCGCCTTCGTGTCTGCCGATTTCTTTAACCTCATCGATGTCCTGAGCAGAATAAGCCTGCCCTGCGTGAGTAAGAATACCGGCAAGTGTGATTCCGTCTATATCTTTAATGAATTCAGCTAAGTCGGCTATTTCACCATAATCCGATAGTCCGCTGCGGTTAAGCCCCGAGTTGATTTCAATGAAGATTTCCATTACTATGCCGGATTGGTTAAATGCTTCAGCAATACCTTTGGCAGCGGCAAACGAATCAACAGTGCATGTAATTCTATCAATTCTTTTGTGCAATTCAACAAGTCTTCTTAGTTTTGTCTCACCAACTATTATATTAGCAATCTGAATGTCTCTGAAACCACAATCAGCCATAACTTCAGCTTCGCCCAGCTTTGCAACTGCAATACCTTTTGCGCCAATTTCCTGTTGAATTTTAGCAAGATCCGGAGTTTTGTGAGTTTTCGTATGAGGTCTAAGATTTATTCCCGCATCATCGCATATCTTCTGCATTCGATGCAGATTATGCATCATTCGGCTTTGCTCGATGATTAATGCAGGAGTTTCAATGTCTTTAAATTCGGTATGAAGCTTATTCATTGTTATCCTTTTTATTAGTCTGACCGCTGTCCTTCAATCTGCCGGTTTTCTTCAGAGCCTCACGGAGCAAAAATTCGATATGCGAATTAATGCTCCGGAAGTCATCATCAGCCCATTTCTTGAGCTTATTAAATGTCTCCTCGTCTATTCTCAGCGGAAAGTTCTTCTTCTCCCCCATTTTTCTTTCCTCTTAAGAGTATAGTGATCCGGTATTGATTACAGGCTGTGTTTCACGGTCTGAAGTCAAAGTAACCAATAGATTATTAACCATTTGAGCTTTTTTCTCGTCATCGAGCTTAACGACATCATTTTTGTCAAGATAGTTCAAAGCCATTTCGACCATAGTAACAGCACCGACAACAATTTTCTTTCTTGCCATAATGATTGCCTGCGCTTGCTGACGGCGAAGCATAGCCTGAGCAATTTCCGGCGAATATGCAAGATGGCTGATTCTGGCTTCGAGAATCTCGACTCCGGCTATTTCAAGTCTGTCGCTTAGTTCCTGTCTGATTTCCTGAGCAATGGTATCGGAGTTCTCGCGAAGTGAAATTGTTGTGTTGGCTGGATGGGCTGCCTCTGGTTCTATTGTCATCAGAAGGTCATCATCGTGATGAGAATCATAGGGATACCTTGTTGCGATTGTTCTAATAGCAGTTTCACTTTGGATAGAAACGAATGATTCATATTTTTCGACATCAAAAGTTGCTGCAGCAGAATTGAAAACTTTCCATGAAATTACTGCAGCAATTTCGATTGGATTTCCTTCTTTGTCATTCACTTTGATTTTATCAGAATGAAAATTATGAACTCTGAGGGAAACTCTGATTTTCTGTGTAAATGGATTAACCCAAAAGAATCCGGATTCTCTTATTACACCTGTGAATGTTCCGAGAAAGATAAGAACCATTGATTCATTTGGATATACAATAGCAAAACCTGTGAAAGAGAATAGAGTGCCTGCAAGAATTATAATTCCAAGAATGGGAATTTTGAAGACTGTAATCAATAATATCCCTAATGCAATCAGGCATAGATCCAGAAGAAGAAAGAAACCACCGTTGAACTTAGATGCGTCTTTTTCGATATTAGTTTTCATTGAAAACTCCTTAAAAAATAGTATAAAAATGATATCACTAAAATATCATAATAATATTAATATTACAAATTATTTTTTCAAAATTCTGAATATTTTCTAAAGCAAACTCATTCAAAAATAATAGCAGATTTTTTCGTAATTTTGTAGTTTGTATAAATTTATAAATAGCATAGAATTATGGCGAATTATCCTTTTAAAACTATTGAACCTAAATGGCAGAAATACTGGCAGGACAAGAATATTTACAGAACTGAAGACGACTTTTCGAAACCCAAATATTATATACTCGATATGTTCCCCTATCCTAGCGGTGCAGGACTCCATATCGGACACCCAGAAGGATACACAGCAACTGATATAATCGCAAGATATAAGCGGATGAAAGGCTTCAATGTACTCCATCCTATGGGATTTGATGCTTTTGGTTTGCCGACTGAGAGATACTGCATGACTACAGGCAAACATCCTATTGATGCTACTGCGACAAATATCGGAGTATTCACCAGACAGCTCGACCTACTGGGTTTGGGTTATGATTGGAACAGATTGATCAACACTACTGATCCAAATTATTACAAGTGGACACAGTGGATGTTTCTGTTAATTTATAATTCATGGTATGATGAAACACTTCAGAAAGCAAGACCAATCGACGAATTGCCAATTCCGGAAGATATCAAGGACCAAAAAGAAATTGATGAATATATCGACAGCAAAAGACTAGCTTTTATATCTATGATTCCCGTTAACTGGTGCGAGGAATTAGGGACAGTACTTGCTAACGAAGAAGTTGATGAATGGCGCGAAAAAGGATATTCTGTTGAACGCCGTCCGATGCGTCAATGGATGATAAAAATTACAACTTATGCTCAGAGATTACTCGATGATCTTGATCTTGTCAACTGGCCGCATTCAACATTAGAAATGCAGAAAAACTGGATCGGCAAGAGCGAAGGTGCAGAAATTGATTTCGAAGTATTTGAATCCAATGATAAAATCAGGGTATTCACAACAAGACCTGATACTATCTTTGGTGCAACATACATGGTTCTTGCTCCGGAACATCCTTTAGTAAATGGATTAACTACTGTCGAAAACAAACAAAAAATTGCAGATTATATTCATACTGCTTCCTTCAAGAGCGATCTTGAGAGAACTGAACTGAACAAAGATAAATCCGGTGTATTTACAGGAGCTTATGCTGTCAATCCGGCAACGGGCAATAAGGTTCCTATCTGGATTGCGGATTATGTGTTGGCACAGTATGGAACAGGCGCAATCATGGCTGTACCGGGACATGACGAACGTGACCATGAATTTGCACTTCAATACGGACTTCCTATCTTACAAGTTGTTGCAAAAAGTGGAAGTGATATAGATATTACTAAAGAAGCATTTTGTGAAGATGGTCTTGGTGTTAACTCCACAAATGACGATGTTTCATTCAATGGGTTAAACACACATGATGCTAAGAAGACAGCTTGCGAGTGGATTGAACGAAAAGGAATCGGCAAAAGTAAGATTCAGTTTAAACTACGCGATTGGTTATTCTCCAGACAAAGATACTGGGGTGAACCAATTCCAATCATGTACTTTGAGGATGGTAGCAGACGTTCACTCGATGCAGATGAACTGCCACTAACGCTGCCTCCGGTTGTTGATTTTCAACCGGCAGGGACAGGTGAATCCCCACTTGCAAAGATCGATAGCTGGGTGAATTTTATTGATAAAAAAACGGGCAAAAAAGCCAGATTTGAAACGAATACTATGCCACAGTGGGCTGGATCATGCTGGTATTATCTTAGATATATTGATCCAAACAATACTGAAACTTTTGCTTCTGTTGATAAAGAAAAGTATTGGATGGACGGGGGTGGAATAGATTTATATGTGGGTGGTGCTGAACATGCTGTTCTTCACTTGCTTTATGCACGTTTTTGGCACAAAGTATTATTTGACTATAATCTAGTTTCAACACCTGAACCATTCAAGAGACTCTTTCATCAAGGATTGATCATGGGTGAAGACGGAAGAAAAATGTCGAAGTCACTCGGCAATGTAATTAATCCTGATGATGTTGTTGCAAAATTTGGAGCAGATTCTCTTAGAATGTTCGAAATGTTTCTCGGTCCATTGCAGGATTCAAAGCCATGGTCGGAGACTGGAATTGAAGGTGTTTACAGGTTCTTAAACAGAGTTTGGAGGCTTATAGCTGATGAAGAAGGAAACCTGCTTGGCAGTGTCCAAAATGTGAAATTAACAACTGATCAGGAATTTGTGCTTCACTCGACAATCAAAAAGATTGCTGATGATATTGAAGATTTGAAGTTCAATACAGCAGTTTCGCAAATGATGATTTTTGTAAATGAATTCAACCGATATGACATCAAGCCACTCAATGCCATGAAAGACTTTGTGCTGTGTTTATCACCGTTTGCTCCGCATATTTGTGAAGAGCTTTGGCGTATCCTTGGTAATACTGATTCAGTTGTGCTTCAATCATATCCTGATTATGATGAAAACAAGATTGTTAAGCAGAGTATAGAAATGGTCATTCAGGTAACAAGCAAGATCAGAAGTAAAATGACTGTTGCACCAGGAATGACTCAGGAACAGGTTCAGGAGTTGGCATTGGCAGATGTAAATGTTCAGAAATTCATGGAGAATAAGCCTGTAAGGAAAGTTATTTTCGTTCAGGATAAATTAATCAATATCATAGTCTAATAAATTGGAAAATACAACTAAAATAGAAGCATTGAAATGTATAAAGGATTTCAGTTATGAAGAACTGAAGTGCTTTATTCAAGAAATTGGAGAGCCGGCTTACAGGGCAGATCAGATATATACTGACATTTATTCAAATCGCCGAAACAGCTTCGATGGATTTAAAACAATACCTTTAGCGTTAAGACAGAAACTAAGTAAAGTGTTGATTCTTAATTCCATTACCAGTCATAAAGCACAGTACTCAACTGATGGAACTATTAAGTTTTTATTTGATTATGCTAATGGATCATCAGTAGAATCAGTGATGATTCCTAAATCTGACGAGGACAATGAAGATACGATGAAACGTATGACGTTATGCGTCTCATCACAAGTAGGATGTGCTTTGGATTGTTCTTTCTGTGCAACAGGTAAACTGAAATTCACACGTAATCTAACTGCCGGAGAAATTGTTGACCAAGTTCTCAATGTTGAGAGAATCAGCAATATAAAGATATCGAATATTGTGTTTATGGGCATGGGTGAGCCTTTGATGAACCTCGATAATGTTCTGAAGGCGATAGATATTCTGACGAACCAGCAAGCAATGATAATCAGTCGTAAAAGGATAACGATTTCGACATCCGGAATTATTCCTAAGATGAATGAACTTGCTGAAGTTAAACCCCCTATCAAGCTTGCTGTATCACTTCATGCAACTACACAGGATCTGAGAAAAGACATTATGCCTATAGCACAGAAGTGGGATTTATCTTCACTGAGAGTGGCTTGCGAGAATTATTACCGTAAGACTAAAATTCCTGTAACTTTTGAATATATTCTTTTTGATGGAATCAATAACACAGATTATGATGCAAATAGGCTAGCAAAATTCGTAAGAGCCTTTCCATCAAAAATTAATATTATTCAGTTTCACGATATTAGCTTTACTAATCCTGTTCCCCAGAAAGTTGACCTGTCTCCTGCTTCGATGGAGCAGATAGATAAATTTGTGGATAAGCTAAGATCTTTAGGAGTAAATGCATTCCTGCGAACTTCGAGTGGCTTCGATATCGACGCTGCCTGCGGACAGCTTGCCTTTTCGAAGAAAAATGATGGAAACGATAATGGATAATTGGCACGATTGTTTCAGAATATCTGTAAGTAAAATTAACACAACAAATTGATGAAGAGAATATTTCTAAATATTTCGTTTTTGATTTTTATCTGCATTGGAGCAGCTTCAGCCGATTCCTCTTCATTAGATGGATTCAAACCAAAGTATGGAAATCTTTATCTTGTGAAACTTTTCAACGGTGATATTCTCACAGGTAATCTCATAGAGTTCACCGAAGATGCAGACTCTGTTCTATTCATAAAGATTAAGACAGCAATTGGAACTGCAACAATCTATGATTATCAGATCAATAGTATCATATTAAAAGAAGACGAATACAAGCACTCTCACAGGGTTTTTCTTCTTCCTACTGCTGAACCTATTGGTTCTAATCATTTTATTGGAAATTTTGAGTTATTGTTCTTCTACATGGGATTTGGAATCTCTGATATTTTTTCGATGACTGCCGGCAGAAGTATTTTGCCCAATATTCCATCCGGTCAGCAGGTCTCAGTTGTTAATACAAAATTCACAGTTTATCATGATACATTTGATTCTCTTGCCAAAGGTGTTTACATTGCTGTTGGGGCGAATCTGTCCTTTATCAATCACAATAACAGGCTCACTCATATTTATGGAGTTAGCACTGTTGATTTCGGCAGATCCAAACTGACGGCTAATCTATTCTACAAAGCTGGAGCACAAGATTTTTATGTTTTGAATTTCTGGAACTATTCCCAACCAATGTTATACCAGAACGGCTCGTTTGGCCTTGGATTAGGACTTGACAGCAAACTCCCACAACGCAATGATGTTCATGTTATTGCTGAACTTTGGAACAGCGACATAGCTAGACCAACGCACACAGCTGTTCTTATTGGATTGCGCATTTGTAACACTACATTTTCGGCAGATTTTGGATTATCATTCTTTACACAGCCCTTTGCGGCACCATTTGTTAGTTTTATCTGGACACCATTTTAATGAATAACAACATTTACAGATCCCGAAATATTGACGTAATTGCCATCATTCCAGCAAGAATGCAATCAACCAGACTACCGGGGAAACCGTTAGCAGATATTAATGGCAAACCATTGATTTATCATGTTTGGAATGCGGCTTGTCAGAGCAAAAAGCTTAGAAGAATTGTCGTTGCTACAGATGACCAGCGAATAGCCGATGCCTGTCAGAATTTTGGTGCTGAGTTCATTATGACTCCTACCAATATTGCTAGTGGAACTGACAGGATAATATTCGCTGTTAAAGCATTGAAGGATGATGCAGATTATATTCTTAATATTCAGGGAGATGAGCCGCTAATCAGCGGTCAGCTGATTGACAGGGTAATCGATGAAACAGTCCTGTCGGGAGCTCATGTGGGAACGGTTATCTCGCAGATCACAAGTGCAGATGATCTCTTCAATCCATCAGTTGTTAAGGTTGTTCTTGATAGTGAATGCAATGCTATGTACTTTTCGCGCAGTCCGATACCATTTCTTAGAGATACCGAACAGGAAAAATGGCTAAATCATGCTAAGTACTGGAAGCATATCGGGATTTACGCATATTCATTTCCCGCACTTGAGAGATTCGCTGAACTTCCTATCTCCGCACTTGAGTCCGTCGAAAAGCTTGAACAAATGCGTCTCATGCAGGATAATTCAATCTACCGGTGCATCAAAACTAATGAATTCCTCATGGGAGTTGACACACCTGAAGACTTGGAAAGAATCAGAGAGATATTGAAATGAGTTTACATTTGAATCCAAGAGTTAAAAATGTAGCTCCAAATAAAGATTTCACATTAGAAGTTGAATTTACTAATGATGAAATAAAAATATTTGATATGAAGCCGTATCTTGAAATCGGGATATTTCAAGAACTTAAAGATTATAATAAATTCAGGTTTGTAAAACCCTTCTTGGGTTCTATCCAATGGAATGGCGGACAGGATTTTTGCCCTGATACTCTTTATCTTGATAGTAAATAATTCAATCTACAGGTGCATCAGAACTGATGAATTCCTAATGGAAGTTGACACACTGGAAGATTTGGAAAGAGTTAGAGAGATTTTGAAATAGCTTATATTATTAGAATTTATAATAAAAAAACCTCATTGGAACTGTCCAATGAGGTCTTGCACTAAAATGCGCTAAATTATTTTAGAATTGTATTCTTCAAAACTGAAGCAACAGTTGGCAAACCAATTTCAGCAAGATCATAAAATACTCTTGTTGATGGTTGATTTATTTTAATAAATCTTCCCAAATTGATCGGGGTACCGATCACAACTGATTCACATTCTGTGTTTGCGATTGTTTCTTCGAGATCCTTCATCTGTTGATCGCTGTAACCCATTGCAGGGAGCAATGTACCGATATATGGATATTTCTCGAATGTTTCTGAAATTTTACCAACGATATATGGACGTGGATCAACAAGTTCGGAGGCACCAAATCTGCGAGCGGCAACTATACCTGCACCGATTGTCATTTCACCATGTGTGAGTGTGGGACCATCTTCGACCACGAGAACACGTTTGCCTTTGATAACATCTTCATTATCAACCATAACGGCTGATGCAGCAAGAATAACCTGAGCAGTAGGATTATATTCGCGACAATTATCGAGAATTGTTTCAACATCTTCTGGATAAGCAGAATCAATTTTATTAATAACTATAACATCTGCAAGACGGAAGTTAACTTCACCGGGATAATAACCGATTTCGTGACCCGGGCGCAATGGATCGACGACGATAAATGTAAGATCCGGTTTGTAGAATGACATATCGTTATTGCCACCATCCCAGATGATGATGTCTGCTTCTTTTTCTGCTTCACGAAGGATTGCTTCATAATCCACACCCGAATAGATGATACTTCCCATTTCAATATGTGGCTCGTATTCTTCCATTTCTTCGATTGTACATTTGTGTTTGTGCAGATCTTCGATTGTAGCGAATCTCTGAACTTTCATAGCTTCGAGATCACCATAAGGCATTGGATGTCTGACAGAAACCACTTTTTTACCTTCAGCCATCAAAGCTTTAACGATAGCACGTGTTGTCTGGCTTTTGCCACAACCTGTACGGGCTGCTACAACTGCGATGACAGGCTTTGTTGATTTGATCATTGTTGGCTTTGCACCTAGCATTGAGAATTTTGCTCCACAAGCCATAACTCTCGATCCGAGATGCATAACTGTATCATAAGACAAATCGCTGTATGAAAGTACACATTCTTCAACTTTGTGTTTTGCGATGAGATTTTCAAGCTCTGATTCATCAAAGATGGGAATACCAGCTGGATATAATTCGCCTGCCAATGAAGCAGGATACATTCTTCCGTCAATATCAGGAATCTGTGTTGCAGTAAATGCTACGACGTTGTATAAAGGATTTTTTCTGTAAACTACATTAAAATTATGGAAATCGCGACCTGCGGCTCCGATGATAATAATATTGATTTTTTCGTTCTGCATAAATTCTCCAAATGAAAAAAATTAAATTGATAAATATTTATTTTTAAAACTCATAATTCTATTGAAAGACTCTTCTATCCTTGATTCAGTAATTTTACCTTCGGACAGAAGTTCATTGATAATTTTATTTACTTTTTGACTAATTATTGAGTCGAATGAAACATTATTTCCGAATACCAGAATATCAATACCGGCATTGATTGCGAGTTCTATAGACTCGCTAAGTGAATAATGTTCGCTGATAGCCTTCATCTGCATATCGTCAGAAATAACGATTCCGTCCCAGCCAAGTTCTTTTCTGAGTAATCCGGAAATCACTTTTTCAGATAAGGTTGCTGGATATTGCTCATCTAAATTTGAATTAAAAATATGAGCAGTCATCACAACATCGGCTTTTCCTTTGGCAATTATTTCTCTGAACGGAATGAGTTCATTTTTATTCCATGTTTCACTAACATCTACAAAGCCTAAGTGAGAATCTGCAGATGAACTGCCATGCCCGGGAAAGTGCTTCAGAGTTGTTGCTATATTACTAGAATGATGCTGATCAATGATTAATTCCGCATGTTTAGTAACTAGATCAGGATCACCGGAAAAACTTCGTTCTTTTGCTCCGATTACAGGGTTAGCAGGATTAGTGTTCAGATCAAGGCAAGGAGCGTGATTGAGATTTATTCCAATTTCATTCAACTTTCTGGCAATAATGGAAGCATGATCTGATGTTAGTTGAGAATCATTCAGATAACCAAGATATTGCTGAGAAACACAAGGAGGAAATCCATATTTTTCTTTCAAACGATTTACCTGTCCACCCTCCTGATCAATTGAGATTATCAACGGTATATCGGAATATGACTGTAGTTGCTGTGTCAATATCATCACCTGTTCGGGTGATTGAATATTTCTAACTTCAGAATTAAGCTCTACATCACGATCGAACAAAATAACTCCGCCGATAGAACCGGATTTAATATCCTGAACTATCAGGTCGTCTTCAGAGAGTTCTAAACCTCTGAATCCGACTAATACCATCTGCCCTATTTTCTGCTGTAAATTGATTTTATGACTCTAAACAATTATTAAAACTCTACACTATCAAGCTCTTTAACAACCTTTTCTATCTTATCGACTGCCCAATCTATCTCATCCTTTGTGATAACAAGTGGTGGAGCGAATCTAATAATATGTTCGTGCGTTTCTTTGCAAAGAATGCCTTCAGCCATTAATTTTTCGCAATATGGACGTGCTTTTCTATCGAGTACAAAACCAATCCACAAGCCTTTACCTCTTACTAGTGAGATATGCGGGCTGTCAATTGCTCTGAGCTTGGAAATGAAGTATTCTCCCATATCGAAAGAATGCTGGACAAGATTCTCTTCTTCGAGAACTTCAAGAGCTCGTACAGCTACTGCTGCAGCAAGGGGATTGCCACCGAATGTGGATCCATGCTGTCCGGGTTTGATAACACCCATTATTTCTTTATCAGCAAGAATTGCTGAGACGGGATAATATCCACCGGAGAGAGCTTTACCTATGATTACGATATCAGGTCTGACATCTTCATAGTAATGAGCAAAAAGTTTACCGCTTCTTCCAAGACCAGCTTGAATTTCGTCACAGATGAAAAGAACATTGTTTTCTTTACATATCTGAGCAACTGCTTTCAAATATCCATCTGGTGGTATTACGATACCGCCCTCACCCTGGATTGGTTCGATAAGAACTGCACAAGTATTTTTTGTGATCTTTGATTTTAAATCTTCAGCATTTCCGTATTCATGGAATATGAATCCGGGAGTGAAGGGTCCAAAGCCACCATAAGATGAAGGATCATCGCTGAAACCAACTATTGTGGTCGTTCTTCCGTGGAAGTTACCATCAGCAACGATGATTTCTGCTTTATTATTTTCGATACCTTTTACATCATAGCCCCATCTTCTGGCAGTTTTGACGGCTGTTTCGACGGCTTCTGCACCTGAATTCATAGGCAAAGCCATATCGTAACCTGTCATGTCATGAAGTTTTTTGTAAAGGGTTGGAAGTTTGTCATTTCTGAAAGCGCGACTTGTAAGTGTAACATGCTTTGCCTGTTCGACAAAGACTTCGTAAATCTTAGGATGGCAATGACCTTGATTCACAGCGGAGTATGCTGCTAAGCAATCCAGAAATTTATTGCCTTCTACATCAGTTACCCAAACACCTTTTGCTTCTTTGATTACTACATCAAGAGGATGGTAATTGTGAGCACCATATTTTTCTTCGATTTCGATATATTCTTTTGTTAACATAATTTTTCCTGTTTATTTATTATGAATTTTTAATCAAATAACATTGTAAGCAGAGCCATCCTAACATATAAACCGTTCTCGGTCTGTCTGAAATATGCAGCACGCGGATCGGAATCCACATCTGAAGTAATTTCTACTGATCTAGGGAGCGGATGCATAATGATAGATTTTTTCTTCATACTTTGCAGTACGTTATAGTCGATATTGAATCTGCTCAGATTCTCATTTTTCTTTTTAAGTCTCTCCTTGTCGATTCTTGTTTGATAAACGACATCGACTTTACTAATAATTTTTTCTGAAGTTGAAAGAAGTTCGTAGGATATTCCTTTTTCATCCAGATGATCCAGGATATCCTGATTAATCTGAAGTTCATCAGGAGCTATGAAATAAAGTTTAACTCTGTCAAATTTACTAAGAAGATAAGCAAGAGATCGAACTGTTCTTCCTTTATCCAAAGCACCAATGAAAGCTACACTCAAACCATCCAGAGTTTTACATTCATGGTTGATAGTATATAGATCTAAAAGAGCCTGAGTCGGGTGCTGACCACCGGAACCATCACCAGCGTTGATAATCGGGACTGGAGATACTTTCGAAGCCCTTCCTGCACCGCCTTCTTCGGAATGTCTTAGAACTATAACATCACAATAATTGCTGAGCATTCTGATCGTATCTTCGAGTCTTTCCCCTTCAATTTCTGAGGAAAATTCCTTTGCATTTTCTGTAGAAAGGACTTTACCTCCAAGACGAAACATAGCTGATTCAAAAGAAAATCTTGTTCTTGTTGAAGGTGCATAGAATAATGTAGCCATAATCTTAGACTCATAATCCTTGGTGCCTCCCCTTTGAACGATTCTCTTCATCGCCTCGGTACGCTCGAAAAGTTCCATTAACTTTGGAACAGTGAACTGTTGCGAATAAACAATATGGTCTAACAACATAAAATCCTCTTAATAATTAGTTATTATTAATAATCAATATCAACTTATGGAATAATAGTAGTTCCGGCTTTACCTTCAAGAGCTTGCATCAAATAATCATAAGAAGTAATGATGGCTTTATTTCCACCATTTCTTAAATATTTGACAATAGATTCTACTTTGGGACCCATGCTTCCCGGAGGAAAATGTCCGTCCTTATGATAATTATCCATCTCATCAGCCGATGCTGAGCTGATACCTTTCTGGTTATTTTTTTTGAAATTTAAATAGACCTTGTCAGTATCAGTGGAAATGATAAAGAGATCAACATCCAAGCCATAGGCAAGCAATGCCGAAGATCTATCTTTATCGATAACTGCTTCCGAACCATGAATGTCATCATTTTCCTTTAGAACAGGAATACCACCACCACCAAGAGCAATTGTGATTACACCTGATTCAACCATTTTTTTAATGATCGAAAGTTCTAGAACTTCAACCGGTTCGGGTGAAGGAACCACTCTTCTGTAACCTCTGGCTGCATCTTCTACAATATCCCATCCCAGAGTCTTTTGCTTTGATTCAGCTACCTGACGTGAATAGAAAGGTCCAATCGGCTTGGTTGGCTTTTTGAAAGCAGGATCGTTTTTATCAACCCGAACCATTGTTGGAATAACCATCACATCGCGTTTGATTCCTTGTTCTTTGAAAGCGCGGAAAATTGCTGTTTGAAGAATATATCCAATTTCAGATTGGGTTGTTGCAACACACATATCTAAAGTATGTGTATAAACCTCAGTTGCGGCACGCTCAGAACGCAATAGAGCAGCTCCGACTTGTGGACCATTACCATGAGTAATAACCACATTCCATCCATTTTTAATCATCAAAGCGATGCTTTTTGATGTTGCATAAGCATTCTCGAACTGCTCGTCGAGTGTACCTCTTTCACCTGCTCTGATTAAAGAATTTCCACCTATAGCTATCAATGCTGTTTTCGACACATTAACCTCGAATTAATCGATTTCTTTCATTAATTTATACATTACTGCCTTTTGAGCATGAAGTCTGTTTTCAGCTTCCTGGAAGACAACTGAATTTGGTGCATCGATAACACCGCTTGTAACTTCATCGCCTCTGTGAGCAGGAAGACAATGCATGAACATAGCATCATCCTTTGCATGAGACATTAGATTTTCATTGACCTGATAGGGCATGAATATTTTCTTTCTTGCTTCAGTTTCGGCTTCCTGGCCCATTGATGCCCATACGTCTGTATAAACGGCATCGGCACCTTTAACTGCTTTAATTGGATCATGCTCTACTTCGATCTTTGCACCGGTTTTCTTTGCTGCTTCGACTGCATCCTGATAAGCGATAAGATTGGGTTCATATCCTTTTGGACATGTGATTGTAACATTGACGCCAAGTCTTGCACCGGCATCCATCAATGAATGAGCAACATTGTTACCATCACCGACGTAAGTTAATTTCAATCCATCAAATTTTCCTTTAACTTCCTGAATAGTCAAAAAGTCAGCCATTGCCTGGCATGGATGTGAATAGTCGGTCAAACCGTTGATGATTGGCACTTTTGCGTGCTTAGCCATACCAAGAACAATTTCATGCCCGAAAGTACGGATCATTATTCCCTGCACCATTCTTTCGAGATTTTTTGCAACGTCATGGATTGATTCTCGTTTACCGAGGCTGATCTCAGCAGGGGACAAATAAAGTGAATACCCGCCTAATTGCTGAATTCCAATATCAAATGTAGTTCTTGTGCGAAGTGACGGTTTTTCGAAAATTAAAGCTAATGCCTGACCTTTTAGTGCATCAGCAAATTCACGGCGGTTTGCCTTCATTTTTCTGGCTATTTCGAATGATTCAAGAATTTCGTCTGTAGTAAAATCTAATACTGATAAAAAGTCTCTTTTCACGGGTTCTCTCCTAAAAAAGTAAAAAATAATTATTTAAATCTATAAAAAGAATGTGTTTAAAGAATTAAATAATTAAATAGGAGCATCAGTATGATAATGTCTGAAGAAAAAGAGCTTACCTGCTCTTGATTTGGGTGGATTGAACGGCGGGCAAGCAGTTTTGTCATCAAGATGATTTCCGACCTGATTATATTTTTCCGTTTCCCGCTGCATTTTTGATAATTATCTTATTATTAATCATTTACAAAATGCAAATTACTAAAAAATAATGGATTTTCAATAAATATGATTTTGTGACTAATTAATCCAAAAATCTTTTAAGCTTGGGGAAAAAATTAAAATCATTATCTTTTGTGTAAAGACTTAAATTATTACGGACACATAACTCAGCAATCAAAGCATCAGAAGGAGCAACTGTTATTCCTATCAATCTTAGTTCCATTATTGTATTTCCGGAGTTTATAAAGTCTATTCTTTGAAAATCGAAGTATGGAAGAGCAGTAAATACATATTTTATTAATGAAGTCTGTTGTTTGCTTCTAATTCCTTGAATAATTTCCAATTCGATAATTCCGCACAAACATGCTCTATCTATTTGAAACAAATTCTCAACATTTTTAGCAACATCCTTATCATTATTTCTGAAATATTTTATCCAGCATGAGGAATCAATCATAACTAAATTACTCATAACTTATTTAAGTCCTCTATCTCTTTTTGTTTTATTTTATCAAGATTATCTTCAAAATCTACTTTTCCACGAAGGCTTAATAGACTGTTTTTTTTCATAATTTTAACCCATTCCGTTAATGCTCTGTTAACAGCTTCAGTCTTTGTCTTTGAATGATAATATCGAACAATATCATCAATTATCCCATCCTGAATATTAATTGTAGTTCGCATATGAATATCTCATTATTTTATGATTAAAAGTGTCATACAAATTTAATCAATTATTATGATCATTAAAAAAATAATTTTTATTAGTAGAAAATTATACGTGCAGCGTTTCTCTGCACTCGAAGTACTTTTTGCGAAGAAGGTCGAATGATATTGATTTCTTAGGTTTAAAAAATTCAAGAGTTTCCTTCAGATCATTAAAAGTATGCATTAATTTTCTAGAATAATCCAGAATTTTGAACAGATTCAAATGATCAGAATAATCAATAGTGATACTTCCGGATGAAATCTCATTTTCAAATAATGAATAATCCAGGTTTAGATTAAACTTTTCTGCTAATGCTTTAGCCATCATCAATGCCCCTCTTCTCTTTCCTTCGAATGAGTATCCTGCGATATGAGGTGTAGCTATCATTGCATTTTCAACTACATCTTTGGAAATATCCGGTTCATTCTCGAATACATCAACAACATAAGTCAAATCTCTTTTAAGAAACTTTGTTAAAAGACTAATTTCATCAACTACCCCTCCGCGGGAAGTATGAATGAATAGAGTTTCAGGCATGATCTTTTCAAATTCTCTCTCTCCAATAAGCAGACGAGTCTTATATTTTCCTTCAAACGAAAGAGGGACATGATTAGTGATAATATTGCAGTGAGTAAGCAAATCAAGTAACGCTGAATGAGTGACATACTCAGGAAAATCATGATTATTATCATACAATGGAGGATCATTCACAATTACCTTAAGACCTAGTTTATTACAGTAATAGCCCACAAGGCTGCCGACGTGACCGAAGCCGATGATACCAACCGATGTCTTGGTTAGATCAATGTTGTTTTCTATAGACCATTTGAGTATTGAATAAACGACATACTCTGCAACAGAATTGGCATTAGATCCGGGAGCTGATGCAAATGATATATTCTGAGATTGGAGATAATCTGTGTTTATATGATCAATACCTGCTGTGGCGGTACCGACAAATTTTATCGATGTATTTTTTAGAAGGTTTTCATTAACTGTGGTCACTGAACGAACGATCAGTGCATCCGAACAGCTATCCAGAAGAAAACCGTTTGATAAATTTCTACCGTTTACTACTTCTACCTTGCAATGATCTGCAAGCAGATCAGCGAGTAAAGGGATGTTCTGATCGATAAGGATTTTGAACATATAAAATACTTATACTATTAGTGGGTATCTATATATTGTTCATTCTGAAGGAGTGAAACGACTGAAGAATCTAGTCTAATACAACTGGATTCTTCACTTCGTTCAGAATGACAATCTTACAAATTTTATTTCTTTGCTTTATATTTTTCATAGAATTCGGCAATTCTGGTGAAAGCCTTTTCGAGCACTTCTTCCTGAGGAAGAATTACAATTCTGAAATGACTGCTTCCGGGTTTCTGACCGAAACCACTTCCGGGTACAACTACCACTCCGGTGTCAATGAGAAGTTCACGACAGAACTTTGTGTCATCTTCAACATCAATTGAAGCGAAGGCATAGAAAGCACCTTCAGGCTTAACAAGATCTATTCCTGGAATAGTTGCAAGTAAATTCATTGCAATGTCTCTTCGTTTCGTGAGAGTTTGGTTTAAGGCAACTAAATGAGATTGATCACCATCCAAAGCTGCTGGAATAGCATATTGATGAGGATGATTAGCACAGATTCTTGCTCTAAGGAGTTTATTCAATCCATCAAGGAAAGACTGAATTGATTCTTTCCTTCCGCTTGCGATTCCCCATCCGATTCTCCAGCCGGGAACAACATAGTTTTTGGACAGGCCTGAGAAGGTGATCACAGGAACTTCATCATTCAGAGAAGCAATTGATATGTGTTTCTTTCCGTCAAAAATCAGTTTGTCATATATTTCATCAGCAAAAATTATAAGCTTATTTTCGATGGCAATATCAATTATTTTCTTAAGTGTTTCTTCTCCATACACTGTTCCGGTGGGATTATTGGGATTAATAAGTATAATGGCTCTTGTCTTTGAGTTAATTTTTTTCTTAATATCTTCAATGTCCGGTTCCCAGTTCATAGATTCATCCATATAATATGGATTTCCTACAAGTTCAAGTTTTGCTTGAATTGCAGTATAAAGAGGATATCCTGGTGATGGAAGTAGAACATTCTCACCATTATTGGCTAATGCATTGAGGCATAACTCTATAGCTTCACCGGCTCCGGAAGTAATAAATATATCATGAATATTTTTTATTCCTTTTTTTTCGGCATCGCGTCTGATTGAATCAATTGCCTGTGGAATTCCGCTCGAAGGTGCGTATCCATTTTTATTTGATAGCATAGCATCATAAGTTGCTTCAATTATATGTCTAGGCGTTACATGATCATAGACATTTGGATCGCCGATATTTAAATAGAGCATTTCCTTGCCAGTTTTGGCAACTTCATTTGCCAGAACCACTATATCACGGATTGCATAGGTAACTTCTTCAGTTCTTTTTGCAGGATTAACAACATAATTGGACATTTTCTCACCTAATATTAATATTATCTTTAGTTACAGATTACAAAATTAAGGAAAAAATACCAGAATTGATCTGGTAAACAAAAAAAAGCCGGGAAGTGATCCCGGCTTAATTAATAAGTTAAGTAGATATGATTTTACTTAACGACAACCATAGTTTTTGTATCGCTCTTACCGTTTACGGTTAGAGTATAGAAATAAACTCCGGCGTTTAGATTGCTTTCTAATGCACGAACATCTAACTGATTGTAGCCTGCTGACATTGCTCTGTCGGCTACTAATGCTAATTCACGTCCATAAAGATCTGTGATTGCAAGTTTCACGTTTGATGCTTCCGGTAACACAAAGCTGATCGTTGTTGTTGTGCTGAATGGGTTTGGTGTATTCTGATTCAATATGAATTCACCTGCCTGGCCATCTAAGCCCATCAATAAAAATGGGGTAATTGATACTACACATTCTGTTGATGTAACTACTCCGCATGGGTTTGTTATCTTTACTGAATATGTGCCTTCATCTGCTGCGACTACGCCTGCTCTTGTATATGTTGCATTTGTTTCTCCTACGATGTCTGTGTTATTCTTTAGCCACTGGTATGTCAGATTGTTGCCTTTGGCTACTACTGCCAGTGATAAATCTCTTCCTGTCTGTACTGATACTGATGCTGCCAGATTTGTTACGATTTCCGGTGCTGTATCTACTGTTACCTTGCATACTGTTGTTGTTTTAGTATCATAGTTGTTTTCTAATGTTACAACACATGTGTAATCGCCTGCATTAACTGCTGCTACTGTGGCTACTGTATATGTTGCCGATGTTGCGCCGGCTATTGCTACGCCATTGAGCATCCACTGATAACCTATCTTGACGTTGGGTACGCTTGTTACTGCTGCTACTGTCAATGATAATGGACTGCCTACGCATAAGTCTAGAGTTGCAGCTAAATCCGTTAAGGTCAGTTTAGGTATTTCGGACATATCTATCATTACTGATGAATCTGTTCCGCATTTTCCTGTGATCTTTACATAATAATCATTGCCATAATCTATTGCCTGTATGTCACGGATTGTCAATATTGATGACTTTGTTCCGGCTATTCTATCATTGTCCTGGAGCATAACTCCGCCTCTGTACCACTGAATTGATGGCTGATAATCAATTGGATCTTCCTGGAATACGTTCATGTCAACATCGAATGTAGATAACTGACCTAAGTCAATTCTACGATTTTCAGGCTGACGTGTTATCTTGGTTGGTCTCAAGGTATAAAGCAAGGTTGGACGTGTGTTTTTGCCAGTTGCTTCGCCATTTGCTGTTACCATGCACTGGTATATTGCATTCATATCATGGGTTAAAGCATTGTTGATGTAGAATATCGGGTTTGTTTGTCCTGTTAATGCTAATCCATCTTTGTACCACTGATATGTTAATGTTGCGTTATAATCTGCATTGGCTACTACTACTAATGCGTGATTTGTTGTTCCGATACAATCTACTATATCACTTGGCTCTTCTGCTATTGTGATTGTTGGTATTATGCTATGAGCTCCCTTGTAGAAAGTCTTGGTTCTAGTGGTGTTTGTAAAGTCTTTGGCTTCAAACATATCATATGTTGTACCTGTAAACATGGCTGATGTATAATACAAACTGTTATTGACTGTTGTCAATCTCAGATCTGTTGGGCTCATAAACATTGCTTCTACGGCTGATGAGTTCACATCCTGTCCGGATGCTGTCTGCCAGGTTGCTAATGTTGAGTTGACTCCATTATTCAATACTGAATATGTACCTGCTTTGGAGAAGATATTATTATTATTGCTTACAGGGTTTGTTCCGATTGTATGTAATGCGATACCGGCAGCGTTATTCTGGAAAATATTGCGTGCCATTGTTACTGTTCCGCCTCTTGTATTCATAACATGTGCGGCATGTCCGGTCAATGTGTTTGACAATACTGTATTATACCATACATTTACTGATGTCGGATCTGTTATTACTAATCCGAATTCATTGGTTGCTGATATCATATTGTCTGCTATATTGCCACCGGATGTTCCAAATGTTAGGGCTCCTCTTATAGAGGTTCCACCGCTGGAGATTATGTTATTATATAACACATCTGCATTTGCACTTCCGCTGTAATAAATACCGTGTGCATTGGTTGTCTGAACAATATTCGATTTGGTATCTGCATTGGTGCCTGCTCCTATGATAGCTATACCGGCTCGTTCATAAGTTAAGCCTGTTGATATGTTAACATTATTGTTGGCGATTGTTACATCGCTTGCTCCATTTGCTGTAATTCCGTTTATGTTTGTTCCGCCGACTGTATTGTCATGGATTGAGAATGTTGCTCCTGCTGCGAAAATACCGCCTGCTTGTGTTCCTGATATTGTTCCTGCTCCGTTATCAGTTACATTGTTGATTCTGTTGTTCAGAATTGTACCTGATCCACTGGAATAGATACCATTCTTATAGCCATTACCGAAGAATGTGTTGCCATCGATTAACTGGTTTGTTGGTCCGTTTAACCAGAATCCACCTGTTGTTACGCCTGCTATTTCGTTGTTCGAGAAGTTCACTCCGCTACTGGCTAGTGCTACGTCAGGATTGGTTTTACCATTGGTGATTGAACTACTGATATCATTGAAGTATGCGGCAAAGGAACCTTTGCTGAATGTGTTCTTGGTGGCTTTGAAATTATTTACACCGCCATCTGCATAAATTATCGCATTGCTTGTTAATGCTCCGGGGCTTGTGATTCCATTTAACTGGCATCCATCTATTAAAATATTGTCTGTTCCGTTTGTCAGATGTATTACTTTGCCCATTGTGCCATTGGCTGTAAGGGTTAAGTTTCTGAATGTTAAGCCATCGTAACCGTCTAATTTGAATACGAAGTCATTGGCTGAGGATGTACCTGTGTTTTGAACTATTACATCAAGATTTCTTCTTGTGATTGATTCAAAAGTTATTGGGAATTGTCTTGCCTTTGGTGTAAAGATTATTCCACCCTGATATGTATAAGGACGAATCAGGAATGTTACCGGTCCGGCTAAGCCCCAATAGTTGACAAAGTCAGTTGCTTCGATAATACTTACATAATCTGATTCTCTTGGACCGATTGTGTATGTACCGCCTACGAGTGCTTTGTAAACTTCGACTGTATTGCCGTCATTTGGTGTGTATTCATCAGGAACTCCGTTTGGCTGTCCTGTCCATGCTCTGATTGAATAAGCCTGAGTTCCGCCACCGAAATAATATGTGCCTACATTAACAGTTCTTGTTGCACCCATAAGGATTGGATTACCGGCATCTGCCCAATAAAATGGAGTTTGTGCAACTCCATCGACCTGCCAGTAAATCATACAATTTACCAATGGTCTTGGTGCATAGTTCTTTATTGTCAATAATACATTGTTTGGTCCGAATGCAATTGGAATCATTGCATCTGCGTTAAGAAAACCTGCATCGTTAAGAAGTGCAGGAATTGATGCGTCGAGTCTGTCGTTTGCAGGTTTAGCATCACCATAAGAATTTGCAACAACATTAGTACCTACCAGATTAGATGTCCAAGCGGATAATGCCATTGGACCCCATGTTGAAGTATTTACTGTATAAGAATATGCAGGTGCTAAAGTTACAGCAATTGTTTGACCTGAATCGAGGTTGCCGGTCCATGCGATTGGAGTTTTGGTAACGCCATCAACTGACCAGTTTACATTGCAACTTGTTAATGTGTTTTTACTGTAATTTTTAAGTGTTACCTGCATTAACTGAGGTACAAGTGAACTGAACATAGCCGATGGTGATACCACTGCTGAAATACCGGCATCATTCTGTGTGACATATTGTGCATTTACATTGAAATCAAGATAAGTTCCATAGCCGTAATTTTGGCAGGGCCAGCAATGTGCAGAACCATAACCATAATAATTAGTAAGCAATCTGAATCTTCTTGAGCCACTTGTGCCATTTGTTGGAATTGTAAATGTAGTTGTTACCGTAGAAATATAGCTTCCTGAATAATACATACATTCACCGGAATTTGTTGCTACACCAGCGTTGGATGTAAATGGAACTCCTGAAGCATTATCAAAAGTATTGTTTCCATTAGCATCGAGGAACAATGCCACATATTGATAATAATTAAAGTAAGTACCACTACCCCAAGCTCCACCAGCCCACTGGAATGTGTAGGTTGCTCCTTTTGCTAATGAAGGAGTTTGTGACATGTCAGTATAGCCAGCACCTGTTGATGAGATTGGCAATCTATAAATTGGGGTGCCTGTCGCAGTACTTCCGGCATAAATATTAAAAGTGAAAGTACCCATGCCATAGTATGACCAATAAGGGTAACATGATGGGCTTTGTGCTTGAGCAGGCATTGAAGTCATAATCAATGCAAATAAGACAAAAGCCGTAATAAATAGCTGTAAGAATACTTTTGATACAGCTGTGGTAGCTTGTTGTTTCATAAAAAAACTCCCAATTAGTTAAAAATGTTATTTAAAAATGATTTAAGACTAAATTTTTTGGTTATGTTAAAATTAAATTTAATAAGACATATAAAAATAAAGAAAACTTTGAATAAATACAAAAATAAAATTAAATTTTAACCATTCTTCATTGTAATGTACCATGAAATGAAATTTGGTTGCAAGAAATTTTAACTTTTTTAAAGTATTTTAAATATTGGATTATTTATAAGGACAAAAAAAAAGCCGGGAAGTGATCCCGGCTTAATTTATAAGTTAAGTAGATATGATTTTACTTAACGACAACCATAGTTTTTGTATCGCTCTTACCGTTTACGGTTAGAGTATAGAAATAAACTCCGGCGTTTAGATTGCTTTCTAATGCACGAACATCTAACTGATTGTAGCCTGCTGACATTGCTCTGTCGGCTACTAATGCTAATTCACGTCCATAAAGATCTGTGATTGCAAGTTTCACGTTTGATGCTTCCGGTAACACAAAGCTGATCGTTGTTGTTGTGCTGAATGGGTTTGGTGTATTCTGATTCAATATGAATTCACCTGCCTGGCCATCTAAGCCCATCAATAAAAATGGGGTAATTGATACTACACATTCTGTTGATGTAACTACTCCGCATGGGTTTGTTATCTTTACTGAATATGTGCCTTCATCTGCTGCGACTACGCCTGCTCTTGTATATGTTGCATTTGTTTCTCCTACGATGTCTGTGTTATTCTTTAGCCACTGGTATGTCAGATTGTTGCCTTTGGCTACTACTGCCAGTGATAAATCTCTTCCTGTCTGTACTGATACTGATGCTGCCAGATTTGTTACGATTTCCGGTGCTGTATCTACTGTTACCTTGCATACTGTTGTTGTTTTAGTATCATAGTTGTTTTCTAATGTTACAACACATGTGTAATCGCCTGCATTAACTGCTGCTACTGTGGCTACTGTATATGTTGCCGATGTTGCGCCGGCTATTGCTACGCCATTGAGCATCCACTGATAACCTATCTTGACGTTGGGTACGCTTGTTACTGCTGCTACTGTCAATGATAATGGACTGCCTACGCATAAGTCTAGAGTTGCAGCTAAATCCGTTAAGGTCAGTTTAGGTATTTCGGACATATCTATCATTACTGATGAATCTGTTCCGCATTTTCCTGTGATCTTTACATAATAATCATTGCCATAATCTATTGCCTGTATGTCACGGATTGTCAATATTGATGACTTTGTTCCGGCTATTCTATCATTGTCCTGGAGCATAACTCCGCCTCTGTACCACTGAATTGATGGCTGATAATCAATTGGATCTTCCTGGAATACGTTCATGTCAACATCGAATGTAGATAACTGACCTAAGTCAATTCTACGATTTTCAGGCTGACGTGTTATCTTGGTTGGTCTCAAGGTATAAAGCAAGGTTGGACGTGTGTTTTTGCCAGTTGCTTCGCCATTTGCTGTTACCATGCACTGGTATATTGCATTCATATCATGGGTTAAAGCATTGTTGATGTAGAATATCGGGTTTGTTTGTCCTGTTAATGCTAATCCATCTTTGTACCACTGATATGTTAATGTTGCGTTATAATCTGCATTGGCTACTACTACTAATGCGTGATTTGTTGTTCCGATACAATCTACTATATCACTTGGCTCTTCTGCTATTGTGATTGTTGGTATTATGCTATGAGCTCCCTTGTAGAAAGTCTTGGTTCTAGTGGTGTTTGTAAAGTCTTTGGCTTCAAACATATCATATGTTGTACCTGTAAACATGGCTGATGTATAATACAAACTGTTATTGACTGTTGTCAATCTCAGATCTGTTGGGCTCATAAACATTGCTTCTACGGCTGATGAGTTCACATCCTGTCCGGATGCTGTCTGCCAGGTTGCTAATGTTGAGTTGACTCCATTATTCAATACTGAATATGTACCTGCTTTGGAGAAGATATTATTATTATTGCTTACAGGGTTTGTTCCGATTGTATGTAATGCGATACCGGCAGCGTTATTCTGGAAAATATTGCGTGCCATTGTTACTGTTCCGCCTCTTGTATTCATAACATGTGCGGCATGTCCGGTCAATGTGTTTGACAATACTGTATTATACCATACATTTACTGATGTCGGATCTGTTATTACTAATCCGAATTCATTGGTTGCTGATATCATATTGTCTGCTATATTGCCACCGGATGTTCCAAATGTTAGGGCTCCTCTTATAGAGGTTCCACCGCTGGAGATTATGTTATTATATAACACATCTGCATTTGCACTTCCGCTGTAATAAATACCGTGTGCATTGGTTGTCTGAACAATATTCGATTTGGTATCTGCATTGGTGCCTGCTCCTATGATAGCTATACCGGCTCGTTCATAAGTTAAGCCTGTTGATATGTTAACATTATTGTTGGCGATTGTTACATCGCTTGCTCCATTTGCTGTAATTCCGTTTATGTTTGTTCCGCCGACTGTATTGTCATGGATTGAGAATGTTGCTCCTGCTGCGAAAATACCGCCTGCTTGTGTTCCTGATATTGTTCCTGCTCCGTTATCAGTTACATTGTTGATTCTGTTGTTCAGAATTGTACCTGATCCACTGGAATAGATACCATTCTTATAGCCATTACCGAAGAATGTGTTGCCATCGATTAACTGGTTTGTTGGTCCGTTTAACCAGAATCCACCTGTTGTTACGCCTGCTATTTCGTTGTTCGAGAAGTTCACTCCGCTACTGGCTAGTGCTACGTCAGGATTGGTTTTACCATTGGTGATTGAACTACTGATATCATTGAAGTATGCGGCAAAGGAACCTTTGCTGAATGTGTTCTTGGTGGCTTTGAAATTATTTACACCGCCATCTGCATAAATTATCGCATTGCTTGTTAATGCTCCGGGGCTTGTGATTCCATTTAACTGGCATCCATCTATTAAAATATTGTCTGTTCCGTTTGTCAGATGTATTACTTTGCCCATTGTGCCATTGGCTGTAAGGGTTAAGTTTCTGAATGTTAAGCCATCGTAACCGTCTAATTTGAATACGAAGTCATTGGCTGAGGATGTACCTGTGTTTTGAACTATTACATCAAGATTTCTTCTTGTGATTGATTCAAAAGTTATTGGGAATTGTCTTGCCTTTGGTGTAAAGATTATTCCACCCTGATATGTATAAGGACGAATCAGGAATGTTACCGGTCCGGCTAAGCCCCAATAGTTGACAAAGTCAGTTGCTTCGATAATACTTACATAATCTGATTCTCTTGGACCGATTGTGTATGTACCGCCTACGAGTGCTTTGTAAACTTCGACTGTATTGCCGTCATTTGGTGTGTATTCATCAGGAACTCCGTTTGGCTGTCCTGTCCATGCTTTGATCTCATAAGCCTGAGTTCCGCCACCGAAATAATATGTTCCTACATTTATTGTTCTTGATGCACCCATAGGAATTGGGTTACCTGCATCTGCCCAATAAAATGGGGTCTGTGCCACACCATCGACCTGCCAGTAAATCATACAATTTACCAATGGTCTTGGAGCATAATTCTTTATTGTCAATAAAACATTGTTAGGTCCGAATGCAATCGGAATCATTGCATCTGCATTAAGAAAACCTGCATCGTTAAGAAGAGCAGGAATTGATGAATTAATTCTATCATTAGCTGTATTTGCATCACCATAAGAATTAGCTTCAATATTAGTACCAACAAGGTTAGATGTCCATGCAGATAATGCCATTGGACCCCAAGTTGTAGTATTTACTGTATAAGTGTATGATGGAGCTAATGTTACAGCAATTGTTTGCCCTGAATCAAGATTACCTGTCCATGCGATAGGAGTTTTAATTACGCCATCGACTGACCAGTTTATATTACAACTTGTTAATCTGTTTTTACTGTAATTCTTCAGAGTTACCTGCATTAACTGAGGTGACAATGAACTGAACATAGCTGATGGTGATACTACGGCTGAAATACCGGCATCATTCTGTGTAACATATTGGGCATTTACATTGAAGTCAAGATAGGTTCCATAATATGATGTCATGTTACCATAATAATAATAATAGTAATAACCCTGGTATCCATAAGGCTGAGGACATGGCAGAGGATACTGAGAGCCCATGTACTGAGGATAATAGTAATAAACGGTTACTAATCTGAATCTTCTTAATCCACTAGTTCCTGATGTTGGAATAGTAAATTGTGAAGTATAAGAGGAATTAGAACCATTTGAATACCACATACATTCACCATTAGCAGTAGATAATTGTGAACCAGAGGTAAAGTCAGAACCGTTACGATCTTTAAATGCACGGTCATTATTGGCATCAAGATACAAAGCTACGAATTGTGTGTATGAAGAAGAAGTACCGCTACCCCAAGCTCCACCAGACCACTGGAATGTGTAGGTTGCTCCTTTTGCTAATGCAGGAACATTTGTAGCATCATAATAACCATATCCGGTTGAAGACACTGGCATAGTATATATTGGGGTACCTGTAGCTGAACTACCGGCATATATTTTAAACAAAAATGTCCCCATACTATAATAATAAAAGACCGGCGTGCAATATTGGGCTTTTGCAGGCAATGATGTGAGAATCAATGCAAAAACAGCAAAACCCAAAACGAACAGTCGCATAATCAACTTTGATGCGGCTTTGGTAATTTCACGTTTCATAAAAATTAACTCCTAAAGTACTTAAAAAAAATCCCATAAATAAATATTTCACGATATTGTTTTCATCAGCTTAATTAAACATAAAACCTAACTTTGTTAGAGCTCCGGCATTTATTTAATACGATTCGGCAAAACGATTTTAAAAAAAAATCATTTTTTCTTCAGAGATATAGTTTCTTTCTTAAGATGAGCTAGATCTCTTAACTAATGTACCATCAAATAGAATTTGGTTACAAGAAATATCGACTTTTTTATAATTAAGATTCTTCAAATAACAATTCTACAATTTTAAAAATATCGAATAAAGTTAATATTAAACATAGTATAAGCAATGATTATTTTGTAGTTAAAAATACTACAAAGAACAATAATCTATAATAAATTTTAATTTTTATAGCGATTCAATTAATTTTCTGAATATAATTTTGACTCTTAACTTATGTTCCTTTAAATTGAATCTGATTTAAAATTAAAACCGGAAAAAGATTTTTAAAAATCTTCGTTTTAAATAAAACATAACACTAAAATCCTGAATAAGTTACATTACTTTATAAAAAAATATAAATTTAGGGCAAAACTTTTTATGGAACATATACATTTAGATACAATCACATCAACCAATGACTATGCCAAAGAGTTATTGGAGGAGCACAAAATAGTTGCCGTTTCGGCAAATTTCCAGACAGCTGGCAGAGGAAGACACAGTAATACCTGGATTGGCGATAACATGATGAATATTTATTTATCAGTGGGAATAAGGCATGACCAGGGAATAAATTTCAACAGGGCATCCCTAACACAGGCTATCGGTTGTCTTGCTGTTTGTCAGGCTCTCAAAGTTTTTGCAACGAATAGCAATTTTTTCATTAAATATCCAAATGATATTTATGCACAGAGTTCGGATGAAACCCCTAAGAAGATTTCGGGCATTCTAACTGAACATAGTTTTCAGGGATCATTATGCTCTTCTTCAGTCATAGGAATTGGCATTAATATCAATCAGACAGTTTTCCCTGATGATATTAATGATAAGACAACATCACTTAAAATTATGGGTTATGATGCAGAGATTAATCAAATTATAAAAAAAGTATTAGAGAATCTCGAAGAATTATTACTAAAAACTGATAAATTTGTATTTGATTATTGGATCAGAGAAATGAACATAATCAATAAAGAGATTTCTATTAATGATGAGCCAGGATTATGGCGAACTTCAGAAGTCTGCAGAGATGGTAGGCTTCTTGTGAATAATGTTGACAACAGCACCGTAAGATATATAAATAACGGTGACTCTATTAAATATGATTTAGAGTAATTGAACTTGATTGAAACCGCAAATACAGCTTATGCAGATATTGGGAACTCAAGAATTAAGATTTTTGATGGGGTCAATTATTTGTCGGTGTCTTATGAAAAGAATTCATTGCATGAAGTTATATCCTTTATTAAAAATCAAAAAATCTCTAAAATCATTTATTCTTCTGTTAATTCTGAATTTGAAAAAATTCTTCATTTGAAATTAAATAAAATAACAGAGTTAATTAATATTTCAGATTTTATTCTTGCACAAAAAATTATTGATTTCAAAGAAGTGACCGGAATGGGAACTGACCGCAAGTTAAGTTTATTCGGTGGACTAAGTATTGCTCATCCCCCATTGATTACAATTGATTGTGGAACAGCAATAACCATTAATGTTCTTAATCAGGATAATTTTTGTATTGGTGGATTAATTTTTCCCGGACTTAGTCTTCAGGAACGGGCATTAAAGGAAATGACCAGCGGACTTAAGAATTTTGAACTACAGATTCCCAATCAGATTCTTGGAAAAACTACATCAGAGGCGATCAGCATTGGGCTTTATCAGGGTATTTCCAATGCTATTTCGTGTTTTGTTGATTCTATCAAAAAAGAATACTTTCCGGATAAAGAAATAAATATTTTTTTGACAGGTGGTTCCGCAGGCTTAATTTTGCCTATCCTGAAAAGTAAAATTCGGTTTACTTATGAAGAAAAATTGAATTTGATGGGAATAGTTTATTTAATCAAAAATCAGGTTTGACATGATATTAAACAAAAAACTAGTTATCGTTTTGCCAGCATACAATGCCAGCCTAACACTCGAACAAACATACAAGGAAATTCCTTTCGAAATAGTCGATGAAGTGGTTTTGGTTGATGATGCAAGCCGTGATGACACTTACGAGCAAGCCGAGAGACTAGGTATTCATCATGTAATCAGGCATGAGAATAATCGCGGATACGGCGGTAATCAGAAAACATGCTATAATAAAGCTCTAGAACTAGGTGCAGACATTGTGATAATGCTACATCCTGATTATCAATATACTCCAAAACTGATTTACTCTATGGCGTCACTGATTGCCAATGGTGTCTATCCCGTAGTATTTGGTTCCAGAATACTTGGAAAAGGTGCACTGAAGGGCGGAATGCCGGTTTACAAGTATATTGCCAACAGATTTTTGACTTTGTTTCAGAATATGCTGATTGGGCAAAAGCTGTCTGAATACCACACAGGATATAGGGCATTCTCAGCTGAAGTACTGAGAGCAATTAATTTTGATGCTAATTCTGATGATTTCATTTTCGATAATCAGATGATTTCACAGATATTTTATGCAGGATTTGAGATTGCTGAGATAACCTGCCCTACAAAATATTTCAAAGAAGCTTCATCCATTAACTTCAGCAGAAGTTCTAAATACGGACTTGGAGTTCTGCTTGTTTCGGTAGAGCACTTCCTCCAGAAGAGCAGATTGGCTAAATTTGATATTTACAATAAGTGATTGAGTTTATAGAATTTGTAAAAATTGAATTCTGAAGGTTGCTATCTGATTACCACCCTGTATCGATTGCGTCGAGCCACCCCGTCTTGGAAATACTTGGAAAGAATAATATGCAATTTTGAAAAAGTAGGGAATTTTTCAAAGATTCAGTTTTAAAAGGCAATAGAATGTATACTTATTTCAGAAATAATATTCTAAATGACCATTACTGTAAATTCTTTAATTAATATTTCCTGAGATTTGTAAGAAACTTGCTCAATGAATGGATTGAAAACATTATAGCCTACAATCAGTACGAGATATCCTCCATTCTACTCTAGTAATAATGAATAAAAATAAAAAAAATCTGTAGATGTAATAATAATTTTTAATCTACATCGTTTTGTTTTTCAATTAAATTTAGGAATTCTTAAAATTATTATTAGGCTCTATGAAATCATACTTAACCAGCTTTTTCATTTTGATTTTTCTGCTTATTCTAAATATTCCTGAACGTGCCCTTGGAGCAGACAAAGTAGGGATTGATGAGCATTTAGGTGCTCAGATACCTTTAAACGTGAAATTCATGAATGTTACGGGAGATTCAGTCCGTCTTGGTGATTTAATGACAAAACCAACACTTCTGTATTTTGTTTACTTCCATTGCGGAGGAATTTGCAATCCATTACAGAATGCTGTTGCAGATGGCGTTGGAAGACTTAAACTAAAAGCCGGGCAGGATTACCAGATTGTAACAATCTGCTTTGACTATAAAGCAACAGTAAATGATGCAATGAAATGGAAAGAAAATTCTCTCCAGGTTATGAATACTCCAATTGCACCTGATGCATGGAATGTGCTTATTGGTGACAGTATTTCAATTAGAAAACTAACTGATGCAGTTGGTTTTTATTACAAAAGTGACGGACAGGGCGATTTCATTCATGCCGGTTCAATATTTGCCATTTCTCCAACTGGCATAATTAGCAGATATCTATATTTTGATAAATATTACAATCCATTCGATCTAAAAATGGCACTTCTAGAAGCAAGCCAAAACCAATCAAATCCATCGGTAAAAACAGTACTTCAATTTTGCTTCAGTTATGATCCGCAAGGTAAACAATATGTTTTCAATACAACTCGTGTAATCGGAGTATTGATGCTATTATCAACCGGTGGACTATTCTTATTTTTATTTTTATCGGGCAGGAAGAAAAGAATAATAAATATAAAAAAGGTAACTAATGAATAATCAAACTAATGGTCTTCCTTATGTAAGTTACTTGGATTATCAGGGAAAACATCGTGGAATTGCTTCTTGGCTTCTTTCCACAGACCATAAAAGAATAGGGTTAATGTATTTAACCGGAATAATAATATTTTTTCTAGTCGGTGCCGCATTAGGTTTAGTTCTCAAAACTGAGATGTTGTCAAACGGGAAAACCATTATTGGCTCGCAAGCCTATAATGCAGTATTTACACTTCACGGTGTAATAATGATTTTTTTAGTAATTATTCCAGGAATTCCGGCAGCATTCGGCAACTTTTTCCTACCGATATTAATCGGGGCAAAAGATGTGTCATTTCCAAGATTAAACCTGCTGTCTTTTTGGTTATACATTGCCGGTGGGATTGTTGCTTTATCCTCATTATTTTTGAGCGGTGGTCCAATAGATGTCGGCTGGTCATTTTATGTTCCATATTCGATAAGAACAAACACAAATGTTTCCGGGGCATTGTTTGCAGCATTTCTACTTGGTTTTTCCTCAATATTAACCGGGTTGAATTTTGTTACAACAGTACACAGACTTCGAGCACCAGGTATGGGATTTTTTAAAATGCCTTTGTTTATCTGGGCACTTTATTCAACAGCCTGGATACAGGTGATAGCAACACCTGTCATTGGAATAACAATCGTGCTGGTAATAGTAGAAAGATTATTCTCTATCGGAATATTTGATCCTGCATTAGGAGGTGATCCAATTTTATTTCAGCATCTTTTTTGGATATATTCACATCCTGCTGTTTATATCATGATTCTGCCAGCAATGGGAATTGTATCTGAGATAATACCTACTTTTGCTAAAAGAACAATCTTCGGTTACAAATCAATTGCTTTTTCAAGTTTGGCAATCGCATTTATTGGTTATTTTGTCTGGGCGCATCACATGTTTACATCAGGTATGAGTGATTTATCCAGAGCAGTGTTTTCATTATTTACATATTTGGTTGCAATTCCAAGCGGAGTGAAAGTCTTTAATTGGGTAGCAACGATGTATAAAGGTTCTATAGATCCCAAAGTGCCATTCTTATTTGTTGTAATGTTTATCTTTTTGTTCTCAATCGGTGGATTAACCGGTTTAGTACTAGGAAATCTAGCTCTAAATGTACATACCCATGGAACATATTTTGTTGTAGCACATTTTCATTATGTTATGTTTGGTGGGACGATCATGATATTCTTTGCGGCTCTGCATTACTGGTTTCCTAAAATGTTCGGGAAAATGTATAATGAAAAGGTATCAAAAGTCGGAATAGTCTTTATTTTTATTGGTTTCAACATGTTGTATTTTACAATGTTTATTCTTGGATACATGGGAATGCCCCGAAGGTACTGGGATTATCTGCCAGAATTCCATATTCCACATGTAATATCGACAATTGGAGCCTTTATTCTTGTAACAGGACTTCTTATCATTATCATAAACCTTTTCCATGCTTTACGAAGAGGTAAAAAGGCTGAGCAAAACCCATGGGGAGGAGTCACATTAGAGTGGACAGTTCCATCACCCCCACCTTTGGAGAATTTCGATGAAATTCCTACGATAACTCATGAACCTTATTATTTCCCTGAAGAAGGAGTTGTAAAATGAGTATTTATGCTGGTGAAATTCAACACTCAGCCCAACAGGATGAGGTTTCCACAAATTTACAAATCGATCATACTGTACATGAACACAGGGATGATTTTGGAGCCAAAATGGGAATGTGGCTATTTCTATTAACTGAACTAGTACTGTTCGGCGGATTATTTATTTTGTATATGGCGTACAGATTTCAATATGCAGATGCTTTTCATGCGGCTGCCCGAGAACTAAATAAGGGTGTTGGTACACTTAACACAATAATTTTACTAACAAGTTCACTAACAATGGTACTTTCAATTGTAGCAATTCAGAAAAACAGGAAACAACTATCAATGTTTTTGCTTGCTTTGACAATTGCTTTTGCAGGAAGTTTCATGGTAAATAAATACTTCGAATGGAGCGCAAAAATAGCTCATGGAATATTCCCTAACTCTCCAACTTTGCTTGAGAAGGATAAAGGTGAAATAATATTTTTCGGTTTGTATTATTCAATGACAGGACTTCATGGATTGCATGTCGTTATCGGCATGATAATATTAAGCGTTGTTATGTATAAAATTAAAAACAATGTTGTTAATCCTGATAATTATGTATTGCTTGATAATTCTGGATTATATTGGCATTTGGTTGACTTGATATGGATTTTTCTATTTCCATTGTTTTACTTGATTCATTAATCTAAATATTTGAAAAATTATGAACACACACACAGAAAAAAGTCATCAAATCGGCTATAGCACTTACATCATTGTATGGCTGACATTAGTTGGTCTTACAATTCTAACTGTATCATCTTCGAGTTTTGAACTTGGAGCATTTACATTAGTTTTGGCAATGCTTATAGCCATAGTAAAATCCTCACTAGTAGTGAACATATTTATGCATATTAAGTATGACAATAAGATTTTTTTAATATTCATTTGTGTTGCAGTCTTAATATTATTAGTTAGTTTAACTTTCACCGCAGTTGATGTATTTTTCAGATAAGGAGTAGTTTATGTTTTCCGGACCGTCTAAATTTGCAACTGAAGTTGATTCAATAATGCTCTTTATAACTGCATCATCTGTTTTGCTTCTTTTATTAATCACCATTGCCATGATTTACTTTATATTTAAATACAGCAGAAAAAAGAATCCTGTTGTGAAAAATATTGAAGGAAACACATTACTTGAAATCTTGTGGATAGTAATACCAACAGTATTGGTTCTTTTTATGTTTTACTATGGTTTTGTCAGTTTTTCTGAAGCAAGAGTAATCCCATCTGATGCATACAATGTAAAAGTTATAGCACGCATGTGGAATTGGAGTTTTAGTTATTCTAACGGAAAAAAGTCAGACACGCTATTTTTGGCACTTAACAAACCAGTTAAATTGGATTTGATAACAACTGATGTTAATCACAGCTTATATGTACCGGCATTTAGAATAAAAGAAGATGTTACTGCCGGAAGGCAGAATTTTATGGTTTTGCGTCCAACTAAAATTGGATCTTTTGATATTTTATGCTCGGAATATTGTGGAGTTGACCATTCAAAAATGCTTGCGAAGTTGGTTGTAAAGGAAGAGAATGACTTTAATTTATGGTTGAATATGGGTTCAGTACCTATTGAATCAAACAAAAACCCAAATCCTGTAATGGAGAAGAAATGAAGATAAGTTTAAAAGATATAATAATACTTTGTAAAGTTAGAATAACTTTTTTTGTTGCTTTTTCTACAGCGGCAGGTTTTATTCTTGCCGGAGGGAAATCTATAGTCTTGATTACTGAACTCATAGCAGGTGTTTTCATTCTTGCCTGCGGTTCAGCATCGTTGAACCAGTATCAGGAATGGAAGAGCGATTTGTTGATGGAACGTACCAAAAGACGTCCGATTCCATCCGGAAGAATCACACCCAATCAAGCTTTGATTATATCCATTTTGTTGATTTTAATTGGTGAATTGATTCTGTTTTCGACTGCTGGTGTTACAACTTTACTTTTAGGACTTTTTGCAATAGTTTGGTATAATTTTATTTATACTCCATTCAAAAAAATCAGTTCTTTAGCCATTATACCTGGTGCCTTGATAGGTGCTATGTCTCCTGCAATTGGCTGGGCAGGCAGCGGAGCAGATATTTTTACTCCAAATATGGTACCTTTAGCTTTTTTCTTTTTCATTTGGCAGGTACCTCATTTTTGGCTGTTATTGCTTATTCATGATGTTGATTATGAAAAAGCAGGTTTTCCTACTCTCACCCAAAGATTTTCACATGACCAGCTCAAAAGAATTACTTTTGTATGGATAATTTCATTAGCAGCAAGTTCAATGCTAATACCATTGTTTGGCATAGCTAATCATATTATAACGAGTCCAATACTCTTTTTAGCAGGTGTTGGTCTGGTTTGGCAATCTTTATCACTATTGAATCAATATATTGAAAACAAAAAAGCTTTGTGGTCGACCTTCATTTGGATTAATATATATGTACTGGTAGTAACCGGCGTTCTATCTGCCGATAAATTGATAATTTTAAATTAAAAAAGGTAAATCTATGAATTTTCTTGATAAACTAATACTGCCTGAATCATTTGCTACCTTAAATTTATTATCATCTTTGTTGCTTTTAGGAAGAATTTTTTTTCTTGCTTATTCGGCAGTTATATTTGCCGGTACTGTTTTATCAGTTCTGAATATAAATAACAGAACAAAGAGCCATTCGAAAAATAATCTGGCTTCAGAATTTATTAATTTGGGGGCAAGCAATAATCTAATACCAATTGGTTTCGGTATAGTTCCATTCTTAAGCATAGTCCTGATAGTGGCTCAAATGCTTCATCAAACCCAAACTTTTATAATTCAGTATTTAATAATATCGTTTGCATTCTATGTAACATCCCTGATTTTCCTTTATGCATATAGGATGATCATTAATAAAAATACTAATTATACATCAGTTTACAACCCAACTGAATCAATCGAATCATCTTCAAATAATTCACAAATAGGAGTATTTCCTATTATAATCGGTTGGATTTCGGCAATATTGATGTTTGTGGCTTTAGTTATGTTCACAGCAGTATTCTCAGGTCTTGAAGACTCAATTACTTGGGATGCTAAGAAATCTCTTATTGAATTATTTTTGTCATTTAATGCGATAATTCACATTTTAAAATATCTATTCTTTGCGCTTTCATTTACTGCAATCTTTATGATTTACAAAATGAAACTTAACCAGAGAAATGAGAATTCAGCATATATCTATAATCAATCTATAGCATTAAAGGGTTGGATTGCTTTTCTAATACTAACTTTCATTAACATTTTTTCTTTCCCTGCTAAATCACTTACAATTTCAATAGTTAATTTAACTTTATTAACTGCATTCATTATGATTGTACAAATACAGTTCATAATTGACAATGCTGTTCGATTTGATTATAAAAGAAGCGGATATGTTTTTTTCTTTGCTCTTATACTATTTTCAATGATAAATATTATTGACCATTCCACTTTCGCCCGAGCATCAAATAATCAGATTAATATTCTTTCTGAAAATTATGAGAAAATTGAAGCAGAATTTAATAAGACACTTAATGTTGGAGCAAAGGCTGACGGAAAAGAACTTTATACAACAAAATGTATGTCCTGTCATCGTTTTGACCAAAGATTAGTTGGACCTCCTCATAAACTAATTTTGCAGAAATATGCCAATAATAAAGAAGCAATGATTCAATTTATTTTGAAGCCAGTTAAAGTTGATCCTACTTATCCTGACATGCCACAGCAGGGACTGACTCCTTCTGAAGTAAAAGCCGTTGTTGAATACATGCTTAAAGAGTATGGCGACAAATTAAAATAGATTTGCGAGAATCTCCTTTCAGGATGCTGAATATGAATAACCGCGGGTGAAACCCGTGGAATGGATCAGCATTTTATTATATCCCAGCCCCGTAGGGGTTGAACTTCTCGGTTTAAATTCAACCCTTTCAGGGCTGATTATATTTCTATAACTTCTAACCGTGGGCTTACACCCACGGTTATTGAAATTATACCACTTCGTGGCATAAAAGGTCGCTACTACGTAGCTGAATACAAATTGCATAAATTGCATTTTTGTTTGCATCTTTTTTGGGATTTTTTGCACTATTTCAATGAACATTTAGTTATTAAAAATTCTCTTAACTACCTTTTATTTCAATCACCTCATTTTTGTAATTGCACTTTTTGCATCAATTGCATCGTGTTTTTCAATTTAAAAAAACCTTATTTGTATTTATTTACTATACCTTAATAGAACAGTTTACCAATTGATACATGACCTTATCACCTTATTTGTTCTTCGGGATATTTGAATAAGGTAATAAGGTTAATTGTCTGTGGTGTATTAATGGCTACTAAGGTTAAATGCAAGAAATAAGGTTTTCAGAAATACAGAATTTTCCTCACCCTGACCCTCTCC
>CAYXFU010000025.1:0-49711 GCA_964464375.1 uncultured Hyphomicrobiales bacterium
ATCCCATCAAACGTCAGAATCACGGATTAAACGGATTTTAAGATTACACGGATTAAAAAAAGAAAGAAGGATTTTAATATGGAATATTTTAATTATTAAACAGGATAGAATTGTATTCAATCCGTGAAATCCTTTAATCCCATCAAATGTCAGAATCACGGATTAAACGGATTATGGGATTACATGGATTAGAAACAACAAGAATTTTTTAATTTGGATTATTTTAAATATTACTGAATTAAAGCAAATAGAATAATGTAATCAATCCGTTCAATCCTTTAATCCCAAAAATCCGTGATTCAGACAATTTGTTTATATTAGTAATAAGACATAAAATGAAAATTAAGACCAAAGTATTATCTCTTGAAGAAAAAGAAGATTACGGCTTATCGGAATTAATGAAGAATTTAGATAAAACGAAAACTGTAAGTCGTGAAACAATCATGGAAAAGCTCAGGAAATAAAATGAATTATGTCTTATCAAATCATGCTGCTGAGAAAATTAAAAGAAGAAAAATTCCAATCGATTTCATAGATTCAGTTTTAAATGACCCACAACAAATTTTGGAGAATGATGGTTTTCTTACTTATCAGTCAAAGATCGAAAAAGATAATAAAGAATATTTATTGAGAATCTTCGTTAATCCATATGTAAACCCAAATTTGATAATTACAGTTTATTTAACAAATAAAATTTCAAAATACTGGAAATAGACATGAAAATTCAATATGATAAAGAAGTTGATGTGATAAATATTAAGTTTAGTGATGCTGATATCTTTGAAACAGATGAAGATAAATCTGGTGTTATTATAGATTATGATAAAGATGGCAATATTGTAGAAATTGAGGTATTAAATGCATCAAAACATACTCACCAACCAATGAAAGTTGAATACGAATTTGTGTAAATAGTTAGTAGTTATCCGTTCAATCCTTAAATCCCATCAAACGTCAGAATCACGGATTAAACGGATTTTAAGATTACACGGATTAGAAAAAGAAAGAAGGATTTTAAAATGAAATATTTTAATTATTAAACAGGATAGAATTGTATTCAATCTGTGAAATCCTTTAATCCCAAAAATCCGTGATTCTGACAATGATTTTATACTGATAGTAAGACATAAAATGAAATATGAAGAAATAACAGAGAAGATAATCGGATGCGCAATGAGTGTTCATTCATTCTTAGGTAATGGTTTTCAGGAAGTAATTTACCAAAGGGCATTAAGTATTGAATTTCGGAATGTAGGTTTAAAATTTGAAAGAGAGCAAGAGCAAAAGATATATTATAGGGATTTTCCGGAATCAATTGGTACTAGAAGAGTTGACTTCTTGGTTGATGAAAAAATATTAGTTGAAATAAAAGCAATTTCAGAATTAAATGATATTCATTTAGCTCAAATATTGAACTATCTTACAGCTTATAAATTAGAAGTTGGTTTGCTTATTAATTTTGGTGAAAAAAGTTTAAAGTTTAAAAGATTAATAAAAAGTCAGAATCAGGGATTTTAAGGAATATTTTAGCAGGATAGAATTGTATTCAATCCGTGAAATCCTTTAATCCAAAAAATCCGCGATTCAGACTTTTTCTATCCCTTGATGTGTTCTATTCTTCTGCGGAATGAGCTGTGGTCGGGACCTTCGGCTGATGGTATTCCACAGCATCTGGAAACGAATTCAAGTATTTCTTGCTTTTCAGTTTGAGGAAGGTTGTTGATTATTTCTGAATTAAGTTTTGATTTTGGAGATGGTGAGTATGTAAAATTGTCAGTTGTGTGACGTTTTGTCTCGTTTTCTTCAATTACTTCGTCATCTTGGCAGTCCTGCCCGAATTTAATACCGAAATAAATTACATAAACAAAGGCTACTATGCCAACTGACTCAAGAAAAGTAATTTGAGGAACACCTAACAACTTGATAAATGTGTTGTTCCAAATAAATTCAATAACAAAAGAAGTTAAACTAAGAAGCCCGCTGATTAAAACAATGTAGAATATCGAACGGGCTTTCTTACTAAAATTACTCATAGTACTCATGTCTTTACTAATTTTCGTTCATCGACAAATAAAGATACTTAAGACGTTTTCTTAAGTGAAGTACTGCATAACGTTTTCTTGCAAGTAAAGTATTAATGTTTACGCCAGTCTCTTCGGACATTTCGCGGAACGAAACGCCTTCGAATTCGTTCTTCACAAATACTTCTCTTTGCTCAGCCGGCAATTCAGCCAGACCGCTTTGCACTGACTCCCATATTGTTTTACGTATGAGATCGGTTTCTGGTGTATTTAAAGCATCGCCAAGGAAATTTTCGAAAGAATCAACCCCATCTTCTGCTTGTCCCGGTGTCTGCATATCAGAAAAAGTCTCAGCTCTCTTTTTTCTGTAAGAGTCAATTATTCTGTTTCTAACTGCTGTAAACACCCACGATGCGATATTTTCGATAGGCCTTTGAACATTTTTGGATGCAGCTAACACATTAGTGAAAACATCCTGCAAAATATCTTCAGCTTCTTCCTGTGAACGGACACGTTGACGAATGAATCCAAGAAACTTCTTACGATCCGTTTTGAATAAATTCTCGATCTGCAAAGCTAATTTAATAGCTTCGCTCCTGTTTGGAGTAATCTCAACTTGACTTTGCATTGGTGCCTCTTCTGTGATTTCTTTCTTCATTTTTTTATTTCGTTATCAGCAAATATAACCTGCAATACGTCATTTCCTAACATATACATAGGTGTTAAAAAATATTTTTGTTCTGCATTGCGTATCGCGTATATTAACTTTGCATATAGCTCCATAAAGTCAAAAAAATTACATCTTAGAAAAAAGAATTTTAGTTTTTGTCACTTCCTACTATATATATACACTTCGAAAGTGAAAAAGTTACAAAAAAAGTGAAAATTCTTTATCTTTTATATTTATAAAAATTATTTCAAACTAAAATCATTTATCAAGCATAGGAATTTTTATGCCAAATTTTCTCGCGTTATCTATCGCTCTTTCATATCCGGCGTCAGTATGTCGGATAATTCCCATCATCGGGTCAAAAGTTAGAACTCTTCGTAGCCGGTCAGCAGCTTCTGCTGTACCATCTGCAACAACAACCATTCCTGCATGAAGCGAAAGCCCCATTCCTACACCACCTCCGTGATGAAGGGAAACCCAGGATGCTCCGCCAATAGCATTCAATGCGAAGTTAAAATATACCCAATCAGCAATTGCGTCCGATCCGTCCAGCATCGATTCTGTTTCGCGATGAGGCGAAGCAACCGATCCGCAATCCAAATGATCACGTCCGATGACAATTGGTGCTGACACTTTGGCAGTTCTAACCAGCTCATTCAATATCAAGCCTGCCTTCAACCGCTCACCGTAACCCAACCAGCAGATCCTGGCGGGTAGTGCCTGGTACTTTATATGCTTCTGAGCATTTGTAATCCACCTGTGCAAGCCCTCATTGTCGGGGAAAGCCTCCATTATTGCACTGTCAGTTACTTCTATGTCCTTAGGATCACCCGATAGAGCTACCCATCTGAATGGTCCCTTACCATCACAGAACAAGCCTCTGATGTATGCCGGAACGAATCCCGGGAAATCGAATGCATTCTCAACTCCGCCAAAGTCTCTGGCTATGCCGCGAATGTTGTTACCATAATCAAATACAACTGCTCCACGATTTTTATATTCAAGCATTGCCTTCACATGAATGGCAATGGATTTATATGCTTCTTCCAGATACTTCTCAGGATTATCCAGCCTTAGCTTGTCCGCTTCTTCCATTGTATATCCAGCCGGATAGTACCCGTTTAAAGGGTCATGAGAAGATGTCTGATCTGTAACTACATCTGGAATCACTCCTCGAGCTAACAGCTCAGGATGAATCTCTGCGGCATTGCCAACCAATCCAATTGAACAGGCTTCCTCAATCCTAAGATGCTTCATCAAAATCTGCAGAGCATCATCTAAAGTATATGCTTTATACTGACAATATCCGTCATGTATTCTCTTGTCTATTCTCTTTTCGTCAATTTCTATAGTTAATGAAGCCGCACCTGCAAAATAAGCAGCTAATGGTTGAGCTCCTCCCATTCCGCCCATGCCAGCCGTTAACAAAAAACGTCCCTTCAGACTGCCTCCGAAGTGCTGTCTTCCGCATTCGGCAAATGTTTCGTAAGTTCCCTGAACTATTCCCTGTGTGCCAATATATATCCAGCTTCCTGCAGTCATCTGACCATACATTATCAGTCCGAGCTTATCAAGTCTGCGGAATTCTTCCCAGGTTGCCCACTTTGGCACCAGATTAGAATTAGCAATGATTACCCTTGGTGCACTTGTGTAAGTTGGGACTACGGCTACCGGCTTCCCAGACTGAACTAAAAGTGTTTCATCCGGTTCGAGATTAATAAGCGAATCAATGATTGCATCATAACATTCCCAATTGCGCGCAGCTTTGCCCAATCCGCCGTAAACTATTAATTCCTCTGGCTTCTCTGCATTTTCCGGATCTAAATTGTGCTGTATCATTCTGTAAGCGGCTTCAATCTGCCAGTTCTTACAAGTTAATTCTGTTCCTCTAGGGACTTTCACGGTCCTCATCATACCATCCGTCTTTTGAATTCAATATTGTGTGTAAAGAATTTCACTTCTGTTGCGCATTTCTGACATATTTACCTGACAGTTTTTCGCAATTTAGCAAAATTATTTTTTTCATAAAAAGCAAAATTAAAAAAATTATTTTGAATAATACTATATTATAAAGAAAAATATTTTTTAATCTCATTTCATTGTGCTAAATTAAACTTCTATTATGAATATTTAATGAAGCACGTTATGAAATCCTTATACAGATTATTATTTTTGATCTCAGCATCGCTTTTATTGATGCCGCACTCTTATTCATCAGCTCAATGGGTCAAACTTAAGACTCCAACTGAAGTAAAATATCCGACAAAGGCAATAACTAAAGGAATCGACACAATCCTTACAATCAGTTCAACCCACTTCGCTCGTTCAGTAGATGGTGGCTCTACATGGAATATGACAAAGCCCGGATCTGCTTACAATTCAGCTTTTATTGCTTTGAATGATTCAATCATCCTGATCGCTTCAAATGATATGTCGCTCAATGTTGCAATGATATATCGTTCTATTGATGCAGGAATAAGCTGGGACACAATCCGGTTTGCCGGAAAATTTAAATCTTTGATGAGAATTAATGATTTTTTTCAAACAAAAACTGCTGTCTATGCGGTCGGAGATTATGATGCAGTTCTTAAATCCACTGATGATGGATTAACCTGGCAGAATCTCTGGAAGGATACAGTAAAAAACTCACTCAAAAGCATTACTTTCGGAGATGATTTGAATGGAATGTTAATCAGTTCAAACGAAAACGGATCCTCTCCCAATAAGAAGATATTATATACATCAGATGGCGGATTTAATTGGGATTCTGTTGCGTTCTTTAGTTCAGGATCTATGCGCAGGCTTAATGCTTTTAAAAATGGGATTGCGTATTGTGCAGGTGTTGATTCCTCTTACGAATCTGTATTCCGCTCGACTAATTATGGCAAAGATTGGAAGCAAACATACAAAGGAATCAAAAATGGAATAGGATTGCTCGCAATGCACTTTCCTAACGAAAACTTAGGATTCATCACTGGGGTAGAAGGAGACGTACAACGAACAAAAAACGGTGGTAAAAACTGGAATGCCATCCCCACAGGAGCATCTAATAGTGTTAGTGATATTTGCTTCAAAAATGAATTCTATGGGGTTGCTGTCGTTGGGGAATTATGGAAATTTGACAACACCTCGAATGTACCCATAATCAGCATTAAAGCTACAGAAATAAACTTCGGTTATGTACCACCCGGAACAAAATCTGAAAAGAAGTTTGAAATAATAAATTCAGGTAAGAATTCACTAGACATCAGCAGCATCAGGATAGAAGGCAAGGATAGTACAGGCTTTTCGGTAAAGGGAATCACTGCAATAACATTAATTCCTGACGGCTTCGCCGATATTCGTATCGAATTCCATCCCACAGAAGCAAGACAATACCTGGACACTATTGTCATCTATTCCAACGCAGTGAACAATCCGGAATATCATATAAAAATCACTGGAACAGGCACGAACACTGATGTGGCGGAGAATGAAAATACATTTTCAATCTCACCCAATCCTGCCACAGATTTCCTAGAAATTTCTTATCCCCCTCTTGAGAGGGGGTCAGGGGGTGTGGATATAAAGATATTTAATTTATTCGGACAGATACAGACTACCTCTAACCCCACCCCAACCCTCCCCGCAAGCAGGGAGGGAGTTAGAATCGATGTTTCCGGTTTGGCTCCTGGCATGTATTTTGTAAGGATTGGGGATAAGGTTGGGAAGTTTGTAAAGATATAAATAATTGTTTAATAACAGAATATAAGCAGACAATGAAAAAAATTATTTTATTATTCATAATGTCATTTGCATGTGTTGGCTATTCCCAATGGATTCCTTGTAATAATGGTATGTGGGGAGGTAGGATTTCTTCTTTTCTTATTGATGGAGATAGAATTGTAGCCGGATCAGAGTATGGTGGTCTTTTTCTTAGTACAGATAATGGAATAAGCTGGTCTTCATATAACGATGGTCTTCCTGTAAAAAGAATTACTGGTTTAACTAAAACAAATAATTATGTTTTTGTCAGTGTGTGGAATGATGGACTTTTCTTTTCAATCGACAATGGAAATATTTGGCGAAAAAACGAATCAATGCGTAATGATATCAACGTATTGTATTCCAGCAATGGTTTATTGTATGCTGGAGCACAGGATGCCTTATATATTTCTTCAGATAATGGAATAAGCTGGTCAACAAAAAAGGGAATATATAGTATAACTCATATTGTTACAAAAGGAACGGATATATTTATAGGTAGCTTAGAATTAGGGGTTAGTATGTCATCAGATAGTGGCAAAACATGGAATTATAAAAATGTGGGGCTTCCCCGGGATATATCATACCCTTTTGTAAGAGAAATGATAGTTAACGGTGAAGATCTTCTTATTGCAACAAATTGTGGTATATTCTTGTCTAAAACTGATGGAGAAGATTGGTATCCAAAAAACAATGGTCTTAAAGATTTAGACATGTATTCAATTGCCGTTAGTGGAACCAACCTAATTGCTTCAAATTCCGAAGGGATATATTTATCTTCTGATTACGGCTATACTTGGGTATTAGAAAAGAAGCTTACTTGTAGTGTTCTATCGCTCAAATCTGACGGGAAGAGAACTTTTGCCGGTACTGATGGATCAGGCATATACTATTCGGAGGATTACTCTAAAAATTGGAAAAAAATAAATAATCAATTGGTAAATACGACCATTAACTCTCTTAAAATTAGTGAAAATAGAATTTATGCTTCAACTCTTGGTGGTGTCTATTCTTCAGATGATTTCGGAATGAGTTGGAATGAAAAGAATAATGGTTTATCTAAAACCAATTTGTGTAATCTAGTAGTAAATAAGAATAAGATTTTTGTCTGCTCTTCAATAAATGGAGTAAGTTTTTCTACTGATTATGGTAACAATTGGACTAACAAAAACAAAGGAGTCTGGGATGATAATGTCATTTCAGTTGCTTATGATGGCAAAAATCTTTTTGCAGGAACTCAGCAAGAAGGGGTTTTTTATTCTTCAAATGATGGTGATACCTGGATCGACAGGAACAAAAACATTGGGTATTTCGATATTTACTCTTTGAGTTTTGATGGAGCTAACCTCTATTCCGGAAATGCCGGTGGTATTTATATCACAACAAATAATGGTAATCTTTGGACGCCCATTAAGTTTTCTCACAGTAGATCAGTTACACAAATCGAAATAAACAATAATCACATTCTGGCTTTATCATCATCTTCTCTCTTTCAATCAATGGACAAAGGTTCTTTATGGGATAATAATGAAATCAGGGTAGGTCAGGGTATATATAATAATTGTTTTGCTGTAAAAGGATCTAGTATATATCTTGGTACAAATTCAGGTGTGTATATATCCAAGGATTTCTGCAAAACTTGGGTTGATGCAAGCAAAGATTTAGGTTATAAGTACGTTAGTTCGTTGTTAATAGTTAATGATGAGATCTATGCCGGGACTAGTGGTGGTGGTCTTTTCAAGGCAAAGATCAGTGACCTGGAAATAGCAGCTGTCCATTTTAATATCAATAATGAAACACAAGTAGTTGCACCAAATCCAACCTCCGATTTCATAGAAATATCCGTAGGGGCGAACGGACCTTCGCCCCTACAAAGTGATGTGAGGATATTTGATGTTTATGGGCAAACCGTGTCCCCCGCTGGCGGGGGTGTCAGCTCTGCTGACGGGGGTGGATGTATTAGAATCGATGTCTCTACCCTTGCTCCTGGGATGTATTTTGTGAGGATTGGGGATAAAGTAAGCAAATTTGTGAAGATAAAATAACATGAAAAATTTAATTTGTTCAGTAGCAATTTTAATCTTGATTCTGGGGCAGACTGCATTGGCTCAGACAGACTGGAAGCAGACCAACGGACCAAGTGGTGGCAAAATCACTTACCTGACAAAGGACAGTAGAGGATATTTATATGCTTTAGCATCAAATTCTAATGTTTATATTTCAAAGGATAATGGTGACCACTGGAATAAAATATTTGAAGGTATTTATGCAATTGGTATGGATAAAAATAATAATTGTTATACTATCGGTAGCTTAGGTAGTTTCACGATATATGACGAAAATTTGAAAAATGGAATAACATCTGAAGAACCATTCAACGAATATCGTTATGCCAAAACAATTGTAATTGATAATAATTTTAACATTTATGTAACGACAGAATGGGGAGGATTATGGATCACTTCTGATAAAGGAGTTACCTGGTCAGATCTTCCATCTGTGTCAAAATATGATATTGCATTAGATACAAACAATATTTTATTAGTGACTTATGGTAACGATTCGATAGGTCGTTCAACAAATAACGGAAGAGACTGGAAGCATATTAAAGTTGCTGACACTAATTTTCGCAATCGTGTTAGTCATGTAACTTATAATAAACAATTTGGTAATTTTATAGCTACAGGATTATTCGGTTTCGTCTATATTTCTACTGATAGTGGCTTAAACTGGACAATTAGTCCGGATACATTACCAGATGAGCTAATCAGTATGTTGTTTGTTGATGATTATGGAAATACATATATCACAGGAAATAAATTATCCTATCAATCAACAGATGGAGGCTTTTCTTGGTATAAAAATGACAGTATCCCATTTGGCTGGGCAACAACTTCTTATAAAAACTATCTTTACATAGCAGGTACAAGGTATAAACTTGTTAGATACGACCTTAATTCAAAATCGGTTGAAGAGAAGAATGAAGGTATATATAATCAAACCGTTATATTCATAGTTGCAAATAATAAGGGATATGTTTATGCAAAAGTACCTCACGAATTATTTAGAACTACAGATGATGGTGAATCTTGGCAGAAATTGCCATTTCCTAAAGGAAAAAGCGAGTTTTCTTTTCCAATAATCTGCACAAAAAATAATTTTATTTTTGCTGGTATGGATTCTACAGTACAACGATCTTCAGATGATGGTAACTCTTGGTTAACAGTATTTTCTGACAGTACATACAAAGTATCATTTTCAGAAGCAGATAATGGTAGAATATATATGGCAAAAACATATTTGTACTATTCGGAAGATAATGGAAATAGCTGGATTCAACAATATTCTTTTGGAACTGGAATTGTTTCTTTATCGATTTATCAAAATAAATATTTTGTTGCTTGCTCATATTATGGTTATATATATTTTTCTGATGATTCTGCAAAAACATTTAGAGCACTCCCTTTAAGTGTTCCTGAGCATTGCGGATCAGTTGCAACTTTCAATAAAACGGGTGATGTATTCATCAGTTTGCGTGAATGGGGGGATTGGGCACTAACTGTTTTTTCAGATGATATGTGTCAATCCTTTCGGGAAATCGATAAAATAAATGATCCATTAGACTTTATGAAAATTGACAATAATAATAATCTTTATACTAATAGAAGAACTAATGGCAAAAATGATGGTTTGAATTTTACAAGTGATAAAGGGATAACATGGCATGCCCTGAATAACCCTGCTATTCAAGATAAACAAATTTACGATATGTGTTTCGTTAAAAATGGAGCATATCTGGCTAGCATTGGCTACAGTGTATTCAAGACTGATTATCTGATGGATGTTGATGATCCGAAATGTATAACTGTGTCTGATTTGGATATTTCTCCCAATCCTGCCTCCGATTTCATAGAGATATCTGTAGGCGCGAACGGCAGTTCGCCCCTACAAAGCGAGGTGAGGATATTTGATGTTTATGGGCAAACCGTGTCCCCCGCTGGCGGGGGTGTCAGCTCTGCTGACGGGGGTGGATGTATTAGAATCGATGTCTCAGGTTTGCCTCAAGGCATGTATTTTGTGAGGGTTGGGGATAGAGTCGAGAAGTTTGTGAAAATATAATGTTGAAACTCAAATAATCCCCTTGATACAAGGGTGAGACAAAACCAAATTCTGTAACGCCTGTGCTTGCACCCTTTTTCAAATGGGATTTGGTGGTTTCTCCGGATCCTTCATTTCACTCCGGGTCTTTTTTCTCAGATTAATATGAGAGTAAGGTTTCATTCGTCTTAATATATCAAAAAAAATGGATATGAAAAAAGTTACTTATGGCAAAGAAGAATGAAGCTGTTAAGGCAGAACCGGGAATCAGGAAGAAGTTTATTTCGGTTAATAAAGCAAGTTTACACAATCTAAAAGATGTATCGGTAGATATTCCTCATAATAAGCTGACAGTCATTTCAGGTGTAAGTGGCTCCGGTAAATCCAGCCTTGCTTTTGATACAATCTATGCAGAAGGGCAAAGACGCTTTGTTGAGTCTCTTTCTGCTTATGCTCGTCAGTTTCTCGAAAGAATGCACAAGCCCGAAGTTGAATCAATCACCGGACTTCCGCCTGCTGTAGCTATTGAGCAGAGAAAGCAATCCAAGAATCCACGGTCCACTGTTGGAACAACCACCGAAATCTATGATTATCTAAGGCTTCTCTATGGCAGAATTGGAGCAACGATATGCCGAAACTGTGAGAAACCCGTTCAAAAGGATTCTCCTAATTCGATTGTGAATGAAATTCTCAAGTTGGAAGAAGATACAAAGCTTTATATTCTTGCACCAATCAATCCTCAGGCAAGAACCATTGAATCGGAACTTCCTCGTTTCAGAGAATACGGATTCTTTAGGTATTCAGTTCCAGATTCGGATGTTATTCATGACTTTGACGATAAAGAAGGTTATGAGAATTTAACCGTTAATGATTTTTATGTGCTGATTGACAGAATGGTTCTTGCTAAGGATGCTGAGTCAGTAACTAGACTTACCGATTCTATCGAATTAGCATTTAAAGTTGCCGATGGAAGAATTAAGATCAAAAACCTCACAAACCGAACAATGCTGAATTTCAGTAACCGTTTCGAATGTTCAGATTGCGATATCGTATATGAAGAGCCGGAGCCCAGACTCTTCTCCTTCAACAATCCTTTCGGAGCTTGTCCTTCCTGCCAGGGTTTCGGCAGAACTATAGGAATTGATGAAGATCTGATTATTCCTGACAAAACAAAATCACTGCAGAAGCTGGCTGTTCATCCATTCCGCACAACTCGATTCAACGAGAATCAGATAGCTATGATTAAAGAAGGCACTAAAGCCGGAGTTCGGCTCGATGTTCCCTATTCAAGACTGACAGAGAAGGAAATTGAATTTGTATGGGAAGGTCGTGATTCATATCCCGGAATTAACGGCTACATCAAAATGCTTGAAGAGAACAATTATAAGATGCATTATCGGGTTATGCTCAGCCGTTATCGAGGCTATACTAAGTGCCGGCTCTGTGGTGGATCGAGACTAAGAACCTCTGCCCGGCAGGCTTTCGTTTGTGGTAAATCAATTCCGGATTTAGTTAAAATGCCAATTTCTGAGTTGCTCAAGTTTAGCAGAAATCTTGAACTTAATGAGCATCAGCTCTCGGTAGTTTCTCAGGTAGTTAATGAAATTCAATGGAGAATTCAGCTCCTTGTTGATATCGGTTTGCATTATTTAACTCTAGACCGGCTGAGCCATACTCTTTCCGGGGGCGAGGCACAGAGAATTAACCTTTCCACTGCTTTAGGCTCTTCGCTCGTGGGAACACTTTATGTCCTTGATGAACCAAGTATTGGCTTACATCCACGAGACACAGACAGACTGATATCAATTCTATACAAATTACGTAATCTGGGCAATACTATCATTGTCGTTGAGCATGACCCTGATATAATCCGTCAGGCTGATTACCTGATTGACATGGGTCCCAAAGCCGGTGAGAATGGTGGAGAAATTGTCTTTGCAGGTACAATTGAAGAGATGAAAAAATCTAAACAATCTATCACTGCACAATATATGACAGGTAAGAAGTCAATTCCATTGCCGGCAAAACGTAGTGCAGGGAACAACCATTTTCTTGAGATTATTGCACCCAGAGAGAATAATCTCAAAATGGATCAGGTTCGCTTTCCATTGGGGTGCATTGTATGTGTAACAGGTGTTTCCGGTTCCGGCAAGAGTACATTGATTCATGATGTTCTTTATGATGGACTTAAGAAATCATTAGTTGGAGGCAAGGAATCTTCTGCTTCTTTCGAAAAAATATCTGGTACACTTTGGTTGGACAATGTCGAAATGGTAGATCAGTCCTCTATTGGCAAATCTACACGCTCAACTCCAATCACTTATACCAAAGTATTCGATCATATACGAGATTTGTACGCATCCACTCAAGCCGCAAAGCAGCTTGGATGGAAACCCGGACATTTTTCGTTCAATGTTACCGGTGGAAGATGCGAGGTCTGCGAGGGAGAAGGAACGGTTACAGTCGATATGCAGTTCCTGCCGGACGTCCAGCTTATATGCGAATCCTGCAAAGGCACAAGATACAAAAAAGATGCTCGTTCAATCCTTTACAAAGGGAAATCAATTGTTGATGTGCTCAATATGACAATTGATGAGGCATTGGTATTTTTTACAGAATCTAACAAGATTACAAATAAGCTAAAACTTCTGTCCGATGTCGGTCTTGGCTATCTTAGGCTTGGTCAGCCATCAACAATGCTTTCGGGTGGTGAATCCCAGAGAATCAAGCTTGCAAATCATCTCGATGCAAGCTATAATACTAATCTATTATTCATTTTTGATGAACCCACTACAGGATTGCACCTCGATGATATCAACAAACTGATAAAATGCTTCAGAAGATTAATTGAGGGTGGGCACAGCGTTATTATAATTGAACATAATCTGAATGTGATCGCCTCGGCTGACTGGATCATAGACCTTGGACCTGAAGCCGGCGAAGAAGGTGGTTTGATTGTAGCTGAAGGCACTCCGGAAGATGTGGCAAAAGTAAAGCAATCCTTCACGGGAAAAGCGTTGAAAGAATTTTTACAAGAACGTAAAACTAATTCTTCTTTAAAAGACTGATAAGTTCTTTTCTAAACAATGGGATAGTTTTCTTGATAAAGTTCCAGACAGCTTCTCCGTCAACCTCAGTTTCAGGATTAACTTTCTCGTCCAAAGTTGAAATCTCATCCCAAATATTGCTATCGGTTTTTTCGAAATCATCAGGTAGGAATTTCACCATTGTTTGAAGATCTACCAATTGATTAACAACCTGAATAATGTTTTTTCGGCGGGTAATAAAGTCTCTAAAGCCTTCTCCAGTAATTGATTCTTCGATACTGTTCACAATATCCAGAAGATTATTCAGCATCATTTTGTTAGGATTGCTCATAAGATAAAAAAGAAGAAGAAAGTATTATTGAAATAAAATGTAATAAGTCCAGAAGTCCTACATCAGCAAGATATAGGACTTCTTTTGTGATTTCATTTTTTCTGATTCTTGACAATTTCGCAATTAGATTTGACTCTTTTTAACATATTTGTTTCGAATATTCCATTCGATTTCCAGAAATGGACTTCATGCGTGACGAAATCTTCCCATCCACTAATAGCCCCATCCTTAATTGCACCATTTAATACTAGATATATAGTGTTGTCTTCTCTTTCGGTGAGCTGGAATCTATACTGCATTCTTCCTGTCAGCCAGGTACCACCTCGTATAAAAGGTACTTCGATACTGAATTTTTTTAGTATATCGAAAGTGCTGTCCTTACCTTGCGAGAACACACAATAATCCGACCGAAGAGAGCCTTTGAACAATCCTTGATCTGTCTGCGAATACTTTTCCTGAGAAACCAGACAATTTATGTCTTCGAGTGATAATTTAATCGCATTCCAAACTACTTCGAATGAATAAGCAAGAGTATCCTCATATTTCTCTTTAAAATACAGTTCCTTCGCTGATTTGTTACTAATACTCTCATCATCTTTAAGCAATTCTTCCTGCAATACTTCGTTTGTTTCAGACTTTTTAACTTCTGGCTTTTTTACAGCAGACTTCTCCGTTTTGGTGTTTTCTTCCTCGATAAGTTCTTCCTGAGCTAGCAAACAAGCAGACCACGGATTAGCAATTAGAGCAAACGAGATTAAAAAAATAAACATCGATAAGCGTTTCATTTTTACTCCAGATAATTTCTTTTAATTTAATGTATTATTAAGTAAGTATAACTTATCAATTTTTCCCGTAAATATCAATAGGAATTAAGTTATGATTTCAATTTAGTTAAAAAATAAAATAATATCAAGAAATTAAAAATATTGAGCTAAAATGTGATTTCACAATCATTTAGTTTATATTGTTATAAATTAAAAGTTATATAATTCTCGTTTTTTTTTATTATTTTGTAATTTTCCTGTAACATTTATCTCTTTTAATTGATATTATAAAAGGGTGAGGTGTTGTTTTGCTCTTTTCCAATTCTTTTTCAATGCGTAAAAATTTATTATTTTAGGATTATAGTATGAGATATTACTTAACTAATTGTACCATGAAAAGACTTTTCTTGATTAGTGCAATAATTATTATTGGGTTATCAGCTTCTTTAAAGTCGCAACCCGCGCTCGACACACTTGGGAATTTCTGGAATCTTTCATCAGGAACCAGTGTATCTGATATCAGAACCGTTTCAATTGATTCGAGTGGATTTATTTACCTCGGTGTTTGGGACATCGGAATCAAACGATCTACCGATGCCGGATCAACATGGATAGATATCACAAATAACCTGTCTCATAAAAACATTACAGCAATTGAATTTGATTCGACAGGTAAAATATACGTTGCCACTTATGGAGGCGGTATCTTTGTATCAGTAAATAACGGTAATAACTGGAGTCCTGTCAGCAATGGCATACTTGATCAAAGAATCACATCTCTAAAAATCAAACGTGGTGGACCGATGATTGCCGGGACTAAAAGTCAGGGTATTTATCGCTCACTCGATGGCGGTCAGTCCTGGACTCAAGTGAATACAGGATTAAATATTTGGGAAATAACTGCACTTCACATATCCAGAAATGGTTTTATTCTTGCCGGTACTTCAAGTTGGGGAGTTTACAGATCAGAGGATCAGGGAATTACATGGAAACGCTCCAATGGAAGTTTAACAAATAAAAATGTTACTTCATTTGCTCAGAACAGTATTGGAGAAATTATATGCGGTACTCTCGGCGGTGGTGTCAATTTTTCTGTTGATAACGGTGCCTCTTGGTCAGAATTTTTGAAGAGCGATAAATGTGTGAATGTAACTAGTGTTGTTTGGGCATCAAATACATCTCCGATTGCCGGTCTGAATGATAAAGGTATCGTTAAATACGATGACAGAATTATGGATGACTGGATACTTACAAGTTTCAGATTGAGCGGAGTTCCTTCGATGGCAAAAAGTTCAAATGGCACTTTATGGGCAGCATTGCCTTTTTATGGATTATATAAGAGCACAAATCTGGGATCAAACTGGACCGTTTCTTATGGTGCAGCACCTATGGGTGCTACGGCAAAAACATTCGCTTTCAAAAACGGCATTGTATTGTCAACAACTGATGCCGGAGGCTTACAGCGTTCAACCGACAATGGTATAAGCTGGATTTCGGGCGGTATGTCTGGATTAGGTATCTCTGCCGCGGCGCTCGACTCGCTAGGGAATCTATTACTTGCAACATACACTAAGACAGGCGCATCTGCTGGTACTCTCTATAAATCATCAGATGGTGGCGCAAATTGGACATCCATTTTTTCTAAGAGAGACACAATAATTACAGCAATAGCAGTTAACCCCCAAGGGATTCTTTTCACAGCATTAAAATTTCCTCCGAAAGATCCAAAAAATCCTGACGCTATTACATCAGAATTATATATGTCAAGTGATAGTGGAATAAATTGGAATCATATTGTTGCTACTGCCGATATCGACGGTTTTAAATTCATTGGAATTAATCTGAATGGTGACGTTTACATTTTTCAGAAATGGGGATTATATCGTTCAATCAACAATGGAACTGACTGGGTATGGGTTTTTTCATCTGAAACAGCCGTAGTCTCCTCTATAGGATTCTCCTCAACAAGAGCTATTTATGCCGGAACAAATCTTGGTATTTTTAAATCTGCTGATCACGGAGTAAACTGGACCACCTATGATTTTGGAATGACATATCCCAATGTCTCTTATGTGATTGTTTCTCCATTCAACCAAATATTTGCTGCTTTGTCTTATTCAGGCGGAATCGTTGTTAGTAATGATGCAGGTCGTAGTTGGCAATTCTTGAACAGAGGAACTACCGCAGCTCCTGTGCAAACTTTCTCTCAAAGCAGAGACGGATTCTTATTCTTCACTACTTCGGCTATTTTCAGGGCAATTGAACCTAATTCTCTTCCGGCTCCGGCTCAACAAACACCAGCTCACAATGCCGAAGGTGTTAGCTTATTCGCTACCTTTACATGGGATGTTGCACCTAAAGCAGATATGTATGAATTTCAGGTATCAACCGATCCTGACTTCTATAGTATAAAGGATTATACCACAACAGGTGCTACAAGTTATACATTAAAGTATAAGCTTGAAAGCAGTTCACTCCATTATTGGAGAGTTCGCTCCAGATCTAATAATTCGCTTGGTGCATGGTCACCGGTAAGGGTTTTTGTTTCAATTTTGGATAAACCGGAATTGATTGATCCACCTAACAATAGTGGAAGCATCACTACTCTGGGTCCAATTCTACGCTGGCATAAACTTAAAGGTTCAAGTGTTTATACTGTGCAGGTATCAATAGATCCGGCATTCAGTACAACTATTTACTCAAAAGATATTGCGACAGATACAGTTGCTAAGACTGGCAATCTTCAGCTATACACCAAGTATTATTGGAGAGTTGCAGGAAAATCATCCAAAGCTCAGGGACCTTGGTCAGATGTTTGGATGTTCACTACAAAACTAAAACCTGTTACTCTTAAGAGTCCGGCTAACGCTACCACTGGTTTGCCCAATCAGGTGCTTATGATATGGAATCTATCTGATGGAGCCAATAAGTATGAAGTTCAGATTGCTAGGGACTCTTTATTCTCTCAAATGGTATTCGAAGGATTAGCTGATAAAAACGACAGACATCTATCCAAAATTCTCGAAAACTTCACAAAGTACTGGTGGAGAATCAAAGCATTGGACGATATTGGATCGAGTGACTGGTCTGTTGCGTGGTCATTTACAACTGTTATCGCCGCACCTGAGCTGATTTCACCTGAAGATGCTTCAAAAGATGCCAGCATTGCTACTACGTTTAGGTGGAAAGACTACAATGCCGCTTCGAACTACCACATTCAGGTTGCTCTGGACAACAGCTTCACTGAATTAATTCTTAATGACTCAACTCTTTTAGTAAATAAAATTGATGTAGAAAAACTTGATTTCTTTACAAAATACAGATGGAGAGTCAGGCTTTACAGTAGCAGTACTCCGGGCTTGTGGTCAACTATTTGGTCGTTTTCAACGGGTATAGCTCAGGTCAAACTGGTTTCACCCGATAATAATGCTATCGATATGCCATTGGATATGACTTTCATTTGGGATGCCGTCAAAGGTGCCGATACTTATGTTTTCCAGCTTTCTAAAAACATAGACTTTTCACCAGTCTTAACAGAATCTGAAGTTTCTGATACTAAAAAGGAAATACCTGCCTTAGATCCTTTAACTAAGTATTATTTCCGCGTGAAAGCCAAATATGCCGACGGAGAAGGTGAATTGTCAGAAATTAGAAGCTTCACGACTAAAATGAGTAGTGGATTAACTGATGCAATTCCGGGAATGTCCGACTTATTCTTGTATCCAAATCCATTCTCAGAGAATCTGTCTGTCAGTTTCTCTTTGGAAAATGATGCTAATGTAACAATCGAAATCCTTGACATGAAAGGTGTTTCGGTTTACAGATCAGATTATGGCATTATTACTTCTGGCAATCAAATGCTTAGTATTTCTCCTGCAGGTTTGACTCAGGGATCATATACGTTGAATCTAATGATAAACGGAAAATCAATCACAAGGATGATTAATCTGGTAAAATAGAATGATTTTAATTTTGAAAAAACAAGGGCAGTTCTGCGATCAGGACTGCCCTTTGTTTGTTAATACTTTTCATAATTTTAGAATAAGTGTTATATCGATCACAAAATAGCCACATCTTGTTGCAGTGTAACAAATTTTCTCATAAGGAGATACATATTTCGGTTGGTTTTGTTAGAAATTGTTCTGAAAATTTATTGATCTTAACATGAGCAGACAAATTGTAGGGACACGGCGTGCCGTGTCCGAATCCCTGAATTTGAACGAAGTGGAAATAGAATTGCTCTAGTTTTTAATTGTCCTTTATGCAGCGAACAGAACTGCCAGTAGCCTTACTGCATTCGTATCTGAGTATGCTGGAGTAACCGTAGTCCAGGTTCCTGTACCACGCGGTCGATGTACTCCCCTCCAAAGAAGACCACCAATTACCGAAGTTACCAATATTGCTGAATGTCCCATTGAAGTTGCGGTAACCGCCCGGGAGAGCGGAAAAGCCACTCTCATTTGTTGCTCCTGTGTTAGGGCTTTGCCAGTGAGATATTCCTGTTTCTTTCATTTTACCACCAGCCATAATTTGGTTGCCAAGATATGTCGTTAGTGTTGTCCATTCTTCATCAGTCGGCACATGCCAACCCTCAGGAGCCAATCCACGAGGATCATTCACTGCATACCAATTATATAGTTTTCCATATTTTGAGTAAAACATTGGATCATTGTTAAAGTAACACCAAGCGCCCGTTTCGAGATTTGCCCATTGAACTGAATCTCTAACCTCTGGAATTGAATCACCATTCCTGTAATGATCTACATCAAGATTACGACACATCCATACTTGAGTGCCAATCTGAATTTCCTGGCAGGTATTCCAAACGAATATGATGCTATCAATGTTTTTGATCTTATAATCTTCAATTCCATTTCCAATTGATATTCTTATTATATCAACATCAAATTGAATCTTTTCAATCTTTCGTATATCGTATTTGTAAATCAACTTTGTATCATCACTATGAATTCGCATTTCAAAAGAAAGATTAGATTTAAAAAAGTTCAAGTTCTCAATTTCGCTGAGATTATACTGCTTCGAGCTTCCATCCTGAAGATAGAACTTGACAAGAGGCTCTGCTGAATAGAGTTGAGCAGAGAAAAGAATGATGACGACTAATAGAAGTGCTTTTTTCATGTGATTCCTTTCTACATAAATCCAACAATCAAGACAATAATTATTAAGATTTATTTCTCATAACAAATATTATTATTTGGGCATTAATGTTTTCTGGTAAAACGTTTTAAATGATTCATATTCTTCAGAAAAAGTATGAAGTCTGTGATGTTCCTTTTGGTTAAAAATATACTTGCAAACTTTGTTTATATCAGCTTTAGAGACAGAAAAAGCTGAACAGGACTTTTGCCATTGAAATTTGAATCTACATAATTTATTTTCGTTTATGAATTTCTCTGAACTTTTAGAGACTTTAACTGCTAAACTCTCTTCTGATAAATCCGGTGATCTCGATACAAGAAAATGAACATGTTCGGAATTGGCATATATAGCATAAAGCTGACAATTACTATTATTAACAATACCTGTAATATATTTTTCTATTCGTTCTCTATGTTCTTGAATAATCAGAGGTTCACGTTTCAGAGTTATGAAAACAAAATGAGTATAGAGATTATTAAATTCTACTTTCATTGTTATTAATAAGGTAATAAGGTTTCATAAAAAATGTGATTTGTGTTACTAAGGTTACCCAATATAAATAAGGTTAGTAAATTTTCAAAATATAATTATTAAAAAATTAGATCTAATCAATATTAACCTTATTTTTTTATTCTAACCTTAGTAACTCTGATACAAAAGAGATAAAAGACCTTATTACCTTATTTGACAGTTAATAAATCTACTGAGTAGAGCTTAGCAAAACAAATTATGATGAACAAGACAAGAAGTGCTTTTTTCATGATATTGCCTTTACAATTATTATGATTGTATTATTCGATACAAATATAATGACTTTATTTGGATATATAAAGAAATAAAGGCAGCCTCAATTTCTTTTTAGAATATTTCTCCATTTTTTCTTAATTTTAGTTTTTCCCACTCACAGATAATTATTCTTATGTCTGAACAGAAACAATTTGTTCGTGCTCTAACTCTGATGGATTCGACTGCAATCGTTATCGGATCGATGATTGGATCGGGTATTTTCATCGTTAGTGCCGATATGTCGCGTCTTCTTGGCTCACCCGGCTGGCTGATAATTGCCTGGCTGATTACGGGAGCCATGACTCTGATAGCGGCTCTCAGCTATGGTGAACTTGCCGGAATGATGCCCAAAGCCGGAGGACAGTACGTCTATCTGCGCGAGGCTTTCAATCCGCTGACAGGATTTCTGTATGGCTGGACTATGTTCATGGTTATCCAGACGGGAACTATCGCCGCTGTGGCAATGGCTTTCGCAAAGTTTACGGGCGTGCTGATACCATGGTTTTCGCCGGATAATTATCTTTTTAAATTTGCTTTTATAAAAGTCAACACTCTTCAACTGCTTGGAATTAGCTCGATTATCTTAATCACATTTATAAATCTTAAAGGAATTAAACTCGGCAAAATCGTTCAGAATTCTTTTACCTTTACGAAAATTGCCGCTCTCGCTGGAGTTCTTCTGGCTGGATTCATTCTCGTTAAACCATTCCAGGCTTGGTCTGTAAACACAAACTACTTCTGGGATGCCGTTACAACTTCGGGCACTCCGATTACCGGGTTGGCTCTGATTGCTGCAATCGGTACTGCAATGGTCGGCTCGGTCTTTTCCTCCGATGCCTGGAATAATATAACATTCACTGCCGGTGAAGTGATTAATCCTAAGCGGAACATACCCTTGAGTCTCTTCTTCGGAACATTGATCGTAACGGTTATCTACATTTCCGTCAACTTCGTTTACCTTAACATACTTCCGTTGCGTGGCATCGAGAGCGGAGCAGGAGTGATCGAAAAAGGAATTCAATATGCATCGCAGGATAGAGTTGGTACAGCGGCACTGCAAGCATTGATGGGAGGTTCCGGTGCTGTATTGATGGCTATTTTCATTATGATTTCAACCTTTGGCTGTAATAACGGACTGATCCTCGCAGGATCGAGAATATACTATGCTATGGCTCTGGACGGATTGTTCTTCAAAAGTTCTGCTAAGCTGAACAGCAAAGGAGTTCCTGCAAAATCTATGATATTCCAGGCGATTTGGTGCTCGCTGCTGTGTTTGTCGGGAACTTACGGCGATCTGCTTGACTATGTCGTGTTTGCTGCACTTCTGTTCTATATAATGACCATCAGCGGAATATTTATTCTAAGACGCAAACAGCCTGACACTGAGCGTCCCTATAAGGCTTTTGGCTATCCGTTCCTCCCGGCATTGTATATTATTTTGGCTTCAGTTATGATGATCGTGCTGCTTATCTATAAGCCTTTATACACTTGGCCCGGGCTTATAATTGTTCTACTCGGTCTTCCGGTATATTATGTCTGGATAAAAATGGGGAATAAGGAGTAGAATATGATTAGTTGATGCCATTGAAAAATTACATCGCCTTCATGATTTCTAGAATCATCAGCAGAGAACTTTTTATGTGTCTAATAAATTAAAATTTCTTTTTATGAGTCTAGTATTACTAATCTTATTCAATTACATTTTGAAGATTCTTAAAACTATTTCGATTAATAAATGCATAAGCAAAGAGTATATATTGATACATCCGTTATTGGTGGTTGCTTTGATGAAGAATTTGAGGAATGGTCAAATAGACTATTTGATGCATTTATTCTGGGAAGTAAAGTAGCTGTTTTATCCGATTTAACCTCTGATGAATTGGCTAGAGCACCAGAATATATTCGGAAGAGAATAGATGATATTCCTATTCAAAATAGAGAAATTTTGTTAAGGAATAGTGAAACTGAGTTCTTAGCAGAAAAGTATATTGAATTCAAGGTTATATCTGAGAAATTTTTTGACGATGCTACTCATATTGCATTAAGTACTGTAAACAATGTTGATGTTTTAGTGAGTTGGAATTTCAAACACATGGTAAACTTAACAAGAATTTTAAAGTACAATTCAATTAATTTAATGTTTGGTTATAAAGCATTAGAAATTCGAAATCCAAAGGAGATTTTAGACAATGAAGAAGAAATTTGATTGCGTTGAATTGCAAAGAAATATTAGAGAACAATTTTGGATTGAAGCAGGTTGTAATATTGATGGTCTCGTAAAACTTCATAATGAAAGAATTAAGGACAATCAATTAGTTAAAGATCTTCTCAAAAATAAAGTTCAAAAAAAGCAGTTAGATCCTGCATAAATTGTCTAAGCTCTATTATCTCATTAACTATTATTATTCAGGTCAAGCAAGGATGCTTAACCTACGGGTAGGACATTCATCCCTGCTTGTCCCAAAGTTACATTGCCTTAATGAATTCAAGAATCATCCGAACAGAACTTTTCAGCTGTTCGATCGTCTCGTTGTTTTCGATATTGAAATCAGTCCAATGAACTTTCTGATCGGATCTGACTTTTCACACAGTCTTTTCGCGGGTATGATCTCTGTTCCGGGTTTATTCCACCACAAATCTCAAAATATGAATTTTGTTATTCGAATCCTTCAGAGTCAAGATATAAGCACCTATGGATAAATCCCCAACCGGAATTGACAGCTGACTTATATCCTGATTATTAAGTTTAGAATCACTGAAATATATCTGACCTGTTATATCAGAGATTTGTATCTTAGATATGGCTAAACCGTCTAACTCTGTTCTAAAACTCAACTTATCGGTAGCTGGATTTGGATATATTTGAATTGAATTATCAATTTCAATTTCATTGACTGAACTTGGATCAATCTTGACTATCGTCATTTCCACTTTCTGGTTAGGGTTGTTAGTTGTCATATCTCTTGGAACATTCACTATTGCATCAACCACATCCATTCCAGCTACTGCCTCACCATAAACTGAATACTGACCATTCAGATGAGTGGCTGCTGCTACACATATAAAGAACTGTGAAGTAGCACTGTTTGGATCAGTAGCCCTGGCGGCAGACATTATACCACGTAAATGCTTTTTAGTCGAAAACTCAGCCGGGACTTTTGTTTGCGATGGATCGCCAAAGCCCCATGTGCTTTTATCCCCATCGCGGGAGTTTGGGTCGCCACCCTGAATCATAAAGTTGGGGATAACTCTGTGGAAAGCGGTCCTATCGTAGAACTTTATTCCAACAAGACTGTCGAAGTTTATGCAGTGCTTTGGTGCTATTTCGGGAAATAGCTCTATTTCTATCTCACCTATTGGTGTACCGCCATGGGTAACAGAGATCAAAAAATGTGGATTGCCGCCTGTGATTTGTGTTATCTCTTTTGCATCGGCAAAACTTAAAGCCAGAACAAGGATTAACAGTGTTAGTAATGTTTTTTTCATGAGGATGTCCTAAAAAATAATAAGATATGTAAAATTATTTATGAAATAAATATTAAATTATTACTTGCTATAACGTTTTATTAATCGTTCTATAGAGGAATATTGCTTTATAAAAAAGTCCAACTCGTAATTATTATAACACTCTGACTTTCCTATAACATAATCAGCAAATTCACAATCGGCGTTGCGTTTATAAAAAAAATGGGCAGCAGAAAATATCTTATTATTATAAATAAAAAACCAGTCAATATAATTCTCCCCTAAAGGATACATTCTTTCTTTAATTAACATACCATTAGTAAAAAAAAATTGGCAATTCTTCATAGATAAAAATTGATGATAAATACTACAGTCGTTACGATAGGTCACTTCTTCTGTTTGGTCTAGTGTATTTATCAATACACATTTTGGGAAAAAGGACTTACGTGTACTATCATAAATTAATACATATGAAAAAATATCTTCCATATTGGTATCGAGTGAAATACAGTTATAAAAAGATGTATCATTCAGCCACATATTTGTATCGATTCTAAATCTGCAATATGGAAAAATAATTAGCTTATAATGATCAAAATCACTTTTAGCAAAATTAATATTATTTTTTTCGAAATTTTTTAATAATATATTCTGTATCCTGGAATAGTTCTTTTCTTTATAACTCTTGATTAAATTTTCTAATCTTTTAGTTTCTATAGATTTTCTTGCCCACAAAGTCAAATAATTCAATCCTCTAATAGTATCTTCCCGTGCTATAACATTAGTATCAAGATCATTTTTGGTTGTAGCATTTGCTGTAACCTGAAACAAAGATATAAAGAGGCTTAACATAACAACCACGGTATTCATAACATGTCCTAAAATGTTTTAATATTTAATTCTGTTTTTAAATATCTATAATGATACTAAAAGCTCATAATCCAAGAATATCCTTTTGCTGTTGGTTACTTAATACAGATATTTTACCATCATCTGCTTGTTGGATCGAAGCATTTATTTTCGCTATAAACTCTTTTTCTGATAATATTCTATCATCTTCATCAATGGGCAGGATTTTATAGGCTTTATCTGTTCCTCTGCGGATGATGATCTGTTCGTTCTTATCTATCAAATCAAAGTATATTTTTTGATTTTGTCTGAATTCTCTGCTACTTATAATAATCATTTAAATCCCAATATAAAATGTGTATCAATTTGGTACACGCAATTTATGAGATTTTATTATATTTTAATTAATGGCATTTATTCTACTACTTTTCCCTGTGCCTTAAGACAATCAATAAACAATCTCTCTTGCTTGATTAAAGAATCACTTTTGCTAAAAAACTCATACTGTGGAAATTCTAATATTTTATCTTTTTCTTTCCAATTTATTCTAATTAACGGCTTATGTGGTGGCAAAAAACTTGAAAACATAGACCAAAACAAACCATCAAGAATAAACTTATTGTTTATTGTTATTATAAATGGTACGCCAGTTTTTCCAAATGATTTAAAATCTTCATGAAATTTTTTAATTTTACTATGAATTCTAACCCATGCTTCATCAGAAAAAGTAATATCATTAGAATTAGGTTTATACTTAATTATATCAACATCAGTGATCAAAGGTTCATTTAGATAAATAAACTCATTCTTAATAATATGATCTTCAGTGGCTCTTTGCGCATTCAGATTAATAAACTCATTTATCTTTGCGGAATCTTTGACTGTTTCAAAATCACAAACATATAATTTAAAACAAGCATCATCCTTGCTAAAACTAATAAAGGTGCTTAAGCAAACAAATAATATTGTGCCCAGGATATTAGTGATTATTTTCATTCTAATCTTCAATTATATAATGCGTGCCGCGGCTGACTCTGTCTTCGAGTGTTGCCTGAGTTACTGCCAGTGCCGTCTGAACACCGTTACGCAGTTCGAGTATATCATAAGATAATTTCGTTTTCTGGTAGAACTGGTCGATTTCCGACTGAAGATGACGGAAAATGGTTCTGGCACGCAGCAGACGCTGACGCGAACGAACCAGCCCGACATAGTTCCACATCGTATTCTTTATCTGCGTCCAGTCCTGAGCTATCAGCACGGGATCGACAGGTTCTGTCTCTTCCTTCCATGGGAAAATATCGGGGAAATAAGTATCTCCCTCGCGTTCGATGCATGCATCCTTAGCGGCGAGATAGCCCCATGTTACAGCTTCCATCAGCGATGTACTCGCCAGACGGTTTGCACCGTGAACTCCGGTGCAGGCAACCTCTCCGACCGCATATAGCCTCTGAAGTGATGAGCGTCCTACGAGGCTGACACCGATTCCGCCGCATGAGTAGTGAGCCGCTGGAACGACCGGAATTGGCTCGGCTGTGATGTCGATGCCTGTCTTGATGCAGTATTCGTATATTGTCGGGAAACGGCTCTTGATCCAAGCAGAATCCTTATGCGAAATATCGAGATAGACGCATGGATGCCCAGTCGTGAGCATGGTTTGGTGGATTCCGCGTGCAACAACGTCGCGAGGAGCAAGTTCGCCCTGCTCGTGGAAATCCTTCATAAACTGGCGTCCGTTCTTGTCGATCAGCCGTCCACCTTCGCCGCGCATAGATTCAGAGATGAGGAAGCTGTCGCGGTCGTTGTAAAGGCTTGTCGGATGGAACTGTATATACTGAAGATTGAAGCATCTTGCACCGGCGCGCCATGCGAGGGCAATACCGTCACCCGTAGCTTCGGGTGGATTGGTCGTATGCCTGTAAATCTGCCCCAGACCACCCGTAGCGAGTATTGTCTTTTCTGCATATACTGCAATAATTTTGCCTGTGTTCTTGTCTAAAACAAAAGCACCGAAGCAGGCAGGCTTGCGGTAGATATCCAGCGAATCGCATGAATGATGGGACGTTGTGAGCAAATCGACAACAGTATGCTCAGTTAAAATTGTTATTTTGGGATGCTTTAACAGATAAGTAATAATCTGTTTCTGGATCGAGGCTCCTGTTCTGTCCTTCGAGTGGATAATCCTCGCTTCAGAGTGTGCTCCTTCGGCTGTGAGATCGAACTCACCCGGAGCAGATTTATCGAAATCGACAAGATATTTGTTGATAAGGAGTTCTTCAACCAACTGTGGTCCACGCTCGCATATTAGATCAACAGCGGGCTCCCAGCAATGACCGTCACCGGCTTCCATTATGTCATGCTTCAGCTTATCCGGTGAATCGTCCATCCCTTTGTAGATGATGCCCCCCTGCGCATAAGGAGTACTGCCGCTGAGAAGCGACTCGGTCTTAGTGATAAGTATTACATTTTTGCCCATGTCCGCGGCAGTAAGCGCTGATATAGCACCTGCAAGACCGGAACCGACCACCAGAATATCTGTTTTTAGCATAGTTTCCCGTTCGTTATTTTTGAATCTCATTGAATAACGAAGAATGAGGACTATTCATTTAATTATACTTATTTCACCCTGATATAAGTAGTTTTATTGATAGTAAGCTTATCGTTATTGATGGTTGCATTATCTTTTGTACTACTTCCTGATGGTGATAGAGTTGCTACATTACCTGAAGATATATAATCTCCTCGTGTGAGAGCCATGAAATGATAGTCGGTTCCTATGCCCATGTAAATAGTATAAGTTTGTAATTCAAAAACAATTGACTCAGACTGCCCGCCTGTTAGGGTATTTCTCCATTCAGTATTTGGAAAGAGGGAATTGGAAATAACCGAGGTCGTAAAGCTTACTTGATTCCCATACTTCGTTCCTTTACTATTCGTTGCATACGCTCTGACATAATATGGGGTATTTGGAGTAAGTCCAGTTAAGTTACTAACAAACCCACCGGTTCCGCTTCCATTTGTAGTATGATTGCCTGAGGTTGTTGGATTAGTTGATGTACTCCAACAAATTCCACGGGCTGTTACAGGAAATCCACCGTCGGAGTTAACGTTTCCACCACCATTTGCAGTTGATTGAGTGATATTTGTGATGGGTGTGGTTTCAACCGGAGGAAGGATTTTGAAAATTCCATAATCAATTGTAACATTTGTGGCTTTGGTATAATTAATGTTTGATGGAAAATCAACAGAATCTTTATAATCATTATAAAATACTCTTAAAATACATCCACCCGGATAAATTCTTGGTATAACACAATTGCCTTTATCGTCAGATTTGTAGCTATAAATCGTACTATAATCACGTGAGCTCGTTCCTGTCTGCATAACCGGTAATATTTCAGCACCCACAATTGGATTGCCTGTATTATCAACAATTTTGACTTTACCATTGTAAGACCAACCTATTGCTTCAAGCCTAACCATAAATTTAGGAAGCAGATCGGAGCTTTGACCGGACAGAAATTCGGTGGCATATTTCATCACATCATTGATAGTTTGTGGACATTTTAGTATAACATTGCAATACACATCCGGGATACTGAGTTCCAAAGTCGGAGATGGTATCCTCTGCCTGCGTTTGTAAGCTACATTAGGACCATTTACACAATCAAATGTATACATCTGTGTGTTGCATGCTGTTAACTGATTAACTACAGCTGCAGCCATAGCCTCTAAAGAAGGAAAGTCAATAAATGAAGGATGTGCAATATAAGCCAATTGGTTAGGATCACCGGTTACTTTCCCCCACATAGTATTATTTTCAGCAGTCAGATCAACACCTAATGAATTATTATTAGCAATGTAGTTTTCATTTAAGTATGCAATGTCTTCCTGAAGCCCTTGCTCTCTTCCATTTCGTAAAGGAGTAAATGCAACATGTGCTATGTTCCCAAATCTTGCCCAAAGAGCTTCATAATTAACCACTCCATAAAGTAAATAATTAATTAAATGACCGGATTCGTGATGTATTACTGGTGTAGACATTCCGGGTTCGAAAGTAAAACCAAAGTTGCCGTAATAGCCAAACCAACCATTTCGAAGAGCAAACCAAGAACCCTGAGCGTCTGAAGCATAAGTCCATGTTAACTTTAATAATTTATATCTGTTATTATAAGTTAATCTAGCCTCATCAGATAAAAACGTTCCAATATAATCAACATCCTGTTTAACTGTTCGTCTAACTAATTCAATAATTTCTGCCCTACTGCTGTTGGGGGTTATACTGATAAAAGCAAAATCCTGTTGTGGTATCAATTGTGGCTGATCAAATTTTATTTTCGTCCCTTGAGTAGTATTTGGTGAAATAATGTATATTATTTCATTGTCACTTTCAATTGTATTAGAAATCGAATGCCATATTTTTTTTCCGGCTTTCATACCGGAAAGAGATGCTCCGGTTATTTCACCATATGTGCAAAGGAAGTCGTAATAACCCTTAATGTGAGGAATAGTAATATACAAAGTATCATCACCTGTGAATGAAATAGAAAACTTTTTAATTGGTTCTATTGTTGGTTGTGGGCACTCAGTAATTTCTTTAACAGTTAATTCACCTGCACCCCCATGCGGGAAAGTGAATTTATATCCAGTAATTTCTTCAGTCAGATCATATTTTTTAGATGTTGATACAGTATATATTTTAGTTTTACCATAAGTCCATTTTTCAGTGGGATTTATCGAAACAGGATCATCATTATCGCAAGAATTAATTATGATAGATAAAGCAATGAAAATTGTAAGATGAGCAACTCTCTGGAAAAAATTGAATAAGGAAGTTTTCATTTCTGCACCCTAATAATATTAAGTTTGGTTTTATAAAGCTAACTATAATTTATTCTTACTAAATATCAAAATCCCATTAAGTTCCTCAAAAATATTGTATTAACTTAAGGGAAATTTACCAATATTGCAAGAAATATTTACAATATTCCCAATTATTAACTTATATGTCATTTCATGCCATTCCATCGCTTGTATTTGAATATTTGATCCCGATTAATTATAAATCGGACAAGATTGAAGCAATAACCCAATCTCTATTGATTGACTACTCAGTTATCTTTAAAACAAACATCTTATTCCAGTTTTTGCCGGTAACATAGAATTCGTCTTTATCTTCATCGTAGGCAATTCCGTTGAGAACGTCTGTATTGCGGGAGATTGTGATTCTGTCTCTAAGCTCGGTCAGATCCAGCCAGCCGGTAACGTCTCCGGTTTCGGGATTAATTCTGGCAATCCGGTTTGACTGCCAGATATTTGCCCAAAGTTCTCCCTTTACGTACTCGAGTTCGTTCAGGTTGAACACAGGCATTGCGTTTTCGTCGCTAACAAGAACAGTCTTATCAAATCTGAATCCGTTCGGATCGATGTAACGAATTGAATTGGAACCATCCGAAAACAGGATAAATTTACCATTTTGCGAAAGACCCCAGCCTTCACCAAAGTAAGTGAAAGTGCTGAGTTTTTTAAATGTCGTGGCATCATAGACAAAACAAATCCCGCTCTCCCATGTCAGCTGATAGACTTTATCTTCGAGTATTGTTATACCTTCAGCAAAGAACTGAACGTCGAGCCCTATTCTTTTAAGGACGTTACCCGTCTTAGGATCAATTTTGCGAAGGCTCGAAACTCCGTGCTGACCTGTGCTCTCTATCAGCAAACCTTTATAGAAAACAAGTCCCTGAGTGAACGCATTGCTATCATGAGGAAATTCTCGTACAATCTGATACTTCAGATTGACTGTCTTCGTTGGTTTGACGGTGCTATCCGCTGATTTAGCCTGAACGCCAGGCTTTTCGGCAGGTGCAGTGTCATTCTGACGGTTACTGCAAGCACCGAAAAGAATCATAGATATAATAAAAAATATGTGGAGATTTCTCAAAATTTACCTTCGATTGATTATTGCTTCATAGTTTTGAACAAATTCAATACAATAAATCGATAACAGCAAGGTTTTATTATAAAGAGAATGAAAAACAGTTGAATTTATAGCATTTTGATTTTATATAGATTAGATGTCGGTTCAAAATTTAGAACGCATGCGTGCTTTTTATTTGATCTATTCAAAATCCTCAAAAGAGTTGAGGAAATCTCTGATTATGCAATCGAAATAATGTAAATAAAATCAATCCTTTTTCTCATTTATCCTTTCTACATATTAATATATTTTGTAATTTTAATATAAAAAAGAAAGTGATTTTTGTAAATGACTTTAGAACAATACGTTGATAACATCGGAAAAAGATACAAACTTGGCAATGCCACTGAACATACCTTTCGTGGTGACCTGCAGCAACTTATCGAAAGCCTTGTTCCCGAAATCAGTGCTACAAACGAACCTAAACGCCAGAAATGTGGTGCTCCCGATTACATTCTAACGAAAAAGGACATTCCTATTGGTTTTATTGAAGCTAAAGACATAGGAGATAAAGATCTTGACGGTGAAAAGAGAACAGGAAATAAAGAACAATTCGACAGATATAAGGCATCATTAGATAATATTTTTTTTACAGACTATTTGGACTTTCATCTTTATCACGATGGTCAGTTTGTTACCAAAATTGCGATTGCTGAAATTCAAAACGGGAAAATAATTCCTTTAACAGACAATTTTGCTCCTTTCACAAATCTTGTAAAAGACTTCTGCTCGCACATTGGGCAGACAATAAAGAGCCCGAAGAAGCTTGCAGAAATGATGGCTGGCAAAGCACGTTTACTCTCCGGTATTATAGAAAAAGCATTAATTTCGGACGAAGAAACAAATGAAAATTCAACTCTGAAAGATCAGATGACTGCTTTCAAGCAAATACTGATTCATGACATTACACCCAAAGGATTTGCAGATGTTTATGCTCAAACCATCGCATACGGTATGTTTGCTGCAAGATTGCATGACAAAACTCTCGACGATTTCAGCCGACAGGAAGCTGCTGAACTTATTCCAAAATCAAATCCATTTCTTCGTAAATTATTCGGATATATCGCAGGTCCTGACATAGATGACCGTATCAAATGGGTTGTTGACAGTTTGGCTGATATTTTTCTTGCTACTAATATTCAGGAATTGCTAAAAAACTTTGGCAAACAAACTCACACCGAAGATCCGATCATTCATTTTTATGAAACTTTTTTGAGCGAGTACGATCCCAAACTTCGCAAAGCTCGAGGTGTTTGGTACACACCCCAGCCTGTGGTTGATTTCATCGTTCGTGCAGTTGACGATATTCTTAAAACTGAATTCGCTCTTCCTCAAGGTTTAGCTGATAACAGCAAGATAAAAATTAAGATCAATCAGCAAGGGAAAGAAGTTGAGCAGGAAGTACATAAAGTTCAAATCCTTGATCCTGCAACTGGCACAGGAACATTTTTAGCAGAAGTTATAAGACTGATTCATAAGAAGTTCAAAGGACAGCAGGGTATCTGGAGCAACTATGTTGAGAATCATCTTCTTCCACGACTCAATGGATTTGAATTGCTGATGGCAAGCTATGCTATGGCACATCTGAAACTTGACATGCTCTTAACCGAAACAGGCTTCAAACCGACAACAAATCAAAGGTTCAGAGTTTATCTTACCAACAGCTTAGAAGAACACCACCAAGACACAGGAACCCTCTTTGCAAATTGGTTAAGCACAGAAGCAAACGAAGCCAATCACATAAAAAGAGATACGCCTGTAATGTGTATTATTGGAAATCCGCCATACAGCGGAGAAAGTGCCAACAAAGGCGAATGGATTATGAGCCTAATGGAAGATTACAAAAAAGAACCAGGCGGAAATGAAAAACTGAAAGAACAAAACTCAAAATTTATAAATGACGATTACGTTAAGTTTTTACGTTATGGACAACACTTTATAGAAAAAAACGGAAGTGGTATTTTAGCTTTTATTAATCCGCACGGTTTTTTAGACAATCCTACTTTTCGTGGAATGCGTTGGAACTTGCTAAAAACCTATGACAAAATTTACACAATAGATTTGCACGGAAACGCCAAGAAAAAAGAAACTACACCTGATGGAAGTGCAGACATAAATATATTTGATATTATGCAAGGCGTTTCTATCAATTTATTTGTAAAAACAGGAAAGAAAAAAGCCAATGAATTAGGCAAAGTGTATCATTTTGATTTGTTTGGAAAACGAGAAATTAAATATGATTTTCTTTTTGAAAATTCTATCAAAACTATTGAATATAGAGAACTTCCATTAGTTGCACCCGATTACTTTTTCGTTGTTAAAGATTTTGGTGTCAAAAGTATTTATGATAAAGGATTTGCAGTTACTGATTTATTTAAGATTAATTCATTAGGCATTCAGACACATAGAGACTCTTTAAGCATTGATTCATCAAAAATTAATTTATCAAATAGAATTTCTGATTTTTACAATTTAACAATTGAAAATACGGATATTTTAAAGAAATATGACATAAATGAAAATTCTGAATGGCAATTAAAAGATAAAAGAATTGGAATTTTTAGTGCTGACAAAATAGTTCCGATTGGTTATCGACCATTTGATAATCAATTTATTTATAATGATAAAAATATAGTTGATAGATTAAGAGATGCCGTTTCAAAACATATAATTGGTAAGGCTAACATTTGTCTAGTTGTATCTAGGCAATGTGTTTCTGAATGGAGGTATATTTTTCTTTCAAAATTTATTATAGAATCCAACCTAACAGGGACAGCAGGTCGTTTTGGTTCGGGTAATTTTTTCCCCCTTTACCTCTACCCGACAATCGACATACAACAAACTATCAACCAAACAGCAGAAAGAACCCCTAACCTAAACATGGAAATCGTAAACCAAATAGCAGAAAAATTGGGGATGCAGTTTGTGAATGAGAAGTTAAGTTCAGATAAAATACAAACCCCTCTAAATCTCCCCAAAGGGGAGACTTCAAGCATTGATTCCTCTGAATCTTTGGCTTTAAGCCCCTCATCTGGAGGGGTTGGGGAGGTCGGCTGTTCTACTGTATTGAAAGGAATGACAAAACCAGGTTACATAACTGCAAATCCAACTACTTATAATCTTATTAAAGTGATGAGGGATACATTAAAGAACAATCCCACAGACGCAGAAAATATTATGTGGGAATATTTAAAAACAAAAAAAACTGGTTTTAAAATAAGGAGACAACATATTATTGATGATTTTATAACCGATTTCGTTTGTTTAAGTAAGAAGGTAGTGATTGAAATTGATGGTAAGATTCATTTGAAACAAAAAGAATATGATGAATTAAGAACTATCAGGCTTAACCAACTTGGATATGAAGTTATCCGGTTCACAAATGAAGAAGTATTTGCAAATCCAGCAATTATAGCACTAAGAATAAAAGAAATACTTGAAAACAAAGACGACCTGCAAGATGAAGATAAATCGGACTCTTCTGTTTTAGATGATTTGGTTGATGGTCTGAACTCTTCTCCTTTTGAAGATGTCGGTAAGAGTTTAAACTCCCCTCCTATGGAGGGGTTGGGGGAGGTCTTTGCACCAATTGATATACTCGATTACATCTATGCTGTCCTTCATTCACCAACATACAGAGAGAAATACAAAGAGTTTTTAAAAATTGATTTCCCTAGAGTTCCATATCCAAAAGACAAAGACACGTTTTGGCAATTGGTAAAATTAGGGGGAGAAATACGACAAATACATTTGTTGGAAAGCCCAACGGTAGAAAAATTCATTACGCAATATCCAATAGACGGAAACAATGTTGTTGGCAAAACAAAATATCAAGACGGCAACGTTTTTATTAACGATACACAGTATTTTGAGAACGTTTCCGAAACAGCTTGGAATTTTTATATAGGTGGTTATCAACCAGCACAAAAATGGTTGAAGGATCGAAAGGATAGAATTCTGGAATTTGAAGATATCTTGCATTATCAGAAAATCGTAGTTGCTCTCACCGAAACCGATAGATTGATGAAAGAAATAGATGAGATAGAGATTGAATAAATTCAATAATGTCTTTTCTCCTAATTTTTGTACTCAATGCGTACAAAATTCAATTTTCTCCCTCTCTCTGCCTTTTTGTCGCTTCTTTAATTACTTAATTATCAAATATTTACAAAACTATCCACTGACGTTATGTCAGTTCGCCTCTTTGGTACGGTTATTGCAATTGTGCTATTGGATTAATGTTATAATTATGAAATTGAAATAAGTTTTTAAAAAATTATTAAAAGAGGTTTTAGATTATGGGTAAAATTATTGGAATTGACTTAGGCACTACGAATTCGTGCGTGTCAGTTATGGAAGGATCAACGCCTACAGTCATAGCAAACAGCGAAGGAGGCAGAACTACTCCCTCGATGATAGGTTTCTCGAAGAATGGGGAGCGTCTGGTTGGTCAGGCTGCAAAGCGTCAGGCTGTTACTAATCCGCGTAATACAGTTTTTTCTATAAAAAGATTCATGGGACGCCGTCCGAACGAAGTTACAGAAGAAAGCGGTATGATCCCTTTTGCAATTACAGGTTCATCTGATGGTAATTCCATCCGCGTTGATATCGATGGCAGACTTTATTCACCACCAGAAATTTCAGCTATGATTCTTCAGAAAATGAAGCAGTCGGCTGAAGATTATCTCGGTCAGAAAGTTACCGAAGCGGTTATCACCGTTCCGGCTTACTTCAATGATGCTCAGCGTCAGGCTACAAAAGATGCAGGCGAGATCGCAGGTCTTACTGTCCGCCGTATCATCAACGAACCCACAGCAGCGGCTCTGGCTTATGGTCTCGACAAAAAAGGTAAAAACATGACCGTTGCCGTTTATGATCTTGGCGGCGGTACATTCGATATTTCTGTTCTCGAAATCGGTGACGGTGTATTCGAAGTGAAGTCCACAAACGGAGATACTCATCTGGGTGGCGACAACTTCGACCATAAACTCGTCGATTTCTTTGCTGACGATTTCAAACGTACTGAAGGTATTGATCTCCGTAAGGATCCAATGGCACTCCAAAGATTACGAGAAGCCGCTGAGAAAGCTAAAACTGAGCTTTCGCAGATGCTCCAGACTGATGTCAATCTGCCGTTCATCACTGCAACTGCAGAAGGACCAAAGCATTTGAACATCAATCTTACAAGAGCAAAGTTCGAAAGTTTGTGTGCCGATTTGTTCGAAAGAACTCTTGCACCTGTCGAAAAGGCTCTACAAGATGCCAAATTGACACCCGCTCAAATCGATGATGTTATTCTCGTTGGTGGTTCAACAAGAATCCCGAAAATTCAGGAATTAGTCAAGAACTTCTTCGGTAAAGAACCATCAAAAGGAGTAAATCCTGACGAAGTTGTTGCCGTCGGTGCAGCAATCCAGGGTGGCGTTTTGTCAGGCGATGTTCAGGATGTTCTTCTTCTTGACGTAACTCCTCTTTCTCTAGGTATCGAAACTTTAGGCGGAGTGATGACACCGATGATTACATCGAACACTACAATCCCGACAAAGAAATCGGAAATATTCTCAACTGCCAGCGACAGTCAAACATCCGTGGAGATTCACATTCTGCAGGGTGAACGTCCTATGGCACGTGACAACCGATCACTCGGAAGATTCCATCTTGACGGTATTCCACCATCTCCAAGAGGAATTCCCCAGGTAGAAGTTACTTTCGATATTGATGCTAACGGTATCCTTCATGTGATGGCTAAAGACAAAGCCACAGGCAAGGAACAGAACATCAGAATCGAGTCATCATCCGGATTGGCTAAGGATGAAGTAGAGAAAATGAAGAAAGAAGCACAAGAACACTCAGCCGAAGACAAGAAACGTAAAGATGATATCGATGTCCGCAATCAGGCTGATAACCTGGTCTATTCAACTGATAAACAGCTGAAAGATCTGGGCGATAAAATTCCTGAAGAGCATAAGGCAAAAATCGTCGAAGCTAAGGAGAAACTCGAAGCTGCAATCAAGGATAATCCGGAAGGTATCCGCACAGCTATGGATGCACTCAATGCCGTTTGGAGCGAAGCTTCTACCCAGATGTATCAGGGAACAGGCGGACCTCAGGGTGAACCACCTCCGGGAGCAGATCCGGGTCAGGGTGGAGCACATGAAGAGCCCAAGACCGACTCCAAGAGCAACGTAGAAGAAGCCGACTACACGGTCGTTGAAGAAAAATAAGAAGCAGAAAAGCTAGATATTGAGGAGCTGATTCATTGAAATTTGAATCAGCTCTTTTTTTTATTGGAACCAGGCCGTTCCTACGGAACTACAACTAATTCCCAGCTCCAGCGGAGCTGCTGTTTGTAGGAATGAAATTCAAAAAAAGGTTTGAAGCTCCAGAGGAGCGGACTATTTGATAAATTCTGACTTTAATATAAATTGATATTTATGAATTTATAGTAATAACAACATTCCCTTTCTTATGCCCTTTATCAACATATCTATGAGCTTCAACAATTTCATCCATTGTGTAGGTTCTGTCAATTACTGTTTTTAGCTTACCAGCCTCACAGAGATCTTTGAGATAAATCATGTCTTCAGCTTTTAACTTAATGTTGCCTGACAAAGCAAAGGCAGTCAGATATTTCCCTGTCTTCGTCAGGGATGTTTTACGTCTTGAAGGTTCGATCTTACCTACTGCATCAAAAACAACGTCGTAAGCATTGCTTTTTTGGGAGAAATCTTCTTGTGTGTAATCAATAAGATGATCAGCTCCCACGGATTTCACTATTTCAAAATTTCCGCCGCTGCATACTGCCGTAACTTCTGCCCCAAAGTGCTTGGCAATTTGAATAGCATAAGTACCGACACTACCTGAGGCTCCATAGATTAACACCTTATGACCTTTTTGAATATTTCCCTTCCTGAGATTAATCAAAGCGGTTAATCCGGCATTAGAAACAGGGGCGGCTTCCTCGTAGGACATATTTGCCGGTTTCAATGCAAGAGCTGCATTTTCCGGTAAACAACAATATTCAGCATACGCGCCCATTTTAAATTCGGTGGATGCATAAACTGGATCGCCTATCTTAAACAGAGTAACATTTTTCCCTACGGCTTCAATATCGCCTGCAAGTTCCATTCCAAGTAGTTGATTTCTCGGTCCGTTGAACCCCATCATAATTCTCATCATAGGCTTGAAAAAGAAATCTTTTACCGTTCCTAAACCAGGCTCTAAACGCCGAATCTTAGTATCCCCAATGTGTACTGTCGTAGCATTTACTTTTATCAATACTTCATTATCCTTGGGACTAGGTTTTGCAATTTCTTTAATCTGAAGGACTTCTGGTGGTCCGTACTTTGTACAAATAACAGCTTTCATTTTTTTAATCTTTCAATTTATTATTTTGTTTGAACAGTTTTGTCATTATTCATCAAATCATTTGGTTTTTCACTAAATTTTTCATTCATCAATAAGGTTGTAAGAAGTATAACCCCAATAAATGCAAGAAGAACAAGAAATTGGCTAAGAGTCGTTTTTTGAATATCTTGTTTTGCTTTAACATCACATACTTCACCCGGACAGTATTGCACTTTTCCCTTGAAAAATAGTGGATAGAACTTACACCCTAAGCAAATTCCAAAAGCTGATTCGAAGAACAAGAAAATAAGGCAAATCAGACAGATAATACCTGTAATTGCACTATAGGCGTTTACTATAATAAAGAAGAAGAACATAGTTGCTGCCAATGCTACGCCAATTACCCATGCAAACTTTTTCTGAGCAGCTCCAACATATTCAGGTGTTTGATTTCGAACAATCAGTCGTGCAAAAATTAAAGTAGGCGAAAATTTGGGATTTATAAATACCCTAATCATAAAATCCATCAGGAAGAAAGTTACTACATACTTTATTGGAACAAAGTTCCCTTTAAACAGAATGAACATTAGTGAAAGGAAGGTAGCCAAAAAGAGGATTCCCGCAGCCGCTCGTATTTCCCTCTCGTTTAAAACAGGAATATTATATCCTTCCACATCTTCACCAAATTTGATTACTTTTGTCATTGTTGCATCTCATTTAATTTATAAATATTAAATTTTAAAACATTTACTAACTTGTTTGCTATTGACACTCATTCCGAGTAAAAATTAATTCAGTAAATGCGTTTATATAAAAAAACATCTGCAACAAATGCAGATTCTACTAATACGTAGGATACTAAAAAAAGTTACAATAATGTTCAGGAAATTTGAAGAATTTAAAGGTCAAATAATTAAAAAAAATGGGAACTATTTTACAAAAATAGTTCCCAAATGTTTTAATTATCAGTGGTTAAGGAATATTATACAACCACTAATTTCAAAATTTTATTCCCTGAATTTGTTTTGATGACAAGATAGTAAACTCCCGGAGCTACTCTCCCGTTGCTTTCAGAGTTAGCATCCCAATCTAAATTCATAGAATTTGCAAAACTATCTATTTGAAATCCTTTGACCAAACTTCCCAGAACGTCATAAATACCAATGGATAAAATCATTGTAGTTTCATTTGTAATGTTTAGGTTAATAACTAAATTATTTTCTATTGGGTTAGGACCATAGGTTATTTCTAATCCAACTTCGGTAATGTTTTCCTGTACTGAAGTAGTTGGTTCCTCTTCTTCGCCAAGTGTATCTCTACCCATCATCCATGGTTCCAGACATAAAAAGGCTGTTTGCATAGTAAGTATTCGGTTTGTTATGCTCCTGTTTGTTAAATCATAACTTTCCTTTTTCGTTTTATTCTTCTTATCTTCAAGTAATCTCAGGTATTTCCAGTTCCACATTTTTGCGGATTCATTATTTTGAACTACATTTGATGCATTGTATATATATTTCTGAATAACCGGTTTACCATCCAACAAAGCAGAGAATTTTATTTCAATAGGGTAAGATCCCTCGATTTTACCATATTCATAAATCAGTTTTGTGTTTGAATTTATATCAATTATATTTTCAGAAGTTTTAGCGATTGAAATTCCATCTAAAGGTTCAACATATAGACCAATATCAGTTATGGTTCCCTTAAGAGTTGAAAAGGCAGTGTTGAGCATACTGAAAATGGTGCTATTAGTGCCTTTTATACTATAAAAATCACTTCTTGTTAATTCAGCAATTTTTTCATTAAAATATTGATTTCCATAGTATTCCTTCGAATTTATATAATACGAAGAATAATGAACATCAGAAAAATCAATAGTTGTTATTTTGATGCTATTTAATGCCATTAGCTGAAGACAGTTCTGAATTATGGGATTAGCTGTCGTTGGTGTTGGCGCATACTCTGAACTTGTTAATAATACAATAGTAGAACTATTATTGAATTTCGCATTAAAACTAATTCCATCAGCCATCAAATCGGGTAAGTAGCTGTAATAGCCAATTTTTTTAAAAATTGTAGAATCAAGAAGTAAATTTATAGTGTCCTTATTGCATGGAACCCATCTATTAAACAAGTTTACAGTATTTTTTCCCCCAATCATTATATTAATTGAATCCTGAGAACTCAGATTTGATAGAATTACCTTTTTTAATTGATCAACTACATCTTTTGCTGAAATTGTAGTTTTATTGATGTCGTAATCAATTAAAAAGTTAATTTTTTGATTGACATAATTGGATATTAATAATTTACTATCAAACATTGTGAAATAGTATTCCTGATCATCTATTCTTTTGGATAAGCTAAAATAGGGAGTAGTGAAATCGTATTGATAGGAAAAAGTTTGAAACAAAACCGGATTAGCAGTCTTAAATTCCACAAAATTTCCATAATTATCGCTTGAGTAATTTTTAGTCGGAGGTGTGGCTCCAAAATCTATATCTGTAAAGTTATTATTAAGATAGAATTTAAAATTGCGGGGAACTGATTTATTTGCCGATAAGTTCAAGATTGTCGGAGTGAAAGTAAATTGAGCATTGCCGTTAACATAATTCATTTTTGTATAGTATGAAATCATAGCATGTCTGCTCTTATTTCCGACATTCGGGAAAATCCTGTATTCGTAACGACCGGAAGTGGTTCTCCTGTACAGGATTGAAGGGTCCTTATGCTGTCTATGCACAATATCCTCATAAATTAATGCTGCAGTATTAACATCTATGATCATCGCATGAACAAGTGTGTCCTCAACCCAAAGCCAGGAATCATTTATAAAATCCGAAGATGGCAGGTTGAAGAATGCATACAATTCCAGTGTATCGGTACTTGCAACTAAATCTACTGACCTGTACCAAAATTCTGTAGTGATTTCAGCATAGATACCGTGAGGTTTGACGACAATATTTGCCGAATCGATATTAACTCTGCTGTGTCTTCCGGGTGTTTGTGGATCTGTGTATCCACCGACATCCTGAGAAAATAAATTATTAGCAGAAAAAAAGCCAACAATAAAACAGACGCTAGCAAGCATTTTGTTTAACATCTGAATTTTTGAATCCGAGAAGAAAATAGACATAAACATACTATAACCTCTAAAATAAATTGAAAATAGATATTTAGCTACAGGAATTTATACCTAAGACACATCAATTATCAAAAAGGTTACAATAAAATTGAAAATATTTCAAAAAAATATTCAAAATATTGTATTATCGGATAATCCCATATTATTCATTAGAACTTATTCCATTTTTGGGACACCCACTACAAACATATCATTCGAATTCATACATGAATCTATGTTTTCATGGATAAAAAAGATTCCCGTATGCGAGACTGTGTGAAAACTACGATTACGTCATTCTGAGGGAGCGAAGCGACCGTGAGAATCCAGTATTCATGCGGTCTGGATTCTTCACTGCGTTCAGAATGACATCTAGAAATGACTTTTCACACAGTCTCATGCACAGGAATGACAAATTCTGTTGTGTTTCGATACAATGTATAAAGTTCTAATCCCCATTTTGGGTTAAAAATATTTAACTATACTTTTCAATCAATTTCAACAAATTTTCTTTTGAAATTGGTTTTGAAATATAGTCATCACAACCGACTGCAAGAATCATTTCCTTTTCAACGGTAAATGCATAGGCTGTTTGTGCTATAATCGGTAACTCAGGTCTTAACTGCTTAATTAATTTTGTTGCTTCAATCCCATTCATTACTGGCATTTTAATATCCATTAATACTAAGTTGATTTCAGGACTACTCTTGATCTTTTCAACTGCTATTTCTCCATTCTCTGCATGTATAAGGGTGCAGTCTGAATTTGATAAAAGTATTTTTATATATTGAAAACTTGTACAATCGTCTTCAGCAACTAAAATCTGTATTTTTTCTTTGATTATTGGAATTTTAGCTTCATTTTCAGGAATAAAGTCAATTATTGTAATGGGCTTATACGGTATTGTAAAGAAAAATTTTGAACCGACATTTACTTCAGATTCAAACCAAATTTTGCCACCTAATAATTCGACAAGTCCTTTGCAGATTGATAACCCCAAACCGGCACCCTCATAACCCCTTGTTATCTCAAGATTCGCCTGTGCAAATCTCACAAACATTCTGTTTTTAGATTCTTCAGGTATTCCGACTCCGGTATCTTTAATATAGAATTCAATTTCCGAGTCCTTCGTAGAATAGCCAAATTCAACTTTACCCTCTATGGTAAATTTTAAAGCATTATTTATTAAATTTGTTAGGATTTGGTTTAATTTTATTTCATCCGATTCTATAAACGAATCCGGATTTTTCAATGCAACATGATAATCTAATATCACACCCTTGATTGTTGCCGAGTTAGAGAAAAAAGTATATAAACTTGATATCAAAGAATTTAGTGAAAATGATTTAATATTCATCTCCAATTGCCCTGTTTCAATTTTTGAAATATCAAGTATATTGCCGACAGTTTCCATCAATCGTTTGCCACTATTTTGAATAACTCCTGTAAATTCTTTTATTTCTTCTTTTGTTAAATCATCAGCCTGAAGTAAATTTGAGAAACCTAAAATACCATTAAGAGGTGTCCGTATTTCATGCGACATATTCTGTAAGAAAGCAGATTTTAACTTATCACTTTCTTCAGCTCGTTCTTTGGATAATTTTAATTTATCATATGCCAGTATAAGTTCATCTTCTGTTTTTATTTTTTCAGTTACATCATTGGCAAAAACTAATTTTGCATTTTTCCCTTCAAAAACTAACTCGTATCTAATAATTTCAACCTGGATGATTTCTCCGTTTTTCTTTTTATGTAGATATACACCTAAATTTACAAGCCCTTTATCATTTAATTTTACTGACTGTTTCACTTTTTCTATCTCAGAATCAGGTCTGATTTCCAAAATAGTCATGGTTAAAAATTCTTCTTGTGTGTAACCATATCTTTCAATAAAAGCATTGTTTACTGAAAGGAATTTTAAAGTTACAGCATCAAAAATTGCTATCGGCATTTGGTTCGATTCGTAGAGAAGTCTATACTTCTCTTCGCTCTCTTTTAGTTCTTCTTCTGCCCTCTTGCGTTCGGTGATGTCATGATAATTACCCAAAAATCCTTGAACATCCTTATCATGAAGCAGATTAACTATTGTGATTTCTATCCAGCAATAACTACTATCCTTTTTCTTATATCTTAGTTCAATAGTTCCGGTAGTATTCTGTTCAAGCGTAAGAGAGCGAATAAAATTCTGACCTGCCTCCAAATCATCAGGATGAACATTATCCCATGTGCTTTTCCCAACGACATCTTCAGGTTTCCAGCCAAATAATTGTTCAATGTTTGGACTTTTATATCTATTTATGCCATCCTTATCAATAATTACAATAACATCGCCAATATTCTTAAGCATTTGTTCTTTTAAAGATTCGCTTTTTCTTAAAGCTTCCAAGGTATTCTTTTTATCGGTTACAACCTGAAAGTAAACCGAAATTCCATTCTCCTGTGGATAAACTCGAACATCATACCATTCATTATAAGGTTCCTTTTCAAAATCCACTTCAAAAGTCATGAATGTTTTTTCCCGGATTGCTTTTGAATAATTTTCTTCAAACAATGAACCACGTGCTTCGGTAAACACATCAAAAAGATTCTGTCCTATTACATCTTCTTTCTTTTTGTGAAGAAGGTTTTCTGCCGCATTATTAAAATAAGTAACAACAAGGTCATCATCTAAAGAGAAAAACGCATCACTTATACTTTCTAAAGTGTTAGTTAATTGTTTCTGATTTTCAAATAATACAATTTCAGCCTTTTTTCTATCTGTAATATTTTCAACAACGACTATAATTCTTGCAATTTCATTTTTCTCATCATATAATGGAACAGTTTTATATAATTGATACATATTGTTGATAAACAACTCGAATGATGTTTCCTCGCCGTTAAAAGTTTTCAAATAATATTCTTTAACAGTTGAAGTTAGTTCACCAAAAACTTGTTCCAATGTTAAACCGACAAAGTCTTCAGGATTTAGATTTTGATGCTTAAATTCTTGACCTGCAGTATATCCGACAGATAAATCTTTTTCAATAATTGAAAGGAATGAATTTGGATAATTTTCTGCAATTTTAGCTAATAATTTTTGCTTTTCTTCAATTTCTGCTTTGGAATTCTTCAATTCAATTTCAGCTATTATGCGCGCAGAAACATCAATCAAAGAAGCTAGAAAATATTCAACGGTACCATTGCTTTTACGGTTGCAAGATACATTCAGAGTTGTATAAACTTCAGTGCCATCTTTACGAATGAATCGTTTATCTAATTGGTATCTATCAATTTCGCCACTCAGAACCTGATTAAAAAGTATTAAATCTGAATCCATATCTTCAGGATGTGTTAATTCAGCCCAGGTTAACAGATAAAGTTCTTGCTTAGTGTAACCCAGCATTTGGCATAAACAATCGTTAACCTCAATCCAGCCTTTTTCCTGAGAAGTAATGCCAATTCCAACGGAACTCATGTCGAAATAACCTTGAAAATCATTTTTTAATCTTATTAGTGCTTCTTCAGTTTTCTTGCGATCGCTCATGTCTTTCTGATATGAAATTTTCAGAGATTCATTTTCTTTTCTCAACTCTTGTAATTCTATCAAGAGTTCTTCTTTTGTTTTAATGTTATTATCCATAGAATGAGTCTCCAAAAGAGAATGAATATTTAAATTCAAATCTGGTTTTTAAAATTAATAAGGTTATCTTTAAGATTATCGTCAAATTCAGATAATTATTTAGTTTATATGAAGATTTACGAAAAATAAATATGGTCTAATAGCTTGAAAAAAGTCCACATAACTTCCTTTTTCTATATTAAGGGGAGTTCTATCAATACTCAGTATGCCATTCCTGCGATCACGAAGTAACAGCGAAGCTAATGCAGGAATCTTTGTATTGATACTTCAAGTACCAAAAAGATCGAAATTGTCATATATTGAAACCGACAAGTTTACAGGGATCTATATCAGAATAGGTGACAAGAGAACTTAGAGCTTTGTGCTTCTAAAACCTTCCTTCGGAAATGCCCTTAACTTAAAAATTCTTTTTTTTATTCTATCTTTTTAGTATATTTAAATCTTATATTTAACCCGAACTAAAAAAGATTTTCAGAGTGGCTTATTGTACATCGTTAGCTAAACTAATAATATTTACTTCGCTTAGTACTAATTTGATAGAATTTATCATAAATTCTATCATTTATCATAATAGCTAATTTCTGGAATAAAATTGCTTTTAAAATTAATTACAGTTTTTTTCAACAAAATTATATCAATAATTTATATGAAATATATTCTTACTCTTCTTTTGGCATTTATTGTCACACAATCACTTTTAGCTCAACGTTTTGACTGGGCTACCACTGGTGGTGCTGCGGGCGTTGCTAACTCCTTTGGCGGTGCGCTTGCAATAGCACAAGACCCACAGGGAAACATTTATACACTTGACTATGGCAATCATGCCCAACAATGCCAGGGCGACACCCTACAAAAAATTACAGGTACCACTGCCTATATTTATAAGTTCAATTCACAAGGTGAGTTGTTATTTATGAACCGCGTGGGTGCGGTTGGTGGAAGTTTCACACCATTCAATATCGTAACAGATGATGCCGGCAGCCTTTATCTACTTGGCCAGGGTGTTGGTAATGGGTTTATTATTGTTCATGAAGACACAGTGCCATCAATAGACTTCACTAATCAGTTGATAAAAATGGATAGCCTTGGTAATTTTGTTTGGAAGCAAAACACCGGTGTTGCTACCAATTATGATGGCTGTATGCTGCAATACAGCAAGGGGAACCTTTACTATCAATCGGGCAATTTATCTGTTAGCAAAATAGATACTGCCGGGGTGGTTGGCGCAAACCTCAAGGCCAGTTACTATACTTCACCAACCTCATCTACCGGCTTACTGTTTAAAGGTTCGGGTGTTTACCCGAATGGCGATTTGCTGTTTGCAGCCTACTCTCGCGGCACGGTGGCATATGGCACCGATACTTTATTCCATATTGGTAATCCTTTTCTTACTGCCCCGTTTTTGTTTGTTCGTTGCGACACCAGCATGAAATTGATTTGGGCAAGATACGCCAGCAACGGTCGTGACCCTGATAATAGATTTATTCCGGTAACTATTGATAGCAGCGATAATTTGTATGCAGCTGTTCAGGTAAATCAGAAAATGATTATTGGAAATGATACTATTCAAAGTTCCGCATTCACCGGTCAGGGAACTATCATAAAACTGGATGGAGCAGGAACCGGAATATGGGCGCATGCTTTGCAAAGTACTGGTTTGGCTTATGCCTGGTGTATGCAAAATGCACCTGATAATAGCGGTATATTTATTGGTGGCGGATATACAGGCACTACCCAATTTGGTTCTTTCACTTTGTCCGCAGCTAATCTTCGTAAACCATTCATAGCCAAGTTTGACTTCAATGGCAATTATACGAATGCATTTAATTATTTACAAGACCCACTTCAAACAGATGCCCTTTGCATTTCAGCCGATGGCAAAGGCAATTATTGTGTTGGTGGAAAACTACCAAACAAAGCAGTAACAGTTTTCAGTTGCATTACTGCACCCGGTAATGTGGGTTTTTATTTGGGTAAATTCTCTGAGCAGCCCGATAGTGTCCCCACACCTTCAATTACTGCAAATGAAGCACAACTTACTGCTACTCCATTGTTCTCAGGCAATATTCAATGGTATTTTAATGGTAATATTCTCAATGGGCAAACAGGACAAACAATAACTGCGACTCAAAGTGGCGACTATTCCGTTGTTTACTCATATACATCAGGATGTGCGGATTCAGTTAGTTCCCCAATTAAAAAAATCTCTATAGCTTCTGTAAATTCAAATGCAGACAATCAAATAGTATCTGTTTTTCCAAATCCATCATTTGGATTATTTCAGATAATCGGAATTGAACCAAATGCAACTTCAGTAAGTGTTTCGGTTAAGGGCTTAGTAGGTAATACTATTTATAACGTACCTGAATTTAACATAAATCAGATGGTTGACATTCAAGAAGCTCCACAAGGTTTGTATTTTGTGGAAGTGAAGTATGACAACAATTCTTTTATATTCAAGATAGTTAAAATGTAGTTGAGGGGTATTTTAGGGAAAAAAATAAATTTACCATCCATCTCATTTATAAAAAAGGTTCATATTGAAGATATGAGCCTTTTTTTTGAATTGAGTCCGAATCCATCAAAAAAGGAGCAATTGAAATTACTAATATCTGAAACAAAATAGTACCCATGTCTTACATACTATTTACATTCAATCAGTTTCCTACAATTCAATATTAAAATTTATCCATTTTTCCAATATTTTAAACACTTCATAATATATTGAATTTTCGCATTAGGATAACTCAGTAAATTTAATTATTCGTTAATTGCTATCTTGTTTGGATCTGGTTTTTCGATTGTCCAACTTGTCATAAAATCCGGATTAACTACAATTTCGCCTGTTGTTCTAAATTGATATTCACCGATAGGAGCTTTCTTAATTGAGGAAAGATCTGGTGGTAAAGAATAAATAGTATTTGAATTATTCATTTGGATAACAATACCCTCAGATTCATTAATTTTAACAATGTCGCCATGTAATTGAATCTCCTCAATTAAGTCGCCATTATGATCAAGATATGTAATACCTACAATAATATGCTTATTCAGAAAGTCATTTATTTTTTTTTGATTTAACTTCAATCGAAACCTCAATCCAAATTAGAAAATTTTTATTCGTTCCAATGCTCCAATATTGGATTACTCTCAATATACCCATTTTCATAAATTATTTTATTAGCTAAACAAATTTACCTACTCCCTTCAGGTTTATCCCAGTTCGCAGATTTCTTATTTGGTTTGGAGCTCATAAAATTCTTAATCATTCCAGGGGTTTGCTAGTTATGTAGCAGGATAGCCTTTTGGTATAAATTTGCTCAACAAAGGATCTTCGCTGGCTCTCCGGATAATAAGCTTATTTTTACCTTCATCAGACATTCCGGCAAACTCCTTATTGAGCTTGTCTTGAATCTCTTGCTTCATTTTAACAGTATCAAATATCTTTTCCTTTTTCATTATTATACCATCTCCTTTGGGGAATATATACTTATCATTTTATAAGAGTTCATCAAGTTAACTGAATTGAAACCTGAAATTTTTTCATAGTGAACAATGTGTTTAAAATTCCAACTTACAACAAAATCAGCATTATAAATAGTTGCATAAGCAATATGTTCGGCGTCTGTTTTAGATTTATTAGTCAGTACTTTAGCACTAAGATATTTATCTCTAAGATCTGACACCTCAGGCGTATAATCAACAAAATCAAATAAATCCTGAGTTAAATCAGAAAGGATTTGTTTTACCTCCTTTGGAGCCTCAGCTAATTCTGCTAATAAAATTGGTGAAATGATCAACTTGAATGAACCGTCCTTTACTAATTTGAAGAACATCTTGCTTGCTTCCTCAAATTCATCATCGTAACATCCACCGAAAACCGAAGTATCTGCATAAACTTTATATTGTTTCACAATACTTTCGCACTCCTGACTGATTAAATCATAAGTTTAATAAATATATAAACGGTAATAAAACAAAAATATTCTTTAGTCTTTTTTGACTTGTCTCCTTTGCCGCTTAGACGAGTAATCTCCAAATCTTCCTTACTCTATACATATTAGCCAATTACTGTTTTCTCCAAGTTCACAATTTGTTTCATTTCAAAGTTCCTAACGTCGAATGAATACTATGTATTTAACGATTTGTAAATTCCCAGAATAAAACTAATAAAGTATTAATGCTTACAATGAAAATTCAATATAAACCCTAATTCACAAGTGTTGCTTCTACTGATATCTTTGTGTTCAGTAATTTTGAAATCGGACAATTTGTCTTTGCATCAGCAACACATTCATCGAATTTTTCTTGTGATATGCCTGGTACTGTTGCTCTTAAAGTAAGATGAGATCCGATGATTGCGCCGTCAACGAGGTCAATGTCACAGCCGGTCTCAAGAATATCAGCTTTAAAACCTGCGGCATCAATAACAAATGCTAATTTCATAGAGAAACATCCGGCATGAGCTGCGGCAACGAGCTCTTCGGGATTAGTACCAATTCCCTGTTCAAATCTTGATTTGTAAGAATATTGATTTTGATTTTGTACACCGCTTTGGGTACTTACGTGACCAGCTCCGTCTTTACCGGTTCCCTGCCATACTGCTTTTGAATTTCTTTTCATATTTTCCTTAAATTTAAAAAATTGGACATATTCTTTATTAGAAACGTAAATTACCGATTTTCATTTTTATTGTCCCTTTTCACTTT